>JBJFCD010000234.1:0-33841 GCA_051888795.1 Lachnospiraceae bacterium | reverse complement strand
GTAACGATTTCCCAGGCAGGACGTGATTTCCAGGTAGCAAAAAACGCAGTATCAGAAGCTTCGGACATCAGGGAGAGCAAAGTTGCACAACTTAAGAGCCGGATTGAGGCCGGAACTTATAAGGTGGACGAGGGTGACTTCGCAAGCAAGCTGCTTGAAAAGTACAACGCAATTTTGTAAAAGGTGAGGATTTGGTGTGGCCAGTTTAGTTGAAGAGCTTGTAAGCGTTCTTGTAGAAGAGGAAAAACTTTATCAGGAAATACTTGAGTATGCCAGACAGAAGCGCGACATTTTAATTGCAGCAGATGTACCGGCGCTTGAGAAGCTTACCGGCTTGGAACAGGCCGTTAGTGACTCTCTGCTTAGCTATGGCAATAAGCAGGCACAGACACTGAAAGACATTGCCAGCGTTTTGGGAAAAAACGATGAGCAGATGACGGTAACCAAACTAATTGGATATCTGGATACACAGCCGGATATTCAACAGAAGCTTCTGGTCGCACGCGACCGTCTGCTTGAGACTGCAACACAGGCAACAGCCCTCAACAAGCAGAATGAAGCCTTATTAAAACAGGCAATTGAACTAACCGAATTTGACCTTACTTTATTCCGAAGCTTAAGACAGGCCCCGGAGACTGCCAATTACAATAAGAACGCTTACAGTACGGGTTCTTTGCTTGGCAGCAGTGGCTTTGATGCAAAGCAGTAACTGATTTAGGAGGAAGTAGGTATGGCAAACGGTTTTGGAAGCTTTTTTGTCGGCAGCTCAGGACTTATGAGTGCACAGAATGCATTAAACGTTACTGCCAACAATTTAGCAAATGTAGACACCAAAGGCTATGTACGCCAGCAGGTGATCTTTTCAGATAAACATTATAATGCATTTCAAAGCGAAGCTATCGGTGTCAATGTTCAGCAGGCCGGACTAGGTGTGTCCATTGGCGACGTAGTACACGCAAGAGATATCTTCTTAGATAAAGCGTATCGTCAGGAAAACGGCCGTCAGAGCTTTTACGGAGCATGTTACGACACGGTTGCACAGGTGGAGGATCTGTTTCAGGAGCTTGACGGAGAAGAGTTTAAGCAGAGTATCACCGATTTGAATACGGCTTTCCAGGAGCTTGCAAAGGGCCCCGGAGATGCGGTAAATCAGAATCTGGTTATTCAGAAAAGCGAACTCTTCGTAGCAAGGACGGTGGCGCTTTATTCTGATCTTCAGGATTACCAGGACAACATGAACGAACAAATTAAAGAAGCCGTCGAGCGGATCAATGAGATCGGTGATCGTGTCTATGAGCTGAATTTGGAAATTCAGAAAATAGAGGGCGCCGGTATTGAGACTGCTATGACCCTTCGGGATGAGAGAGATTCCCTGGTGGATGAACTGTCAACCTATGGAACCGTATCCTTCCGGGAGGATGCAACGGGATTTTTGTGGCTGGATTTTCAGGATGTAGAATTCATTACAGAATACAGATGCAACAATATCCAGTTAAAAGCAGATAACGGAACCGGCTTTTATACCCCTTACTGGCCGCAGCTTTCCGATATCCCCCATGAACAGTACTATAAGGTATACAATCTGGAGGGGGAAATCTCCTCTGAAATGAATACAGACATTGGTTCGGTTAAGGCTCTTTTGTATATGAGAGGCTCTGAGTATGGAAGGTATACTGATATGGTTACCACCGATTCCTATGCGAAGGTGGAAGACTCCACCATGATGGAGACGGAGGCACAGATCGATTTCTTATTCCACTCCGTAATTACTTCCATCAATGATTTGCTCTGTCCGAACACGGAGCTTACAGAGAGCATCTATGATGCGTCAGGTAAGCTGGTGGCAGCAGAGGGGACTCTTGTACTTGATGTGGAAAACTGTTCTGTCGGGGCAGATGGAAAGTTCCCACCACAGGAGATCTTTTCAAGAATCGGATGTGACCGGTATACAACGGTAAATTATAAAGACGAAAACGGAATGCAAAAAACCATATACGTTTTCAATCAGGAAGACCCAAATGACAGCTCCACCATGTATCAGATCGGAAGCGTGAAAGTCAACGATGCACTCCTTCAGGAGGAATCTTTACTTCCGGTCATGAAACAGGACGGTGCCGTTAACTATGGCCTGGCAGAGGAACTGGTAGCAATCTGGGAAAATCAGGGACTTACCATTACTCCAAAAGATAACTCACTGTGCAGCTTTGAAAACTATTATGACAAGCTCATCGGTAATCTTGGAAATTTTGGAAATATCTATAATAACGAGAGCGAAACGCTTACAACAACTGTTACCTCATTGGACAATAAGCGACTTCAGGTAACCGGAGTTTCCTCCGATGAAGAGCTGACACATATGATTAAATATCAGGCAGCATACAATGCCGCCAGCCGATACATCAACGTCATCAGTGAGATGACCAACTTAATCGTAAGCGGATTAGTATAACGATACGCTAAGAAAGGAGGGTGCCATGCCTTCTACATTTTTCGGACTGAATATCGGGGCAAGTGCCCTTTCCACATTTCAGACCTCCATCAATACAACAGCAAATAATATTTCGAATGTACAGACAAAGGGATATACACGCCAGACAACCAGTGTGGAATCTACAACAGCACTCCGCGTGACCGCACGTTACGGAAGTATTGGAACCGGTGTGCAGGCAACCGCTATTACACAGGAGCGGGATTTGTATTACGACATCAAATACAGAGGAAATAATTCCAGTCTCGGTCTGTATGAGCAGAAGCTGTATTACCAGAGCCAGATCGAAGACTTTTTCAAGGACGATTCCACACAGAACGGCTTTTCGACCATATTTTCAGATATGTTCAACTCGCTGGATACACTTTCCACCAACAACGCAGATGAGAGCGTAAGAAACCAGTTCATTAACGAAGCACAGATTCTCTGTACATTTTTCAATTCGCTATCCACAAGCTTAAGCTCCTTGCAGGAAGATGTGAACGAAGAAATCAAAAGCCAGGTGCAGGATGTCAACGCCATCAGTGAAAAAATTGCATTATTAAATAAAGAAATCAACTCTATTGAAGTCCGTGGGGGACATGCAAACGAGCTTCGGGATGAACGGGCAAACCTCTTGGATGACCTTTCAAAGATGGTCAGCGTGGAAACAACGGAGTATGAGGTGCAGAACACCAACGGAGATAATCTGGGAGGAACGGTATTTACGGTAATCATCAACGGACAGGTGCTGGTGGATGGAAATGATTACCGCACGTTGGAATGCGTTTCCCAGGACTATAACAATAACCAGAACGATATTGACGGACTATACCATATCGTATGGTCGGATACGGGGATGAATTTCGCCGCCACCACAACCAGCGCAAGCGGAAGTCTCAAAGCACTTTTTGAAACCAGAGACGGAAATAATAACTTTGCTTTAGGCGGAACCATCACAAAGGTTACCAGCCAGACCGTCACCATCCAGAACCCCAATGTAACAAATATCAATGCACTGGACATCGCCCAGAGGGGACAGTTTACCGTTGGAAATGTATCCTACAGATACGATGGATGGACGGCAGAAGTGGATGCAGACGGGAACATTACATCCTATACCTTTAACCTGAAGGAAACCTTAGATGATGAATTTGTTATAAACGGAACCTTAAACGACAAATATCTGACCTGTGGCGAGGCGATTACGGGAATGGGAATCCCATATTATCAGCAGCAGATGAATGAATTTTTGCGCAATTTCATGCAGATGTTCAACGACATTGAGCGGACAGGAGAAGATCTGGACGGAAATCCCATGTCCTCCTTCTTTACTGCACTTACTGCAACCGGAATCGAGTATAATTTTGACGACTGGGCAAAGGACAAGGAAACCGGCGCGTTTGTGCAGCAAACGATAGGAAATGCCGGAACCTATACCATTGGATCAGACTCCCATTCGGCTGCACATTACAATACCTATTACATGCTTACCGCATCAACGGCAGCAGTAAACACGAAGTCCATCGGAAACCCAAGATATTTTGCAACAACGAAGGACACCGTAAACGGAACAGAAGCCTCTGACCTTATGGACCAGCTGAAAAAGCTGCAGAATGATGTCACCATGTTCCGCGGGGACGGAGCAAGTGCATTTTTGGAAACCATGCTGTCCGATATCACGGTAGACACCCAGAAATCCCAGATCTTTTTCTCTAATTACAGCAATTTAGAGGAAGCTGTCGGAAAACAGAGAATGTCCGTATCCGGTGTAGATGAAGACGAGGAAGCCCTCAATTTGATCAAATTCCAGAATGCGTACAATATGGCTTCTAAGGTGATTTCGGTTATGAGTGAAATGTATGACCGGCTGATCAATGAAACCGGAGTATAAAGATTTTTAATGTTTCTACCGAAATATAGGTATGTAGAGACAGGAGGTAAATGTCATGCGTATTACAAATAACATGATTACAGGCAACACAAAAAGCAATATCAATGGAAACAAGATTTTTGTTGATAAATATAATACACAGATGACTACCCAGAAAAAAATCTCCAAGGCATCGGAGGACCCGGTTATCGCCATTCGTGCACTTCGGTTGGGGACAAGTCTGTCCCACATCAATCAGTATGTGGATAACAATATCCCGGATGCGGAAGCCTGGCTGGATGTTACCTATACAGCACTCAACAATATGTACACGCTGATCAGCGACATCCGTACCCAGTGTGTAAACGGTTCTACGGATACACTTTCAACAGATGATCGTCAGACTATTTTAAAATCGCTGCAGTCACTTTCCGAGCAGGTTTATACGGAGGGAAATGCGGACTATTCCGGAAGAACCATTTTTACCGGATATCGTACCTCCTCAAACCTGACCTTTGACACGGATGAAGCAGATACCACGTACCAGATAGAGCAATCCTTTTCTTATCAGGATCTGGAAACAAAAAGATACTATACCGGAGATGTGGAAGTGCCGGTAACCATAGGCGATGCCTGCACTACCACCATACAGGAAGATTCTTACGACCGTATTCGTCTGGGATATGATTCTGTAAGTAAAGTGGATGCTTTTTCATACTCTTATTATGATGAAAATGGTAAGGAGCAGGTGATAAAGCAGGATGTAATTACCTTTGAGACAGAAGCGGATTGGGAAGCAGACCAGATAACGACTCCGTCAGGAGTGAAACAGGTGAAGCCCGATCAGGTTGTTTTCATTAAGGAAACCGGTGAGTTCATATTTGGAGAAAATGTGGCACAGATTATGAAAAGTAATCATGCGAACATAGATGTGACCTATACCAAAACCGGATTTGAGGCCGGGGAGCTGCGCCCGGAATACTATTACAACTGCACCGACAAATCCGATCCCTACAATCAGGATAACTGGGTAACCTATACCAAGGAGGATCAGCAGATTTCCTATACCATTGCCGCAAGCACCACCCTTACCGTGAACACCCAGGCAAGTGATGTGTTTGACACCAGTATCCAGCGGGATACAAAGGAAATGATTAATATTGTTCAAAAATCCCTTAATGCAGAGGCAAAGGTCGAGCAGATCAAGCAGATGATGGAGGAGGAGAAGTATTCCAGCCCGGAGGATCAGGAAAAGCTACAGACCTATCTCGATGCAGCGCAGAAGGAATTGGATTACGCCAATGACAATCTGCAGAAGACCTATGAGCAGTACATCACAAATTTTGACAACTATATGACCCAGATCAATACCGCTATTACCAATGTGGGAAGTATGCAGAACCGCTTATCAATGACCAAGAACCGTGTAGAGAATCAGCAGATGACTATCAAGGAGCTAAAATCCTCCAATGAAGACCGGGAGATTTCTGATATTTTGATTGATTATACTGCAGCCTACAACGCATATCAGGCGAGTCTTACAGCGGCAGCAAAGATAGGGGACCAGACGCTCCTCAATTATTTGTAATATATAAATAAATCGTCGGAGACGAAAGGAGAAAAGACCATGAAGGCAGAAACAAGAATTTTTGGTACAATCGAAATTGAAGATGAGAAGATTGTTACCATGGAAAAGGGAATGATCGGATTCCCGGAACTGAAGCACTTTGCACTCATCTTTGATGAGGAGAAGGAGGAAAAGGATCGGACCATTATGTGGTTCCAGTCCATGGATGACGGAGATATTGCATTTCCGGTTATGGAACCCCACAAAGCACTTGACGATTATCAGCCAAAGATTAATCTTGAAGTGGCTTCCGTATTAGGGGATTTTCGTGACGAAGATATTTACACTCTTGTCACGGTAACCGTGCCAAGAGAAATCGAGAAGCTTACCTGCAATCTGCAGGCACCGATTCTTGTAAACACGAAAAACAATAAGGCCGTGCAGGTAATTGTAGAAAATGATTATCCAATCAAGTACTCTCTTGCGCACCTGATAAAAAATAAGACAGAGAAGGCAGGTGAATAGAGATGTTGGCATTAACAAGAAAAAAGGGCGAGGCTCTTGTAATCAATAATAATGTAGAAGTAACAATACTTGAGATTCGCGGAGATCAGGTTAAAATCGGTATCTCTGCACCGAAGGATGTACCAATCTATCGAAAAGAGGTATATCTGCAGATTCAGAAGGAAAATGAAGCATCCATAAACGCAAACAGCTTTGAAGTGCTAAAAAATCTGGTATAAAAAATTAAGAAAAAACCCGGAAGGTTATAAACTTTCCGGGTTTTTGTACCGATAAAGGAATTAGAAAAGTCGACAAATATCACATGGAGGTGCAAAAGTATGGCAGGAATTGAAGGAATCAGCGGAGCAGGAATGGTATATCAGGGAAGTGTATCAACTGCTGAAGTAAAGGTGGAAGCGCAGCCAAAACAGAATGATAGCGCAAATATTGAAGGATCGGCACAGCTTGCAGCAGATACGATCTCGTTAGATACTAAGCAGACAAGCGGAGACGGAGCCGGTTCCGGGGCAGAAGGCCAGGCTGCAGGACAGCAGGCATATGCAAAAAACGCACAGATAAAGAAGGCTGTGGAAGAGATAAATAAGAACATGATTAATACCTCAGAGGCAATTTTTGGTATTCATGAGGAGACCAACCGCGTCACTATCAAGATCGTAGACAAGAACACGAAGGAAGTGGTCAAGGAGTATCCACCGGAGAAAACACTTGATATGATTGCAAAGGTATGGGAAATGGCAGGACTCATGGTGGATGAGAGAAGATAGGAGGGCTTGATATGGCAATTCGTATATCAGGAATGAATTCAGGACTGGACACCGACAGTATTGTCCAGGCCCTGGTAATGGATGTAAAGACAAAAAAAGAATCCTATGAAAAAAAGAAGACAACGTTAGAGTGGACACAGGAAAAGTGGAAGAGTCTGAATACCAATATTTACAGCTTGTACAATAAGGTAGGTAATCTGCGTTGGTCTACTTCCTATAATTTAAAAAAGACAACGGTATCCGACGCAACAAAGGCATCTGTATCTGCTTCCAATACAGCAGTAACAGGAACACAAAAGCTGAATATCCTAAGCATTGCGCAATCCGGATATCTTACAGGAGGTAAGCTTTCCACCACGGCAAGCACATCTACAACCCTTGCAGAGCTTGGATATACAGGTGGGGAGGGAACCATCAATGTGGATAAAGGAGATGGCACAAGTGCGTCCATCACAGTCAGTGCATCTACTACAATAGAAGAGCTTACCACAGAGCTGGGAAAGCAGGGATTAAATGCGTCCCTTGATACCACAAATAACCGAATTTTTGTCAGCTCAAAGCAAACCGGTGTGAAGAATGATTTTAACCTGATTGCAGGGGATTCTAAGGGACTAGAGGCCTTAAAAGCTCTGGGGCTTACCACTTCTTTAGAAGATAGTGCAACCCAGGCTACCTACAAAAAGTACGGAACCTATGCGATGACTGCCGAAGGTGCGATTATCACGGACGAAAGTAAGATTAAGGAGAATATCGAGAATGCCCTTAGTAGTTATAAGGCAGCTACTTCCGCTTACAATAGTGTAACTACGCAGATTAATAATATTAAGCTGGCAGCCCAGAGCTATGGAAGCGCATATTCTGCAACACAGGACTTTTATTCCACTTATGGAATCTCGTCCGGTGACAGTATTTTCAACAGTCTGGCTTTAATGTCATCTTCTGCACGGGCAAATACTGTCGTTGCAGATGATGGAACCGAATATACCAAGATCTCAAAGACTGATGCGGATGGAAATGCCATTTATTCGAAGAAGAACGAGGATGGAACGACTTCTTACATAAAGGCAATCGAGACCTATGTAGACAAGGATAGTAACGTCTATACGAAGAAGGAAGATGGCACCTACGTCAGAAAAGATGGCGATAATGAGATTAAGTATACAGGCGATACCGCTGATCTTACAAAAAATGTTAACTACTACGCTGCAAATGAAGTCATTACCGGAAAAACTACCGAAAAGGACGAGAACGGAAATGAAATCAGCTATACGGTAAAGAGCAGAGAAGTCTCAGACGGCGAGGACGGAACCAAGACACAGTACTATATAGAAAAAGATGGGAAGGAATATGTAAGCGATACCCTGACCGGAGATTTTAAAAACGGTGAAGATGTTGTAAAGATCGGCGAAGTAAGCTACGACTACGAAAGTGGTGCAGAGCAAACGACCATAAAGAGCGCCGTAGATCGGTACGAGGAGTACAAGACCAAAATTGCCGAGAAATTAAAGGCTGATGGAAAGACGGAAGAAGAGGCGAAGGCTTCCGCAGAGTCTATTCTTTCCACATTTTCCGGAAACCTTGCTACCGTTACTTCTTTTGAGAAGCAGGCAAATGCCGAGACTGAAGAAGAAAAGGATGCAGATAACAGTAAAACACAGTTGATGAATGAGATCAAGACCGCTTATGCAGATGCCTCCACAGATAAAGCAGCTGCGGTTAAGACACTTACCGATGGCTATATCGGACAGTTGACGGACCTTGTAAAAACGCAGACAGAGCAGAAGAGCATCATGGATAAAAATGATGCGGTAGCATCCCTTGCAGATTTAGACACAAATAGTCAGGAATATGCAGACGCTCTCAATAAGATGATTCAGACCGCAAAGACGGGAGCAGCAGTGCTCACGGACTCTGACTATGAAGCAGCAGCGGTAAAGATTGACGGAAGCGATGCAAAAATCAAGCTGAATGGTGTGGAATACACCAGCGATACCAATAATATTACCGTAAATGGTATTACAGTTTCCGCCATGGGTATTACGGGAGATGGAGATGAAAATGCCATCACTATCAGTACAAAGACGGATACACAGGGAATCTACGATAAGATCAAGGAGTTCCTCTCAGAGTACAATGCCGTCATCAACGAGCTCTGCAAGGAGTATAATGCAGACTATGTCAAGGACTATGAGCCTCTTACGGAAGAAGAGAAGGAGGAGATGTCCGATAAAGAAATTGAGAAGTGGGAGGAGAAAATCAAGGGATCTCTTCTTCGCCACGATAGTACAGTATCAGGCGTCATTAATGCCATGACCAATGCCATGATGGGGACGGTGGACGTGGGAGGAAAAACATATTCTTTGTCTAGCTTTGGAATTAAGACTCTAGGATATCTGAATGCCACAAAGAATGAACAATATGCATATCACATTGATGGAGATGAGGACGATGATGTAACTTCCGGAAAAGACGATAAACTCATGGCAATGATTAACTCGGATCCGGATACGGTTGTAGATTTCTTCAAACAGCTATCTACAAATCTGTATAAGGCATTAGATACCAAGATGAAATCTACTTCAATGAGTTCTGCTTATACAGCATATAATGACAAGCAAATGACAAAGGACTTAGATAGTTACACGAAACTTATTAAGACTTGGGAAGACAAGCTGGCGGACAGAGAAGACTACTATTATAAGAAATTTACTGCAATGGAGAAGGCTATGGCGACTCTAAACAGCACACAGTCATCGCTTTCCGGATATTTCCAGTAAAAGAAAAGTGACACGGAGGTTAAAAAATGACAGCAAACAAGGGATATCAGGCATATGCCAACAATAAAATCCAATATGCTTCACCGGCAGAGCTTACGCTGATGCTCTATGAGGGCGCCATCAAATTCTGCAATAGGGCAATTGTGGCATGTGAGAAAAAAGATATCAAGGAAGCCCACACCAATATCATGAAGACCGAGCGCATCATAGGTGAGTTTCAGGCAACCCTTAATATGAAGTATCCGGTTGCACAGGATTTTGATCGGGTGTATAGTTATCTTATGGACCGGTTGATTCAAGCCAATTTTAAGAAGGATCCTGAAATACTAGAAGAGGTACTAGGACACCTTCGGACCATGCGGGATACCTGGAAGGAAGTTATGCGGCTTACAAATAATGGTACAAACACCAATATATCAAAGGTTGAGGTATCATAGGAGAGAACATGTCAGAACAATATGTGGATATTATGCTCCAGAGCTTAAAGAAGAAGGAGCAGGTGCTAAAAGAGATTATAGATCAGAATCGCAGACAGAGAGAAATCCTTGAGGATGTCAATGGAAACGCAGAGGATTTTGATGCAACCGTGGAGGCGAAGGCGAATCTGATTGAGCAGTTGGAGCAGCTGGATAGTGGTTTCCAAAAGCTTTTTGACAGGATGAAAGAGGAACTGGAAGGTAACAAGGCAGTCTATGCCAACCAGATTCAAGAGATGAAGCAGTATATCCGCAGTGTGACAGATAAGAGCATTGAGATTCAGGCTCAGGAAGCTAGAAATAAGGATCTGATGACCTCGAAGTTTGCCAGCGTAAAAAAACAGGTAAAGACCATGCGGAAAAGCAGTGTGGCGGTGAATGAGTATTATAAGACGATGTCGAAGCTTAACTATGTAGATCCCCAGTTTATGGATGGAAAGCACTAGGCAGAAAAATTTTGGTAATTTCCCCAAAGAAAAATTTTTTCATTGGGGGTTAAGTATCGGAAAAATCTTCCGATATATAAGTTACAAAGGGAAAGAGAAACAGAGTGTACGGCTGTTACTTTAGTACCTTATAACAAGTTCACATGTAGCAAGGAAGCTACAGTTTTTATTTCAAGGAGGAAAAGATTATGGTAGTACAACACAACATGCAGGCTATGAATGCTAGCCGAGTTCTTAACGTAACAGCTGGACAGCAGGCAAAGAGTTCTGAGAAGTTATCTTCTGGATACAGAATTAATCGTGCAGCAGATGATGCAGCAGGACTTTCTATTTCAGAGAAAATGCGTAAGCAGATCAGAGGACTTGACCGTGCATCAACAAATGCACAGGATGGTATCTCTGCAGTACAGACCGCTGAAGGTGCTTTACAGGAAGTTCACAGCATGTTACAGCGTGCAAGCGAGCTTTGCGTACAGGCTGCAAACGGTACAAATGCATCAAAGGATATCGAGGCAATTAGTAACGAGTTAACAGAATTAAAGGCTGAGATTCAGCGTATCGCATCTACAACAGATTTCAACGGAAAGAAATTACTTTCCGGATCATCTGTAAATATCTTCGTTGGATACAAGGCAGATACTACAGATATCAGCATCAATACTTATACCTTAAGTACAAGCTTGGGATCTATTACTGCTAATTCTGCAAAAGCAATGCTTACAATAATCTCAAATGAGATTCAGGCCGTGTCTGATCAGAGATCTAAATACGGTGCAGTTCAGAACCGTCTGGAGCATACCGTTGATAACTTAGACAACATCGTTGAGAATGTAACGGCAGCAGAATCACGTATTCGTGATACTGATATGGCAGATGAGATGGTTAAGTACTCTAAGAATAACATTCTTACACAGGCTGGCCAGTCAATGCTTGCTCAGGCAAATCAGTCTACACAGGGAGTTCTTTCATTACTTCAGTAATCTAGAATTCGCTAAATTGTATAAGTATTCGTACACAATACTTAAAAACTGGGTCACACGAAAGTGTGGCCCTTTTCTATTGCAGTTCGCAGGGTCGGAACTCATAAAGCTATTAATAAGCTATTAATAATTTCAAAAAAAATTTAAAATGGTAGTTAAGTGATTGGCAATATGTCCGATATATTATTTGTAAAGCAAAGGATATGCTTACGGAGGGTTGTAAGGAGACCGGTGCCTGACCCTAATAAATGAAAAAGTAGAAAATAATATGGATATGTTTTTTATTCAAGGAGGAAATTATTATGGTAGTACAGCATAACATGCAGGCTATGAATGCTAGCCGAGTATTAAACATCACAGCTAATCAGCAGTCAAAGAGTTCTGAGAAGTTATCTTCCGGATACAGAATCAATCGTGCAGCAGATGATGCAGCAGGACTTTCTATTTCAGAGAAAATGCGTAAGCAGATCAGAGGACTTGACCGTGCATCAACAAATGCACAGGATGGTATCTCTGCAGTACAGACCGCTGAAGGTGCTTTACAGGAAGTTCACAGCATGTTACAGCGTGCAAGCGAGCTCTGTGTACAGGCTGCAAACGGTACAAATGCATCAAAGGATATCCAGGCTATCAGTAATGAGTTAACAGAACTGAAGGCTGAGATTGAGCGTATCGCATCTACAACAGATTTCAACGGAAAGAAGTTGCTTTCCGGATCGTCTGTAAATATTTTTACTGGATATAAGGCAGATACCACAGATATCACTATTAATACCTATACCTTAACTACAGCATTGGGATCTATTACAGCTGGAACTGCAAAAACAATGCTTACAACAATCTCAAATGAGATTCAGAATGTATCCGATCAGAGATCTAAATATGGTGCAGTTCAGAATCGTCTGGAGCATACCGTTGACAACTTAGACAACATTGTTGAGAATGTAACGGCAGCGGAGTCACGTATTCGTGATACTGATATGGCAGATGAGATGGTTAAGTACTCTAAGAATAACATTCTTACACAGGCTGGTCAGTCAATGCTTGCTCAGGCAAATCAGTCTACACAGGGAGTTCTTTCTTTACTTCAGTAGAATTTATTAACATGAAAATGTAAAAGTTTAGGGGATCACGTTTGTGGTCCCCTTTTCAAAATATATAGAAGAGGATCATATGACAAACCCAGTTTTATCTATATCCATTTTAATATCCAATAGACCGGATACGGTACGTAAATGCTTAGATTCCATACAACCATTACTTAAAAGCATCCCGTCAGAATTAATCCTAACAGATACAGGATGTGGAGAAGAAGTAAGAAATATCATTGAAGAGTATGCAGATCACATCATAGACTTCACGTGGTGTAATGACTTTTCTGCAGCCAGAAATGTTGGACTGCGGGAGTCAAAAGGTCAGTGGTTTATGTATCTGGATGATGATGAGTGGTTTGAAGATACTCAAAGTATTATAGATTTTTTTCAATCTGGCGAGTGCGATAACTATGGGATTGCATGTTACGTGCAGAGAAACTATTATGCATATGAGGAAAATTGCTTTGAGGATCATTGGGTGGATCGCATTTTACGAAATACGCCAAACTTGCATTTTGAGCATCGAATACATGAAGCGTACACAAATCCGGATATGAGAAATGATGGAAGGAAAAAAAGATTAGGTAGTTTTGTACGTCATTATGGATACATTGTAGTTGACAAAAATATACAGCAAACAAAATATGAAAGAAATCAAGCTTTGTTGGAACTGGAATGTAGCGAGCATCCGGAGGATATGCGGATGTGGTATCAATTGATTACAAACTATTTTCCGCAAAAAAAATGGGATGTAGCAATTGAAGTTGCAATACCTCTGCTACAAAAGGAAAGTGATTCCGAATATTGGGATTTGATTCATACTGCACTATTGCACTGCTTGGAAGAAAAAAAAGATTGGAAAGCAATGGAAAAATATTGCCGACAATTTTTTGCAAAAGAAATGCATATGTATGAAATTTTTGGAACCATGCAATATGCATTGACTGCATTTTGGCATTTGGAAAATTATAAGGATGCCAGCATTGTCGCAGAGGAAGTCTTTGCTTTATATGAAGAATATAAAAAAAATCCAGATATATTTCATAAAAATCAAATTTCAAAAAATACGTTTTTCCAAGTGGAGTATATCGATAAAATGTTATGCTTAGGATTAGACAGTGCAGTAAAAAGCAAAAATCTGAAAAGCGTAGAAAAACTGCTGTCTTTTGATAACCAGAAACAACTGCAGGATATCCTATTAGAGCACAGGCCGGGTTGGATGATGGTAAAGCAGGCAGTTGATATGATATTGCCAAAAATAGAAGATACGAATGAAAACCAAGCAACACAGGGAATGCTCAAACTGAATGAAAAACGATTCGATAATAATATAAGTTTTTTTGACGGAGAGAGACGATGTGGGTTCTATATCGAGCCTATGATAAAAAACGCATGGGCTGCAAATATAAGAGTATTAAATCTGATTGATCAAATTTGTAAAGCGCATAATATCTCATATTGGGCTGACTGGGGAACCTTGCTTGGAACAGTACGTCATCATGGTTATATTCCGTGGGATGACGATATAGATATTTGTATGAAACGAGAAGATTTGTACCGTTTTTATGATGTGATAGAGGCTTATAACGATGTTCTTGTTTGTATAAATGAATTCAACTGTCCTACTGATAGAGGCGCAAGAGTTGCTTATGTAACCATCCCTGCTGCATCGTATCTTGAACGGAGACAGATAAAAGAAAATTACGGATTTGCGTTTGGCGGAGGCGTAGATATCTTTACTCTAGATTATGTTCCAAGAGACGATGCGCTACGAAAAGAGCAGATATATGTATACAAGCTAATTGCTGAAGCACGAGGATTATTAGAGATCATTGAGAAGGAACAATTATCCTTGGCTGAATATTCGAAAGCGTTAGAGGAATACAAGAAACGAGTCAAAGAATTAGAGAATGTCTGTCACATATCTTTTTCGCAGGGCAATCCTTCTGCAACAGAGCTCTATATTCTAGAGGGGGAAGTGGGGGCATTATATGGAGAGAAGGATGCGGACTACATTTCACAGATTGGTTGTTTGCAGGTGGATATGGATTACTATATTCCAAAGGAGGCATATGAGGAAACCATATATATGCCGTTTGAAAATACTGTAATTCCAGTACCGAAGGGGTATGATCTTCTGCTGAAAAAAAAGTATGGAACAGACTATATGATACCCCAAAAATCTGATCCGGGGCATGATTATCCTTTTTTTAATGTTTACCTAAGACACATCAACGAAAAGAATGGAAAGGAAACCTTTGAACAGACAAAAGCGCGAATAAAACGTATTTCTACCGAGTATTATCACAAATTCTTACGTAAATCAGCAAAACCGGTATTGGAATTTGAACAAAGTTATTTTGAAGATAATACAGAAGAAAAGCAAATATGGGCTGCAATATTAGAAGTACTAGAAGAGGTAAAGCGACTTTGCAAGGATAATCATCTACATGTATTTGCGATAGATGAAACCTTAGACTGCGCTATATCTGAGCAAGGCCTGACAAGCGGAACGCAGGATATTCATCTTGCAATGAGAAGAGAGGAATATGATAAATTCCTTATTATATTGCAAGAACAATTAGACCCATGGTTTGATTATCGCAATCTTGCTTATAGTATGGAGCATGAAGATTTGCGTTGCTATGTGATGACAGATGGATATCTATGTAACAAAGAAGAATATGAAAAAAGATTTCATGGATGCCCTCATATTGTGGGAATTGATATTGCGAGCATAGACGAAATATCAGATAATATGAAACAGGAAGACTTAAGAAGTACTTTGCTTCATAGTTTGCTTAAGACATCACAAAGCATGCCAAGTGGACCAACGAATGAGGAGTCGGTACTTCAAGTGGTAAAACAATGGAAGGATACGGCTGGAATAGAAGTTGACGTGACTAAAAATCTAAAGATGGAATTTTTGAAGGCAGTGGATGGAATTAGTAAAGCAAACTTTCAAAATGAAGGTAGCCGTGTGCGCATCCTGACAGAGGGCAATATAGAGCAAAATCGATTGTTTATGAAGGAATGGTTTGAAGAAATCATTGAAGTTTCGTTTATGAACACAACAATACCGATTCCGAAGGATTACAAAAAGATATTGAAGCTGTAGAGGGGAATATGTATGTTAAGATTTCCAAAGGAATATTTTGAAGGTGAAACAAGAGATGGCTTTTATATAGAGCCATTTATGAAGCATGCGTGGGCTGCACAACTAGAGGTGTTACATAAAATCGACACAATCTGCAAGGAATATGACATTCCATATTTTGCGGACTGGGGAACTCTTCTTGGAACCGTTCGGCATAAGGGTATTATTCCATGGGATGATGACATTGATATCTGCATGATGCGGTCGGATTTAGAGCATTTTATGAATATTGTTGATACCTGTCAGAATGAGCTGAAATGTTTAAGTATATATAATGATCCCAACTGGGGGGCTCATGCGATAAAAGTGGTAAATAGTACCTCTGTTATTACAGAAAGAGAGAAGATACGAGATTATCATGGATTCCCATTTACTGCCGGAGTAGATATTTTTACCATTGATTATGTTCCGCGTAATAAAAAGCTAGAAGAAGAACAGTATGATGTGCTCAGTACGATATCGCAGGCCTGTCATTTGAAAGAGGAAATGGAAGAATATTTGCCAACGAGCAAAGAGTATCTGCAAGGTGTAATCATGCTAAGAGGATTTTTGGATAAAATTCAGAACGCTTGTCAGATTACATTTTCTCAGGAAAATCCTACAGAACAGGAGCTTTACATTTTATTTGAGGAAGTATCATCCTTATATAAGGATGAGGATTCAGACTATCTAACACAGGTAGCATGCCTTGGTGTGGGAATGGATTACTATATTTCTAAGGAGACTTATTCTGATGTAATTCTGATGCCTTTTGAAACAATCATGATACCGGTTCCGGTTGGGTACGATGAATTACTTCGAAAAAAATATGGCCCTGACTATATGGTTCCACAAAATAAAGGTGCAGGACATGACTATCCATTTTATGGGAATCTTATGTCATCTTTTGCAAATGCAAAGTATGATGGGAATGTAGATGCAGCAAATGAATTTATTCAAGAAATTGGGCCGAAATACTATTTGAATTTCTTAAGTAGAGAAGAACAAGTAAGTGTAGCTATTAGTGAGGAATACTTGGCAGATGAATTCATAGATGGAGTAGAAATAACACGAGAAAAAAAGCAAATCTGGGCAGCACAGATTGAGGTTTTAGAAGAAATAAAACGGATTTGCAAGTGCAATAATTTAAAGATATTTGCAATAGGGCAAACTCTTTCTGATGCAATGGCATATGGAAATTATGGACCTTTGTCTGAAGATATTCATCTTGCGATAGGACGCAAAGATTATATAACATTTATGAATGTGATTCAGAAACAACTGGGAGAGTGGTTTGATTATAGAAGTATCTATACAAATACATCCCATGAGGATTTACGTTGCTATATTCTATCTGCAGGGCTGGAGGATGACGAAGACAAATACAAAAAGCGTTTTCATGGTTGCCCATATATTGTGGGGGTTGATATTTCGGTTTTGGATGCTTATGAGGATAATAAATCAGTTGCAGAGACCAGAAAAATGCTGATAAAAGGCCTGCTATCTACTGCAAAAAGCGTTGGAAGCATGCCTCCGTATTCGAATGAAGAGCTTGCAATTGTAGAAGAATGGAAGAATGCGGTAAATATAGAAATATCTACAAAGGGAAATCTTCGAAATGAGTTTTTTGTAACGGCAGATCGGCTGACAAGTGTCTATCGGGAGGATAGTCGGTATTTGTATTCCGGAGCCGATGTACAGGCTTCTTTGGATATACTTTATAAGAGAGTGTGGTTTAAGGAATCCGTTGAATTACCGTTTTCAAATACAACAATACCTGTTCCGATAGGCTATAAGGAAATGTTGGGGGAATAGAGAATGAGTGATACATTAAGACAAATTGAAGTTATTAAGAAAATCCTACAGGCTTCGGACTCTGAAGTAGAAAGAATTTCATTTTGGATGAATATTGTAAAAGAATATGGTATTTATCCGTTTCAATGGCTTGTAGAATTGGACGAGGCTGGGATATACACAACAAATGGCATGATGCAGGTACAAGGAGAAATTGCCAGCTTCTGTAGATTTCTATCTAATCAGGAAATACATACCGCAATGGAAATCGGCGTATGGAGGGGAAGAAGTTCTTACTTTATTTGTGCGACATTGTATCGGAAAAACCGCGATTTGATTTACAACATGGTGGATATTGTAGATGGGTTGGATGAATACGAAGAATTTCAAAAGGTCCTGCCTTGCCTTAGGAAACAAATTCCACATACGAGCGATGACTTTGTCGGACAGGAATATGATTTTGTCTTTATTGACGCAGACCATAGTTATGAAGCCTCTATGAAGGATTACACAAATGTTGGATGTTTTGCAAAAAAGCTAGTATGCTTCCATGACATTTATGCCCATGAGTATGATGCAGAAGGTGGAGGAAGCGTAAAAACTTGGGAAGAAGTCTGTACCATGACTCCACAGATGCCTAAGGTGGTTTTTTCTCAGTTTCCCAATCGTTGGATGGGGATTGGTGTGGTTGTAAATACGGTTTCAGAAAAACCGACAATCGGGACAAAAGATGATTATGAAAAGCTTTGTGCAGAAAAGAACGAATTCCTAGAGAAAGTAAAGGCCTATAATCAGATTTGGATATATGGTGCGCGAAATGATAGCCGTCGTATGTATAGAGCTCTATTAAGCGAAAAGCTTCCTGTTTTAGGATTGATAGTGCATGATGAAACAGAAAATCCCGAAAAACTCCCGGATTATCCAGTATCACATTTAGATGAAGTAGAATTAGGAAATGACACGATAATTGTGGTGTGTCTTAGAGAATCCTTAAGAGAAAGTGCAATGAGGTATTTAGGAGAACTTGACGGGATGGAAAATAACATAGTCATTGTCTCGGATATGTTGGCAACATTTTTGAAGTAGAAGCGAGAAGAGGATAATATGTTGATATTTGATGAGAGCTATTTTCAGGATGAAACAAGGGATGGATTTACAATCTCTGGGATGATGAAAAGAGCGTGGGCTGCCCAATTAGAAGTGCTTGAGGAGATACGAAGAGTATGTAAAGTGCTTGATATTCAGTTTTTTGCAGATTGGGGAACGATGCTTGGAGCAGTACGCCACCAGGGGTTTATTCCGTGGGATGATGACCTTGATATAGGAATGCTTCGAAAGGACTATTACCGCTTTCTAGAAGAGGCTCCTGCACTTCTTGAATCCTGGTATGAGATAAAGAGTGTATACAATGATCCGACATTTGACATTGTAAAAGCACGAATCATCAATGGAAGACATATCAATTTTGCCCCATCCTTTTTGGAAAAATTTCACTACTGCCCATATGTTGTGGGAATTGATATTTTCCCTGTGGATAATATTCCTGCGGACAAAAAGAAACTGGATCAGTTAGTTTGCTCCTTAAAATATCTGTTAAAAGTGGAAGCGAGTATCCCGGAGGAAGGACCATATTCCGACGAAGTTCTTGATATTATAAAGCAGATTGAAAGTACCTTTGGAGTGCCAATCAATTATTCGAATCGGTTGCGCCATGAGGTAAAAAAGGTATTTGATACCTTGTCTGCATACTATATGGATGAAGATACAAAAGAAGTAAGCTGTATGCTGGCTTTAGCAGCAGATTGGGATTGGTATCATTGCGATAAGATGTGGTATAGTAAGTATATAGATATGCCATTTGAAAATACAACGGTTCCTGTCCCGGTGGGATATGACGGAATATTAAAGTGCAATTATGGCGCAGATTACATGACACCAAAAAATGTTGGAAGTTCTCATGATTATCCCTTTTATAAAGAGCAGATAGAGGGACTGAAAGAAGTTATGGAGAGGGAATTTAAAACGGAGATTTCAGACGAACAAATGGAATACATTATTCATTCCAATGTATTTGGCGAAAAGTAGTTTCTTACGGAGAGGAAGTACATATGAAGAAGGTTATTACTTATGGAACCTATGATTTGTTCCACGAAGGGCATTACAAATTATTGGAGAGAGCAAAGGCGCTAGGGGATTATTTGATAGTAGGAGTTACAACAGAACACTTTGATGAGGCTAGAGGTAAAGTGAATGTTGTAGACCCGCTGTTGGAGAGAATTGAGAATGTCCGAAAGACAGGATTTGCAGATGAAATTATAGTGGAAGACCATGAGGGACAAAAGATAGAGGATATCCAAAAGTACGGGGTAGATATCTTTGTTTTGGGATCTGATTGGAAGGGTCACTATGATTATCTGAAAAAGTATTGTGAAGTGGTTTATTTAAAGAGAACGGCAAATGTATCCTCTACTATGATTCGAAAGGAAAAATTTCCAATCGTTCGAATGGGAATTGTAGGAACTGGTCGCATCGCGCCGCGATTCATTTCTGAAGCGAAATACGTCAGTGGTCTTGAAATCGAATGTGCATATAATCCAGAAAAGGCTAGTGCAGTAATTTTTGAAGATAAAGAAAAAATTCCTACATATTCCGATGATATAGATGAATTTTTGGATAAAGTGGATGCGATTTATGTTGCATCTCCAAACGAAACGCACTATCAATATGCGAAAGTGGCGCTGGAACATGGAAAGCATGTGCTAAGTGAGAAACCACTGTCCTTTACGCATGAAGAAACTGTCAAATTATACCAATTGGCTGCAGACAAAAAGGTTGTGTTGATGGAGGGTATCAAGACTGCGTATTGTCCAGGATTCCAACAGCTGATTAATGTGGCGAAAAGCGGAAAAATCGGAGAAATAAGGGACATAGAGGCTTGCTATACGAGACTTGCTACTGTTGGCTCCAGAGAGAGAACGGATGCCAAGTACGGAGGCGCCTTTTTGGAATTTGCACCATACACACTGCTTCCGATTTTTAAAATATTTGGAACAAATTATTCAGATGTGCAAATTGACAGTATCTTGGGAGATGATGGAATTGATTTGTATACGAAAATTCAGCTGCGTTATGAAGAGGGTATGGCAACTGCAAAAATGGGTGTAGGCGTGAAATCGGAAGGAGAGCTGGTAATGGCAGGAACTGAGGGGTATATTCTGGCACCATCTCCGTGGTGGCTGACTCACAAGTTTGATGTGAGAAGGGAAGATCCTAATGACATTGAGCATTTTGAACCATCTTTTCAGGGAGATGGTCTGCGATATGAGATTAGTGAGTTCATAGGTAAGATAAATGGAACAGGCAAGAAGGATTATAAATTAACAGAGCAAGAATCTATTGCCATGTCAAAAATCGTGGAACTCTTTATGAAAAAGCGTCATAAAAAGGATTCTGTAGAACAGCCTAATTTGGTGTGAAAAATAAAGCGGAGAATTGGTAAAGATGCTGAGAATTGGAATGATTGGTACAGGTCGAATTGCACAACGATTTGTGAAGGACATTTTGATGACACAGGATGCAATGCTGACCTGTGTTTATAATCCCCATGAGAGTAGCGCAGACAAATTTGTATCTGCATATTGCAAAGATTATGGTGTTGAAAAAAGTCCAATTGCCACAATGGATTTGAATGTATTATGGAATCAGTGCGATGCAGTATATATCGCTACCCCGCACGAGACACATTATCTGTACGCAAAGGCCGCCCTTGAAGCAGGAAAACATGTACTGTGTGAAAAACCGATGACCCTTGTACTGGATGAGGCAGAGGAATTGTTTGCCCTGGCAAAGGAGAAGGGACTTGTACTTCGGGAGGCAGTAAAGACTTCTTATTGTCCGGGATTTCTTAAGCTGCTAGAAGTAGCGCAAAGTGGTGTAATTGGCGAAATCTGTGATGTGGAGGCGGCGTTTACAAAGCTGGAGAGTACCTGTAATCGGGAATTAATGGAGGTCAAAACCGGTGGAAGCGTAGCAGAGCTGGGAGCATACTGCATGCTTCCAATTTTTAAATTGATGGGGTGGAATTATTCAGGAGTACAGGCACAATCTATTCACGCACCGAATGGCGTAGATAAATATACAAAGCTGATATTTACCTACGAAAATGGTATGGCAACTGCCAAGATGGGACTGGGTGTTAAGTCGGAAGGACAGCTGCTTATCTCAGGGACAAAGGGTTATATTCTGGCGGAATCCCCATGGTGGCTGACGAAAAAATTTGAAGTGCGCTATGAAGATCCGAACAGAAGAGAAAGGTATGAATTTGACTATCTGGGTGCAGGTCTAATCTATGAAATTATAGGATTTATTCGAGACTGTGAAGGAGAGCCAATTGGAGCCGGTGTTACAGAAGAAGAGACACTTAGTGCAGTGCATGTAATTGAGCAATTCCTTCAGGCGGATGTCCCTCTTAGAAAAGCTGCATCAGAGCAAGAGAAGGCGATGGTGGGTATTTGGGCGCATCGTGGTATGTGTATGAAATACCCACAAAATACGCTGCTTGCCTTTGAAGAGGCAGCAAAGATTCCAGGAGTAAAGGGAATCGAACTGGATGTACAGCTATCAAAAGAAGGTCGGGTTGTTGTATTTCATGATGAGACGCTCGGACGAATTACAACCTGTGAAGGCAGACTATGTGATTATACCCTTGAGGAATTGCAGCAGATTCCAATGAGAGGTGTCAATGAAGAGCTTTTTCCGGATAAAAGCAGAGTTCGCATTCCGACATTAGAAGAAGTCCTTAAAGTGTTAAAGCCATATTGTGAACAGAAGAATTTGCTGATCAATATTGAACTAAAGACTAGTGTCATTCATTATGAGGGGATAGAAGAAAAAACGCTTGAATTGGTTAAAAAGTATAACTTGGAAGCATATATCATTTATTCCTCCTTCTGGGCAGAATCCGTTAAGAAAATGAAAGAACTGGATGCCTCCTGTAAGACCGGCATGCTTGCAACAAAGCTAAGCGATTGCATCAAATGGGGCGATTATGCAAATGCAGAGGCACTTCATCCCAGCATTGGAGGACTGGATTGTGCGATCCCCGAGCGTTGGCAGGGAAAGCCGGTTCGTGCATGGAATGGAATCGAAGCCTTTTTTCCGGAACAGAAGCCACAGCGAATCGATTTGCGCGAATTTTCACTGTGGGGTGTGACGGATGTGTTTACGAATGATGCTGAGATTTATGAATGACACAAGAGCCATTTTTGGATATAATCATAATATAGATGCGTCCAGAAAATAAAGGAAGGTGTTCTACATGGGAATCTATCTGAATCCTACCAATGAAAAATTCCAGAGATCATTGAATTCTGAAATCTATGTCGATAAATCAGAACTGATTGGGTATACCAACAGCGTATTGGGAACGAATCAGCAGTATTTGTGCGTAAGCAGACCGCGTCGTTTCGGAAAGTCCATGGCACTTGATATGCTTGCCGCCTATTACGGCAGATTTAACGATTCAAATAGACAGTTCGAAAAGTTAAAAATATCACAAAAAGAAGGATATAGAAGACATCTGAATCAATACAATGTCATCAGTATAAATATGCAGGAGTTTTTAAGTAACAGCGGAAATGTGGATGAAATGCTTACCATGCTAAAAAAGCGTCTGCTATTTGATATCCGGGCACAGTATCCGGACGTGGTCTTGTTTGATGAGAATAATCTGACCTTTACGCTGCAGGATATTTTTAATCAGGAAAAGATTCCGTTCGTGATTCTTATCGATGAATGGGACTGCATTTTCAGGGAAAAAAAGGGAGCGGAGCAGGAACAGAAGCAGTATCTTGATTTCCTGAGAGATTGGTTAAAAGACAAATCCTATACAGCCCTTGTCTATATGACGGGAATTCTTCCCATCAAAAAGTATGGAAGCCATTCTGCATTGAACATGTTTTTAGAGTTTTCCATGACCAATCCACGTGAGATGGAAGAATATGTGGGCTTTACGGAGGCAGAGGTCCGGCAGCTATGTGAAAAATATAATAGAAGCTTTGCTGACATGAAGGCGTGGTATGATGGCTATTCATTTTTGCAGGTAAAATCTGTTTATAATCCGAAAGCGGTTGTAGAGGCAACTCTCAGTGGGGTGTTTGACAGCTATTGGACAAAAACCGAGACTTATGAGGCTTTGCGTTCCTACATTGAAATGAATTATGCCGGACTTAAGGATATGGTGACTAGGATGCTTGCAGGCGACCGTCAACATATTAATACCGGACGATTTTGCAATGACATGACAACATTTGAAAATGCGGATGATGTGCTGACGTTGCTGGTGCATTTAGGTTATCTGGCTTATGACTTTGAAAAAGAGGAGGTCTATATTCCAAACCGGGAGATCAGCAAAGAATTCTATAATGCAATCGAGGGTGCCGGATGGTCAGAGGTAGTTACCGCGATCCGCAATTCGAAGAATTTGTTAGAGGCAATTTGGAATATGGATGCAGAGTATGTGGCAGAAGGAATAGAGAATGCGCATTTTGAGACATCGATACTGCAATATAACGATGAGAATGCCTTAAGCTATACGTTATCTCTAGCGTTATATGCGGCAAGGCAGTATTATACCGTGGTGCGGGAATGTCCTGCAGGGAAAGGCTTTGCAGATCTTGTTTTTCTTCCGACTCCCAAGCATGCGAATAAACCAGCACTACTAGTAGAATTGAAATGGAATTGTTCTGTGGATGCAGCGATTGAGCAGATTAAAGAGAAAAATTATCCGAAAAGTTTGCAGTCATATGAAGGAAATATCATGTTGGTTAGCGTTAATTATGACAAAAAGACGAAGAAACATGAGTGCGTAATTGAAAAAGTCCAGAGGCTTATAAATGGTAATATTATTAAATAGAACTAAGTATTTGTAATGAAGTATCCGATAAACTATAATAGAAATAACAGTAAGATATAGTGAGCAAAATGGAATTTGCATTGTGCGAATGGAGTCGCCGGATACGAGAAAAAAGAGTAGAAGGGATCTCGCATAGATGCGAGGTCCTTTATTCAATTTAGGAGAAAGAAATGTTAGCAGGAGTACAGTATCATGCCCCATTAAGCTTGGAGGCAATTGCAGACGCAGGATTTTCCTATGCGGAAATTCCTTACGAGGTGATAGAAGGAGAGGGGCTTCCGACCTATGAGAAGAAGGAGGGGGAGAACCGCCTGTTGCGCGTATCAGGCTTTTTGTATCCACTACAGAAGCTGACCCCGGAAAAGCTGTATGAGATACTTGAGGCGTGCAAAGCATACCAGGGAAACTATATTGTTCTTGAAACCATGAACTGTGAATCGGGTATCTTCGAGGAAGTGATAGAAGAATGCTATGGTATGATAGAGGATTTTGGAATACCAATTTTCTTGGAGAATGGATGCCAGGGAGATGATGCATCCGGGTATGTACATAATGAATATTCGGATGTAACAGGCTTGATTCGGATTGCGAATTTCTGCAATCGCTTGTGTGACCGACCTATGGTTGGAATCTGCTACAATATCGGATATGGGAACCTCCTTGCCAAAAATATACGAAGTCAACTCTACCAGTGTCGCGAGTATCTGTGCATGGTTCATGCCAATGATAATGGTGGACGGTACAATGACAAGCAGATGCCCTATACCTTTACAAAGGGTAGAGGCGATCTGGTAACCGACTGGTATCACATCATTGGAGGGCTTATTCGGATGGATTTCCAGGGGTGGATGATTTTTGACACCACAGGATTGTATGCAAGATGCCCGGAAAAGCTTCAGACATCGTTTATGCGTATCCAGAGTGCACTTGTAAGGGAGTGGGAAAGCCAGTACACCTTTGCAGAGCGCGTGCTAGGTAAGCCGGATAAGAAGCTGATTCTCTTTGGTGCGGGGCAGATGCTGGTGGATTATATGCGAGAATTTGGAGAGAAATATCCACCATATTTTGCGGTGGATAACGGACAGGCAAGATGGGGCACCGAATACATGGGAGTGCCAATCAAGAATCCAAAGGAGATTCTACAGGTTCCTGAAGAAGACCGGAATGTGGTCATTTGTTGTATGTACTATGATGCAATTGGTGCGCAGCTTCGAGAAATGGGAGTAGAATACGAAGAGTTTCACGACAGATATTATGTATAGGATAGGAAAACAAGTATGATAGATGTAGGAGTACAGACAAAAGGTATATTGCCGGAGATGGGGATAAAAGAAGGAGTGGCATTCATTGCCGCTGCAGGCTTTGAGAGAGTGGATTTTAACCTGGATGCTTTCCTTAAAAACTCGGATATCTATACCGGCAAGATTAATTCCTTCTTTGACGCTGATCTAGATGTAATGCTTGCCTATTTTGCTGAGTATAAAAGGGCGTTTGAGGCGTATGGAATCAAACCATCCCAGATGCATGCGCCCTATCCAATCTTTGTACCGAATAGACCGGATGTGACCGATTACATGCAGAAGGTTGTAATACCAAAGAGTATTGCAATTGCAGGACAGATGGAGATTCCGTGGGTGGTAATGCATCCATTTAAAATGCAGTACAAGTACGGAGTTGATGTGGAGCGTGCGATGAACCTGCAATATTTCCAATCGCTTATTCCGCTGCTCAAGGAGCATCATGTAGGTGTATGCGTAGAGAATCTGTACGAAGGTGTGGGCGGAAGAATTACAGAGGGCACATGCGCAGACCCGGAGGAAGCAATCTGGTATGTGGATACGCTGAATGCGCTTGCCGGAGAGGAACTGTTTGGAATATGTCTTGACACGGGACATATGGAACTGGTTCGAAGGGAATCTTCCGAGTATATCCGTCAGGTAGAAAATCGCCTTAAGATTATGCACCTTCACGAAAATGATGGAGTTGGGGATCTGCATCAGATGCCTTATACGTTTGGAAGCAAGCCGGAGGGCGGGGTAGACTGGAAAGAATTCAGAAAAGCTTTAAATGAAATTAGTTTTGATGGAACTTTGAGCTTTGAAACGTTTCCTTGCATGAACAGCTTTCCGAGAGGTGTAAGGGGAGAAGTGTTGAGGACGATTCAGAAGATTGGGGAAGAGATGGTAGCAGTAGAAATATAGTTAATATAAATATGTATTTGAAGTGGAGATTGTATGAATTATGCACTAATACTGTCTGGAGGAATTGGATCCAGAATGAACAATAAGGATATACCAAAACAATATATAAAGGTGCACGATAAACCGATTATCATTTATACACTTGAACAATTTGAAAAAAGTAGCGAAATAGATAAGATTATAATTGTAGCGGCGAAAACGTGGAAAACATATATCCAAGACGAGTGTCAAGTATATGGAATAAGTAAATTGTTAGATATTGCAATAAATGGTGAGACAAGGCAGGAATCCATATATAGTGGCTTAAAGAAATGTATGGAATATTCTGATTCTATGAAAGATAAGGTAATTATTCACGACGCAGTAAGACCATTAGTTAGCCAAGATATGATTAAAGAATGTTTGAAATCTGTTGATGTATATGAAGGATGTATGCCAGTACTCCCATTGACTGACACAATATATTTTTCAGATAATGGGCAAGATATTACAGATCTAACCGATAGAAGCAAATTGTATTCGGGACAAGCGCCAGAGGCATTTGATTTGCATAAATACTATGAAGTAAATGTGACTACTTCTAAGGAAGAGTTGAGTAAAATAAGAGGCACAACTGAACTGGCATTCAAAAAAGGATTAAAAATAAAGTTGATTGCCGGAGATGATAAAAATTTTAAAATTACGACTAAATCAGATTTAGCAAGATTTGAAATGATCGTAAAGGATAGAACTGTATGAAAGCTTACGTATTAAATGGTATCGGAGATATATCATATCGAGAAGTTGCTAAGCCTAAATTACAAGAGGGATGGGCATTAGTTAAGGTAAAAGCTGCTGGAATATGTAGTTCAGATATTCCGCGCATATTTGAACGAGGAACGTATCATTTCCCGACGATTCCTGGACATGAATTTGCAGGGCAAGTTGTGGAGGTAAAAGGAAAGAAATATAAAGATATTATTGGAAAAAGAGTATCAGTTTTTCCACTTATACCATGCGGTAAATGTGAACAATGTAAAAGCAAAAAATACGAAATGTGTAGCAATTATGATTACATCGGATCTAGACGAAATGGTGCGTTTGCAGAGTATGTAGAGGTACCTATATGGAATCTGGTTGAACTGGGAGAAAATATTCCATATGAAGAGGCAGCTCTTATGGAGCCATTATCAGTAGCTTTACATGCAGTAAAGAAAACTACTATTTCTGAAAATGATAGAATCGGGATAATTGGGACAGGAACAATCGCAATTGCAATATCACAGATTCTAATTGCATTTGGCTATACTCATGTGAGCATTGTTGCTAGGAGCAATAGTAAGCAAGGATTATTATCCGAAATAGGAAATGTTGAGTATTTAGTGGCGAATGATTCTTTGATGGAAACATTTGATATTGTTTTTGAATGTGTAGGTTCAAAAAGAGCAATCGAGCAAGCTTTGGTATATGCAGGGATTGGTGCACAGATTGTCCTGATAGGGAATCCATACGGAGACATTAGTTTAGCACAAGACATATATTGGAAGATATTAAGAAAACAGTTGTCAGTTAAGGGCACGTGGAATTCAACATATGATGGTAGTAACCAATCTGATTGGACATGCGTTAGAGATATGATGCAGAATAAACAATTGAAGATGAAGAATATAATTACCCAGACATATAATCAAAAAGATATGATGAAGGCATTGGACATCATGAAAAATCATACGGAACCATACTGTAAGGTTATGACGCTATGGAACGAGGAATAGTTATGAGTACTGGGAAAATATCTGCATCTATGATGTGTTCAAACTTAGTCGACTTAAAAAAAACAATTGATATCTTTGAAAAAGAAGGAATTGAATATTTGCACATAGATATGATGGACGGGGAATTTGTTCCAAATTTTGGATTAGGGGTTGATTATATAAGAAGCTTACGTGAATTAACCTCAATACCATTGGACTTACACCTTATGATCAACAATCCGGAATATAAACTTGACTGGATAGGAATACACAGTAATGATATTGTTTCAATTCACTATGAAAGTACTACCCAAGTTCAACGTGTTATAGATAGAGTGAAAAAGTATGGATGTCAATGCTTTCTTGCTATCAATCCAGCAACTCCACTATATGTACTCGAAGAGGTGGTGGATTATATAGATGGAATTAATCTTTTGATGGTTAATCCAGGATATGCTGGACAGAGTATGGTAAGTAGTACAATGAATAAAGCTAGAAAATTACATACTTTTTTACAAGAGAATAATTATGAACATATAGTTATTGAAGTGGATGGAAATATATCACCTATTAAGGCACAGGAATTAAAAAAATATGGTGCATCAATTTATGTCGCTGGGACAACTGCATTGTTCAAAGGAAATGTTGATGATTTTTCAGATAATATTAAGAAACTTCGAGAAGTAATATAGCAAAAAGGCAATTCAATAGGTTATTAAAATGAAAAAGAAAACAAGCGAAGAGAAGTATATAAGAAAAAGAAGATATAGGGCAAATGCATCAAGGATACTTTACTATTTATTTGGCATGCTACCTATACACGAAAACAAAATAACCTTTAGTGCATTTGAAGGTGCCGGATATTGTTGTAATCCGAAATATATTGCTGAAGAATTAATAGCAAAAGAACGGGCGGGAAATGTAGAATATGAGCTTGTTTGGCTAGTCAATGATATAAAAAAAGAATTTCCTCCTGAAATCAAAAAGGTGAAAAATACTTTATGGAATAGGGCATACCATCTTTCAACATCTAAGATATGGGTAGACAACGCAAGAAAGAACTGGGGAACAAGAAAAAGAAAAGGGCAGTTTTATATTCAGACATGGCACGGACCGGTTGGCTTTAAGCCAGTAGGAAGACTGCGTGGAAATCTATTCTCAAAAATAGGCGAATTGGTAAGTGTAGCAGATGCAAAAAATGTGGATGTGTTGCTTTCAAATTCGGATTGGTGCACAGATAAATGGGAAAGATCGTTTTGGGGAGAACATGTGGAGAAAACAGGATCCCCAAGGTGTGACATTATCATTAATAAAAGAGATGTCCAATACAAAAAAGTAAGAGACGAGTTCAATATTAGCCCAGAATCAAAAATCGTTCTTTATGCGCCAACTTTTCGAGGGGGAAGTCAGAATCAAAAGAGAGAGGTATTTGCTGAAGAATTTACGATAGATTTTGAATTATTAAGAAAAAGCCTTCGTGAGAAGTTTGGAGGAAATTGGTATATCTTTGTTCGATTACATCCTCAATTAACTCTTCGGATGCAAAAGGCGAATATTGTTCGAGACAAGCATATTATTGATATAAGCTACAAAGACGATCTGTATGAATATCTGGCGGCGATTGATGTTGCAGTTACAGATTATTCAACTGTGGCGTTTGATGCAGCGAATATGAGAATACCGGTATTTTTGTATGTTGATGACTATGAAGAATACGTTGAAGACAGAGGACAATTATTGTGGAAATATGATGAAATACCTTTTCCAATGGCAGAAAGCAATTCGTCATTATCTGAAAGTATTATAAATTTTAGCTATGATGATTATCTTGAAAAACTGGAGCATACATTTTGTGAAATGGGATTGTTGGAAGATGGAAACGCAACTAAGAGGGTTGTTAGTATGATTGAAGCAAAGCTGATAACATAATTTTTAGACTGCATTATGTGGACCATATATATTAATTTGGATAAGAGAGAGGGATATATTATGAAGTACACGACAGTAACAAATTTTGAAAAAATACGACAAAAATATAGTTGTGTAATTGGATGGGGGACAGGGCCGCTATTTCAAATGAATTATAATCCTCAGCTTCTTAATCTTGATGCTATCATTGATGGAACTGGAAAAATGGTAGGACAAAAAATTTGTGGGATTAAAGTTAAAGACGAAAGCTATTTATCTCACATTGAAGGGAAGACGCTGATTATTCTTTTCGCAATCTATGAGAATGAAATAATCGATCAAATAAAAAAATATCAAAAAGATATTGATTTAATTGTATATGCATTATTAGAAACAGGAAATTGTGTTTATAATCCGAGAATAAATGGGAAATGTGGAGAAGATTACATATTAGTTACAATGCTAAGACAATTACACCTTACCACAGTGCAATATTTGGAAATAGGTGTTTGCCATCCTGTATTAAGGAATAATACCTATTTGTTAAGCGAGATGTTCTCCACTTTTAAAAACTATCGCGGGGTATTAGTCGAAGCAAACCCTACATGCTGGGAACTGATAGAGGAGTATAGGCCTAATGATCTCTTAATAAAATGTGGAGTAAATGTAGAGGACGGTAAAATTTTGCCGTTCTATATGTTCCCACATCTCTTAGGGCATAGTACTTTTGATAAGGAAATTGCAAGGGATAAAATGGAAGAAGGATATGAGTGTCAAGAAATAGAAATTCTTACTCGTAATATCAATTCCCTATTAGAGAATTATTTTGATAATGTTCCGGATCTTCTTGCATTGGATGTAGAGGGATTAGATTATGACGTGCTTAGTTCTTGGGATGACAAAAAATATCCTATCAAAATCGTTCTTACAGAGGTTACAGAATGTGGAGAAAAAAATATAGATGACCTTATGATAAGAAAAGGGTATAGATGCTATGCTACCACAATGGAAAATGCAATTTGGATAAGAGAAGATATTGAAGTGTTTGTATAAAGAGAGTGGTATAAACTAATATTAGACGATAAGTTCTATTTGAGAGATTATTTGAACACAGCAAAGGAAAAGTATTATATACATTTGAAAAATGAAGAGGAGGATTATCTTAGCAATATGAACTATAATAAGGATGTTGTTGATAATTTTATTAATTCTGAGAGTCAAATATCTAAATCAAAGTCCATATATATATTTGGAGCAGGATATTTAGGAAAAGTAGTAGGAGCGTTCCTAAACATTAATAAAATAAAGTGGATTGGATTTATTGATAATAATTGTAGCTTATGGGGAAAAGATAAGGAGAATCATCCGATTTTTTCACCTGATAAAGTACAAGATTACAAGACGGCACATATTTTGATAGCTGTTAATAAGAATTTATATTTAGATCAAGTTGAGCAAATTGTGGCGCAACTATTAAGAGCGGGAGTAGCGGAAAATTCAATTGAGCGTATTTCATTTGATTTTGAATTGGTAAACGCAATGGATTATTTATTGTGCGATGGAGATCAGAGTCTACAAAGAAATAAATCTTTAAAGAATATCTATAAGGGACAACGAGCGTTTGTAATAGGAAATGGACCGAGTTTAACATTAGAAGATCTTGATAAGATGTCCGGCGAAATCACACTTTCGTGTAATAATTCAATGCAATTGTGGAATAAAACGGTATGGAGGCCTACATGTTTTTGGGGGGCTGACCATTTATTTATTGATAAGAACGTGAATACAGAAGAAAAATTACAGTATATTTTAGAGAATTGTAAATATATGTTTACTAATTTCCGAAGTGGACTTTATGAAAAGTATAGATATAAATATGATAATTTATTTTATTTATATTTATATGGAACTAACGAGCTGATGTTTTCAGAAGATATTAGTGCAAAAACATATAGTGTGGGTTCCTCAATTTTTGTACTTCTACAGTTAGCAATATACATGGGGATAGAAGAAATCTTTCTTGTAGGTTGTGATTACTCTTTTAGGCAAGAAGTGAGGAAGGATGGGAGTGTAGCTATTAATCATGAGGTGCAAACGCACATGAAATTAATGGATCAAGAAAAAAATGGCAGATATTGTGTGGATTTGATTATGGAAGAATATTTATGCGCCAAGACATATGCCGATATGCATAACATTAAAATATATAATGCTACTCGTGGGGGCAAGCTAGAAGTGTTTGAGCGTGTTGATTTTGATAGTTTGTTTTGAAGGGAAAAGAACGGATGAAAATACTTGCGGTTATTCCAGCGAGAGCGGGATCTAAAGGAATACCTAATAAGAATTTCCGAATTGTAAATGGGAAACCATTGATAGCGTATTGTATAGAGAATGCTCTTAAATCAGAATTTATTACAGATATTTTAGTTTCGACAGATTCCCCAGAAATTGAATTGCTGGCTAATTTTTATGGGATACAGTGTCTTCGGAGAAGAAAGGAATTGTGTGGAGATGAAGTAACGCTCGACACAGTTGTCTATGATGCATGTAAAGATTATTATGGAGATTACGTAATTACTATGCAGCCAACTTCACCTACACTTAAATATACTACATTGGATCAAGCAATTGAATTGGCAATGCAAAATCAGTCTGATACACTTATTTCTGTTGTTAATAAACCTCATTTGGCATGGATTGAAAACAATGGCAAGCTTGTTCCAGATTATGAGGAAAGAGTAAATCGGCAATATATGCCAAAGCGGTATTTAGAGACAGGGGCATTTGTTATATCAAAAAGAGAGGTAGTAACAGAAAATACAAGAATAGGAAAATCTGTTAGTGTTTATGAGATAAGTGAACGAGAAGCTGTTGATATTGATAATTTTCAAGATTTACTTGTGGCAGAGGCGATCTTAAAAGAACGAAAAACGGCAATAATAGTTGATGGAAATGATCAAATTGGAATGGGGCATATTTATCGTGCGCTTGAATTGGCAGATATCCTTTCGTATAAACCAGATATTTATTTCAACAGAATGATAACGGAGGTGAAGTCTTTTGGTGATACTACATATCCATTAATCCCATATAGCAAAGAAGAAGAGCTACTTGAACAATTAAATAGTAACGGTTATCAGCTTGTCATTAATGATATTTTGGATACAGATGAGGGGTATGTCAATAA
>JBJFCD010000233.1:0-1870 GCA_051888795.1 Lachnospiraceae bacterium | reverse complement strand
GCTAGCGTAAAATTTTATTCGGATTAAATGAACAAGAGAACACCACTTTGTGATAAAGTATTAGGTGACCAAACCAAAATACAAAAGCAAAGAAAGGTGTTCTCTATGGTTAACAGTATAAAATATTTTGAAGAAGAATGCATCAATAGATTTGAAAAACTTGAAGATGAATTTCTGAAGGATCCCACGCGGCTGGCAGAATACATCCATGGAATTACGGATGAACTGCATAAGCTGGGAGTAGAAATGATAAAGGAGTCTCTGGAAACAATGGATCGGATGCTTCAGGAAAGTCCTGTCCGGTTGAAAAAATGGGTAGTGGAAACCCATAGCAGAAAGCAGCTGACCACTTCTCTGGGGGATGTGACATTCCGAAAAACGTTGTTTACAAGTAAAACTACCGGGAAAAGTGAATACCTCCTGGATCGGATTCTTGGACTTGATCCGGGCGAGAGAATCACTGAAGATGCAGAGGCAAAGCTCCTTGAGGAAGCTGTGCAGAGTTCTTATCGCCGTGGCGGTGAGGAGGTCAGTCTGACATCTGAGGTGAGTAAACAGACGGTAAAGAATAAGATACATGCACTAAAATTTCCTAAGAATGAGGAAAAACCAGAACATAAAAAAGTGGTGGATTATCTTTACATTGATGCAGATGAAGATCATGTGTCACTGCAGTTCCGTGAAAAGAAGGGAGATCTGACGGAGAATGAGAATCATCAGAAGAATAACAGCCTGATCACGAAACTGGTCTATGTTTATGAGGGAATTGAAAACGAATCACCAAAGAGCAAACGACACTGCCTGACCAATCCGTATTATTTTTGTGGTGTGAACAGCGGGGAGGAAAACAAAAAGTTCTGGGATGAGATATGTGAATATCTGGATAATCATTATGATCTGGAAAAAGTGAAGAAAATATATGTAAACTCAGATGGCGGAGGATGGATCAAAGCAGGAATAAAACGTATTGACGGTGCGATACATGTACTGGATGGATTTCATCTGGAGAAGTATCTGACAAAGCTGACCAGCCATATGAAAGACAGTCAGGCAGATGCAGAAGATGAACTGAGAAAGACGATCCGCAGAAAGACAAAAACAGATTTTGTAGAACTGGTGGAGAAACTGGAAGGATACATTACAGGGGATACGGGACTGGCCAGAATGGAAGAGGCAAAAGAATATATACTGTCAAACTGGACGGCAGCGAGGCTCCGGTTAAAGCATCAGGAAGGAGTAAAAGGAAGCAGTACAGAGGGGCATGTGAGCCATGTACTTTCGGACCGGATGAGTTCCCGACCGATGGGCTGGAGCGTAAAGGGAGCTGCCAAGATGGCGCAGCTGAGGGCATACTATCTGAACGGAGGAGATATGCTTGAACTGGTGCGTTATCAGGAGAAAAAACTGCAACCGGCGGCAGGTGCAGAATATGAGATCCTGAGCAGCAGCCAGATCATGGAGTCGGAAAAGAACAGACATGGAAAGCTGGGAAAATATATGGAGAGCATAACACACAGCATGCCAGTACAGAATAAAAAAATCGTGTATTTCAATGCACATATCTGGGGATTGTAATGCTGGCGAAAAACGCCAGAAAAGGGCTTAGTCCTCTTGATCATAAATAAGGCTGTACCCGACATCTGTCAAGGATGCTTCGCACCACAAGTGGCTGTGTCCTTGACAGGTGTCAGGGCACAGCCTAAAAGGGCACCCAAGAGGACTAAGCTGGAGTCTGCCCGATTGGGCGAATAGACCTTGCAGAAAAATGGAACATGGAGTAAAGTAAAACCACAAGTCATTGCCTGATACTTTATCAGCGCATCGTGGGTAAACTCTATCCAATTAAATCCGAAGATAAAGTTACGCAGTC
>JBJFCD010000232.1:0-8281 GCA_051888795.1 Lachnospiraceae bacterium | reverse complement strand
CCTATCTCCCGTAATATATTGTCTCCTAATCATTCTCCGGATCATCTTCCAGATTTTCTTCTATCACTTCAAAAGCGTCCGATTCTCCTGAATCACTGTCTGCATCCTCTTCATCAAGAAGCATTCTCGCCTTCTCGACTTCTGATTCCATAGAATCTTTTTCTTTTATTTTTTTCGAATATAGTTTTTCTTTTTTTCCAACTTTTCTGGAATGCATCATAAATTGAACCATCGCACCGATAACCGCAAGTATAAGCCCAATTCCGTACTTTATGATCATACTGTCAGAAAGACCAGTCAGCTGCACAATACTGCTTCCGGCAAAAAGCCCTCCCGATAACGCAGTAAGAAGAATTACAGCCGGTTCCATAAAAATCATAGACAAAATTGCCAGCACAAGCGCAACTCCTAATGCGATCAATATCTGAAGATTCATATTTAAATCAATAATAGTGAACGCAACTGCGCTAATTATAATGAATGCCGTGATAAAAATCCCTAGCCTGTACACAAAATACGATATAGCTGCCAATACAATTGCACAACCGAATATGACAAGGATATTTGTCAAACCGGAAAATCCTGCGGTCTGACCAATTCCCACACCGATTCCTGCACCAACACAAAAACCTACGAGCGTTACCAGAGCCTTCATGACTTTCAAGCCCAAAAAGCAAAGCAGCAGGCCGATAACAATTAAAATAATCATTGATGTCTGTCCTATCTTACCTGCAATAATCACCGATGTCGGACCATCTGCTCCCCCAATTGTCCCTATTTCTTTCCCCATTACATTTAATACATTATCCATACTTCCTTCTCCTTTGTCTAAAAATGTTGTCATGAGTATGCTTTTAAAATTGTATCCAGAAATAACTGATACTCCCTTCTCACATTTTCTGGCGATAATATTATAACACTTTTTCCAAGTCCTGTCAGCCATCCAAAAAACTGTTCACTCACAAACACTGAAATTCTTGCTATATAATACCCTTCTTTTTCCTGTCTGATCGGTACCTCTTTCCCAAATCTGTCCACAATAACTCCCAAAAGGTGTTTCGGAAAACGAATACGTACAACCTGCTCTTCTCCTGAAAACATACCGAACATTTTTTTTGAATATTCAGCAAGATCAAAGTTTCCAAATTTTTCTTTTCCTTCCCGCTTTTCATTTAGTATACTGATTTCCGCCATTTTATCTACACGAAAGTGTTTTAAAAGACTGCTTTGACTGTCATAACCAATTAAATAATAATTATCCTGAGTCCAGCTAAGCGCCCAAGGACTTATATCATAATTCTTCCCATTTTCTGCCAGACACAACTCCCTGTCTGTTCCGGATTTTATGATCCACTTCATGTATTGAAAATTAATCTTTACATCTTCGGAAATGGCCGAATGAATCTTGTCTACATTATAATATATGCTTTCATTCATTGTCTTAACACGATCCGCTACATATACCTGACGCTGCAGATGCCCCGCTTCATGGCGGCTTGAGAGTCCTTCTATTTTTTTTATAAGGCTTCTGGACTTTTTTTCAGTAATAAAACGTGATGCCTGTACTGCATCTACCAGAAGCTTCAATTCCGGAAGTTCAAATGTACGACTGGCAAGATAATATCCTTCCGGTTTTTCTCTTTGGTATTCAATATCCATTCCATATTCTTTTAGCATAGCAAGGTCGTTATACACACTTTTGCGCGCTGCCCTGATTCCATTCTTTTCCATTTCCTGTAAAATATCATTCATGGAAACTGTATGCTCTGCGTCTGTCTCTCTCAAAAGGAAATCCATCAGGAATAATATTTTTAGTTTCTGATTATATGATTTAGGCATTTCCTTCCTCCTAATACAATATATTATATCTTAAGGCATTATACCATAACAGGCAGAAACACAACAAGAAAGATGAGCACCACATATAATAATAAATGATGCCCATCTTTAAGAAATTTCCATATCCATTGGACTATACCTCTTTCATTTTTTTATTGCTTTTACTTTCTTAGTACATTGGTCCATACCTCTTTCTTAATATTTTAAAAATTTAAAATAAATATTTTGGCGGTCCGTACCTCCTTCTTAAAATTTAACAAACAAGAAATAAACTATGTATTATCTATTTTCTCTGTTCGTTTTTTATTTATGTCATTATAATATATTATTATTTTGTTTTTGTCAATATATTTCTGTATTATTTTTTATTTTTCTGACAATTATTTATTTCAAAAAAAAGAACACCCTCTCTTCAGGATGTTCCCTTACAACTGATCAATTAAAATGCAACTGCTCCGCCTTCTGATCCATTGATGACATAATAAACAGCGCCATCTTCCGGTTTTATGTACAGTTCCATAGTCTGAATATCTCCAACCTTATGTCCGGCCTTTGTCCATGCTTTCTTAATGTTGGCAACAATTTCTTTCTCTTCTACTTCTTTTCCGTAATACTGGATAACTGTTGACACTTTCATTTCTTTCTTTGCAGTTGTCTTCTTTGCAGCTGTCTTCTTTGCAGGAGCTTTCTTTGCGGCTGTCTTCTTTGTAGCTGTCTTTTTCTCTGTTACTTTATCCTCTGTAGAAGCTTTAGCCATTTCTGCTTTCGCTGCTGTCTTTTTCTCTGGTTCTGATGCAGCTGCTTTTGTTTCTGAAACTGCTGCTTTTGTTACTTCTTTCTTAGTAGCCATACTTAATTCCTCCTCAATATATATAGCTCTGGTTACTTGCACATTATACCATATCTGCAAAAAAAAGCAATTCTCTGACAGAATCCCATTGTTTTGCCCAAAAAAAGCGCAATTTAGGCTAAAAACTTATGAAATTTCCTATATATCCCATTAAAATTCCTGCTGCAATTGCATAAATAAACAACAATCCTGCGATTTTAACGCTTTCTTTTTTGTCACTATTTACCTTACAAAGCACAACCAGACCTACACCTGTACCCGCTGAAAGTCCTGCAATTACCGACGAAAAAGAAATCGCTCCATTTAAATAAAGCTGTGTCAGAATTACAGATGCCGCACAATTCGGAATAAATCCTATTACAGATGCAATTATCGGCTGAAAGATTGTATTCCCGAGCAATAGCGCCGATAAACGCGCTATTCCCAATACTTCAATACACAAGTTCAGTATTGCTGTAAAAATGAAAAGATAGACAAATATTTTTCTTGTGTGTCTCCACGCAGGAAGAAATATTCCTGCCTTTTCTTCATGACATCCGCAATGCTTGCAAAGTCCTCCATTATCTTTTAGCGTTTCTATCTTGTCTCTTAAAAAGAAATCTGTAAAATATCCTGCTGCCACAGCGAGCACAATTTTTGCCATTAACAACATCCCGACTTGATTAATTTTCTCTGGATTACTCATAATAATTAAAATTGCTTCATCTGATGTCGAAATAAAAACCGAAATCAGAGTTCCGGGAGAAATAATTCCACCAGCATAAAGATTCGCAGCCATTACCGAAAAGCCACACTGCGGGATGCAGCCGGCTATTGCTCCGACAAGAGGTCCTGCCATCTTAACCTTCTGCAGCATTTTTTTCGCCCAGTCTCCGGAATAATGTTCCAATGCTTCTATAAGAAGAAACGCACCAAATAGAAAAGGCAGCATCTTTATACAGTCTAAACTGGTATCCAGAATAATATCTTTTAAAAGTTCCATATATAACAAACCTTTCTGCTTATATTCTCCTAAATGAATCCAATAGCACTATTTTAGATGCTGCCTGATAATTTTTCAAGCTAATATTTTATTTTTTGCTATATCATGCCCTGTAAATCATTTCCAGAACATCCACTGTCTTTTCAATTCCCAGCCTGCTGGCATTCAAAATCACCTGATGAGTATCCATGCTTCCCCATTCCTGCCCTGTATGGGATTCATAATAATATTTGCGTTCACGATCAATCTTTTTAATCTTATCCGCCGCTTTACGTTCAGACAGATCATATCTCTCCGCAATCCGTTTGATTCTGTCCTGTCGGTCTGCACAAATAAATACTCCGATGCAATTTTCATTCTCTCTCAAAATATAATCTGCACATCTTCCCACAATCACACATGAACTTCTCTTTGCAAGTTTTCGAATAATCTCTGTCTGCAGTTCAAAAACCTGTTCATTCAACGGCTGTATGTTTTCTGTTTCATCCAGATTTGTTGAATATTCTATCGGAGCCAAAACATAACCCGACAGGAAACTGTTCAGGGTAGTTTCATCGACTGCCTGCGCAGTTTCTTCACGTATATCCAGCTTTTCCGCCACCATACGTACCAGATTGTTGTCATACAGCGGAATATCCAGACGGGTTGCCAGCATATTTCCTATCTCGTGCCCGCCGCTTCCAAACTGTCTGCCAATTGCTATAATTTTGTGAGCTGCCATATAAATCCCTCCTTTGTATTTAAGACGACAAAGTTACTTGACTTTCTACCAGGAACTTTTTCTTTCTCAACATATTTTCTATTAAATCCAATGTCTCTTCACTGTCTGCGCTAATACTGTGGTAGTGATAATTGGATGTAATATTCTTCAAAGGACTTGACTTCCCATTTTTGATATCATCCATAAATTCTGCAACTTTTCTTCGTGAATTAATACGTAGCGGAGCCTCCAGCCTTCCGTACACTCTGTGATTTACGATCACATTATCGATAACGCCTCCTAAATCCACTATCGCACACAGCTCTTCTTCTAACTGATCGTCCGTATGCTGTACTTTAAAGATCCTGCTCACGGTTACCGGTTCATTCAAAATATATCCTCTGTTTGTAGAAATAATATCATATCCTGCCGCTCTGATTAACGCAACATCCTGCACAATCACCTGACGGCTGACCTCATAAAGTGAAGCCAGATGTTTTCCGGACACCGGTACACTGCTGCTGCGAATCTGCCGGATAATATCTTCCCTTCTTTCTGCGCCAGTCATAAATTCTGCCTCCAATACATTTGTTAACTCTATTATACTACATGAAGGTTCTTTAAGGAAATATCTAAAATAGGAGATGAGTGTGTTAATGCGCCACTTGATATGTAATCTACGCCAACTGATACAATACGTTCAATATTTTCTTTCGTTACATTTCCTGAACATTCTGTTTCCGCACGTCCATCAATCAGCTCGACTGCTTTTCTCATTTCTTCCGGAGACATATTGTCAAGCATAATAATGTCAGCACCGGCCTCAACTGCCTCTTTCACCATGTCCAGATTTTCTACTTCAACTTCAATTTTTCTTACGAACGGCGCATACTCCTTTGCCATCCTAACTGCTTCCTTTACACTTCCTGCTGCCCCAATATGATTATCTTTCAAAAGAACCCCGTCTGAAAGATTATATCGGTGATTGTATCCACCACCTACTCGTACTGCATATTTTTCAAAAATACGCATATTCGGCGTCGTTTTCCGCGTATCAAGAAGTTTTGTTTTACTTCCTTTCAAAAGAGAAGCCACTTCGCTTGTATAAGTAGCAATTCCACTCATACGCTGCAGATAATTCAGTGCAACTCTTTCACCAGACAAAAGTACTCTTATATCCCCGGTAACTTTTCCCATAATCTGGCCTTTTTTCACCTGCTCGCCATCTTTACAGTATAATTCAACTTTCACCTTCTCATCCAGAAGCTGAAACACTCTTTTAAAAACATCCAGTCCTGCTATGATACCATTTTGCTTGCAGATCAGTTCAACTTCACCTTCTACAGCACTTTTCATCACTGCATTTGTTGTCACATCTTCGCTTGAAATATCTTCCTCAAGTGCCTGCATAATCAAATGATCTGCCTGCAATGTCATAGTAATATTATTCATGGTTTTCTTCTCCTTTATATTTCACATCACTTGCATCTTTGATTTTTTTAATTCTGTAACTGTAAAGTAATCTTTTTTGCCGCGCGTTCTGCAAACACAAGACTCTCCAAGAGCGAATTGCTTGCCAGCCGATTTGCACCATGCACACCATTACAGCTTGTTTCTCCTACTGCATACAGACCATCCATAGAAGTATGACTGTCGGAATCTACCCAAATTCCACCCATAAAATAGTGCTGTGCTGGAACAACAGGGATACATTCCTTTGTCACGTCATATCCTTCTTCAAGACAATGCTGATATATATTCGGAAAATGTCCTAATATTGTCTCCTTCGGAATGTGTTCCATTGATAACAGTACATAGTTCGTTCCATCTTTCTCCATTTGGTCCTGGATTGCTTTTGTTACCACATCCCTCGGAAGAAGTTCATCCACGAATCGTTCATGGTCTTTATTATATAATACTGCCCCCTCTCCCCGGACCGATTCCGAAATCAGAAAACGGCGTCCCGGTTTTTCTGAGTAAAGAGTTGTGGGATGAATCTGCACATAATCAAGATGTTCCAGCCTGACTCCGTATTTCTCTGCAAGCGTCAGTGAATCCCCTGTAAGATGAGGAAAATTCGTAGAATGTCTGTATCTTCCTCCTATTCCTCCGCTTGCAAGAACTGTCTGCTTCGCAGTTATCGGGAATTCCCCCTGCTCATTTCTGGCGATAATTCCCTTACATTTATCATTTTCTACAATCCAGTCTATCATAGTTGTATATTCGTATATGGTGATATTCTTCCGTTTTTTTACTTGCGCAAGCAGTTTACTTGTAATCTCTTTTCCGGTAATGTCTTCATGAAACAGGATCCTTGGTTTTGAATGTGCGCCTTCTCTTGTGTAAAGAAACTCGCCATTCTCTGTTTCAAAATCCACGCCATATTCCACAAGTTCATGAATCGTATCCCTGGAACTACGAATCATAATATCAACAGATTCTTTTCTGTTTTCATAATGGCCCGCTTTCATCGTGTCTTCAAAATAACTGTCATAATCTTCATCATCTCTGAGCATACAGATACCGCCCTGAGCAAGAAATGAATCACTGCTTTCAACATCTGCTTTAGTCAGCATTACAATCTTTAAATTTTCCGGGAGATGGAGAGCACAGAACAAACCGCCAACTCCAGTCCCTACAATTACTATATCTGTTTTCATAATTCTTCTTTGCTCCCTTTGGATTTATTTTGCAAGCTCATGCATCCGTTCCAGCGGAGATTTTGACTTTTCTCTTAACTCATCACTGACACATACTTCATTTTCCATGTTTCTAAGAACATTTGCTATCTTTTCAAGCGTATTTTTCTTCATATTCGGACAAATAGGTGTTGTCTCCGGGAAATAAAAGGTTTTCTCCGGGTTATTTTTTGTAAGCTGGTATCTGACACCTTCCTCTGTACAAATAATAAATTCCTGACACTCATTTTCTGACGCATAATTGATAATCCCTGATGTACTTCCTAAATAATCTGATATTTCTCTGACTTCTTTTGCACATTCAGGATGAGAAAGCACCAAAGCACCCGGGTGTTTTTCTTTCAATGATTTTACTTCCTCCGCTTCCATTCTTTCATGTGTAGGACAAAATCCATTATTATAAACAAAATTTTTTTCAGGAACCTGTTCAGCCACAAAATGTGCCAGATTTTTATCCGGAATAAAGTAAATATTCTTATTTGGTAAAGCTTTTACAATCTTTACAGCATTGGAAGATGTCACACATACATCCGAATGCATTTTTAATTCTGCCGTTGAATTTATGTAACAGACTACAGCAAGATCTTCGTACTGTTCTCTCATCTTTTCTATTGTCTCAGCATCTGCCATATGTGCCATCGGACAATCTGCTGTAATATCCGGCATCAATACCGTTTTTTCCGGATTTAATATTTTAGCACTTTCACCCATAAAAGAAACACCGCAAAAAACAATTGTCTGATGAGAGAGCTCAACAGCTACTTTGCTAAGGTAATAAGAATCTCCAATATAGTCTGCTATTTCCTGCACCTCTGGTCTGACGTAATAATGTGCCAGGATGACAGCATCTTTTTCTTTTTTCAATTGTTGGATTTCATCAATGATATTCATAAACCATTTCCTCTCTTCAATTTTTAATCTGAACTATTATAACACCTGTTTTTACATGTGACAAGACATATGTATTGTCATTTTTATAACGTATGGCTTCTTGATGTTTTATAATATTTTCTTGATGTTTTTTTAGCAGTCATAAAAAATAATCGGACAACATATTTTTTAATGTAAAATCAATTATTATTTCCAGAAATTTACAGTGTTTTTTTCTTATTTAAAATAGATTTTTTGTACAAAAATATAGAAAAAGCCCGAAAATAATTGTATAATATAAACTAACATTATGAAAGAGAGGACTCACTATGAAACAAAAT
>JBJFCD010000231.1:0-1885 GCA_051888795.1 Lachnospiraceae bacterium | reverse complement strand
GGTCTCAGCACTGACCACTGAAACTGGAGACTTTCTATAGATTATAATTCCTGCTCTTCAGATGAATCCGACTGAATGTATCTAAGAATCTCCTCATAGGAGCGACTGCTCTTCATGACTGCATTCATCAGCTCCTCTGTCTGCAGTGCTTTCTTTTTGTCCAATAGACTCTTCAGTTTATCGGTTGCTTCATCATACTTCTTTTTAGCCTTGATTACTTCTGCTTCAGCAGCTTCGATCTGTTGGTTTACTGCATCGATTCCGATTATTCTTTTACCTCTCGCCATTTTTGTGTTTCTCCTTCATCATACTTTTCTTCAGTTCTTCACTGATCCAGTTCGCTCGGTATTCTATGTTCTTGTCCGTCAATCCAAATGCATTCAGGATATTTTTCTGCGTCTTTGTTACCGCGTGATCAAGACGATATACATTGTCGGCCTGTCTTGTGAGTTCAATCTTTTCCAGTTCCTTTATGGCCGCTGGCACCGTCATATAATTCGGTTTTTTATTCAATCGCTTCATTTCATCAAACAGACAGGTATACATCTTATTTCTGATAATCATCGCAACAAATTCAATGAATATCTTTGCGGATGTTGATTCAGTCGAATGCACACGCAGACTCTTGTCTCCAAGATATGTCTTGTCACCACGAAAAGCTTTCTCCGACATATCCCGGCTCTTATAGATATGCAGAGCTTCCTTCGCTGTCATTTTGTCCGATGTAATGATGACAAAATACCCGCACAGATCCAGTTCCCTTTCTGTGGCCTGTGTGTTTTCTTCCGGCAACAGGAAGATTTTGTTTTCCTTGTCATAATGCAGATAGAAGTACTTTTTATATATAGGACCGAAGGTGAATTCCTCGTCCCGATGGGCCATCATATATGTTTTCATAGTCTTCAGCTTGTCTTCAAACCGGAGCCTTTCAGAGGCTTCCTTCGATATACTGTGGTATATATGAAAATATCGCTCCTTCTGGTCTGATTCATACAGCCTTCCTTTTATGGTTTTTCCGTAAACACCAAATCCATCCATGTCACAGCTTCGCTTGTTTTCAAAACTGCCTTTATTACTCAAAATCAGTTCTGATACCAGATCCGCCATTCCCTTTACCATGATAATAAAGCTATATCCGCATTTATCCATGTGCTCGATGTTCTGTTTCGAGAAATATCCGCGGTCCAAAATAAAACCAACTTTCTTATATCCATATCCCTGTGCCTTATTCAGCATCAGTTTGAGCTGCGATATATCTACAATACTACCCGGATATTTTTCATAGAATAAGGGTTCCCGGTTATTCACATCATATCCCACGGCGTAGTTAAATACCGGAAATCCTATATCAACCTTGGGCTTTCCATACTCTACGATCTCGACATCACCAGCCTGGCTGTTTTTGTTTGTGGAATCGTAGGATATATATATTTTTTCGCGATGATTTCTGGAACCGTTCCATTCATTCAGAAAACCGGCATTCTGATCTTCCGTGACTGACTGGAGAAAAGCAGAAACTGTAGAATCGCTGTATATCTTCATATTTTGTGTAAACAACGGGTGATTGTAAGCGTAATCCGGATAATACTGACCTGCATTATCTTCTGTAATTATGGAATACACTGCAAGATCCAGAAAAAGACCAAGATCACGATCCTTGAAATACATTCCCAGTATTTCTTCCAGTTTATAGTCCTTTATAATCTTTCTCATCACAATAAAAGCACCGGCACGCAGACAACTGCTTCTTGTGCTTCGGTAATCAGAGATTGGCAGCTCTGCATTCGGAAAGTAAGTCAGATAGTTCTGGTTTGGCCGGAACATATCCGGCTTTTCCTTTGAACGTTTCCCTATAGTCGCACGCTTTGGATATGTGAACTTCTTT
>JBJFCD010000230.1:0-1890 GCA_051888795.1 Lachnospiraceae bacterium | reverse complement strand
TGTTTCATATGTTTTTCAAAATCGTATTCGTATATGCTCACTTTCATCGCCTCCGCCCGGTTTCTACTTAGAAAATCTGACAGAATCCCTTCCCTTATACACTCCATAATTGCCCGTTCTACAGCCTCCTCAATTCTCATCTCTTTCGCATAGTTTCTTACTCGTGCTGTATATTCTGCATAATCACTCAGTGTCTTACATGCACTTTTCAACTTTTTGTTGTGTCCTGGATTGATATTCATTAGCTGAAGTTTTAATTCCAGATAAACTTCATCCTCTCGGACAGAAAATACATCAGATAACTTCATCTCCTGTGTGTCCGGAAGTTCATCAGCTCCGTTGTAAAACACAATAAAATGGGGAGTTGGTATTTTTATCTGTTTCTTTCCATACAAATTTAAATCTTTCGTAATCGCTGAATACAGATCCGAAACATATAAGAGACATCTTAATGGAAGATTCGGGCTAAAAGTTGACTGGTGCTCATAAAGAGTGAGGCTGGAATCAATAATAAAAGAAATATCATTGCGCATTCCCAAATAAATCGCATTTTCCAGCGTATTGATTTCCAGCAAGTCGGGATCGTCATAGTTTGTTCCATTTGCTGCATTATACAATTCTAACAATGCTTCTTTCTCACTAAACACCATTGCAAATATCCTGGATTTTTATTCTCTGTTTGGTGTCAGCTGGTCATGGGTTCTTTCGTTTGCCATATGTGTACCTCCTTCTTTTGTACGCAGGAGATTCTGATTTGCAAACAAATTCATCTTCAAAATCTCTCTGCTAAATTCATGTGATTCAAGCATTGAGATTTCTTTTGATATGCTGATAGATATTAGATGCGATTTCCGCAAGAATGTTAGAAAAATAATGCTTTGAAGATACTATAGCATAAACAAGACTCTATTTCACTTTATTTTATAAAAATTGATTGTGATTTAAGAAAAGTGCTAAGCCATACTGTTATCAGTCAAGTGAATATTCGTAATCCGCTTCACCATTTGATTCGGTTAAATTATATTAAATATTATTATTGGTTGTTTCCATTTTTCCACATTCTTATTTTTTATAATGTGTGTTTTCTCTCTTACTTTATAAAATCGAATAGTTACCGAAGAATTCTTTCTTTGAATATCCATAGTTAAAATTATATCATATGGTATTCCTAAAAATTCTTCTTTCATTTGTTTTTTTAAACAAAAAACTACTCCTAATGAATATCCTAATAATTCAATTTTTGATTTACTATCAGAAATAAATATCTCATTTCCTTCCCACTCATAAAATGATAAATCTCTTCCTTTTAATTTATTTTTTTTATCATATGGAAAGCAAAAATTCTGATTAATGCAATAATAATCTTCACCGTATACAGTATATCTTTTTTCAATCATATAATCATTTATAATAGGAATATTCTTTTTATCAATCTTCCTTAAAATCTTTTTCATATATTTATTGTACCACATCTTGTCCTCTTTCATTTATCTAAATATTTGACAGCTTTTTGTATTGCCTTTTTTATTACCGGGTCTTGTAGACATTTTTGAATTCTAGATGGTGCCTTTCTTCCATTACTATATTCAAACCATTTACGAGCTATATTATAATACCATTTTGTATTATTCGACTCATGATAATGAAGTTTTCCCCTCCCATTTCCATAATTCTCAACTTCAATCCTTCCTGTCTTTCCTCTTTGCCAAACTTTTTTACTTGTTGCTCCATTATTTTCACTTTTGCTTATTGATTTTGTTTTCCCCTTTGTACTTCCCGCGCACTTTTTCCATCCTGTACAGTTACATCTCCATAACTGTAGGTAGTATTATAAGTAATAGACGTTCCTTTCGTCACTTTTCGTTTGGTGACTCTGTTAATGGCATCATA
>JBJFCD010000229.1:0-1897 GCA_051888795.1 Lachnospiraceae bacterium | reverse complement strand
AAGCGGAAGGCGCCTTGTATGTTGAGTTTGCAGATGGGCAAATAGAAGTACAGCCGTATGAGTATTATGACAGAGATTTAATTATCAATACTGATTTTGAGACGGCGATTGATTTGGCAAGTGGAGATAAAGAAATACTGTCGGCTTTTGAAGAAGAAAAAATACAAGTATGGGGCGATTTAGATAAAGCAATTGAGCTATATGACACTGTTTTCGGAAAGAGTAAAAGAAATTAGAAAAACAGGCATATAAGAAAGGCTGATTAAGAAGATTTTGATATCATTCAAGAGGAGGATGTATGGATTTTGATGTTTTAGGAATAAGGATTACATCCTGTGAATGGGGAAATGATTTGGTGATCAGAGGAATGCGAAGTTATGATCGCCCTGTGCTTACATTTTTTGACGCGACTTTTATTGAAGGAATCAAGAATGCGAAGGGCAAAGAAATTCTTTGTGTGGAGTTATTGGAAAAAGGCCTTTACATGATTCGGTACCGTGATGAAAAGAATGATACTATTCTTGCAGCAGAACGATACGAGAGAATTATAGATAATTAGCTAATCAGGATATAGTTTATCTTGTTGTATTCTGTTGGAAAATTTTGGGGATAGTGTCTTATGATATGGCAAGCATTTATCTTGGTGCTTCCGGTGTAGAATTTGCGGACTTTATCTTGGGAAGTATGTGTGGAGCTGCACTGAATATTATCATTGACGGACTATTTGGTAAATACGTTTTCGATCCATTTAGTTGGCAGATATGGGTAGTTGTTATTATCAGAGGTACAGTGATAGCTATGACAATTTTAGTTAAAAGAAATAACTTTGTGGGAGGTTATTAATATGTTTTGCAAAGAGCGTATTGCGAAGGCTATAAGAGTATTATCAGTTCCACCGGTCATGGTTTCTGTACTTATTCTCATTTTAGCCTTTAGCAAAGATGGAATTTTTAGAAATACCTTAGAAATAGTTATTACGATTGTATTACTTGGTTTTGTACCTATTCTGGCATATGGTTTGCAGAAGATTCTGCCGGGATTTAAAGAGCAGGGTAGAGAAGGACAGAGAAAGCTTGCATTTATTACAAATCTTGTTGGTTATAGTGGGGCATTTCTATGGGCACTTATAGCAGATGTAGAAAATGCATTACTATTGATTTGCTCAACTTATTTTTTCTCTGTTGTACTTTTAACAATATGCAATAAGGGATTACATTATAGAGCAAGCGGACATGCATGCAGTTTTACGGGACCGTTGGTTTTATTGATTCATTTTTTGGGCTGGAGAGTTATAATACCTTGTCTGGTGATTGTAGCATTAATTATCTGGTCTTCCATATATCTTAAGCGCCATACAGCAAAAGAAATAGCAGGTGGAATAGTGGTATGCTTGCTTTCATTTGTGTTGTCATTAATAATAACAACATTTGTATGATGATTGGAGGAATAGCATGAAAATTGCAATATTAACAGATACGAATAGTGGAATATCAAAAGAAGAAGCAGAAAATAAAGGTATTTATGTGATACCGATGCCGGTACTGATTGATGGTAAAGTATTCTTTGAAGGAGAAAATCTGACAGAGGAAGAGTTTTATCGGGCATTGACAAGTGGGAAGGATGTTTCTACATCTCAACCCTCCCCGTCTGATGTTATGGATATATGGGAAGATCTTTTTGAAATGGGGTATGATCAGATAGTGTATATTCCTATGTCAAGCGGGCTAAGTGGTTCCTGTATGACTGCAAAGGGATTTGCGCGGGAATATAAGGGGAAACTATTTGTAGTTGACAATCATAGAATCTCCGTAACTATGAGACAATCTGTAATGAAAGCAAAAAAACTTGCAGATCAGGGGCTTGATGGAAAAAAGATATGTGAAAGATTGGAATCAGA
>JBJFCD010000228.1:0-8449 GCA_051888795.1 Lachnospiraceae bacterium | reverse complement strand
ACACATACTTTTCTAATAATATCTGAATTCATTTTCTTTCCGTTCACCCGAATAATACTTACCGCTTTCGGATGTGCCATCTGCTTTATCTCCCGCTTAATACTTTTTAATACAATTAAGAATCTGGAAACTTTAATACCTCCTCCAGTCGAAGATGCACAGGCACCAATCACCATGAGCATAAGTAAAATGCACTGTGAGAGCATCGGCCATTCCACAAAATCCGCCGTCGCATAACCAGTCGTTGTTATGATTGAAGCCACCTGGAAAATCGCATATCTGAACGCTTTTAATACACTTGTATACTGGGATGAAATATTGAGTGTAATTGTCAGCGCTGCCGCTGCAATAATAATCAGATATGCCCGAAGTTCTTCGTTTTTCCATATAGGCTTAAAATCACGCATGAGTGCCAGAAAATACAGATTGAAGTTTATTCCGAATAAAATCATAAACAGTGTGATTACTCCATCTATATATGCACTGTCAAAGTGCCCGACACTGGCAGAATAATTTGAAAATCCTCCGGTACCGGCTGTACCAAATGCATGAAGCATACTGTCAAACAGATTCATTCCACCCAGAAGAAGCAGAATAATTTCTACCGCTGTCATTCCAAAATAGATTCCATAAAGAATTCTGGCTGTTGAAGTCATCTTTGGAACAAGTTTGTCTTTCTCTGGTCCCGGCACCTCTGCCATCATAAGATACATAGAGCTTCTTTTATCAAGGCTTGTAAGCACCAGTACAAACACCAATACTCCCATACCGCCTACCCAGTGTGTAAAACTTCTCCAGAAAAGCATACAATTTGCAAGCTTTTCTATGTCTGTCAAGATAGACGATCCTGTAGTCGTAAAACCAGAAACCGTCTCAAAAAGTGCATCAATATAATTCGGTATCTCTCCGGAAAGGAAAAACGGAAGCGCTCCGAATACGGACCATAAAATCCATGCCAACGCAACAATAACCATTCCGTCTCTTCCATATATCGTTGTTTTTTCCGGTTTTTTACGTCCTGCCACCAGATAAAAGAATACCAGTATAACAGCAGGTATCAGGAAAAACATTCCTTCCTTCTCCCCGTAGATCAAACCAACAAGTGCCGGAATCAAAAGCAGAATTGCCTCCACCCCAAGCATCTTTCCCAATATAAACCGTATCATTTTTGTATTCATAATTTACTGACTCCTAAGCAAGAATATCTCTGAAATTGCTGATAATATGATCTTTCGTAACAACGATCACACTATCGCCGACTTCCAGATGATCATCACCATTTGGTATGATAACTCTGCGTTTTCGTCCGATACATGCAATCAGATGATTTTTTTTCGTCGGAAGATCTTTTAATGGTATATTTGTATATTCACATTCTTTTTTTATAATAAATTCCAAAGCTTCTATTTTCCCATTCAGAAGTCGATACATCGTCTCTACATTTGCGCTGCTGTATGAATTATTTCTTGCACGCACATATCCCATGATTGCATCCGCAGTTGCACTCTTCGCCGAGACAATACTGTCAATCCCAAGACCTTCTACCATCTGGGCTCTCGTATCTTCATTCACTTTTGCAACGATTTTTCCTACACCCTGAGTCTTTGCAAAAAGACTCATAATGATATTTTCTTCATCCATTCCGGTAAGTGCCACAAATGCATCCGCCTGTTCAATCCCCTCCTCCAGCAAAAGCTCCTGATCTGCCGCATTTCCATGAATGATTGTTGCTTTTGGAAGAATCTCACATAACTCTTCACATCTGTTCTTATTCTGTTCGATGATCTTTACCTGCATCCCTGCCTGCAAAAGCTGTGCTGCCAGATAGAAGCAAACATGACCGCCACCGCATATCATTACCCTTTTTACCTTTGTGTTTTTGCTTCCTGTTGACTTGAAAAATGATTTCAGATCCTGATGTGCCGCTGCAACATGGAGACGATCACCCTTTTCAAGCACAAAATTTCCATCCGGAATATAAACCTCTCCACCTCGTTTTACCGCACACACCAAAATCTTGATCTGGAATTTTTTATAAATCTCTGCCAAGGATAAACCTACCAACGGGCTGTTATCTCTAACCGTAGACTCTACGAGTTCTACTCTTCCTTTCATAAAAGTCTCTACTTTACTTGCTTCCGGGAACAAAAGAACCCTTACAATCTCATTCGATGCTGCAAGCTCAGGATTAACTGCCATACTCAAATGCAGATCCTCTTTTAAAATATCAATCTGCCTGTAGTAAAGAGGATTTCTAACTCTCGCAATCGTATGTTTTGCTCCCAGTCTTCTGGCCAGAAGACAGCTCAGCATATTCATCTCATCAGTAGATGCACAGGCAATGACAAGATCTGCATGTGGTACATCAGCCTGTCTCTGAACATCAACATCTGCTCCATTTCCTGTGATACAGAAAATGTCCATTTTATTCAAAGCTTCTTTTAATTTCCCTTCGTTCTGGTCAATTAAGACAATATCATAGTTTTCTTCCGACAACTGTACTGCTAGCTTATGCCCTACTTTTCCGTCGCCAATTATTACTATTTTCATTTCCCTTTTCCTTTTCAGATACTAAAATCAATTTTATAATATTAGATTAACTTTAGAAATTATAGCACCTTTATAAAAATAAGAAAAGCCCTCGACGGGCTTTTCTTATCGGAATCTTTCTTAAGATTTTTATTCTGTTTTATTCTTCCTCTGCTCTCTTAGCGATTTCTGCCTGCTGAACATCTGACGGAGCCTGCTCATAACGTGCAAACTCATATTCATATGTTCCGCGTCCACCTGTCATAGAGCGGAGTGTTGTACAATATCCGAATACTCCTGTCATAGGAATATCAGCTTCGATAACCTGACGGCCACCGCCAATTGGGTTCATACCAAGAATACGTCCACGGCGTTTATTAAGATCACCCATAACATCTCCGGCATAATCATCCGGAACAGTAACTTTAATAGATGCGATTGGCTCTAAGAGAACCGGACCTGCTTCCATAAATCCTTTCTTAAATGCCTGAATCGTTGCAGTCTTGAATGCCATCTCTGAAGAGTCTACCGGATGATAAGATCCATCATAAAGTGTTGCTTTTACACCAACTACCGGATATCCTGCCAAAGGTCCCTTAGCAACAGATTCCTGAAGACCTTTTTCTACTGCCGGGAAGTAATTCTTCGGAACAGCTCCTCCTACTACAGTTTCTTCAAATACATATGGTGTCTCCAAATCTCCAGATGACTCAAATTTCATCTTTACATGTCCGTACTGTCCATGTCCACCGGACTGTTTCTTATATTTTGTATCTACATCAGAAGACTTTTTAATTGTCTCACGGAAAGCAACCTTTGGAGTTTCAAGAGTTACTGCACATTTGTATCTCTCTGCAAGTTTGCTTACTGCAATCTCAAGATGCTGATCTCCCATACCGTAAAGAAGTGTCTGACGGTTTTCACTGTCATTTACAACCTTAAGTGTGATATCCTCTGCCATCATCTTCTGAAGAGCCTGGGATACTTTATCTTCATCACCTTTATTGTTTGTCACATATTTCATATATGTATACGGTTTGGAATATTCTGTCTTACCGTAAAGGATCGGTGTTGTCTTAGCGGACAGTGTATCACCGGTCTTTGTATTGTTCAGTTTTGCGATCGCTCCGATATCACCGGCAAATAATTCACTTACTTCTACCGGTTTATTACCAACCATTGTATAGATCTTTCCAAGCTTCTCATCTGCCTCTGCAGTTGCATTATATAATGTATCATCACCCTTAAGTACACCGGAACATACTTTAATAAAGGAATATTTTCCAATGAACGGGTCAACCATTGTCTTAAATACATAAGCTGATTTTGCTTTTGCGAAATCATAGTTTGCTTCGTAAATCTCATTTGTCTTAAGATTTACACCTGCGCATTCTCTCCAGTCCGGACTCGGGAAGAATCTTACGATATCAGAAAGCAGGTTTGCAACACCCTGTGCCTGAATGTTAGATCCCATAGCTACCGGAACAATACTTCCATCCATAACTTCTGAACGCATTGCTGCACGAATCTCTTCTACTGAGAATTCTTCACCTGCAAAATAACGCTCCATAAACTCATCACTTGTCTCTGCAACGGCTTCGAGAAGTTTTTCACGATAGCTCTCTACGTATTCTTTGCAGTAATCCGGAATCGGGCACTCTTCTCTCTGTCCGATACCTGTGTAAAGTCTTCCTGCATTCTTAATGATATTTACATATCCAACTAACTTTTCGTTTTCACGGATTGGTGAGAAATGAGGCGCGATTACTTTTCCGTATTTTGCTGTCAGATCTTCTACTACCTGACGGAAACTTGCGTCATCTACATCCATCTCTGTTACATAGATCATACGTGGCAGGTTATATTTATCACACAATTCCCATGCTTTTTCCGTTCCTACTTCTACACCTGCTTTACCTGATACAACGATAACTGCTGCATCTGCCGCGCTGACTGCTTCCTCAACTTCACCAACAAAGTCAAAATATCCAGGAGTATCCAAAATATTGATCTTTGCTTTTTCCCACTCGATTGGGACCAGCGTTGTGCTGATAGAGAACTCACGTTTCTGCTCTTCTTTATCAAAATCACTGATTGTGTTACCGTCTGCAACTTTACCCATACGATTAATTGCTCCGGATACATAAGCCATTGCTTCTACAAGGCTTGTCTTTCCGCTTCCGCCATGCCCTAAAAGCACAACGTTTCTGATTTCGTCCGTTCTGTAAACTTTCATATTTAGTTGCCTCCTTGTGTTCGAAAAATCTCATGTGTATATTGTACTAAAAATTTTCTGACTTTACAACTCATTTATACATTATTTACAATGTTTATGTTTTTCCCTTTTGCGTCCTCAATTACTCTCGTTACTTTTTCACTTTAAAGCATTGTAGTATTGACAAAACAATTTTCACCCTATAAAATTAGTAGGAAGCAAAAGGAGGATTACCATGAAACAAAAAGCTGGTTTTATAGGTCTCGGACTGATTGGCGGTTCTATCGCAAGAGCCATCCGCCAATACTATCCTGATTACGAGATTGTAGCCTTTGATAAAAATAAAGAGACACTGGCTCTCGCCACTCAGGAATCCGTCATTGATGTGGCTGTCACAAATATTGATGACAATTTTCGAAATTGCAGCTACATATTTTTATGTGCACCGGTCGTATATAACACTGCATATTTAAAACAGATCAAAGAATATCTGGATGATAATTGTATCCTTACAGATGTTGGAAGTGTTAAAACTGATATTCACAAAGAAGTTGCTGCTCTTGGAATTGAGGAATATTTTATCGGTGGTCACCCGATGGCTGGTTCTGAAAAAACAGGTTTTGCCAATTCCAAAGCAATGCTGATTGAAAATGCGTATTATGTGCTGACCCCTACAGAAAAAGTATCTCAGAATAAAATCGCACGCTACGAAGAATTCGTAAAAACTTTGCGGGCAATTCCAATCATTTTAAATTGTGAAGAACACGATTATGTGACAGGTACCATCAGCCATCTTCCTCACATCATCGCATCCAGTCTGGTGAATTTTGTAAAAGAGAATGACACAAAGGATGAACTGATGAAAAACCTTGCCGCAGGAGGTTTTAAAGATATAACACGGATTGCATCTTCTTCTCCTACTATGTGGCAGCACATTTGTCTCACAAACAGAGAAAACATTTCTCACATTCTCGGTCAGTATATTGAATCCCTTCAGGAATTCAAAGATATCATTGACCAGAGTGACGAACAAAGTATTTATCATAATTTTGATTCATCCAGAAATTATCGCAATTCCATCCCGTCTGCTTCTGCCGGACCGATCAAAAAAGCTTACGCAGTCTATTGTGATATTATCGATGAAGCCGGAGGAATTGCCGCAATCGCAACGATTCTTGCGTCAAACGGACTTAACATAAAAAATATAGGAATTGTAAATAACAGAGAATTTGAAGAAGGGGTTCTGCGTATAGAATTCTACGATGAGGCATCTTCTAAGAGAGCCGCAGAATTACTGCAGAAATTCAGGTATATAGTGTATGAGCGTTAGAAACATCTGTCCTGTGAAAGGATTAAGAGGAGAAGTGCAGATACCGGGAGACAAGTCCATCTCCCACCGTTCTATTATGTTTGGTTCCATCGCTCTTGGAACAACAGAGGTTACTCATTTTTTAAACGGAGCTGACTGTCTCTCTACCATTGATTGTTTTCGAAAAATGGGAATTGAGATCGAGCAGAAAAAAGACTGTATCCTTGTTCATGGGAAAGGACTTCACGGGCTTTCCGCGCCAAAAGATATATTAAATGTAGGAAATAGTGGAACAACCACTCGCCTGATGTCGGGAATCCTTTCCGGTCAGAATTTCTCTTCTATTATGTCCGGAGATGCATCCTTAAACTCCAGACCAATGGCAAGGATTATGACTCCTCTTAACAGTATGGGAGCAAATATCACAAGTTTGAACGGAAATAACTGTGCACCGCTAAAGGTTGAGCCAGGTTCATTACATGGTATCCATTACCAGTCACCGGTAGCATCTGCACAGGTGAAATCTGCCATTCTTCTTGCCGGACTTTATGCTGACAGTGAAACTTCCGTTACAGAGCCGGCACTTTCCCGCAACCATACCGAACTTATGCTCCAGAACTTTGGCGCATATGTATGTTCCACCATGCATACTGACGGAACAGCAACCGCTCACATTGAGCCTTGCACTGAACTTTATGGTCGTCAGATCTGTGTTCCGGGAGACATCTCATCCGCTGCATATTTTATTGCCGCTGGACTTCTTGTCCCAAACTCAGAGATTCTCGTAAAAAATGTGGGCACAAACTTTACCCGCGCCGGTTTCCTAAAAGTGTGTGAAGCTATGGGCGCAGATATCACTCTCCTCAACCAGTCCTTTGAAGGCGGTGAAGGACGTGCAGATATCCTTGTAAAATCCAGCCACCTTAAAGGAACCGTTATCGAAGGAGATATTATCCCTGCACTGATCGACGAAATTCCAATTATCGCCGTAATGGCATCATGTGCAGAAGGAACTACCGTAATCAAAGACGCTGCTGAACTGAAAGTGAAAGAAACTGACCGCATCGCAACTGTTACAGAGAATCTGAAAGCAATGGGTGCAGACATCACTCCAACCGATGACGGTATGATCATTAATGGCAACCTGAACGATTCCAGTGAAGCTCATCTTACAGGAGCACACATTAAGAGCTATCTCGATCACCGCATCGCCATGTCCTTCGCAATCGCAGGACTTGTTGCTGACGGAGAAACAGTCATCGAAGACAGCCAGTGTGTCGATGTATCATATCCGGAATTCTTTGCAACACTGGATAGTTTGATATAAACTTGTTTACAGGGGGCTGATACCTGGTATCAGCCCCCCTTCGTTTTACTTATTATCACATGAGATTTCATTTAACTTTCCACTTGAATTATACTGGCAAAACAGTATATTATTATTATCTGAGAAACATCTATTGCAACTCATTTCAACCATTCAACTTTTCTTATTTTCTTCTTAGTGGCTGTCCTTAAACTCCTTTTCATCAGCCAACTTGTTTATCTTCCCTCCCGGTGGCTGTGCATATATCCCTTTGCGCCAGCCAGCTTTTATTATTTTCTTCTTAGTGGCTGAACTTTTGCCTCTTTAAAACAGCCAACTTTTACTATTATCTTCTTGGTGGCTGCCCCTGAACTCCTTTTCATCAGCCAACTCACCTATCTTCCCACCTGGTGGCTGTGCATATATCCCTTTGCGCCAGCCAGCTTTTATTATTTTCTCCCTGGTGGCTGACCTTAGACTTCATTTTAACAGCCAACTTGCTTTCTTTCCCTCCCGGTGGATGTGCATATATCTCTTTGCGCCAGCCAGCTTTTATTATTTTCTTCTTAATGGCTGAACTTTTGCCTCTTTAAAACAGCCAACTTCTACTATTATCTTCTTGGTGGATGTTCTTTAACTCCTTTTCATCAGCCAACTTGCTTTCTTTCCTTCCTGGTGGCTGAACATATACCCCTCTGCGGCAGCCAGCTTCTACTATTATCTTCTTGGTGGCTAACCCTGAACTCCTTTTTATCAGCCAACTTGCTTTCTTTCCCTCCCGGTGGATGAACATATTCCTCTTTGTAGCAGCCAGCTTTTACTATTTTCTTCTTGGTGGCTGACCCTGAACTTCATTTTATCAGCCAACCTACTCATCTTCCCTCCCGGTGGCTGTCCCCACATCGCTTTTTATCAGCCAATTTGCTTTCTTTCCCGATCAATGGCTGACTTATGATTTTATAATTTCAAAATTCACAAATATTTTATCACATCACAATCAAAGGAGATTTTATCATGAACAAACTTATAAAAGATTTACAGAACAAAGAAAAAGAATTACAACGCCTAAAGATGAACTTAGAAGAAAGTT
>JBJFCD010000227.1:0-8456 GCA_051888795.1 Lachnospiraceae bacterium | reverse complement strand
TTGAAACAGCACGGTCGGTCACTCCTAGCTTTTCACCAAGCTGTTTTTGTGTCCAGTTTCTGGACTTTCTGCATTCAGCGATAAACAGTCCGACATTTTTCACATCAATCACGGTTATACCTCCCTTCTATATACATCCATTATGACATATACTTCAAGTAAATGCACCATACCATTAGTAGAATCCTTTCTCTTGGCAGACTACTTGGCTTAATTTCCACCGTGGTGTATAACTATCACACATACTTTTTCAGACCACTTAGTATACTTCAACCTCTGGTGTATGACTCTCCACACCTCTAAGACAGACACCTTGACTTTTTTTCTACTCAAGAGTATGACTCTTTAGCCCTCTCTGTCAGATTCCTCGGCACATTTCTCACTCAGGTGTATGACCAATTCCTCGTACAAGTCATACACCTAAAGGCAAAGCAAGTTATAGTGTATGACGAGACCCACGCATAAGTCATACATCATAAGGGAAGCGGACTATGGTGTATGACAAAACCTCCGGACAAGTCATATACCCAAGGAAAAGCAAGTTTTGGTGTATGACAAAACCTTCAGACAAGTCATACACCAGTAGGCAAAGCAAGCCAAGATGTATGCCCCCGCCCGCATAACATCATTTCAAGGCTCGCGGAGCGTATATCATCATGCGTATAACAGCCAAAAAAAGGGAAGGTCTTATCCCTTCATTCGGAACAAGCCTTCCCTTAATATCTACATGATTATATACTTATACACTTACATCTTCACAGTTTATTTCTGTACGATGTTAATAATCTTTTTCGGAACATAGATTTCTTTTACGATTGTTCCTGTAAGCTTATCTGCCACTGCTGCTTTTCCTGCTGCAATTGCATCTTCTTTTGAGATATCTGCCGCGATAGAAATAACTGCTTTTGTCTTTCCGTTAATCTGTACCGGCACCTCAATCTCATCATCTTTCATGGCTTCTTCACTGTATGTCGGCCATCCGGCTTTGAATACACTTCCCTCGTGGCCAAGCTGCTCCCAGATTTCCTCTGCGAAATGTGGTGCAAACGGAGAGAGAAGTACTGCCATTGTTGACAAAGTCTCTAAGTCGATTCCGCCTTCTTTTTTAGCGATATCAATAAGCTTATTATTATGCTCCATGAATCCTGAAATTGCAGTATTTAAGCTGAAGCTTTCCAGACGAGTTGTGATGTCTTTCACCAGTCTGTGGCGTTCTTTGATCATCTCTTTTGTTGCTTCTACGTTGGCTTCTTTGCTGTCCATTACAAGATTCCACAATCTCTTAAGAAATCTGTTAACTCCGTCGATTCCACGGTCATCCCACTCTGCATCAAGCTCCGGTGGTCCAACGAACAGCTCATACATTCTCAGAGAGTCACATCCGTAATCTCTTACAAGATCATCAGGAGATACTACATTTCCTTTGGATTTACTCATCTTAATACCATTCTTTCCTGTGATCATTCCCTGATTGAACAGCTTCTGGAATGGCTCATCAAAGTCAATTGCTCCGATATCATACAGGAATTTTGTATAGAATCTGGAATAAAGGAGGTGAAGAACCGCATGCTCAACACCACCAATATACATATCTACCGGAAGCATCTCATCTGCTTTTTCTTTGGATACCAGTTCTTTATCATTGTGATTATCTACATAACGAAGGAAATACCAGGATGAACCTGCCCACTGCGGCATAGTATTTGTCTCACGTTTTGCAGGTTTTCCACATTTCGGACACTTGCAGTTTACCCACTCGTCAATGGCTGCAAGCGGTGATTCACCTGTTCCTGTCGGCTCGTAGGATTCTACATCCGGCAGACGAAGTGGAAGTTCTTCCTCCGGTACCGGAACATTTCCACATTCCGGACAATGTACGATCGGGATTGGCTCTCCCCAGTATCTCTGACGGGAGAATACCCAGTCACGGAGTTTGTAATTAACAGTTGCACGACCGATTCCACGCTCTTCAATAATATGTGGGGCCTCTTTTTTAAGTACTGCAGATTCCATACCGTTCCACTCACCGGAATTGATCATTGTTCCGGAAGCTTCTGTGTATGCTTCTGTCATATTTTCAATTTCTTTTCCGTCTTTTGCAATAACCTGAATGATCGGAATGCCAAATTTTGTAGCAAACTCAAAGTCACGGTCATCGTGTGCAGGTACACACATGATCGCTCCTGTACCGTAATCAGCAAGTACATAGTCAGAAAGCCAGATTGGTGTCTTCTCTCCATTTAACGGATTGATTGCATAACTTCCAGTGAACACACCTGTTTTGTCTTTATCCTGCATACGGTCTACATTAGACTTCATAGAAGCATCATAAATGTATTTTTCCACTGCTTCTCTTGTCTCATCTGTTGCCAGACTCTTTGCAAGCTCATGCTCTGGTGCAAGTACCATGAATGTTGCACCGTAAAGAGTATCCGGTCTGGTTGTGTATACAGTAATCTTTTCGTCTCTTCCTTCTACAGGAAAATCAACCTCTGCACCGTAAGATTTTCCAATCCAGTCTGTCTGCATCTTCTTAACCTTCTCCGGCCAGTCAAGCTTATCAAGGTCATTTAAGAGACGCTCGGCATATGCTGTGATCTTAAGCATCCACTGGCGAAGGTTCTTCTTTGTAACCTCCGCTCCGCAGCGCTCACATTTACCATTAACAACCTCTTCATTTGCAAGACCTGTCTTACAGGAAGGACACCAGTTAATCGGGAATTCCTTCTCATATGCAAGACCTTCTTTGAACATTTTTACAAAGATCCACTGTGTCCATTTGTAGAACTCAGGGTCTGTTGTATTTACTTCTCTGTCCCAGTCATAGAGAGCTGAAATCTCATTGATCTGACGCTTAATATTCTTAACATTTTCCGCTGTGGAAATTGCAGGATGAACTCCCATCTTAATCGCATAGTTTTCTGCCGGAAGTCCAAATGCATCCCAACCCATCGGATGAATGATGTAATAACCCTGCTGCAGTTTATATCTGCTCCATACATCAGAGATAACATATCCTCTCCAGTGTCCTACATGAAGACCGTTTCCTGACGGATATGGGAACATATCAAGGCAGTAATACTTTTGCCGTTTGCTTCCATCTTCATTCTCAGTTACGTTTACCGGATTCTTTTCCCAGTTTTCACGCCACTTTTTCTCAATTGCCTTATGATTATAAGGTATCTTTGACATTGTAATTTCCTCCTGTAAAATAAAAATAGCCAGCTCATCTCCAAGAGACGAAAAGGCTTAACTTCCGTGGTACCACTCTTCTTCGCACGGTCAAATCCACCGTGCGCACTCATTACTCCTATAACGGGGAGCCCCGCTTCTATCTATACTATCGACGTATCGTCGCATCTTTCAACAGAAGAACTCCGAGGCGAGTTGGGAGATTTTCGTTTCCTGCCTCGCACCCTCCGGCAGTTCTCTGAAAACGTCTGGCTCTTAATACTCCTCTTCATCGTTTTTATACGCTATTTATTATATGAAGAATATTAAAATAAGTCAACCCTCAAGAAATTATTTTTTAGGTTGTTCCTTGCACTTCTTTAGTGTATAATAGGCTTAAGAAAAAATACTGTCGTTTCAGTATAATATGATACATAAAGGAGAGTTTGCCATGGTAAATTTATTGACAGGTCCGAAAGGCAGCGGAAAAACACAACAAATGATTGAACAGGCTAATAAGAAAGCTAAAGAATGTAACGGAAACGTAGTTTTTATTAAGAAAACTCACCGTGATACAGCCAGTGTTGCATTCGATATTCGTACAATCTGCATGGATGACTACCCGGCAATTGAGAATATTGATGAATACATTGGATTTTTATATGGTATGTACAGTTCCAACCACGACATTGAGTGCGTATTTATTGACGGAATTTTAAAACATGCTGATATTTCTCTTGAGAATATTCCGGCATTTATCGACAGAGTAGACCAGATTTCTAAAGATTGCGGCATTGAATTTTTCGTAAGTATCAGCGCTGCAAAAGAAGATTTAGCTGGGGTTGATGCTGCAAAATGTAATTATCTTAACTAAGATCTAACAAACAGAATACAGCAAATCTAACAAATGAAAATTACAGGCAGTTCTCAAATGAACTGCCTGTTTTACGGTAAGAGAAAATGAGTGAAAACAGATATACAAAACAACCGTCCCAGAGTCCCCGCGGCATAAAGGACGCCAAAAGACGACAGTCAGGAAGAAACGGTATCCGTCATTCCAAACAGATACGTGCCAGACGAAGAAGGCGAAAAAAGATTCTCCGCATGATTATCCTCATTGCCATGTTCTGCATCTTCATTGGTCTGATTGCAGGAATCATAACTGCCGTCAAAGGTATCGCTTCCCTGTTCCATAAAGAAGAAAAGAAAGAACCTGTAAAACAGGAAGAAACAGTTGAAAAAAAGGTCGAATCAACTATCGATATCGAGGAGATCACCATTGGTACTTCTCCAAAGAAAGGCTCTGAGAAACCTGTAACCGTAACTCTTAGTTTTACCGGAGACTGTACACTGGGGACAGACGTGAATTTTGACCAGGAAAAAAGCCTCAATGCCTATTATGACGCACAAGGAGCTGACTATTTCTTAAAAAATGTCCGCTCTGTATTTGAAAAAGACGACATGACTATTGTGAATTTTGAGGGTACTCTGACAACCTCCGACCAGCGCGCGGAAAAAACTTATGCATTTAAGGCTGATCCAGAATATTCTTCCATTCTATCGGGAAGTTTCGTAGAGGGAGCAAATATTGCCAATAATCACAGCCACGATTATTGCAATCAGGGATTCACCGATACTTTAACAGCATTAAAAGATTCGAATATTTCTTCCTTTGGTTATGACCAGGCTCTTCTTGCCAAGATTAACGGTGTCAAAGTTGGATTTGCAGGAATCAATGAAATCGAAAAGCATCAAGGGGAAGAAACACAGATTAAGAATAATATCGACGCGTTAAAAAATGCCGGAGCAAAACTAATCGTCATCACCATGCACTGGGGTATAGAAAAAGAATACACACCAAACCAGCGTCAAAAAGAGCTTGCTCATTATGCCATTGACGAAGGCGCCGATCTGGTCATCGGACATCACCCTCATGTACTTCAGGGTATTGAAACTTACAAAGGAAAAACCATTGCATACAGTCTCGGTAATTTCTGTTTCGGTGGAAACAAAAACCCTGCTGACAAAGATACTATGATTCTTCAGAAAACATATACCTTTGAAAATGGTAAATTAAAAGATACGGATGAGACGAATATTATCCCATGTTCTATTTCTTCAGCAAATGATTACAACGACTACTGTCCTGTCATTCTCGAAGGAGCAGAAAAAGAACGAGTGATGCAAAAGATAGAAAAGTACAGCAAAGAAATCGAAACTCCGGAAGTCTGATTTTAAAACATGCGATAAGTCACAAAAAATCTTCCGGGAGCAAAAATTCCCGGAAGATTTTACTTTTATAATTCTTATACTCTATCCCGTTTTCTCAATATTCTTTCATCAGAAAAATGATTCGTAGACCATCACCATCACCGGCATTGTCACTATACAGAACACAATAGACATCACGTTGATGACACTTGCATACTTAGAATCTTTATCATAAATCTGTGCCAGCTGAGTAACCATAGCAGCCGCCGGAGCACAGGTAGCAAGAAATACAACAAGAAGTATATATTCTGCGTCATCGTGAATTCCCATATGTCCCACCAACACAAAGAACACAAGCATGATCGCCGGATACACAATAAGTCGTATCAAACAAATAAAATACGGTCTTTTTCTGCTGAATACCCATCTCAAATCCATCTTTCCGATAACCATACCAATAACAAACATTCCGACAGTTCCAATCATAGACCCGAAACCCTCCAGACAAGTGCCGATGATGACAGGTACCTTAATCTCTGCCGCAAACAGACCAAATCCAATAATCATTGCAATTATATTCGGATTCATAATGATCTGCCTGAAATTCACTTCCGTTTTTTGTCCGATCAGCCGTGTTCCATGTGTCCATATAAGCATTGTCTGAACAATATTATATGCCGTCGTATAAAATACCCACTCACTGCCAAGCACCGCTGCCACAAGAGGAATGATCAGATTTCCTGCATTTGTATAAATAAGGGATGCCCTCTCAATACTATTCAGATCAAGCGGCTTTTTCAAAAGCCATGTGACCCCTATCATGATAATATGTACAAACACCGCTGCCACAAGGGCTAATAAAAGCCCTTGTACTTTATCTGCAGTAAGCTCTATTTGAAACGCCGATATGACCATACACGGCGAACAGATGTATACTACCAGATTTGAAATAACTTTACTTTCTTCACATTTAAATAATCCTACTTTTACACTTATATATCCTGCCGCAACATACATAAAAAGTATAATAATCTGTTGGGCAAGCAACATACTTAATTCCATTTATTTGCTCTCTCGTTTTTAAGTCTGATTTTTTAAGGTGTCATTTTCTATATCCTCAGAATCTGTTTTATCGGATATCTCTAATGACATCACTGTATTCGTTTTCTCTCCTTCTTTGTATTCCATGGTGATACTCTGTCCTACTTCACATCTGATCACATCGATAAAATCAACTACAGAAGTATCAAAAATAGCATCTGATCCTTCCACCATTACATAGTAATGAGATGTTCCATCAATAACCGCCTGCGCAATCTTTGTAATCTTACCAGTAATCGTTTTTACTTCTCTGGTATCCTGTTCTGCTTCTTTCACTCCGTTACTCAAAAGAAGCTCCAGATAATTTTCCTCACACTGACTGACACTGTCTCCAATGGCAACGATCTGATATTTCTGTACATTTACCATTGCATATTTCTTCACAAGCCCTGCATCATCTTTCAATGCAATGAAATAAGTCGGCTCATCTGAAATATTAAGAAGCAGCGGGAACGTTGCTGTATAATGAAGATTCTGCACCTGACCTTCTGCCGAAGACATAGCCGATGCTTCTGTAGCACCTTCTACTTTATAGTATTTCGTCTCCATCGTACGTTGATTCGAAAGTACAAATCCAACATTTGACTGATCTCCGTTAACAGAAGTCACACCTGTATACATCCACACATCATCATCTAATGCCAGATAATTATACCCGTCTGTTGTCTCAAGGCAGTCTTTCTGGCTAAGTATACTGTTAATAAATCCATGCTTTAATGTTCCGTAATAATCAAACAATTCTACAAGCAGATCCGCAGAATACGCTCTGTCAATCCACTCCGGAACATCTTCAATCTTGTATGTTTTTGTCTCTCCTGTAATTGCATTACACAGTACAACTTTTCCTACGGTTTCACCGCCAAACAAACCGATATTAAATTTCTTTACAGGAGCAACCCAATACGGAACTCCATTATCATCAATCTCAAAACTCAGATCACTGTAAATATATGTCGGATGTGCAAAACGAAGATGTCTGTAAATATTGCGATTAAAATATTCACTTGTCGTATATTTCATACCTTCATCCAGTTTTACAAGCTCTGTAGTCTGGGTTGCCATATTAATCCTTATGTATGCCGGAATTCCCTGTGCCCGGTTTGTAAACCATTTGATCACACTGGCATAACGCAGAGGCGATACTCGTACCGGATTATCCTTATAATTTATCTGAGTGTAAATATTATCCACTTCAAACTGGGATACCATATCAACCATACTTCCCATTTTACGGTCACCTAAGATCACTGCGGTATCTCTGTCAAGAAGCGGAATCTTATCAAAAGAGAGCTCTTCCACATCTTCCGTAAACTCACCTTCTTCTACTTTCATAAGCTTCTGATACTTTTTCGCATTCACGATTGGTGAAGACAAGATAGAACCTGCAAGATAAATAACACCAAGCCCGATGATCATATATACAATTACGCGAATTCCTTTATTCGTCTTTAACTCATGTCTAGGCAGTCTCTTTCTTCCCATATAAACAATTAAGATGATTACAAGGATTACGAACATGAAAAACCACGTATCTGATGAGTGAATGTTAATCGCCGGTAATGCCACATAATAGTAAGCCCCCACAAAAGCCACCGCTATAAATGCTGCCAGTATTTTTAATTTCGTTTTCATAAGCCGCCTCCTTTAATATTAGAAATGCTTTTTCCATGCCGACGCTGTAAATAACATTAAAAATGGGAACAATTCCAAACGCCCCGCCAGCATATCAATACAGAACATAAGCTTTGATAAGACAGAAAATTCCGAAAAATTCCCGGAAGGTCCTACCTGCCCAATACCTGGGCCAATATTATTCATCGTAGCCATTACAGAACTGAATGTTGTTGCAAAGTCTTTATTATCAAAAGAAATTACAAGAATTGACCCAAATACAATCACAGCATATGCCATCAGATATACACATACTTTTCTAATAATATCTGAATTCATTTTCTTTCCGTTCACCCGAATAA
>JBJFCD010000226.1:0-100580 GCA_051888795.1 Lachnospiraceae bacterium | reverse complement strand
AAAGAATTTTGAAATTTCCAGCTAATTTATGCTTGACTTTTCATAGCTGGTCTCTTTTCCAACAAATATTCTCATACATTATAACAAAGGACTTTCCTCTCGGAAAGTCCTTATCATTTCACATATATTGCGAATATTCTATTCAAGTTCTAAAAATCGTTACTTTTCCTTTCTCAACCCCCATCTCATCCACAAACTTTTTCAAATTTTCCAAATCCTTTGAACTGTGAAAACTAATCATCCATTCCACACCCTTACGATTTCTGTTCCCCTCAATGATCCTATGAAAATAATCCCAATCAACAGAAGCCAGAGAATGTCCGATAACAACAATCGTCTTAATATCTGTAAGCTTATTGAAAAAATCTTCATGCGAAGCAATAATATTTCTACAATTTTTCACAGTAGCATCATCATACCAATTCATGCGATCTAATGCTGCATCCTGCGCAGACTCTAAAATATATTGCTTATAAGGATCCTTATGCCGTTTTTTCTTTGGGCGAACCTCCCAATTGTCACTTGCATCCGGTCTATGTCCCAGGATCAATTTCTCTTTTGGCTGATATTTTTTCTTTTTTCGACAGCCATGTATGTAACATACATTCTCCTCATGCGTGCCGTACAGCGTCTCTATAAATTCTGTATAGTTAAAATTCAAGGTGGGCGAATCTTTTACGATAGAATACAATGGCTTGTCCATTTTTTCCAGCTTCAAGCTTTCCACCCACATACGAAACCTGCGTGGCAATTCATCTGTGATGGTAGATGCCGGCCCCGTTGCAGCATCAACTGCCATACAATAATCCGCAGCCTGTGCATCGGGATTATATGCATCAAAGGAATCCAGCCACATATCAAGCACATCATAATTGCACATCATGTCAACATTAAGACACCCCAATGCTGCCTCAAAATCCGACCATAGGCTCTCCGTATCAAGATATGTTTCCAATGCAAATCGAAGCGGATTTCTTTTCCCTAACGTCTTTTGAAAATCATAATAGGAAGAATGAACGCCATGCATAATATCAAAACCATTTCCAATAACATAAAGCGTATCTGTTCCATCTACGTTTAGGTTCGTCATTTCCGCCGTCTGCCACTCATGAGATAACTTCTCAATTTTTTCATTTTCAAGTTTCGTTGCCTGATCCTGTTCGAGCTTCCTTTTCTCTTCCTTCCTTTTATCTCGGCAGGCTTTGCAGCGTTTCGGATTTGGAAATCCTTTCTTCTTATAAAAAGCTTGCTCCTCCGGTGTAAAAAGAAACTCATTGCCGCAGGATTGACAGGTTAATTTTATTTCGCTCATAATCGAATCCCTTAAATATTGCTACTGCTTTCTTTGTTTTTCCAAAAAGACAGATACACATTTTTTATAATTTGGATCAACAAAAGAGCAGTATAGATAAATAACATCGTAATTCCCCAAAAAACTATTTGAAATACAATATTTACTTTAAGAATATATGTAAACTTGCCCAAAACACAGCAAATCAGAGCAATAATTTCAACGAAAACAGTATATGTTATATGTGTCATTAGTATTTGAAAAAGCGAAAAAGGTTCTTTGTTCTGTCTATCAATAAAGAAGTGCTTAGACATATTTGTTTTTAGCAAGTTAATAGAGCATCCGCTGCTTGTAATAAGCATAGTTAAATATCCAATTGTAAAACTTACAAAAAGAGTAAATATTGTAATGTAATCGCTCAAAATGTCATTTAAACCAGATAGATTAACATTACATGTTTTACCACCAAAGTAATATATAATAACCAGCAATCCATCAACAACTAATGGAAACAAATGTAAATACAAAGTTTCCTTTTTACTAATAGTCTTAAATAAGTTAATTATAATATATTTAATCTCTTTACTCATTTGAATCCTCATATAATGAAGTCATTCTTCTTTTCATTCCACTATGCAACTCAGTAATATCCGGTGTTCCATATCCAATATCATTCACATCCAGAACAAAAGTTTTCTTTACTTTTTCAGTATCAAAAGAGACTGGTTCGCCGTCCATCTTATCCACATCAACTGATATTTTTCTAAAAAGGTTACCATGTTTTTTTAATTGATAATAATAATTTTCTACTGTATCTTTTCTAATTGTATCTCCTCTATATGGTTTAAGAACAACCTCCATCTCTTCCCTGAGGTCTCCCATTCCAGATACCTCCAAAAAATCACTACCTAATTCTTTAGAGTCTACTACTAAAGTCATTGCTCTAATTCTTCTAGTATTAGTTATTGCCTCCAAAAAATCTTCTGACACCATATTGTTATAGTGAATAGCATATAAAACACGATCTCCCAAAACAGTCCTATGATATTCCAACAATTTTTTGTTCAAATAGTCCATAACTTTAGATATGCCTACTCCGCTCCTGTTCACCTGGAAAATACCAATGGCATCTCTATTGGATTCAAACTGCATTAACAGGCACGTGCTTTCCTCATCCCCTTCATTCCTTCTTTTTCTTTTATTAGGCTTCTCTTCTAATGTATCCGTATTAATTACCTTTCGAACCTTATTATACTCTGCTGATTTAAAGATCATAAAGACGCTCTCATCCTCTGGAGTATATTTCATATCTTCTAAATATATTTTCTTGTTTATGTCAGGATAATCCTTGTTTCTCTCCACCGCAGATTTAGAAAGAAGCCATTTTAAGAATCCCCAAAAATCACCTGCGAAATCATCTAATTCATCATACTCATTTGAAATCTTTGTAGTATAAAAGTTATACGCATACAATTTTACGTTCATACTTTTTACCTCCCTTTATCGTCTATACTTGTAGTTATATTATATAATAAAAAAATACATCTGGCAATCTTATCTTAACTTCCAGTAGAAGTTAAGATAAATAGATGAAGCCAGAAATGCTGAAGATAGAAACCTACCTTGTAAAGATGAATTGTAATGTTTCACAATACAAATTCTTCACCATACCTAAAAATGACCTCTTTTCAGCATCTTTTGGACCGGATTGTATGATTTGAGCGGTTGAATTTTCGTGTATACCTAAGAATTGGCATTTTCTTAGGCACACAGCAAAATCGAAGTCGTGAAACCATACAATTGACCACAAAAACACGGCTTTTTAGCGGATTTTTCGCAGAATTTAGGTATAGGGAAAAATTTATGATATGAAACCAGCCAAAAGCCGCGCAAAACATGAGTTGTAAATAGTAATTTGTAATAAATAGAAATTGAGCTCAGTCAATCCCGATTAGTCAACTTCACAAAATATAAAGCGTATCTGTTCCAGCTATGTTTAGATCCGCTATACTCTTCCCCCACCACTTCTCCGGCTTCCACCTTCCTGCATGCCTTCACAACACCCCTCGCATGCACAATCGCGCCGGCATCCACATGGCAGCATTCTTCCAAAACCGCATCGTGGTCGATAAGTGCACCAATTCCCACAATTGCGCCTCTCCTTACCACAGCGTTCGCATTCACAACGGCCATAGCCTCAACAATAGCACCTTCTTCAATCACTGCAGACGGACTTACCCATGCTGTGGGATGAATCAACACCGGCATTTTTACCTCATGGGTCCGAAGAACATCCATCCATTCTTTCCGCTTCCCATTGTTCCCGATTGCAGGAAAAACTGCATCATACTCTCCGTTTGGCAGGACAAACTTCTCCCACTCATTTAGTCCACCAACAACATCCAAAGCTTTTTTTCCATCGTCCAAAAAAGCAATCTTATCATATGCACCAATCATTCTCGCAGTCTCAGCTACAACCTGACCATGTCCGCCAGCCGTCATGATTATAAGATTCCGGCATGTATCACTCATTCCTGTTCCATCTCCTCAAAATATGCATCTATTCCGTCCGCTATGCCGATGGCGATCTTCCACTGATATTCCTCCGTTGCCATTTTCGCATCCTCATCGGCATTCGACATAAATCCTATTTCAACAATCGTAACCGGCACCTGGCACCAGTTAATTCCGCTCATGGTATCCGTTTCCCATACGGAGCGCTTTTTGCATCCTGTTGCATCGCTTAAGGAATTTAGCACATGAACTGAAAGACTTTTACTTTCTGCCGCAAGGGAACCATTGTAGGGATTCGATGATGTCTGGCATATCGTTGTCGCACCCTTTGCGGAAGCAATATCCGATCCATCCGCATGCACACGGATAAACGCATCTGCATTTGCTTCGTTTGCAATCTGTGCACGCTCCGCATTGCTGATATTTACATCATTTGTGGTGCGGATCATCACAACCTCATATCCCCGGTTTTCCAATTCTTCCTGCAGCTTCAAGGAAACCATCAGGGTAAGCTCATATTCACGCAGTCCGCTTACCACTCCTCTTGTTCCACTTGCAACCTTTGCTTTCGTAGTAGATGCACCGGGTCCGATTGGTTCCTTTTCATTATTGCCATGCTGCTGATGTCCTGCATCAATCGCAACCACATATCCGACAGATGCCAGTTCCTCTTCCGCCAGTATTCTTGCTTCCTCAACATATTCACAAATGGTTGCCGCATCTGCCTTCACTCGAACCGCCAGGCCATTGCATTTTCCCCCTGCGTCAACAATAAAAGATATGTTCTTTCCCATACCAGCATTCATAGAAGAAACATTTGAATCGTCCGCTGCAAAACCGCAGGCAGACAAACAGAGAATCTGCACGATAACAAGGCATACATAAAATATTTTTGCGAAAAAATGTTTTCCCCTAATATTCATATCCCACGCCCCAATCTATTAGCCCAACTCAGTCACATCATATGAACCGATGCCGACTCAATTTTGCCCGCTTTATCTTACCAGTTCCATCGCCCCAACAATTCCGGAATTGTCTCCAAGTCCGGTTGGCACGATATAATGGTCCATATCCTTCAAAATCTTATCATGCTGCACATAACCGCCAAGCATATCGATAACCTTTTCCCGAATCATTGGAAAAAGCTTTTCTACATGCATCACTCCACCGCCAAGAACGATTTTTTGCGGGGAATAACACAGTATGTAATTTGTAATTGCCTGGGCCAGATAAAAAGCTTCCAGCTCCCATACCTGTTCATCCTGAGTCAGTTCCTTTGCACTTTTTCCCCAGCGGGCTTCAATTGCAGGCCCACTTGCCAGTCCTTCGAAACAGCTTGTATGGTAAGGACATACTCCTCGGAAAATGCGTTTCTTACATCCATCACTTTTTCCCTGCAAAGTCCGCACTCCCTCTTCGAATTCTCCATTCCCGCACTCATACGGCTCACTTCCATGTCTTGAAAGTAAAATGTGCCCCGCCTCCGGATGCACCAGTCCATGTAAAAGTCCACCATTTACATAGACTCCAACACCGATTCCGGTCCCAACCGTGATATAAATAGCGGAATCGCAACCAACTGCTGCACCTTTTCGGATTTCCCCCAGCATAGCCGCATTCACATCTGTATCAATTGCAACCGGAACAGACAATTCTTTTTTGAAAAAACCTAAGACATCCAGATTCGACCAGCCCTCTTTCGGTGTTTTCGTAATATGCCCGTAGGTTTTGGAAGAAGCATCCAAATCCAACGGACCAAAGCAGCCAATTCCAAGCGCATCAATGGAAGCATCTTTAAAATAGTCAGCCATAGCTGCAAGTGTCTTCTGCGGAGTTTCCGTAGGAATCGACATCCGATCAATCAGTTCTCCGTTTTCATTTCCAATTGCGCAGACCATCTTAGTCCCGCCTGCTTCTATTCCCCCGATTCTTCTACTCATATATTTTCCTTTCTTTGTCTTTTTTCGCACTATAAAAGCTTCTGTATACCTAAATTCCTTTAAAAATAGCCTTAAAATGCCTTCTAAAAGAGCCAATTGTATGTTTTCGCAGTTCCAATTTTGCCGTACACCTAGAAATATGCCATTTCTTAGGTACAGTCAAAAAATCACCTAACGAAAACTTACAATTGGCCTCCGAAAGTGCCAAAAAACCGCTCTTTTTTCAAGCTTTTTAGGTATAGGCAAAAATTAATATGGCAAAATATAACAATTGACGCAACACTACTCTTTTTCCTTAAATACAAACAGCTTGCTCACTATGTAGTTCAGCACAATAACGATTACCTGTGCTACAAGCTTTACAATCATACTATTGAATCCGAGCCAGGTAATAAAGATTGCAATGATGATTTCCTCAACAACCAATGTGAAAATTCTTCCGCCAAAGAAGGAAGCCATCTGCATGGCAAAGGCTTTTGCACCATCCACCCTTCCATCAAATACCCATGTACGATTTGTAAAAAACTGGAACAGTACACAAATGATCCAGCTAAACACATTGGCGATCAGCTCATCAATATGCATCATTCCATTAAATAGTGCAAAAAGTGCAAGATTTAAAAAGAAAGCAATTCCTCCAAAAAACAGATACATCAATACTTCTTTATTCTCTTTGTAAAAAGGTTCAAATATCCGAAGAATCGGAAGTGTCATCATACGATCAAAAATATCCGGTTTTCTCTCTGGTTCATTACTCATAATACTCTATTTTCTAATACTCCTTTTCCCAATTCATTCCCCGAATGTTCTCTTTTCGAACCCCTTTTCTTCTCCCTGCTCCGACTAACCGTAGTACTCTTTATACCACTCTGCAAATTTGCGGAGTCCTGTTCGAAGATCTGTGCTTGGCTTAAATCCAAAATCACGCTCTAAGGCAGAGGTATCTGCATATGTGATTGGCACATCACCGGGCTGCATCGCAACCAGCTCCTTGTGTGCCTCAAAATCATAATCCTCCGGCAGAACCTTTGCACGAATCAGCTCCTCCTGAAGAATCTGAACAAAATCCAGAAGGTTCTCCGGGTTGTTATTTCCAATGTTGTATACCTTATACGGAGGAATCAATAGTCCATCCTCCCCAACCTCCTTAACCGGCGGTTTTTTCATCACATTGCAGACACCGGTCACAATGTCATCGATATAGGTAAAATCTCGTTTACAGTTTCCGTAATTAAAAATCTGAATCTTCTCGCCTTTAAGCAGCTTATTGGTGAATCCAAAATATGCCATGTCCGGTCTTCCTGCCGGTCCATATACGGTAAAAAAGCGCAGTCCGGTAGACGGAATGCCATAAAGCTTACTGTATGCATGTGCCAAAAGCTCATTGGATTTCTTCGTTGCAGCATAAAGTGAGACCGGATTATCTACTTTATCCTCTGTGGAATACGGAACCTTTTTATTGGAACCATAAACGGAGGAACTGGAAGCATATACCAGATGCTCTACGCCGGTCTTTCCTTCGTCGTAGCTGTGTCGACAGGCCTCAAGAATATTGTAAAAACCAATAATATTTGACTCGATATACGCATCCGGATTAATAATCGAATAACGTACTCCCGCCTGCGCAGCAAGATTGACAACGATCTGCGGCTGATACTTTTCAAATATTTCTGTAACGACAGACTTGTCCGCTATACTGTCCCTGATAAATGTAAAGGAAGAAAAAGCAGAAAGCTCCTTCAATCGATCTTCTTTCAGTGAAACATCATAATAATCATTCATATTATCAATGCCGATTACCGTGATGCTTTCGCATTCCTCATACAAGCGCTTAATCAGGTTGCTTCCGATAAATCCTGCAGCGCCTGTCACCAATATTGTTTTGTTATTCAGTTCCAACATAACATGTTCCTCTCTTTCCAAATATTCCTTTTGCTCGTATCACTACGCTTTTTACAAGCGAAAGCGGATTCTGCTTCATGCTCGATTGGCAAATTGTATGATTTCGCCAGTTGATTAGTAAACTGTACTTTTTCGCCGGCTAATTGGTAAATTGTATTATTTCACCGGTTGATTTTCTTTCAGTACCTAAAATCATTGAAAAAAGCGGCATTTTTAGCGTTTTTTATGGTCGATTGTATGTTTTCGCCAGTTCAATTTTAGCCTGTACCTAAGAAATTGCAAATATTAGGTATACAGTAAAATCAACTCTTCCAAATAATACAATTCGCATGAAAAAGCCGCAATTTGGAGCTGTTTTTCAAGGATTTTAGGTATACGACAGTTCTAGCACCTCAAATCTTGCCAAATTACATAATTCTGCTTCGAATATTCCTCAAATCTTGCCAAATTCCATAAAATAGAAGATTTTCATCTACATCTATTTATTCTTCCACCTCTTCGCACAAGATTACGTCTATTCCGTAATATCTTTCATAATCAATATTTGGATACACGGTTGGATCATCCCCATTCAGTTCCGGCAATCGATAGGATGCAGAATACATCGTCCTTGCATCGATAGGCTCCACATATACTTCTGTTTTACCCTCTGCCGCACTTTGCCTTAAAAATGCCTCTCGTCTGGCGGTTTTATTGTAGGTCCACATGATATCATATACACCGACAATCAGCATAACCACTGTCATCATTGTTATAATTCCTGCAACTGCAGATATCACAATCTGGTACTTTGTCTCCCATATCGGATACAAAAGATAGAGCACAGCCAAAATCAAAAAAACCGTACTTCCACACAGGCTGCGATCAGAGAGGTATTTCGCTACCATACAAATCAATGCACTGCACAAGCTGATAATCATACATACTACAGATAGAAAAATCTTGTTTTTATCAATTTCGCAGTAAAAAGCTACAACAAGTGCTACCACCCAAATAACAAGAAGCACCAGAAAAGTCTCATAATATCTGTAAAAAATATCTTTGAAATTACATATAAAGATGGATATCGAAAATTCTGCTGACTTATTATGAATCGTAGAAGGGGACAAGGCAAGAAAAGCATACCCTACTACTGCAGATACAATTCGAAGTATTTCGTCAATTCTTATCTTTCTCTTTAATACAACTGCCTTCCATAACAAAATCAATATACATCCGAAAATCAGACAGAAGGATATATTTTCTGTATAACCGCCCACCAGGAAGCTAAAAATACACGCCAAAACACACTTCCCAACAGAACATTTCTGCTCCACTAAAGCCATTTGCTTTTCAGAACTCTTCTGCTCCACTGAAGCCATTTGCTTTTCAGAACTCTTCTGCTCCACTGAAGCCATTTGCTTTTCAGAACACTTCTGCTCTACTGAAGCCATTTGCTTTTCAGAACATTTCTGCTCCACTGAAGCCATTTGCTTTTCAGAAACAAACACTTCCTTTGCAAATGAATAGAAAAACAGCAATGAAAAAACTACCGCAAACAGATAATTGCAGGCGCCATCCAGCCACAGATTCACTTGTCCAAATGCAGGCTGAAATAACCAGATAAATGCAAATGTTAAAAAGAACATAATTGCATTCTGCTTCTTACTGTCACTCTGCGCCAAACGATAAATCAAATAAATCTGAATTCCAAACATAAGAGCGTTTACAACATTAAAAATCATCTTTGGCATCATTAAGAAGATATATGCAAAAAAGTGTGCCAGAATACGCCCGTTCTGCACAAAGTAATGATCATATAAAGCCTTAACCAGCGTTGGAATGCTGTTGACTGGAGAACCATCCAGCATACTGTAATGATAGCTGTAATCATCCGCCGTATATTGTGTCATGCAGTTTAGCACCAGCATAAAGGCGATTACTGCTATTCCCATCCACAAAATGGTCTTTTTTTCATGTAATTTCTCTTCGAATTTCTTCATACATCTTCTCCTTAGCGATTGTTCTCAGACACAATATAGGAATAGTATTCCTTAATTCCCTGTTCTAATGGAACTAATTCCATTGGAAAAACACTCAGATACCTGCTGTTATCCAATACTATTTTTTTCAAATCCACACTTCTGGCCGGAGTATACACCACCTCAAACTCCGGAATCAGTTCATGAATAATGGAAAGAATTTCCTTCTGCGAGGCTCCTCTTCCGGAGCTTAAGTTAAAGATTTCCTGATCACCATCATATCGAATCAGAGAGGCAAGCATCCTGCATGCATCTGTTATGAAGATATAATCTCTTGTGGTATATCCGTCTCCATATATTTCCAGAACCTCTCCATGCATTGCTCTCCTGAGTGCAGCATCGATAAATCCTACGCCTTTTCTATAGTCCTGCCCCGGACCATAGGGATTTGAGATTCTTGCAATAATCATCTTCCTATCCATATGTGTATTGAAGGTTCGAATCAGATTCTCAATACATAATTTTAAATTTCCGTAATGATTGATTGGCACTGTTGTGGCAGTCTCAGGTATAGGTTGCACCTCCTGATTTCCATATACGGTTCCACCGGATGATAGGAAAATCAATCTGCAGTTCTGTTTCTTTACAATCGTACATAATTTTACGGTCTGAATGAAATCTCTCTCGTATCCCAGCAGATACTTTTCCTCTGAATTTCCCGGATTTAACGTGCAGATTGCATGATAGATGACATCCATTCCTCTGGTTACATGCTCCAGCACATAATCATCAAAAAAATCCCCTTCTATGTAATGAATTCCGTTCTCTTCTTCAGCAGGAAGCATCATATCAAAGCTATACACCTCATACCCCTCTGAAAGAAGCTGTCTGCATAGATTTCTTCCAATGAATCCATTTCCACCTAAAACTAATACTTTCATCTGATTCTCCATTTGTGATTATTCATCTGCAAATTTTACCACAATTACACCGTCTATCATTTTAATAGAACCATCGGAAGGATAGCAAGTCATTTTTTTCACATCATCCCGTTCGCTGAATTCCTCTGCATCCGCAAGCTGTGGATCAAATCCCAGCCACATTTTCATAGATGTTTTCCATGCATAATTATTGATCATACTGTCACTGTCCATATATGGATTCAGGCAGATTGCTTCAAACTCCGGGATTGTAGTAAATTGTTCTCCTGACTTACTGCTTTCTCCCACATATGCAACCGGAAGGCTATCATCATATCCCTCTATGCTCTGAATTCTTCCCACAAGTCTTTCGTAATAGCTTAAGGTCTGCTCCTGCACAAACTCAGCCTTCATGTAACAAATATTATCAAATCTCACATATAAAACGCAGACTAAAAGTACAAGAATATAGGCACACTTTTTTCCAATCAGAATTGCCTTCCTGTCCCCCAGCTCCTGCTCCAGCAGCCAGATCAGGCCTACTACAAGAAATGCCTCTGCATACATCATAAGCCCTGTTACAGTTTCCGTATCACACATTACATACACAAAATTCGCTGCAAGCGGAAGCAGGGCAACAAATATCGTCCAGTATACCCCGTGGATTTTTGACTTCTTCCAAATTGCGACCGCCTTCATAACAGCAATCACAAAAATGCATATTAACATGACCCGATAGAAAAAGGCAATAGAAAAAGGATACATATTTCTTGCCACCATCCGGGTAGGTGCAAAGAATTCTTTATATGCTGTTCCGATTCTCTGCAGATAACCAACCGGCGATGTTAATCCGAAATTACTGATTCCCTTATATCCGGAAAGGCTTCCGCCAACCAGTGTTAAAAAGACCTTATTGATTACCAGATATCCAACGAGGAATCCAAGTGCTGCACCCACAGTCATTCCACCCATAATGTTTACTTTACGGATGGTGTTCTGTTCCACGTCTTGCACCAGCTTCAGCATATATAAAAGCATGAGAATAACTGCAACCGCTATATTTGCCTGGTAGATTCCTACCGCACAGGCAAGTACTCCGATTGCTATCAGACTCATATACCAGCTTGGTTTACGATACAAAAGCCACACACCTATGGCCGTAAGCAGCATGCCAAATGCATAAAAAGGTGCCGTAAACATATAGCCGAAGATTCCTGTTATAACAGGAAAAACAACCAGAATTCCACTTAATGCCACCAGACTGCTTTTTTTCTGAATTCCTAACAAATCTGCCACAAGCATTGCCATTCCGGCCAGAAACAAAATACTTAACAGTACATTGTACACCGGCACGCTGTATTGTGAGCTTCCATACAGCTTCTTTGAGAATACATTCACAATCGACAGCATCCATCTGCCTAAGCTAAAGGTTGTCCCTGCACCAAACAGAGATTCCACATCATCAAAGGAAGAGAACTTATTGAACATCGTCATTCCATGTGCGCAGACGCCCCATGCCAGGCTGCTGATCAATATCGTCTTTCCCTTTTCTTTCCATCTTTCCATAATCAAAATCCTTCATTTTTCATTCGTTTTTCCAGATATTCATAGGTCGTAGGCGGAACCAAAGCTTTTATCTCATCCAAACGATGCTCCTTTAAAGCCTTTCGTACCCTTGATGCACTAATCACACTATCCCCGCCCATTTTTCTTGGGATCTCAATAAAAGCAATCCCATATTTCGGAAGAATCCGGTTCATATTCCGGTTATACATCAGGGTAAACCGGTCAATGGGCTCCTCCCCCGCAAAACGTTTTGTAATACCAAGCTCCTGTGCAATCTGAGTAAAGAGCGTCAGATCCTGAGTCGCATCAAGATACGTATCCTGCAGCTGGTCCTTTTCAAAATATCCCGGGAGCGTCATGCTGGAAATCATATAATTTCCGCTGGGCACAACGATCACATTTCCAATATCCTCTGTGCCCTTTCTTACCAGCATCATACGATCCTCAAACGTAAAAAAAGACTTATTCTCCTGTACAACAAAGATGATTAACTCATCCACCTGGGATGATGCGGTCTCAATAAGATACCGATGTCCATACGTAAATGGGTTACAGTTCATCACAATTGCTCCACGGGATTTCTTTCCGTCCCATGGATGCTTGGTCTTAATCCCATTCAGCCATTTAACAAATGCCTGATCTTTTGTAGAAGCAAGTGATAGGGCTCTTTTCTGATCCGGTCCAAAGCTTACCGTATCCGGTCCGAGTTTTACCGCATCCGGCCCCAAATTTACCATACCAGATTCGTGGCTTACCGCTTCAGTGCTTCTATCCAAGCGTTTTTTCTCTACATCCCGGATGCATCCGTATACGGCTTCCACGATTGCATCCTGAATCACCTTATCAAAATGAACCGGCAGATCATATACATGCTTTTGCACATCCTCTATCTTGTTATATACATCCGTCAAATCAAGCTCCACCACATTCCGGTTTGCAGCAGAAGGCTTTTTCTTATCAGGTGAGAAAATAACTACGATATCATTCCTGCGGTACTCCAGGCTTCGCATGATGTAGCAGCCGGTCTGAAACTCGCTTCCGAAATTAAGAACACGGTAAGAATCCTTAACCTTACTTTGTATCATAGAAGGAATGGTATTCTCATCCGAAAAACTGAGTCCTCGAATAAAGCATGGGCCAAAGAAATAAATCTGGTTTACTTCTCCCGTTGGATTTCCGACTGTTCTCCGAAATCCATTGTCAAAGTTAATATGTGCCCCGTTTCCATACATCAGACTATAGCCCTTCGAGCTGTCATTGGTCAGGGCATGAACCTCATCGTACAAGCCTTCGGTATGTTCTCTCTTTCTCCGGATACGTTCAAATCGTTCTTCGCTGATATGTCTTACAATATTCCAGTATAGCGTTTTCCGTTTTACTTTTTTCCCGGCAGTCAGGCGCTCTATATCCGGCACATATACTTTTATTACCTTCACCCCGCCCTCACAAAGCTTCGGAATAATATTCTGCTCAATATCCTGCAGATTTTCTGTAGTCTTGATCGGATTCAGATAATATCTTAAAAAGTAGAAGGTTTGAAAGCCCTTCCCCTTTTTATCCACAACCTCCTGTTCCTCGAAGAGATCCGCAAACAGGATCATACTGTCTCCATCACAGGTTTCATGAAGGACATAATGATTGTCCTCATAGATCATTACACTTTCATCAATCCTCTTTAACCGGATTCCTGCATTATTGGAAAAGTACTCATAGATTTTATTGGCATATGCATTTTCTCCCACAAAATAAATGGTAGAATAACTGTTTTCCAAAGTATTTAATATCCCGGGGGAATCCATGAATTTTGATTCTTCGGATTCGGACAGCTTCTCCAAATCTTTATCTGAGATTACACGCTTTCTACTTTCTCTTTTCAAAGCAGCTCTCTCGTTTTCACAGATCAGATCGATTCGCATTCCACCATCCGCCAGTAGCAGCATAGGCTCAATTTGTTTCTTCCACAGGATTCCTGTTGAAGATTTACGAAAGGCATCAGATGTACATATCTTTCCCACCTCATACATTTGAAAGATTCGATTCAAGCGGCTTACTAATTGTTTTACGTTCATGCTTTCCTTTCTCTCCTGCCCACCTTATGATATCACTATCATTCTTTCCATAATGCAGATGATACATACAAATAATTATAAAGATATATATTTCAAAATGCAAATAATATGGTATGATTACTAAGGAATGTTGAAAGGAGTATCGGACTATGTTCACACGCGAAAACACCAAGCAAATTAAGGGTATTGCAATCTTACTCATGCTTGCCCATCATCTCTTCTTTTTCCCGGAGCGGATTCCCACCGGATACTCATTATCAACAGGCATTACGCTTATGGGATATGAGCTCACACAATTGATTGGACAGTTTGGTAAAATCTGTGTTCCGATCTTTATGTTTCTGGGTGGATATGGTCTTTATTTATCCTTCTCTCCCAATTCATTAACCAGGAGACTGGTCCGTTTATACAAATCCTACTGGAAGATTTTTTTCCTGTTTATTCCGATTGGTATCCTGTTCTTCCGGACAAACGTGGTGTATTGTGAAAGTGAAAGTCTTTGCAGAACCTTTGCTGATTTTTCTGTAAAGAAAATTCTTTCTGACCTGACAGGCTTTCATTGCTACTTTAATGCAGAATGGTGGTTTTTTAGGGCATACATTATCGCCCTCATTCTCGGATTTGTCTATATTGAACTATTTCAGAAATGCCACAGCTTCTATATCGAATTCGGATTCCTTTTGCTTCTGCAATTTACCATATTTACCTGTTCACCGGATCTTACCTCAATCCTGACCAGTGAATATGAGCATCTCTTTCTCATAGGAATTGTATTTGCCAAATATAACATCTTTGATATCTGGCATAAATTAACGGATTCCTATACCAATGGAGAGAAAATAGCAGCAAGTATCGTATTCCTGATTATTTTTGCCTGCCTATGGGTCGGAGTGTTTAGCTCGTCATTCCATATGGTTCTCATCCCACTGTTTGTGTTTGCATGCCGGACCCTGCTGAATGCCGTCAAATTTTTAAACCGGCCCCTGGAATTATTAGGCGAACACAGTACAAATATGTGGTTAATCCATACCTTCTACTGCTACTATTTTTATCCAATCGTACTTATTGTATATGGATCTCAGATTGCAATCGTTGCATACATAATTCTACTGTTTATGACACTTGCTTCAAGCTATCTTGTTAACATCTTCTGGAAACTGGTAGGAAAACTCTACGGAAAGGTCGTACATCGATAATATGACAGCACGCGACAATCGAATTGATTTATTAAAAGGCTTCGCCATGTACCTGGTAATCCTTGGTCATGCATGCGCCGGAAAAGATTACTTAAAGTTCCCGTTTAATTTTGTATATTCCTTTCATATGCCACTCATGTTCTTCCTATCGGGATATCTTCTTCACAGCCTGTGGAAAGCGAAATATAAGGAAGAAAACAAAGCGTTGTTCTTAGGGAAAAAAGCACTTTCTCTGCTCCTTCCATATCTCTCATGGACCATACTCATGCCATGGATATTCAGCGGGTTTTCTCTTGCCGAGCTGAAGGCAGATCTGCTTACCGCCACCGGTTTATATGGGGAAGGACTATGGTTTTTACCGGTATTATTCGGCTTGTATGCGGCATATGTGCTGTTTGACGCATTAGAAGCTCTGTTCCACAAGACAGATTCCATCCTTTTTGATGCCATCTGCTACTCAATTGTGGAGCTTCTTTTATTGCTTCTTGCCGTCTGCACACGCTATCCTTACATAACAAATATGGTTAGCTACAGCATTCCGTTCTTTGCAGGAGTGATTCTAAAAAAGCACCCGGCAATTGAAAAATGTGTCACTAACCATTATCTGATTCCGATCTATGCAATTGCATATGGTATTCTATTTCAGTTTTTTGATTTTACAGCACCGAATTCCTTTACTCAGCTGCTGCGTATTTTACTTGCCTTCTTCGTCATTGGAATATTATGGAGTGTATGTAAAAAGGACGGCTCCTATTCCAATCCCTTTGCAAAGGCATTGTTGCTCTGCGGAAAGTATTCCCTGGCCATTTACCTGGTACCAACCATTTTTACCCGTTGGTTCTCACTTTTAACCCAGACAGAGTCCCTTGCTGCAGGGCTTCTCGCCGCCATCTTTGGAACAACGGTCACCTGTGGAATCTGTGTGCTCCTTGGAATGCTGATTGGCCGCATCCGTCCGTTAAACTTCATCCTTTACGGAAAGTACTAAGCCAAACGTTCTTCAACAATTTCACATAAAATGTGAATAATCATGATATGTGATTCCTGAATTCTGGCAGTCACATCCGAAGGAACAATAATCGGATAATCAGACGCTTTTGCAATCTTACCTCCGTCTCTTCCCACCAGGGCGATTGTTTTAGCGCCTTTTTCTTTTGCCACTAAAAGCGCACGGTACACATTTTCAGAATTTCCGCTGGTACTTATTCCGACAAAGACGTCACCGTCACAGACATGACCTTCTGCCTGTCTTGCAAACACCTCATCGTATCCGTAATCATTTGCAATTGCGGTCATTGTTGCCACATCTGCATTTAAGACTACTGCCGGCCATGCTTTGCTTTCCTTCTGAAAACGGCCAACAATTTCCCCGGCAAAATGAAGGGCATCTGAGGCGGAACCGCCATTCCCGCAAAGCACCATTTTCTTATTCTGTCTTAAACATTCCGTGATCTCATCCGCACTTTTTTCGATGGTAGAAACTAATTCTTCGTTTTCTAAAATCCGATTTTTCGTTGCGATACTGTCTTCTATTCTTTTCCTAATCTGTTGATTCATTTTTCTAAGCGCCCTCATTAATAAATCTCAAAATTCTTATCCAGGAAGTTACAAACATAATCCTTCGCGCCGGTCTTTAACGTATGGAATTCATTTTGATATCCGATGGAACGAAGCTTTGTAATATCTGCCTGGGTATAATACTGATATTTCTCACGTAAGTGCTCCGGCATCTCAATATACTCAATATTCGGCTCCAGATCCAGTGCATAAAATACACTTTCTGCCAATTCCTTAAAGCTCTGAGCCTTACCGGTTCCTACATTATAGATTCCGCTGTACTGTGGATGATCCAGGAAATATAGGATTACATCACAGACATCCTTCACATATATGAAATCTCTAAGCTGCATGCCATCCTCATAATCCGGTCTGCAGGATTTGAAAAGCCGGATTACTCCTTTTTCCTTTACCTGCTTATATCCATGGTAGATCATGCTGGCCATGGTACCTTTAAAATACTCATTGGGACCATACACATTAAAGAACTTTAATCCAACATACTGCTTTGGCCGCACCTTCTGTTTCAGAGACCACTGATCGAACATCTGCTTGGAATAACCATATCCATTGAGCGGCATCAGCCGGTTGATATCCGTCTTATCATCAAATCCATTCTCACCATCGCCATAAGTTGCAGCGGAGCTGGCGTAAATGAACTGGGCATCATGATCAATGCAGTATCTCCACAAGGTCTTTGTATACTCCACATTATTTTCGTTCAAATAATCAAAGTTTGTCTCTGTGGTAGAAGAACATGCTCCCAAATGGATAATTGCAGAGATACTGTACTCTTCAATCTGTCCAAGAAAATCCTTCTTGTTAATATACTTGATGTACTTCTTATTGCGCATGTTCATCCACTTTTCTGTGCTGGCAATATTATCCACAATGATAATGTCCTCGATTCCCCGGTCATTCAAGGAACGAACTACACAACTTCCGATAAAACCGGCTCCACCGGTCACAACTATACTCATGCTTTTTTCCTCCTGCGATATATTAACAAATATCCTACAAAAATGATTCCTGTAGCCAATGAAATCAGCTCTGTAATCCTCCAGATGCCCGGAACCTTATAGTACGTAATTAAGGTTCCTTTATACTGTTTTGGTAAAAACACACGGATAACATTACTTATGCCTTTACTGATTTCAAACTCAAGACCATTCTCATCTACTACATGATAATTATCATATGCAAAAATCGGAATATCTACCCATTGCCTCCGGATACTGGTGTTCTCAACCTCTATCGTTGTTACACCTTTGTTATAATTTAATTCCCCGACTTTTACAAACGCGCTTCCGGCAGTTACACGTCTCACGTTAAGAGGCTCTAATTCCGTTCCCTGAAGTAAATACTCCCCCGTCGCAACATTCTTCTGTGCAATCATCTCATTCAGGGAATAAATATTCCAGGGATAATTTGTCTCAATAAAGCTTGAATAGGACTCAAGCGTTGCCAGAACCGATATTCCCAGTACAAGAAGAAGCGCATATCTGCTTACCTTTTCAAATCCCGGCTTAAGCTCTTTGATCAATAATAAAAATGCCAGTATTAAAAGTGGTGTAGCAATTCCAAGATAGCGCCATGCAAACTGCACAGAATCCACGATCATTGCATATTTTCCAAGCCAGCCGGAAATATTTCCCCAGGGCATGATATTCGACGCCAAAACAACTGCGATGATTCCTAATACGGCGGTCTGCGTAATCTCGCTGGATTTGATTTTCTTCCAAATACAAAAAACAAACAGTACAATCGCACCTATTGCTGCAGCACCGATACTGATGCTCATATTTGCACCGGTTCCTAACGTTGATCCGGCAAGATACGAAAACTGATTGAGCAAATTCGTCAAGCCAAGACCGGTTCCTGCCAGGTAATTTCCCTCATCCTTTACGTGGAGGTCCATGGTATAGGACTGAAGAAATGGTAATATCCAATACAAATTCAGTAGCAGAATAGCCAGAAGGCTCTCACACAGCACCCACAGTCTTTTATAGTAAAACGTCTTTTTCCAATTCCAGATGCAAAAAATTACAACAAACTCTAATACAAGAAGCGTGGATAGCAAATGGCTGCTGATCACTCCGCTTACACCTAAAATAATTGGAACGCCGTCATATATTCTGAATTTTTCTTTATTATCCTTTTTGTATATGCTCCAGAATCCATAAATAATCAGCGGTAAAAAAGCCATTGCAGTATATTCCCCTACTGCACCACGATTATACATATTCATCATGCGATATGGCGCATATAAATATAGCGCAGCCCCCAGCATACCATAGGTTTTACTCTTTGTCATCTTTCCAAAGGAGTAATATGCAATAAAGCAGGTCAATAGGATAATCAATGCCTCATAAATCTGATAGCATCGAAACAGTGGCACTCCTCCTATAAATAGCAGGGCAGGAATATACAGGAACAATGAATTATAAAAAATTGGGTTCGCGTAACTGTATCCGTAAATCATGGACTGGTTGATTCGAACCGGAAGCTGTCCCTCTTTTATGCTCTGTGCAAGTGATTCAATACGCGCAATATGGAATCTCATATCATCATGTTGATAAATATGATTTGTAAAGAGCGGCAGGCTTGCCCCCAGTATAATCAGAAAGAAAAATAAAAAGGTCTTTCTGTCCATTCCCATAAATGAGAACTTTTCTTCTGAAATTGCAAGCAAGAACAAATCGAAAAGTAAAAAAATGAGAAGAAAACCAGCCAATCGCAAATAACGATATGCTACAACTTCTGTAATAGTAATATGATCGATTGTTAGCTTTCCATGTCCATTGAACATGATCTTACAGACAAAATCCGTAAGCTTCGCTCCTGTTCCAATCCAGAAATAGCTTTCCTGGGAATTAAGCCCATCATATAAAATAATATGCTCTCCTGTAATAGCTGCAGGATTTACCTCAGAGACCCACTCCAGTGTTCCTGTAGAATCCTTCATACTGTAGGAAGGATTCTCAATATCACTGATTGATTCGTATTCAACGTAAACCCTATAGGCACCGGAGGGCACAGACATCATCTCTGTCTCAGCGGCCTCCGCGGTACCGTATCCCGTAATCATATGATAAGCTTGTGTTTCGGGATCAATCTGAAGCCCCTCAAACTCCGTAGGAATAAAATCGCCTACCTCTGAAACAATCACCGTTTGCGGGCGAAAGCAAAGAGTTACCAGCACAAGAAGAAACACTATCTGCAGGGTGCCGATCACACTTATTACGGGGTGTGTTTTTATCCAATTACTTAATTTCCTCATTTTTGTTAGCCCTTACTCTATTTGTAAAATAAAATGCTGCGAAGATAAACACGGTAAACGCAGAGATTATTTCTGATATTCTCCAACTCTTCGGTGATTTATAATACACAATTAGTATTCCACTATAATCGGTGGGAACATTCACCCGAATCACATTGTTTACACCATTTTCAATTGGGAATTCGATTCCACTCTGGTCTACAACATGATAATTATCATAGTGAAGAATTGGTATATCTATGTATTGAACAGCATCACTTTCATTTTCCACGTAAATAGTAGATATGCCATTTTGATAATTCAGTTCTCCATAGCTTAATAATTCACTACTTGTAGTAACCTTTCTTACCCCTAGCTCATCCAATACAGTTCCGACCAAAAGGTATTCCCCTTTTGCAACATTTTTCGTTTTAATCGTATCATTCTCTGCATATGCGTACCAGACTTCTGCATGCTCCAGATAATCACAATAGGAATCCACCAACGCAAATACCGACAAGGAAACGGTAAAAATCACGATATAACGTCCGATTTTCTCATACCTTTCCATGATCAGCTTCGCCAGAAAAACAAATGCGACCACAAGCAATGGTGTTGCAATAGCCAGATATCTCCATGCAAACTGCACGGTATTAATAATACTTCCGAGCTTTCCAAGCTTATAAGCGATTGCTCCCCAGGGCATATATTTTGTTGAGAAAAATACAGCTAAGATTCCTAATCCAAAGGTGAATCCAATTTCTTTTCCGTGTTCAGGCTTTGCTCCATTCCACTTTTCTTTATTCCAATAATAAAATACCAGCATCAAAATTGCAGCAATACCTACACAACCGATCTGTGCCACACGTCCAAAATAAATATCCTTTGTATATCCGGCTAAAAATGAGAATACATTAAACACACTCATTAAACTGAGTCCTGTTCCCGCAATCCAGTTTCCACCGTTCTTTACCGACAGATTCATCTGGTACGAATCAAAAAACGGCCATATCCAATACAAATTGATGAGAACAATTGCTACTGCACTCTTGAATAAGGCTAACAACCGCCACGGACGAAAAGTCTTATTCCATCTTAATACACAAAACAGTACTACAAATTCCACAACCATAACTGTGGACAGCAGGTGACAGCTAATCACACCGCTCGCCCCGAGAATAAGAGGCATGCAATCCGTCCACTTAATGCGCTTGTCATCCGGATAGGAATAAATCACCCAGATTCCATACAGGATTAATGGAAAGAATGCCATTGCAGTAAACTCTCCTAATGCGCCTCTATTGTAGATGTTCATCAGTCGATATGGTGCAATCATATATAAAAGTGTACCAATCAATGCCCATTTCTTATTCTTGAATAATTTCTGAAAAGAGAAATAAGAAATTCCACATGTTAATCCATTAACCAAAATAACATATACCTGATAGCATCGGTATAATGGCACCGCACACAGATATAGAAATGCAGGAATATACATAAACAATGGATTATAGAAAATCGGATTGGCATATCCATATCCATAAATCATGGTTTGATCGATTCGAACCGGAAACTGTCCCTCCCTCAGGCTTTTTGCCAATGACACGATTCTTCCGATATGAAAATGAATATCATCATTCTCATAAATATAATCCGCAAGCATTGGTATGCTGCTTGCAACGATCATTCCTGTCAACAGGATAAATGTCCTCCGGTCTATAGCTCCGATTTTAAATTTCTTATCTGTAATAGCCCAAACCAACAAATCTAAGAATAAAAATAAAAGCAAATAACCGAATAATCGAATATACCGATATGAAACTACTTCTTCAACCGTATAATCCTTTATGGTTATATATCCCATCGCATTAAAGATGATTTCGCTGTTAAAATCCTTTACTTCATCCCAAAATGGAATCCAGATATATGCCTCCTGCTCTGTCATCAAATCATTCAGCACAATGTGATGTCCGGACATTGCAAACGAGTTGGTCTCAGATACAAACTCAATCGTTCCATTTGAATCCTTGATGCTGTAAGAAGGTTCTTCTATATTCGTTACCGCTGAATATTTCACATAAACGCGATAAGCCCCTGATTTCAAAACATGATTTGAGGTCCTTGTTGCCCTTCCCGGTCCAAATCCATAAGAAAGCTCAATTGTATTCTGCTCCTGATTAAACACACAACCTTCATATCCAACATCTAAAAAATCAGATAATCCCGAAGTGATTACCGCTTTTGGACGAAACAAGCTTCCCACCAGAAATACAATTGCAACAAGCTGAATTCCCAAAAAAACGGTAATTGCAGGATGCCTCTTCATAAAGGATTTTATTCTTTTCATCTTTAGTCCTGCCTGATTTTATTAATGATACTGGTGCTTGATTTCCCCTGAACAAAGGGGATAATCTCTACTCTTCCACCATAAGCTTCCACGATATCTTTTCCTACCACCTGATCCGGAGTGTAATCTCCACCCTTTACCAGAACATCCGGCTTGATTGCCGAAATCAGCTCTGCCGGTGTATCCTGCTCAAATATGACAACAAAATCAATAAATTCCATTGCAGCAAGGACTTCGCAACGATCCTCCTGTCCATTGATCGGACGTTCCGGTCCCTTCAAACGTTTCACCGAATCATCGGAATTTACCGCAACAATGAGAATATCCCCAAGAGCTGCGGCCTGCTGCAGGTAACGGATATGTCCGGTATGAATAATATCAAAGCAGCCATTTGTAAAGACAATTTTCTGATTTTTGAACCGCTTATGAAGCTCGCAGGCTTCCCCGAATTCTATCCGCTTATTTGAAAGGCAGCTACCGGTTTCCATGGACTTCATTTCCTTGTCAATCTCAGACAAATATACCACGGAAGTTCCCAGCTTGGAAACCTGAATTCCGGCTGCAATGTTTGCAATACGCACACTCTCTTCTAAGGACATTCCATTTGCCATCCAGATGGAAAGAAATGCGATTACGGTATCTCCGGCACCGGTCACATCAAATACGGTCTTAGAGGTGCAATCCATGTGAAGAGTCTTCCCATTTTTATCTGCCAGAACCATTCCCTGTCCACCGCAGGTGGTCAGCACATACTCAACATCTGCATCCTTACACAAATACGCGGATGCCTCTGCGATTTCTTCTATGGTCTGCACCTTTCTCTTTGTCAGATCCTGCAGTTCCTTCTGGTTCGGCTTTAATAAGAAGGCATGATCATATTTATGGTAATTACTGTCCTTTACATCGATAAATACCTTCACATCATCCAGCTTTGCCCGGTTCGTAATCTCATGAAGAACTCTTTCTGTCAAAAATCCTTTCAGATAATCTGAGACAACAATCACATCAAAATCCCTGATATGGGGAAGAAGTCTCTCTAAAAGCTCATCCTCCAAATCCGGACTGATAGAATCGGTATCCTCCTCATCCACCCGGAAGATCTGCTGACTATTCTGTGCCAGATAACGGGTCTTTGTGGTGGTTTTCCTTGACTTATCCGTAATCAGATAATCCAATTTTATTCCGGCCTCAAGGGCCATATTGCAGAACAGCCTGCCATTGTCATCATCCCCAACAACTGCAGTCAGATATACCTCCTGCATATTCGCTGCAACGTTGGTTGCCACATTCGCGGCGCCACCTAATACGACACGTCTGCTCTTCTGCGTAAAAATTGGGACAGGAGCCTCCGGAGAAATCCGATTCGTCCTGCCATTATAATACACGTCCAGCATGACATCTCCTGCAATCAGTATTTTCTTTTTCTGGATCAAATCTGAACACTTCATCTTATTCTATCCTTATCTCTTCCTTTACCATATCTACTGTAATTGCCTTCATGCATTCCCAGCTGTGTGCGCAGGTTCTCGACATACAGGGCTTGCACTCCAAATCTTCATAGGAGTACACAAATACACCGTTCTCTTTATATGGGCTTGCCATCTTGGAAGTAACCGGTCCAAAGATTACATGAACCTCTGCCCCAAATGCTGCTGCAATATGACCTGCGCCACTGTCATTGCAGATCACTTTATCACAGAGCGCTAACCTCTGCATATAATGGGGAATATCCGACTTACTTAAAATTGCCCTTGCATGGCAGGAATCAGCAGCCTCCATGACCTTTGCGGCGGCTTCCTCTTCCTTCGGTCCCACAAAAACTAAAAAAGCAACACGATCCCGATTCTTCGGATCGGAAGCAATCTTTACGAGCAATTCCGCAAATCCATCCCACTGTTTGATTTCCATGCTTGCTCCGGGATGAATTCCAATCAGGATTTTGTTTTCCAATTGGTTTTCCATGATGAACTGTTCATTTTCTCTTCGTTGTTCATCGGTCAGTGTCAGTCTTGGAAACGTATCCTCTTTTTCATACCTGCATCCAATCTGATCCAGAAAATACAGCTTATCCTCCACCAGATGCTCCACCGAATCTGACGGTACAATCACATCCGTCAAAAAACACTCACCCTTCGTGTAATTGTAGCTTACCTTTCGCTTTGCCTTACAGAAATGCATAAAGAAAATATCCCGGATATCGCCTCTTGGTTCAAGTGCCACATCGTAGGTCTTCTGATTTACCTGACGGATTGCTCTTCGTATAATTGCAAGCTCCTCTTTTACCGATTTTGAAAAACTAAGGAATCTACTGTTACATAGGACAAATTCATCTACCAGACCCTGATTTTCCAGGACAGCTTTTCCCCAGCTGGCACAGACTAAGGTGACCTTCGCCCGGGGGGCATTTTTCTTTACAATGCGAAGAAACGGAATTAACATAACCATATCACCAATCATGTTAAAATCTAAAATCAGAATATTCTCATATTCTGTCCATGTAAAAGAATCCGTCCTCTTTTTGGTATGGAAAAAAATCCTACATAGCGAATTTACTTTATTCAGTTGTCTTGTTTTCGCCGGGTTAAATTTTTCCATAGACTATTTTTTCCCATTATTACAAATATATTTTGCAGCTTCATAAAGGTTCTCAAACCCGGTTCCTGCTGCAACTAAAATTCCCTCTACCGGTTGTTCCCTGCAAATACACAGATCCCGTTCTTTATCACCGATTGCATAGGACTTTGAAAAATCGATGTCCCAGTCTTTTGCAGCCTGATAGAATAAGCCGGTCTTCGGTTTTCTGCAGCTGCAGTCCTCATCCAGATGCGGGCAGTGATAGGTCTGTGTCAGATGCACTCCTTCCTTTCGGAGTGTCTCATCCACATACTGCTCTAATTTCAAATATTCTTCTTCTGTATAATAGCCTCGGGCAATTCCGGACTGATTTGTGATCACAATCAGAAGAAAACCTGCCTCCTGAAGCAGTCGCAGCCCCTCTATGACGCCATCCAGAAAGCAAAAATCTTCCGGTTTATAGACATAGCCAAAATCCTTATTTATTGTTCCGTCCCGATCTAAAAAAACTGCCTTTTGCATTCCTATCGTCCCAGCAAATGTTTTATTTTGTTTTTCAATGGAATGAGCGCCAACTGCTTCTTTAGGTTCTTAGTAAAAGAAGTCTCATCCATTTTTTGAAAACTGCTTAAATCAGTCTTCAGATATCCTTTGATATTCTCAGAATCCTGTTCCCAATTGATACAATCCACAATCTGCTTTAATAATACAAAGCAGTCCTCTCTCTGCTGCTTCTCAAGGGACAGCCACTGATCATCAATGATCATGCAGAATCTTCCCAGATCGTTTCCATAAGCTTTCATAAGCTTTTCTGACTGATTGATATACTGCAGTGTCCAGGCTCTCCAACGGAACTCGTCGTAATAATGCTTGAAATCTCTCATCTGGATTGCTGAAGTTCCCGCCGAAGTGATGGGGCGAATCAGATATTCATAGGTAACTGTATCTATATACTCGACTTTGTCGGCGTAATTTAATACCTGAACCATAAAAGAAATATCATCTCCCAACCGAAATGGCTGAAGCTTGATATTATGCTGTTGAAGCAGCTTCGTTCGATAAATGGCACTCTGAAATCCGATGGTCTTGCTCTTTAAATCAGACTCACTGTTTCTTTTCCACAAACGAACTTCCCCGTTATTCAGATTGGTTCTTCTTACCGTTCCCTGCACCACATCTGCATCTGTTTCAATGGCCTTTTCCATCAGAGCCTTATAGCCATCGGCAGGAACCATGTCATCATTATCACAAATTGCAAAATAGTCCCCGGTAGCGATATCAATAGCAAGATTTTTCGCGGAAAAACCTCCGCCATTTTCCTTATGGACGACCCGGATACGGGAATCCTTTTTGGCATACTCATCACATAGTGCCGGACAATTATCCGGTGATCCGTCATCAATCAACAGGATTTCCAGATTTTGATATTCCGAATTAAATAGACTATTCAGACAACGTTCGAAAAACTCCTCCGTTTTGTAGCATGCCACTGCAACACTGAGAAGGGGCATCTGCTTTTCATTCTCCATATCTTATGCTCTCTTTTCTAATACAATCTTTCCTTCACCCACACGATATACCATATCGCAGCCTTCAATCGTAGAAAGACGGTGTGCAATAATAATCATGGTTTTCTTTCCGTGTAGACTGTTAATGGACTCCATAATCGCAGCCTCTGTATCATTATCCAGGGCAGAGGTTGCCTCATCAAAAATAAGGAGCTCCGGATCCGTATATAATGCTCTTGCAATACCGATTCTCTGCCTCTGTCCACCGGAAAGTCTTACACCACGTTCTCCAATGGAGGTATAGATGCCATCCGGAAGCGACTCCACGAACTCCTTCATCTGAGCCTCCTCCAGCGCCTTCCAGACCTGCTTGTCATCAATTTCATCCTCCCCGTAACCAAACGCTACATTTGCCCGAATGGTATCATCAAGCATATAGATGGTCTGGGGGATATAGGCAAGATGCTTTAACCAATCCTCATAATTCTCCTGTATATCAACTCCATCTGACCGAATGGTTCCACCCTGGGGCTGCAAAAGTCCCAGCATGATATCTACTGCAGTTGTCTTTCCCGCTCCGGATGCTCCAACAATACCCACGGATTTTCCAACCGGAATTACCATGTCCGCCTGCTCTAATACATAGTTCTCCACATTTGGATAGGAGAAGGAAATGTTATATAATCCACACTCTTCCTTCAAAGAAATCGCTCTGCCACTCTTCTTTGGCTTCGTGCTAAGTTTTTTTGCATCCTCTGCCTTGAACTCCTCCGCAACGCGAAGATTCTCAATGGTCTTATCCAGCTGCGGCTCCTGATAGGTAATGTTATTCATACAGGTACTCATTCGGTTTGCGCTGGGAAGAAGTCTTACTGCTGCAACAGCAAACGCAGAAATCTGCGGCAGAAGCTCACTAATCTCGCTTCCGCTGTACACCATGGCCCCGATGTAGCCAAGCATACCGCTGACAATAACCGCTTCAATAATCAGTCTTGGTGCATTGTTTAATACTACTGAGGTTTTTTCAGATTCAACTGCCTTGCTGGAATATCTGGAAAACTGGTTGACAAAGAAGCGTTCCTTGTTTGCGACCTTCATTTCCTTCACCCCCTCAATGGACTGAAGAATCCAGACATTGGCAACTGCGTTGTTGTACTGATACTCATATCCGGCCTTTCGAAGCACCGGCTTTACAACCTTGAAGATCAAAAGCATCACTACAATCAAAAGCGCCGCCACCATAAGTGCCATCTGCGGATCCACCACAATGATTGCAATGATAAGTGCAACTGCTACAATGGCCTCCGTAAAAAAGCTCATAACCGTATTTAGCAGATTAAAGGTTCCTGCCGTATCACTCTTAATTACCCGCATGATCTCTCCGGAGCTGGAATTCAAAAAGAACTCATATGGACGGTTTAAGTATACCTCCATCAGCCTCTTCTGTGTCGCTACACGGTTATTGCAGGTAAATCTGGTCTGCACATAATATTCGAAATATAGGAAAATATCCTTCACTACAAATAGCGCAATGAGCGCCACAATTACGATCAGGATAAACTCTCTCGTTGTTCCCAAACCGAGTAAATCACAGAAGGTCTTAACCATCTCATTGTTTTCCATAAAATCCTTCTGCATAAGTGCAGTCATAAGCGGAACCACAAGAGATACGCTCAAGGTCTCAAGAATTGCTCCAATCAGCATCAGAAGTACAATGATCACGATTTTCTTTTTCTGTTCCTTTGATAAAATCAGTCCTAATTTCTTTAAAACTCTTAACATTTCTTTTCCTTCATCAATCTACTGTTTTCCGGTTACTTTTCGAAGTATCTTCATAATCCGATACCCAAATTCATAGTCCTTCGTGTGTATCGTCTTATTCAGGATTGCTGCCCAGATCTCGCTCTTTTTCCTGTACATGTCATTCAGCAGATTCCGGTACACATTTGTTTTGGAAGCACATTCCCACCATCTGCGCTGTAATTCCATATAGATATCATCCAGAATAAATCCGGATGCAGCGGATATATCCCTTAGGTTCTTTTCCTCAAGAAGCCTTTTGTCCTGTTCATCAAAGTATGCCTGCCACGGACGAATTCCGGGTCCTGCAAAGTGAATAATGACAATATCCTCCATGGAAAAGCCCTGTGCATCCACCTCACTCTTATATTTGCGGTAAAATGGACTTGTAAAATTGTATAACTGCTTTTCTACATATTTTGTTCCGCAGTCTCCAAACAAATGATTGAGTAACCCCTGATCCGCATAAAAATTCATGCCCAGCTTCTTGCCTTCTTCGACGTATCTCTGGAATGAGTATTCGGCGCGAATCTTGTCCAGATTCATGAGAAGCATACCTGCGTTGAACTCCGGTCCCTTTTCGCACCTCGGAGAAAAACCACATGCAATCAGATAATTGTCTTCAAAATCCATGTGATACAATTCATCAATATCCTTACAGACCATCATATCCACATCCAGATAGAGCAGGCGGTGTACATCCTGTGGGATTACATCCTGAACCTCCAGCCGAAAATAGGTTTCTACGGTAAGCCGCTCCATCTCCGGGAAAACCTGATACTTTTCCCCATCAATATAGATAAAGTCAATCATGGAGCCCCTGGATTCTACAAAATTCCGAAGTAATTCTATTTCATCCTCCTTCAGCTGATTGTATATTACAAAAATATGAAATTTCTTATCCGGATTTGAATCCACAATCAGTGACTGAAAAAACACCACCAGATAGTTTACATATGCACTGTTTGGCGTTACCGCAATATTGTATATTTCCTGATTCACTTCTTTGTTACCTTTCCCTTTGCCAGCTGAAGCTGACGTCTGATATCAAAATATAAGGTCACCAGGCGCTCTTCCCCTGTCATGTTTTTTTCTTCCAAAGCCTTAATCATTCCGGGAGGAGTAAGCTTAAATTCTTCCCGAATTGTAATATCTGCCTGCACAATTCTTCTTTTTTGGAAATGACAATAAAGGCAGCTTGTGCTCTTTCCGTCATAATCTGCCCATAAAGTCCCATTTATATAGCGAAAACAACTTACCCGCCCAAGATCAGGTCTTCGGTTCACATAGAATGACCCTGTTCCTACCCGAAGATCAGCCATCACAGGCTCATCATAAGTTGCTATAGCATTCTTTTTAAATATCACGGAGATTCCACCGCCACAGTGTTCTCCCCACTCATCAAAGCACCAGATCTGATCGGATTGAAATACCTTTTGGTACTCCAGACACCCCATACTTGGCAGTGTTCGGTAATATGCATTCACTTCCTTCGTATTTTTAAAAAGTGAGCAATGACCTCTCGTAAATATGCGTTCATTCTGTTCCAGCAGCTCATCCGGTAAAAAGCTGCGGATATCCCCCCAGATCAGGTCCACATCACAATAGCCCCAGAAATCATATCCTTTCAGATAATCACAGAATGCTTCTCCATAGACCGGCTTGTAATCGCACAGCTTATAGGCTCTGTCAAGGCATATAGTAAAGTCAAAAAGACCCTGTATCCGACGCTTTACCTCCTCAAACTGCATAGGAACAAGCTTCACATTTGACGGCAGATCAAATCGGTTGTCATCATCGGTAAATACCAGAAAATCTATAGATGGATTCCCCTTGCAGGAGCTCAGCCACAGCGAAAAATAATCCGGAAGCTTTCCCATCCAAACAACAACAAATGCTATCTTTTTCATTCCTTTTCCGTTTCTTCCTGATCAAAATTCACTCGTTCCTCCTCGATAACAAGAGGCCGGTGCAGGATACGAACATTCATATTCAGAATATATTCTCCAATCAATCCAATAAAGAAAAGCTGAACAGATCCAAGCAGGAATACCCCCACACTGATTGCTGCGATTCCTGCATCAAAGGTATCCCAGAACAACAGTTTCTTTACGAAGGTGATGATGGCAATCACAATACTGATTGCAGACAGTCCAAAACCAATCAGTGTCGCCAATCTAAGTACACTCTTCGAATAGGAGGTAATGCCATTCATTGCAAAATCATACAGGGTTCTGAAATTCGCCTTTGTCTTACCCCGTTCCCGCTTGTTCTGTGAATAATGCACCCGTTCCATCCGAAATCCAAGCTCGGAAATAATGCCTCTCAGATAGGGAGATGGGTCATCCAGGTCTCTTAGGACCTTAAGGAAATCCTTGTCCAGTAATTCAAAATCAGAAAAATGCTGAATCTGTTCTACTTCAGAGATTTTAGCCATCACCTTGTAATAACAGGTGCGCAGGAAAAACAGAATCGGATTCTCCTTGCTGTTATCCTTTATGCCGATAACGACCTTGGCTCCTTCCTCCCAATGCTTTACAAATTCCAAAATCACCTCCGGTGGATTCTGAAGATCTGCATGCAGAAGTACCGCACAATCTCCATCCGCCTGTGTCAGTCCATAAAAATGCGACCTTCCCTGTCCGAAGTTTCTTGCATTGAAGATTGCCTTTACATGAGCGGGGTCTGTCTCGGCCAGATGCCGGATCAGCACCCGGCTGTCGTCTGTAGAACAATTGTCTATAAAAATAATATCATAATCATACTTTGACAGATGTTCTGCAAAAAGCTTTGTCACTTCCTGATAAGCAATATTAATATTCTCATGTTCATTATATGTTGGAATTACTATAGAAATTTTCTTCATCGGTAATACTCCAATCTGCTTTTTTAGTTTCTTCTGTACACAGTAAACGAATCATATACCTCACATGAGTATACCCCATTTTGGCACCAGGTGTCCAGTAATTGATATACTTTATTGATATTTGCGCCTTCCCCGTTAAACTCCTCCAGCTCCTCCCGGACTCCGATCATGAATACCTCATCCGGCAGGGTATCCCTTAATTCCTGCACAAATTCTTCATAATGCTCATCACTCACATTAATAACCGGGGTCTGATAGAAATAGCGGTTCGTGGTATACCGTTCTCCCTCCAGATAATAGATGCAGTTATTGCCAAGCACCAGTACGTTATCCTCCGGATTCGTCTGCTCTCTCATATACCTTGCAGCATCGGAAATCGGAATAGGTTTATAAGTGATTCCGGAAACCAATAACTGTACTGCAAAGAAGCCAAAGGTAAGGATTGCAATGAGTTTACTGTCCTTTTTCTCCCAAACTTCTTCGAACTTCGAAAAGACAAGAACCATCGGCACAATCAGTGCCGGAATCAGAATAATTGCATAATGGGCGTGGGCTCTTCCGGACATGGAAGCCACAACCAGCGATAAGACATAGAACCACAGATTCATCAGGAAAATCGGTTCTTTGTAATATAACCGGATTGCCATCAAAAGAAGAATAGAATAAACGGTCATCTGTTTAAACAATTCCCACATAACAATGGGGATTGCTATGGACCCATCCTCACAGTAACTCATGCTAAAAAGGAAATAGTTGTCCATCATTCCCTGAAAGCTTCCGGTTAGAATCGTATCGATGACAATGGGCGCTGCTACGATCACAAGCCCAAGCGTAAAATTAAGGGCACAGATTCCGATATCCTTCCAGTTCTTTTTTAGAATCATCTGAACCAGAATAATTGGCATAAAAGCAGCAAATACTGCAATCATGTTTGCCCGAAGAAAAATAATATATGCGCAGCCGACTCCCATCAGCAGAATCTCATAGAATCGATAGGTTCCGTCAACAAAATACTTCATGCAGACATATAATCCCGCTAGCATCCATGGAAGCGCCCATTCTTCTGATAAATTACCATCCGTCATCAGCATACAGATGGTAACGGATGCAATAGCAAAAATGGTCGTAAGGTACTGGCTTACTCTGTTTGAAGTAAAAAGCTTTGTTGTCTTTAAAATAAGAATCGCCGAAACAAATGCATTGATCAGCTCTAAAATCCAGATTCCAACCAGACTGCCCCCCGTAAGCCAGGTTCCGATCACTGTCATAAGATAAAGGAACACACCCTTATGCTCAAAGATATCCACGTATAACGTGGCCCCTTTTTTCATCATAAGACCCACATAAATATATGCGGCAGAATCATTCCCCGTCAAGGTATCGGAAAGGGGATTTAATGCCAATCTCATTCCAAGAGCAAGGGTGATGGAAAGCGCCAGAAACATATCCTCTTTGGACAGCTTTCTTTCTGACCTGTTTGCGGTAAGCTTTTGAAAAGAAGCAGTTCCTTTTGCCTTACCATTCAAATACGCAAGCAGATACAATACCGCATATGCTCCGACTACCGTTCCGGCTATAGCAACTGCCCATAGGAATTGTTCCACGGTAAGCTTAAATATTCCCGCCAAGGCCTGCATTTTACTTGAAAGATACCAACGCTCCACAAATTCGCTATCCGCCATATAAAAGCACAGGAAAAGGGGAAGTAACAAATACCATTTCATACCTGTTGAAATGACTGTTTTTCCACTCTTTAGCTTTCTTCCTGCGTATAATCCCATTCCGAATGCAGTAAAAATGCCCAGTATTCCATATAAATACGGCGGCATGATCAAACACCATAAAGCAGAAAGTGAAATTGCAAATAAAAATCGTTCTGTTCTTCTCATACTACTCCTTCATTTTGCGTTTTAAAATTTCCCGGGCAATTACAGCGCCTAATAAACCAATCCAGCCCAAAACAGATATCCGGGTTGCCATATGCTGTAACGTAGTTCCTGTATATGACACCTCAATGGTTCCCTGTGTGTTGCCATCCATACACACCATAACCAGACCATTTTCACTTTTCGTCACGGTAAGTTCCCGGTCCGGCGCATCATCCGTCTTCAGTATTGCCGAATAGCCATAATAATAATACAATGGCAATTCAAAATATACCTGCTTCGCATCTGTCTGTCCACTTTGACATACAATATGAATGGAACCTCCATCTCTGCTCCAGTCAAATAAAACATCTGAACTGCTGCAGGTGACAAGCTCTCCTCTTTCCTGGGGATTCACATTTTCAGCCCCCTGTGGGAGGTATAAGGAATCCGCCGTATTCTCCACGCCTTCCTCCAGCAAATCTTCCAGTCCCCACAAGGCTTCTGAGGTCATCCATTTTACCGGTAAAGCAGAGATTACGACAGCACTGAAAAGGAAAGCCGCAAGTATTCCGTTTTTGATCCATTTCTTTTTTTCTTTCCGGTAAAAACAGGTAAATGCGATCGCTAAGAAAGCGGATACAATGGTAAGCAGCCTCCATGGGAATTGCATGACCCGTATGAAGGAAACCTTGTCCGCAATCGTAAGAAGCGTCTCGCTGCACATAAACACAAATAGGATGCATCCATATAAAACAAGCCTTGCGGGCAATGACTTCTTTAATTTTTCCTTATTCCGGATACATAAAATCACAGCAAGAATCAAAAAATAAATCTCAAGATTCGGCCAATAGCTGGAAAAGGTCAATGGCCGCCCGGTCTGACTCTTATAATAGATGGAGTAGATGGAGGTCGGGCAGATAATTCCTGCAAGCCGCAGTCTTGTAGCTGCCAGAGAGCAGCCTCCCGAAATATCATTCACCGTAACGTAGGACTGCAGCAGCTGTTCCACAAATGTCAGGGACCAGTATCCGGAAAAGACCACAGTCATTAAAGCAGCGGCAAGCCAATTGAGCCATCTTTTCTCCTGAAAGACTCGTCGCACATATACCAGACATACGATTATAAGAAGCCCGCAGATCATTACCGTAGATAGAGTATGGGAACAAATCAAGATACTCATTCCAACCGCAAGCCATACACTATCCCAGACGGATACATGCTCTGCAAATAGAAGTACTGCTGTCGCTGCCAAAATCAGAGGAATTGCCACGGTTGCTCCCGCTTCCCCCAAAGCACTGCGATAGATGACATCCTCCAGCATGTAAGGATAGAATTGATAAAAGAATGCAAACAGCAGGGCATTTTGTCTGGCATCCTTCCAGTCCGGAAATACACGGCTTTGCATATATTTTGCGGAAGCATACGCCACCAGAAAACGGCACAGCCAGATTTCCGCCGTAATGAGTGCATACCCTCTTAAAAGGGGAAGTCCTGCCCATACCAGAAGGGCCGGAATCGTCAAAAAAAGATCACTGTAGAATAACGGCGCTCCATATCCATATCCATAAAAGGAATTGGACAGCACTCGGGTAGGAAGAGCGCCAATACCCTCCATTTGAAGGTCATGCACCATTCCCTCCAGACGGTAGACCCAGTACCAGTGGTCATTTCCGTATCCCGGGAAAATAATTAAAAAAAGCGTCGTACATGCAATCAGACCATACAGTACATATTCCTTTTTACATGACTTAAGTTTCTTTCCCATAACTATGCTTCCCTCACTATCACGAAAAATCCTTTGTTAAATCCAGCACACGCTTTAATGCCTGATCCATATTGTAGTATTTAAAATCCGCAAGTCTTCCGCACAGATGCAGATTGTGATACTGCTTTGCTTCTCTTAAATATTTTTCATACATCTCCTGAGATTGTGCTGTAAGCACCGGATAGTAGGGTTCCGCCTCCACTCCAAGCCGGTATGGCAGGGAATACTCTACGGCATAGGTGGTCTTCTCTCCCACCGCCTGCACCGGAAGCTTTGTATACTCTGTAATTCTGGTGTAGCCTTCCGCCTGGGGATACGCAACCACCGGCGCATCCTGAAAGCTTCTTATATGCTCAGTTTTCCATTCAAACCGGAGAGACCGGTAGGGTAGACTTCCATACTTTCCATGAAACAGTGCATCAATCGCACCGGTGTAAATCACCACTCCGGTATATGCTTCTCCATCGATCTGTACACAATGATTGTCCTCATCTAAAGAAATATGATCCAGGGCATCCACCTCAAGCTGCACCGTAATATTTTCATGGTCCAACAGCTTTTCAAAAAATGCAGTATAGGATACTTTTGGCATTACCTGATAGGCATCATCGAAATAACCCACGTCATCGTTAAAACGAATCGGCACACGCTTTAGGACACTGGGATCAATCTCCTTCGGTGAAACACCCCACTGCTTGGCGGTATACAGACTGTAATCCTTCTCAAAAAGGAATTCGGCGTATCCGCGAATCAGAGGATTATCATGATTTAAAAGCTCCACAACCGTAGCAAATTCCTGATTCGGATATGCTTCCCGGATAGCCTTCTTTAAGGCTTTCGCATCCTCTTCCCTGTAAAACGTATCGATGGTTGTAAAATTAAATGGTGTCGGCGTATAGACTCCATCAATCACGGCTCCGCAGGTAAGATGGTACTCCTCCCACTCCCCATACCGGCACATAAAATCAAAAAGGGCCTTATCCTTGGTATGAAAAGTATGAGGGCCGTACTGATGTACCAATATTCCCTCTTCATTCACAAAATCATACATATTGCCGCCAATATGATTTCTTTTCTCCAATATTAAGACCCTTTTATTTTTTACTTCTGCAAAATATCTGGCAGCTACGGCCCCGGAAAGGCCGCATCCTGCCACAATCACATCATATGTTCTCATTAAAACCCTCCATACGTATTCATAAATTCCTGAAACGTCTGCAGGTTCTTATCTTTATCTGCGAGGATTACATGCTCCAATCCTCCCACCTTCTCTAACGGCCACTTTACAGCGATATCCGGATCATTCCACATGATTCCGTCATCATATTCGCCGTAAAACTTCTCCCCGCATTTATAGCTTACAATGGACTCTTCCAATACCAGGTAGCCATGGGCACAGCCTGCGGGAACTAAAATCTCATTATGCTTCTCTCCAATCAGGTCAAAGCCCAGCCATTTTTTAAAGGTTGGACTGTCTTTTCTAAGATCCACCACAACATCATACACATGTCCATGAATACAGCGTACAAGCTTTGGCTGCTGCATGACTCTCTGAAAATGAAGGGCACGAATAACACCCTTGTAGGATGTGGTATAAAAAACCTCTGCCAGATCATGCCTGATTCCGTTTGCCTCAAATACTTCCTTGGAATAGTCCTTGGTAAAGCATCCCCGGACATCCTCTGCATTGAATGGGGTCACCTCTATCAAACCCTTAATTTCCGTCTCATGAAATTCGAATTTCTGAATCATACCCCTTGCTCCTTACTTCTCTTCATTTAAAATCGAAACCCACCAGTCCCGGGTTCTGCGACATCCCTCTGCAAAGCTGATTTCTGCTTTAAATCCGGTATCCGCCTCTGTCCTTGAGCAGTCGAACTCTTCCAAGGGCTGGTTTACGCCGGTAAAAGGAATATCACCAAAAATAAAATCCAGATCCGGTGCAATTGCAGCCTTCATCTCAAGCAGGAACTCCTTTAAAGGCTTTGCATGGGAGGAACCGATTAAATACTCGCAGAAGGGCTTTCCCTTCTCTCCGATCAGGCGGAATGCCCTTGCCACATCATCAATATATACAAAGTCATAATTCTGTGTGCCGGCGGTAAACTGCGGCGGCTCACCCTTGATGCACTTCTGAATTGTTGTATTGACCATTCGTGGGCTGCGCTCTCCCACACCATAGGCATTCGTAATCATCGCCCAGACAAGCTCGATTCCGATATCTGCAGCAACAGATTTACACATGGCATGGGCCACCAGCTTTCCGCTTCCGTAGATATATCCCAATCCCGGCTTATTTTCGGCCTGAAATACAGCCTTAATAGTCTCAAGCTCCATGATGCTTCCTGCATTTACAAAGCGAGTACACCCCAGATCCTTCGCAAGACGAAGACAGTCTACGGTCCACTGTGCGTTTTTTAATTGTAAGGAAGTATCTGCTCTTGCAGGTCCGGCGGAACCGGCCCATGCAAAATGATAAAATGTATCTGCCCCCGGGTCCTTTAACTGTTCCTTTAGTGCAGCTGCATCATCCAATGAAAATGGATAAAAGGTTACCAGCTCACTCTTGGGAAGATTATCACTATGTCCCTCCATATCAAGGGCGATTACTTCGATTCCGCTCTGAATCAATTCCCTTGTCAGGGCACTTCCGACAAATCCATTGGCTCCGGATATCATTACTTTCTTCATCAACATGACCTCTTTCCACTTATTTCAGATATGCTAAAATCTGGCGATCCATCTCTGCCTTGATATCACCATCGGCAAGATAGACCTTACTCCAGGCAACCGTATGTTCAATGGTTTCACAGATATGCCACTTCGGTTTCCATCCCAGCACCCGCTTGATTTTTGAACAATCCAGTTTCAAGAAACCGGCCTCATGGGGTGCATTCTTCTCTGACACATCCTTCCAGGAAGCCTCATCCCCCCAGAATTTGCAGAATAAATCCACCAGTTCTCCGGTGGTTACACAATCACAGTCATCCGGTCCGACATTGTAGCTTCCGGCATACTGCTTTTTATCCTGATACTGGAGCATTGCCAGAAGCAGATACGTACATACCGGTTCCAATACGTGCTGATACGGTCTGGTAGAATATGGATTTCTTACAATAATCTCACGCTTTTCTTCCATTGCCCGCACACAGTCCGGGATAATCCGATCCTTTGCAAAATCTCCTCCGCCGATGACGTTACCGGCACGGCAGGTGGAAATTGCCACATCTGCATCTGTAAAAAAAGATTTCACATAAGAGCTTGTAACAAGCTCTGAGCAGGACTTGGAGTTCGAATAGGGATCATATCCGTCCAGCACATCATTCTCTCGGTATCCCCACTCCCACTCATTGTTCCGGTATACCTTATCCGTTGTAACATTCACAAAGGACTTTACACTTGGATGAAGCCTTACTGCTTCAAGAATATTTACGGTTCCCATTACGTTCGTATCATAGGTATATACCGGATTTACATAACTCTCACGGACAATGGGCTGTGCAGCCATATGAATGACGATTTCAGGCTGGTACTCATCAAACACCTGATTCAGATGGGCAAGATCACGGATATCCCCATCAACGGAAACCATTTTCTCTGCCATGTTTGTCATATCAAAAAGGCTTGGTTTTGTTGGAGCGGCTAATGCATATCCAATCACCCTTGCCCCCTGCATTTTCAGCACCTCGCACATCCAGGTTCCCTTAAATCCTGTATGCCCCGTCACAAGAACTGTTTTTCCATTATAAAATGATAAATCCATTAGTTTTCCCACACTTTCCATGGTGCTTTTCCTTCCGAAAGCAATTCTTCCAGATACATCTTGTCCTTCATAGTATCCATACACTGCCAGAAGCCATCGTATTTGTATGCCACCAGCTGTCCCTCCTTAGAGAGGCGCTCTAATGGCTCTCTTTCAAAGGTTGTCTTATCTCCCTCGATATAGTCGATGACCCGGGGCTCCAACACCATATATCCGCCGTTGATCCATCCGCCGTCCTCTTTTCTCTTCTCAGCGAACCGGTCAATGGTATTATCCTTTCCAATCTCAAGGGTGCCAAAACGACCTCCCGGCTGTACCGCAGTCATCGTTGCAAGCTTCCCCTTCGCCCGATGGAACTCTAACACCTTATTGATATCCACATCACACACACCATCTCCATAGGTAAGCATAAAGGTCTCATCTCCAATATAGTCCTTTACCCGCTTAATTCTTCCACCGGTCAGTGTATCCAGTCCTGTATCAATAATGGTAACCTTCCATGGCTCGGCAACATTGTTATGAATGGTCATGGAATTTTCCGCAGTAAAATCAAAGGTAATGTCGGAACGGTGCAGGTAGTAATTGGCAAAAAATTCCTTGATTACATGCTGCTTGTAGCCTGCACAGATAATAAACTCATTGAACCCATAGTAAGAATATTCCTTCATAATATGCCAAAGAATCGGTTTTCCGTTAATTTCAATCATTGGCTTTGGTTTCGTCATGCTTTCCTCGGAGATACGGGTTCCATAACCTCCTGCTAAAATTACAACCTTCATTTATTTCCTCCAATCATTTATCATCTCACACCTAAGCAAATCTTCTGACGTATCATAAGCAGCTGAATGATTTGAATAGAATGAGAATTTATCCTTGCCTTCTAACGCATGTAACGTCTTTTTATAAAGCTGGCTGCCCTGTGCATAATTTCCATCTGCAGCAATTTTCTTGTATTTTTCCAAATCACCATTCAAAAATTTGTAGTGTAACAGAGCGCTGGTACAGGGCATTCCAAAGTTTTTCTCAAATGGAGATACATAATGGTAACGATAGATATCCCCTTTCCGATAGAATACCAGGGGATACTTATTCTGAAGCATCTCCATTCGGTTTTCATCCGTCAAAAGTCGCTCTCTCGGACCGCCAACAATTTTCTGGTAGTGCATACAGCTGCCCAGCTTGTAGGTGTCTGTATCAAAATACCGATATGCTTCCTTTATATCTTCTCCGGAATCACCCTCGAATATTGCTTCCTTCGAATACATATCCAGCATAAAGGAAAAAGCACGTTCATATCCATGCTGCTTCAAATACTTCACATATTCTGTAATCGGCTGTTCTTCCATTCCCGGATATGCAAATAATTCGTCGGAATCTAAGATCAGATACCACCGTTCAAATCCAAAATAATTGATTACCTTGCTGATCCATGCCACCTTTGCCCACATGATGAACTTGTCCATAGTGCGGCAGACGCAGACGTCCTGCTCCATGAGCCATTCATAGGTTCCGTCTGTGGAACCGTTATCGATGAACACAAAATTCTTTATACCAATGGATTTATGGTGCTCATAGGACATCTGAATGCGCTTTAAATCATCTTTGACCACGCACAGGTAAATAGGATCGGAAGCATCCTCAAACTGCTTCTCTTTCTCAAGAACCACACTGCAGCAGCAAAATTGCTCTGCGATTTTTTTTGCAAATCTCGGACTGGAAATTGCATAATAAAGCAAAGCATTTTTCCAGACGTCGATATCTTCTTTTTTCATTTTTTCACCGGTAATATCCATAATTTCCGGTGTCTGTGCAAAGAAATTTTGAATGGTCTTCCTCTCCGTCAAACACAACTTCGGAGACCGGATAAAATCTCTTGCATCAATCATCCACTTTTTCATTCTACTTCATCCAATTTTGTCGGCTCGACCTTGCCGTCTTTTACACGATAGATTATATCACAATCTGCAATGGTAGATAACCTGTGGGCGATAATTACCATAGTTTTTCTACCCTTCAAATGATTGATGGATTCCATAATTGCAGCCTCAGTCTCATTGTCCAGCGCAGAAGTTGCCTCATCCAATACCAAAAGGGACGGATTCTTATACAGTGCCCTTGCGATTCCAATTCTCTGTCTTTGTCCTCCGGAGATGCGGATTCCACGCTCTCCGACAATGGTGTCCAGACCATCCGGAAGGCTTTTTACATACTCGTCCAGCTGTGCATCCTCCAATGCCCTCATTACCTTCTCATCCGATACTTCCTCTTTGGGAATGCCAAAGGCAACATTATTTCGAATAGTATCATCGATCAGAAAAATGGTCTGTGGAATATAAGAAATATGATCCAGATAGCTGGAATATCCATCCTTGATATTTATGCCATCCGCAGTAATTGTTCCCTCCTGCGGTTCCAATAATCCCAGTAAAAGATCCACGAAAGTCGTCTTTCCTGCTCCGGAAGGTCCCATGATACCAATCGCCTTTCCGGTCTCAATCTTGACATTTACATGATCCATGATCTTTCTCTCTGTTCCTTCATACCTGAAAGAAACATCAGAAAAAGTAATTCCCTCTTCCATCGTGATCTGCTTATTATCGCGCTTTTCTTCCGATTCTTCCGGATGTACCAGAATACCATACAGGACATCTACCGAATAGCGGCGATATGTAATCCTTGTAAGAAAACTGGATATACGATTGCAGGCAGGAAGTAAACGTACTGCTGCAAGGGCAAAGGTAGTCATCGTCGGCACAAGGGATGCATAAGAAGTTCCTGCTTTAATCATAACAATAATATAGAACAGAATGCATACCATCACAATCATTTCAATGACATAGGCAGGACTGTTCAACCAAAACGTATAGCGGATATTCAGCTTGGTGGCACGTTTGTTTGCGTCATCAAACTCATCGGAGAAGAAATCCTCTGTCTGCCCGATTTTAATATCCTTTATTCCATATATGGTCTGGTTCAACCATTTAATTTTGTCTTTGGTAAGAAGCTGATTCATTTTTCCAAGAATTGCCACTTTGCGCTTTGTTACCAATCGTAACGCTACCATACAGATTCCTAAAAATCCCAGAATAAAAAGTGTCATCTGTGTATCCTGAATCAGTAAAAAAATCAAAATAAAAGCACTAACTAACGCCTCTTTAAACAAGTCCAGTACCATGGTGACATAATCCATGGACCGGGCCACATCATCGTTTGCAATTCGAATGATTTCCGCCACATTGACTTTTGTAAAATACTCATAAGGTCGTTTTTCTATAATTTTAAGGACTTTAGAAGCCGTTTCCTGAGTAGCATGCTTCACGATAATGGTCTGAATCTGGGTTGCTACTATAAGAAATACCGTCTTTACCACATAAAACAGGATGAGAGCAAATGCTGTAAAAAGGACAAAATCGCTGTATCTGCTATAGTTTCCCATATCGTAGAGTGCTTTCATCCACCATGAGGTCTCCAGAGAAGACTCATCCAGTATCAGCGTAACATAAGAAGCTATTGCCGATATTCCGAATGTCTCAAAAACGGAAACCATGAGCGGTAGCAAAAATAATATGGTAATTCGAATATTCGCTTTTTCTCCAAAAAACAGTTTACACTTTCTGATTCGTTCCATCATTTACTGTTCCTGTTATATACATTCACTTACCTTTGCAGCTCGAAGTGTCCATGTATATTCCTTTACTTTTTGTTTCGCACATTCTGCGCAATTAATGGCATTTTCCTTATTCCCGGAGATTTCCTCTATTGCAGCGACCCACGCATCTACACAGTCCGGCTTTACCAGATATGCATTCACATGATCGGTCAATATTTCCCGAATAACCGGCATATCCGAGGATACAATCACTCTACCGCTTGCCATGTATTCGAACATTTTAAGGGGTGACATCCAATTTGTCAAATCTTCCCCATATACTTCCACTTTGTTGCTGTACGGCATCAGAACAACATCGTACTGTATCAGGGTTTCCGGCACCTTTGCATTTGCGATCTGTCCTTTGAAGCATACCGTAGATTGAATCTCCTTCGCCAGCTCCTTCCACTTTTCGATCGGGCCTCTTTCTCCGTATATATCATAGACATTCTTCCGATCTGCTGCTGCCATCCGGATCATCGTCTCAATTCCCTTTCCCGGAAAAAGACTGCCAAAATAAGCAATCCTTAACTTTTCTCTATTTAGTTCAAGCTTTGTATCCAGTTTTTCATAGGCGTCCAGATTTACCGCATCATGCAGAACCAAAATGTTCTCCGGGTCGATTCCATACTTTTGAATCACATAGTCCTTTAACGCACCGGAAATTACAATCAACTTCTTCATATACTTTGACTGCAGCGTTTTTTTCAAGGAATAGTGGGTTGGTTCTGTAGCAGAATGAAGCTCAAGCACATAAGGAAAATGTAAAAATGCAGCAATTCTGGCAGCCATGATCTTTCGTGTCATAATTGCATCCGGTCTTTTTGCGATGGCATATAATACTGCCCACACAGAATATACAATCTCCCGTATTCCCTTCACATTCTTTTGAATGGGCTTGATCCGCTTTACAGGGAATCGCTCCCGTATCCCATAAAAATCAAAGATATCCGTTGAAGAATACTCTTTTTTATTGTAATGATTTGGAATCACCAGTGTGATGTCCACGCCGTTTACCTTGAATGCCTCACACATTTTCATAATGTGTACACTGCTTGCACTGTTGGAAGGTATATTGGCATTTGACACATAGATCAGTTTTTTCATATCCACAAACGTCCGTAATTTTCTTTCATATACCTTATTGCGGCTTTATTTATCCGCTGTTTCTTTGTATGTCTTCGATCCTTGGCAAACCTTATAAGCCCCTTGACGGGAGCCGAAATGCTTCTGCTTTTTATGGCAATTTTAGCAAATAAAAGAATACCAAGTCCCAACTGATAGTTCAGGCCGAGATAACGGTACGCCGTCAGCATCCGGTTGCGATAAGACCGTATCCACTTTTCCTGATTGGTTACCCGTCCGGTAATTGCCTGCTTATGAAGAACCCTTACCGTAGGGAAATACAGAATCTGATAGGAAGCTCCTATGATTCGAAAGCTTAAATCCAGTTCCTCAACTCCGTAAAAATAATCCTCCGGATACAATCCGCACTGATCAATGACCGTTTTTCGGATGGCATGTCCCGCCCCAATGTACATGGAGGTAAGCCGTTCCACATTCATGTCCAGTTTTTTATTTGTAAAGGGAATCTCTTCGGTTCGCATCTCTTTTGAATAAAAATTGATGATTCGAAACGCCAATGCTCCAAGCTTCGGATTTTCTGTCAGCTTTCTTCGAATAGCCGCAAAATACCCCTTTTCCTCAAATACTGCATCATCATCCAAAAAAACTAAGATGTCCCCGGCAGCCTGCCGGATTGCATAATTTCTTCCGCCTGCGACTCCCAGATTCTCCTGCATTGGGAAAAATCGCACTTTATCATTCGTCCCGGCAAGCTCCTGTCCATATTCTTTTGTTCCATCCTCCGAATGATTATCCACCAAAATCAGCTCATCAAAATCATCCTGCTCTTCGAGAAGCCTTTGGATAGATTCTTTCAATTCCTCGAGACGTTTGTACGTGATTACGATAACACTAATTGTCATTTTCTATTCTTATATTTGGCGATTCCAGCCTCAATAGCCGCAGCTGCAGAACTTGCTACATCTGTAAGTTTCAAATTATACTCCTCAATCGGTTTTGGTCCCAGGGTTCCATCTACTGCCTTCTGCAGTTGTTCGGTAATCTGATCCATATCATATTCCAGAATATAGGCATTCTCAAATACATTTGGACGTACCGTTTCCTCGTCCCATACCACCTGAAATACCACATCACCATAGATTCCGGCTTCTAAGACAACTGTCGTCCTTCCACCAATCACAACCAGATTCCGGTCCAGATCCTCCTGCAGTGTATTCTTTGAAAGAACCATTCCTTTTTTTGCAATTGCACGGTACATGTCCTTCAGTTCCTTCGGATGCGGGCGATAGGTAAACTCAATATTATGAGCTTTGCAGTATTCGTAAATATGCTCCACCATCTTATAGAAATCTTCTCCATGATCGGTCCAATGAATGGCAGCATCCCCCGCCATCAGAATCGTTGGCTGTTTTTCCACAGCGTTATTTTGAATTCTGTATGGATAGCCGATTACATAAGAATTATCCTCATTTGCGATATTTAACCCAATACTGTATTGTCTGTTACGCTCTCCCCAGAACCAATAATAATCGGTAAACTTTTTCCCATATTCCACCTGGAATTTGTAGAGTTCCTCATCCACTCTCTCTTCATATATGCTAGTATGTTCATAATACGCAACGGGTATCCCTACGTTATGGGCAGCTATACATAACGCTCTTTGAATGGAAACATACAAATCTGTAACGATTAAGAATTCCACTTTACATCTTCGAAAGATGGCTTCTATCTCTCCAATCGTCTTCTCGACAATTGCAGCATCCTCATTTATGTAACCTTCTGCAATATTTCGATTCCATCTCTGATACATAACAGAATGGATTCCCATCTTCCAGAATTTTTTAAAGTCCGTATTCGAAAATCTTCCGATTGCCAGAATATTGTATTCTTTCGCCAAAGACTCTACCATATATCCCAGACGATCCCCATAAATTGCAATCGTCTTTTTCTTTTTATCATATCCAAAGGGCAATGCCCACACATTTCCATGATAGATGATTTTCTCTTTCATGGATAGCTTATGGGTACGCGCCTCAAAGCTTTTCAAAATGAACTCTCTGTTATTCTCCCGATCCATTTTGACGTACAACTCATCGTACATAACCTGATCCTCCTAATCGTTTTGCAACCCCTGCAGTAGCTGATTCAACTTCTCTCCATGCACTTCGCTTTTAAAATTCAAAGATTTTTGATATGCCCATTCCCGCTTATCATGATTATCCCCGGAGAGCACCATTGTGATACACTCTGCCATCTGCATTACATTTCCAACCTCACAGAGTTCGCCGCCCTTTCCGAAGCCTAAGAATTCTTCTTGTCCGCTCGGGCATCTGGTAGAGACAATCGGAGCCTTCATATATGCAGCCTCCAACAGCACATGCCCTGCATCCTCCCACAGAGAGCTCAATACGAACGCATCCGCCCTTGCCATATACTTGTATGGATTTTTTACAAATCCCTTCAAGATGACACTTCCCTGCAGATTGTTTTCCGCAATCAGTGCCTCTAACGACTTACGATCCTCGCCTTCCCCTAAAATCAACAGCTTATGGTACGGATACCGTTCCTTTACTTTTGCAAAAGCTAAGATTAATGTTCCAAAGTCCTTTTGTCTGGTGAGTCTTCCCACGCCAAGAACAAATGGAGCATCACCTAAATCAGAATCCTCTAAAGGTTCTTTTGCCAATTCGTCAATATTCTCATCGATTACAGGGTTATCCAGACGTACGACCTTATCCTTAGGAAAAGAAAACTTCTGAAGGATTTCCGCCCTCGTCTCATCCGAAAGCGTAATGATCAGATCAGACCTTCCGTATAGCATCTTCCAGATTGCTTTCCTTACATGATGAAGCCGCGGTCTCCCCTGCACACTATTGATCATGATCGGTTTGTGCTTTGCGTACCGTCTTACCATAAGCGGCAGGTATCCCAGTAAACTGGCAATAATCACATCCGGCTTCTCATCCTTCCAGTTTTGCTTTAATTTTCCAAAGGAAAAAATAGAATAGATCAGCATGGAAAGTCGAAATCCCACCCCACTTTGAGGCAGCTTTTTAAAATGCCTGGAAAGTCCTAAGTCCACGACCTCAATTCCATATTGTTCCAACAAAGCTTCATATCCATCCCATTCATGAAAAATACGATACAGCTTTACGGTATGTCCCAATTTTTGAATGGAAGCTGCGCTATTTATCGTTGCCTTGATGGTCCCCACATTTCCCATATACGGAGTCCAATAATATACGTTCATATTGTTTTCCCACTTCATCCGGAGTAAAACGATACAGCTTGCTCATCGCTTTCTCCAACATACATTTGGCCTGTTCTGGATTTTGCAATACACGAAGAATTGCATCTGCCATTTCTAGATTATCGTCTGTTTTTACAAGTATACCGCCCTCTCCATCAAGGAGTATTTCCTTAGGACCGCTCCTGCAATCCGTTGCCACACATGGCGCTCCCACTGCAAGAGCCTCTATCAGGGTATTCGGCAGTCCTTCAAATCTCGAAGATAATACAAACACAGATGCTTTTTTCACATACTTGTATGGATTTTTATCATACCCCGCCATCCATATCTTTTCATGAACCTGCAGTTTTTTTGCAAGATTTATAAGATTCTCTTTTTCTTCGCCATCCCCAACCAGAACTAATCTGCAGTCCAGCTTTGTGTTTACTTTTGCGAAAGCCTTGATAAGGGTGTCGAACCCTTTTTCTTTGGCCAGCCGTCCCACACTGATAATAATCGGGACATCCTCACGAAACCAAGGATGTTCCACCGGTTCATTGGCTTTCCCCTCATAATCGCCGGTAAGGGTTGGGTTGTAAATGCATCTCACTTTGCATCCCGTGATCTTTGATACAGCTTCTGCGGTTTCTTTTGAATTTGCAAGAACCACGTCTGCTTTGCGATAAAGAAGCCTCATCAAAGAAAGGATGATTTTCCCCTTTTTCTGCTTTCCGTTATATAAAAACTCATCCGGATGCAGCCGTTCGGACACGATCAGCTTTGTGGATGCCGGACATCCTCTTTTCGCCAAAATAGCTATCAGATTTGCATAATTCTGACAGCTAATCACAACGGAATATTGTTCCATATACCTGCGCAGCTCTGCAATTGCCATAACAGCTCGTTTTGCCTTCAATGTAATGCAACAAATTCCCAACTCATCAATTTCTTCTTTGAAATGTTCCGTAAAAGAAAGAGAAATAAAGTCTACGGAATGACCTTTTTTAATCAGGTATTCTGCGATTCGTATATTCGTTTTCTCAACTCCGCCCATTGCAAAATACGGATGAAAAAAAGCTATTTTCATAATTTTATATCATGCGATCCTTTTCTTACTTGCTACAGCTTTTCCAATTCAGACCGGATATTCTCCAGAAAATGTTCTGCAGAATACTCACCTTTATAATTATACTCTATTCCGCCATCCGTTGTCACGAAATTCCAGTCAATTTTCGAAATATCATCAAAATATACTACTCCCGCCGAATTCCTGCAGCATGGCATTTTGTTCACATTAGAATTATTGGTCAAAATACGTTTTCCAAGGAGAACCGCTTCCTCCACCCGAACGGAGCAGGAATCAAAGCTTCCCATCTTAAGCTCAAGGACACAGTTTGACTTTTTTACGAGATCAAGCGCCTCTTCATAGGGAATCAGCTTGTCCATATAGTGAATGCTTTCACACCTTTTCTCGGACTCAGCATTCAGTAAATAAAAAGCAGTGCGGATTCCACGTGCATCACACTCCGCAGCAATCTCTTCCAATTTCTTTTGCCTTCCCTTATCCTTCCCAATGAAGCAGAGGTCATATTCATTCTCGTTCTCACTTTTTCCAATGGATGGATACACATTAGGCCAGAACTGAAGCTTGTACTGTTCGGCTGCCGTAAGATCAAATACTCCAATCAGGTCCATTTTTTCCCTTAATTTCAGAATGCCCTGATCGGTGATGTTCTTCTGATCCGTATAATAATATACATTCTTCGCATCCGGCATCACCTTTTTAATATACTCCGGCATACCATTATCAATCTCTTTAAAAAAATGAGAATACCAAATAAAGCATATCGGTCTATCATCTTCAAAATGAATGCGGGCAAGGGCCCTCTTGTACCAGATATGCTTTTTGGGTAATGGAACAATTCTATTTAGCTTTTTACTCAAATGAATCTTATAAAAAAAACGTTCAATGGGTGTTAACAGTTCACCAAAATCCTTGTAATATGCAACATGTTTCTGACCGATAACATCCTTGTACATATACCGGTACCAGTCAAAAACCGTCGCAAAAATAACATAATTGTATTTCATTACATATACTGCTTTCTATACACAAATTCAGCAAATTCAAAGTCAATCTCATTATCAATATCCGTAGCTTCCACTTCGTCGATAATATAGATATTTGGCTGATATCCTACCACGTTCTTACACTCAATCATGCTCTCTCTGCTGATAATATTAATTGCAAAGTTCAGCGCTGCTATATCCGGAAGATCCTGGCTTCTCGGCTGATGACGCAGGTCATAATTAATCGGAAGATTATCCTTGAACATAAATTCTTTGATCAAATGTGCAGAATTTAAGGAATCAAACTTATCTATGTTCTTCTCATATTCCCGTATCGCCCGGCTGATTGTCTCATCCTTCAGCAATGGATTGGTCACATTGATATAGGCAATCACATCCCCGTTGAAATTTTCTGCCATATTGCGGTATACATCACTCATTGATGCCTGATTCGATGCGTACTTCTCATCTCTTTTTACCGTCTCGCAACCAAGATCATGGGCAATCTGAAGCATACCATCATCATTGGAATTTACAACAATTCCATCCAATTCCGGTATTCTTTTCAGCTGTTTTAACTTAATCTCCAAAAGCGACGAGCCTGCAAAAGGTCTGATATTTTTATTGACCACTCTCTGGGAACCGGATCGAACTGCAACTAAGGCCTTAATCTTCATACATTTATCCCTCCGCACATTTTTTATATTCTCATTTTATAATAAAGGTAGGATTCCGTAAACACTTTCTTATCCCAAAATTTCGTGTTTGTAAAACCAATAAGTAAAAAACATTTGCTTTCAAGCATAGAATAAGGTATAATAGAGCATCATAACGCAGGAGCAATCCTGCTATTCGGAAAATTCCAATTGATGAATAGAAGAAAACTTCGACGTATAATTAAGGTGTTTGTTTTGTCCAGACGAATCGAACATCTTTATGTTTGTTGACTTTTTAATCAAACTTTTATGTAGAATAAGATTGGAAGATTTTTTCCAAAAGAGGAAACGGGATGCTTATTATTTTGTAACTTGCATAAATGGCTAAAATACAAGCTTTTTGTGCAAAATAGTTTAGAAAGTATGGAGAGGATACTTTATGGAATCATTTTTTAAAGAAAACCCTATGAACACTATGTATAACCCTAACATCGCAGATTACTATAATACGGCTTCCCCTAATTCTTTTTCGCAAACGGATTTTCACAATCAAGATAATCGTCAACCCATTTCAGTCAATTCTTTTGGCGAGCTGAATCCTGTAATGGATCAGTTCAATCTTAATTTGTAGGATGTAATTATAGCCATTATCGAACGATAATGGCTATTTTCTTAATCCTTTTCAAGTAAAATGTAATCCTTATATTCCCGAATCCAACGATTCATTGTGTCGTAAATCTCTTTACATGTTGCTATATTAGATGAAAACAATTGAAATGCCTTCCTTAAATCGGCGATTTTTTCAGGATATTTTTCTATCTGACGCTTCAGCTGTTTGCAGCATTCCTTCGCATATTTCTTAGCCCAATCCTCTGTCCACGTATATTCAAACAGATGTCTTCTGATGAATTGTTCTTTCCCTTTGTTCGTATCTTTTTCACACGTCTTTTTTGATTTATCCTTGCTCACATCATCCTCATGAAAAAAAACCACACCGGCAATATATTTCCGAAAGACATTCATCGCACCCGAATTAACTCCCGCATCTCCTGTCCCCTCCGAAACACGAAATGCCTCCTCATAATCATCCTTTCCACATTGTAAAATCGTAAGTGCAACCATATCCGAAAAAATTTCTTTATATACAAGAACTAAATCATCGATAATTGCCGGTATATCAGTAGAAGGCAGCAATATTTGACACCTCAAATCCAGATAGCGTTGCACATCTGCTATATACCTCATTTCGTGCAAATATTCTTCTTCTTTTCCACTTTCCACAAACTGCATTACATCTTCCGGGATAGTATATATCAACTCTTTAATATCCGCGCCTAAATTTTGACCTGAAAGAATCACTACGCTTATTTTTCCTAATAGCAACCTAATATCCTGTGCATGATATATCCGATCAACGCGCTCTCTTTGTATCCCCTTATTAAATGCAGATAAAATTCTTATCTGTAACTCCGGTAAAATGTAGTGCTTCAGTTTTTGAAAAATTTGTTCCTGCCGCTCTGTCAAGGCATCCCCATCATAATTTTCTGGAAAAATTCTCTCTGTCAAAACACATGCGAGGGTTTTGGTAATACAATCCAATCTTTTTTTCCTGCATCGAGCACTTCTCCCGACATAATGTCCCAGTTCATGCGATAAAATAATCATAAGATTTCTCGGAAAATAAAGTTGTCTCTGAGATACCCGAATGCGTATCAAATAATTTTCATCATCCTCCTTCAATCTAATCACATCCGTGAGTGGCTTTGACTCCATTATAGGTGTCATAATATACCTAAACCTCTTATCCGAATCGTTTAGTATATCTCTTACCTGATCCATAAACCACAAATAAAACAGATCTAATTTAATAGGTATGGAAAATGAGGTCCCACTATATCCGGGTATCATAAGGTATATCTGGTCTGTATGAATGATATGGTATATTACAGAATTCACACACTCCAAGTATTTTCTTACACCATCTTTAATTAAAGCTGCCTTATAAAGACTAAAGTTCACACGCAACTCGGATAATACACTCTCTAATTTTTGATCAAACAATTTAAAAGAAGGATAAATAAGCGCATAAATATCCTGAGACATACAAAAACGTTCATACTGATCCAGAGTGTTCAGTGTCTGCACCAATGCCTGATAAAGCGAATATAGGCTTTCATCCTTTTCCTCTAAAGATGAAAAAAGTTTTCTATATTTTTTTATCATGGTTATACACCAATTCGTCACCTTACTATTCTGTTTAGGAAATTCTACCGTTTGTATCTGTGATACATCTTTTTCTTTTAGCAAAAAAGATGATTCAATATTATAAAGACCATTCCCATAGAAACCATTCTGATGGGTCAGAAAACCACCCGGACATAACATTTTCAGCAATAATGCCACGTCCACATCCTGTACCAGCATACTAATATTTCCATGTCCAAGCATATATGAGTACGGGACACGCTTTCCTGCTTCTTCCGAAAGTTTATTCACTATTGCCGAAACAACCCCAGGAGCTCCGTTTGTCGCTGCTTCCAGCCATAGTGTTCTAATCCTATCGTGAATATGACAAAACGTACCTCTCCACTTTTCTGTCTTCCCATCTTTACAATCAGACAAAAACTCTTCAGAAACACCGATAATTGAGTGAAGATAAATTATCTGATCCATTGCTTCCATCTCTTCAAATTTATGATTGATGGATGAAATACTATTTCCATGAATCAGAACCACCATATCTGCATTATCAAAGGTACAATATACTATTACATTGCAAAAGGCTTCCTCTTCAGCATCAGACGAATAAAGATGCCTGCCTTCAATAATCTTTGCAATTTCCCCATATTGTGTGGCATCTTTTAATTTAATAAACCCAACCGCCCAGAAAGGCATATTGCGACGCTGATTCCAGAATTCCTCTGTATACGCATCCTCCTTTTTCGTGGACACGCAACGAAACAATCCTATATTCTGATTACTGTATCCTCCCTGCAATTTCTTAATCAAATTTCCCGTATTGTACCATATTTCAGAAATGGGAGCCTGGCTCTTTTTTACAGTTAATGAGCCATGCTCATTCTCATCTATTTTCGAAATATTCATCCCATCATAATAGCCAAGACAGGATATTTCAACCTTTAATGGTTCTTTGTACTCATCTAAATAATGCTGCTTAAATAATGACAATATTCGAATATCTCTCATCGTAAACCCTTAACCCCCACCTATTCATCCAAAATATACTTATACAATTCATAGAAATTGCCGTCTTTCGTCCCTTGAATCTGCTTCCAGAATTCAACTGCCTGCTTGCGCCCATTTTTCTGTTCCAAATAAGGATAATCTCGCATCAGCTTAGCAATATATCCCTTTCTTCCACTCTCTCCACGAAACTGTGAAACATATATATAATATACAATTACCCAAACACATAGTTCCTGAACATTATGATGTTCTATAGCCAGCAAATCTCTGCATATTTCATAATAAATTGGAGAACCATTCTCACATAATGCAGACAAAATCCCCTTTTTCGTCTCTAATGTAGTTGCGCTATTGCAATACCATTTTTTTATGAATTTCATTCTCTTTCCTGACCTTCTTGTTGTTCCATTTAGTATATATCTAGCAATATCACAGCTAATCCTCCACACATTCTCATTTTTATACCCGCCGGTATTCATTACATCAATTATGATATCAAGCAGTATTTCCCTCTCTTCCGCATCCTTATAAGAAATTCTTGAAAAAAGCTTTGTAAAAAGCAACTTATCGTCCAGATTTTCCTCTTCCTGAGATAATTCTGCAATTAGTCTTGACTTAATCAGCTGGATAGCTTTCGTATAAGAAGTCATATACATCACAAAAGAAACACTATAAATCATTGTCCAGATCTGTAATACAGCTACAACAACTAAGGTAATCGGCCAGTTTAAGACCACAGCAATACTCAAAACCATTACCTCTGCCACCACTATTATAGGCAATAGCAGCATCATTTTTGCATTCATAGAAATGGACATTACATCAACTACCCGGAGTCCTAAAAACCTACCTTCTGCCCTTTGCAAAAAGAGCGTGCTCAGTCCTATTGTAAAGGCCCATATAACAACTATGACTGCAACTAAATTTCCCATATTGTATGAAAAAATATCCTCTACCCATGGCCACAGGTAATTGAACGGAACCATATCTAAAACTGCTGCAAAAAGTATTGCTACCCACAAAGGCCACCACACATAGCTCATATTGGAAATTTTTGTAATCCAGACGTACAGTTTTGCCTTAATAGTCTTATATGTCTTCTGTTTTTCCATGCCCTTTTGCTGTTCTTCTCTCATGTATATTCAGCCATCCCTACTGCATAAACTTTGATTTACAGATTCTGTCTACTTTTTCTTTTTTGAATCTCTGCAACTGGCCTCGATACTCCGAATCGACACATAATCTCAAAAGTACTTAAGGCTTTTATCATTTCACGCGGAGCCAATAACTCACTAGCGAACACATCCGCCTGCCATTCAGGATCAGATTGTTGTACTGCATTATGTTTTTGGTAATCTGTATTGCTATATCTAGCCAAAATGATATCTTGTTCCTGTGAATGAAGAATACAATGGCCTATTTCATGCGCAATAGTGTAACGGGCACGTCCATTCCCCCTGCGTGCCGCCTCGTATACCTCTTCACGAACAACTAAAGAAACTGTTCCGTCAAAAATTTTGGTTACCGCACTCGCAATGGCCATTTCCGGATCTGCATTTGCTTCCTCCTCATCCATTATCATAAAGGAAAAATTCGGAATTGAGTCTGCCAGGTGATTTTCCAAATATTTTAAAACATCAAAGTAACCTTCCTTATCCAGAAAATCACATGTATCTCGCAGTTCATTTGCGCTCTTCCTAAGTTCTTTCTCGGTTCGATAGGCTACAGCATATTTATCGTTCATATAGCAGCCTCCCCTCCTTTTAAGATTTCATAATATCTGTTATAGCATCTAACGTTTTTTCATCCATTTCCGGCAACAGTTGCGCGAAGCAAATTGCCACTTGCTTTTCCCTTTGTGTCAAATTTTGAAAACTTATAATTGCCTCGCCTCTCTGATCATAAAATGCCTCCTGTAATTCTTTTTTCTGCAAATCAGAAAGTTGATATCGGTTCAAAACATTATTCAATACTTTATCGGAAGGTTTTGCCAACCCATTTTCCACTTTGCTAAGAAATGCCGACGATACTCCAATCTTGATTGCCATATCGCCCAACACCTCATCATTTTCGATTCTAATGTGTTTTAAAATTTTTCCCAATTTGGTCATATCCGCTTCCTCTCAACTTTCCACTTTTAACCTCCCGGTTAATTATCTTAACTTGATTTTACTCAACCTGTAGTGTTTTGTCAACACAAACATTCTATATCTTGTTGTTTGTATGCGTCCAATAACCAAAAGAATGAACATATGCACACTGCTGGATCTTCAGTTGCAATATGTTCATTCTAGTTCGAAGAGTTCGAAAATTTCTGCGGGTTCTTAAATTTTTATAGAGGGCTTCGGAATGAGATAAAGATTATTCTATTTTCTTTATATCCACTAATTGTTTCTGCAAATTTTTTAGTTCTCTTAATGTTCCTTGATAAATATATTCTCCGGAATTTAACAATATCGCCAATTGATTCAATGCACTATTGACATATTGCTCCGCATAACTATCCCAACTATACTTTTCATAATATCTGATAGCATTTCTGGCGTATGTTAAAATATGATAATTTACTCTAACGTCCTGCGTAATACAAAACTCTAATGTCAAAAACGATTTCTCAATCGTTTTCTTTAACATGCTTAACTCCTGTTCGCTTCTTGCTTCATTAACAATGTTCATTTCAAACATTATTATTGCATGAGTATTGGCAATTGAAAAAATCTTCTTTTTACTTTCAGTGTAGGCCTGATCTATCTGTTTCCACGCAAGATTATATTCACCTTTTCTTTGTAAAAATAATGCATATTGATGTCTAACATATGGGGATTTATTATTTTTTAATACTTTTTCATAAAACTCTATTCCTTCTTTTAAATCAAATGCTTTTTTGGTTAAATCCGCATCATATGCTCTCCGTTTAAAAATATCATATCGATATATTATATGAGTTCCGACTTTATCCAAAAACTTATTCATAACATCCGAAATAATATTTGAATCTAGAACACCAAATGATTTTTCTGCAAATAGCTTACTGCGTATTTCTTTATAATCTTGTGTTTTGTCCAAAAAATTATACTCTGTACTTTCTACTATTATACGATTCATTTTTTCTAACGCGTATAATATATCTTCATATGATTCTATATAATCACTAAAATAAAAGTACATCATATCCATCGAGCAAGGGATACCACAATAACTTGTATAATTAACCAAAGCAAATAACTCTAATAAATCAATTTTCAAATTTTTATCATTATATTCTTTAAGATCTTTTACATAACTTTTTATTCGCTCTTGAATTTGTGTAGAAGTGGCAGTATAAAACACTATTTCTAATAATGAAATATTTTCATTCTGTGACATCAAATCAAATGCATCCGAGCTTGAACGATTCATAGATTTACATATCATTTGAACATCATTCTTATTAAGATCACTAATATCCACTATTCTATCTGAAGATATACTTAAAAATCGTTTTACATATTCATAATTTAAAGCTCTTTCAGCTAACACTAATTTTATGTTCTTCGCCTCTTTTAAAACATTAAGAGCATCAACATTACTATATAAATTATCAATAAAAACAGTTACATTATCATCCTCTTTTACCAAATTCACAAGTTTTTCTGCTTCTTGCTTTATTATATTGTTAAACCAAAACTTTCTGCCACTCAACTCATCTGAAAAAGCTAACTGCATCAAGAGCGTAGATTTTCCACATCCCGGTATCCCTGTTATCAACGTTATATTTCCTTTTAATATTGTTTCTAGTAAAGTAGTATAATATGATGTCCTAGAAACATTATTGGACACAATATCTGAAATAATTGGTTCTGCACCTGCAAAGAAGTCCACAACCGGACGTTTTACGCCAGATTTTTTTAGCTCATTACTAATAAAACTAGTAGGGAACTTTTCTCTGTATTCCTTATATATATATTTATCATTCTCATCCTTCTTTGCAAAACTCTGTTTTCCAAGATAATTAATTAGTTCTTTTGTATCAGCTTCTATAATATTGAATCCAAGATCCACATAATCTTCAATTAGCGTCTTATTCTTCTCATCAGGGTAAACTACTAACCATTTTTGCATTGGTGATTTCGAATAAACCTCACTATTACATATCAATTGCATAGTATTATTATCATATAATTTAGTTCCCCAAAATATTGTAGGTGCTGTTGAAAGTTTGAATGAGACTGTTTCGAATAATTTACTATCTTTTATAAAAAGATCTGTCAACTCCGTTTCTGTAAATGACATTCTGCTACCAACAGGATATGTAACTGATCCATGCAATTTGTACAAACTTACAACCTTCTCTTTTTCAAGTGAACCATAAATTGCTGTATCAGACAAATTCATTGAAGACTTCGGTGAATCATATATTTTTTCCAATAAATTATCTATGTTGATTGTTATAATATTTTTTATTGGTAGCTTTGTAATTGTTAAATATTCTTCATCGAAATTCTTTACTGTGTATATCTCTTTCAATTCTTTTTCTAACATATCCGAGTTATTTATTTTTATTTTTTGACAGGTTTTACTCAAATTAAAATTTCGACTATTATCCAATGAAAAGAGTTTTATTAATCTTTTATTTATATCATCACCTAATGGTAGTTTTTCATCGTAATTATTGTATGCATAGACCGAAAATCCCGCTCCCAAAAATAAATTAATTCCATATGTTTTCGCTAATTCCTTAAATAGTTCCTCATTATCAAATCTCATAAAATCCTCCCAAAACTTCTATTCGTTCTTTTCACGACTTTTGTAGTTACATTATACTATAACAAAAGGAACTAATCTAGTCCCTTTCGCATTTCTCGAAAACGCTCCATAGTGGTTACTCCCACTATGGAGCGTTTACTTCTATTCCTTTGTTACTGTTCTGTTTAATCCCATTAAAACGTTCTCGAATGGATTTGCCTTCATTGGTTCGTATTTTTCTGATACATCGAGAGGAACAAGCTGTTGGAACCATCCTAAAATCTGCGGTCCGGGGATTCTAATGTAGATATAATCGTTGCGTTCTCCCACATAAGAAGATTCGCTGCAGTTTTTCGAGCTGCTGGCGCTTGTAGCGGAGAATCCGAAAAAGCCACCGGCGGTGCTGCTTTGGGACTCTATATAATCCTTATTTTCCTGAAGTTCGTCGTGTTCCACTTTTACGCGGATAGTAATATCCTTGGCAATAACAAAAGCAGTCGGATAGGAAGGCAACAGATAACTGCACTGCTTGTTATCGGCACTATAGGTTAATAATTTTTTCAGTTGCGCATCTGCATCTGTTTTGGCAATTGCATTCCGAATATCATCCTTATTAATGCCCGGAGCACAACGGGATTCCGACAGACGGTAAAAATTCTGTGTCATCTTAAATACATTAGGTGAAAACCATTGTCCACGATCTATGGATACCTTCATGATACGGAAGCCAATTTCAATTCGACTTGTATCTGCTTCATTTGCCTGCTGCTGGGAAGCTGAAGATGAGGAACTGTTATGTCCCGCACTATAAAACCATCCGCTTACTTTCCAGCTATCACTGGATGCTGAGGAGGAGGAAGCCTCTGCACTTTTTTTCTGTATACTTTCAGATGTAAGAATGACATCCATAAAGGTGTTATCAGAAGGCTCTCCACTGGTTGCAGGTAACAAAGCACTTTTCGCTTCCTCATCTGTGTTGGAAGGAACATCTCCGCTTGGAGAGACTTCTTCGGACAGGGTACCGGAAACTAATGGTGTAAGATAGTCAATATCATCTCTAATGTCACTAATCTGAGAAAGAATATTCTGCTTTAATGAAGCCGTATTCTGAACCTGTGAAGCAGCATATTCTGCCTGTGCTGCCACGGCATCTTCCGCAGCTGCAGTCAACTCGCAAATCTGTTTGAAGTTCTCTTTCATGGCATTTAATGCCTGATCAGAACAATCCTCCAGCAATCCGTAAAGCTGCTTATTTAATCCGCTCAATTCCTGGGTCGGGTCCTGTCTGACCTTTTCAATTTCTCCAATGGCAGTCTCAAATTGTGCAGCAGGGTCTGCGACAGTCTGATACAGCTTAATGACCATTCGAAAAGCTTCCAGTGCGCCGTTTCCGTATTTTTCCATGGAATTTTTCTCAGCCTGTGCCAATGTGGCTTTTGCGGAAGCTGCCCGATCCTTTCGTCTTTCCATCTCTTCCGATGAGATTTCTCCCTCCTCCAGCTCGGTAAGCCTCTTTTCGAGATTTTTCAATGCCTTTTTCTTGGCTTTATACTCTGCGACCAAAGCCTCGGCGGACATGGTAAGATCCTTTGGATGCAGATTCGGAGTTAAAGCCTTAAACCAGTCCGTTGGCTGGAATTGAACAGGATATACCAATCCGGAACCATCCAATGAGCGTTTTTCGCATGCACGCATATTTTGTTTTGTTTTTTCCAGAGTTTCTGCCGGTGATTCAACGTTTAAGAAGCCCAGGATGGTCATTACTTCATGGTAATTTCCTCTAACTACTGCATCATTGAAGAGATTATTAAGTTCTTCATCTCTCACCAGGCCTTCACTGCTGACCCATTTGGCGTAATCTTCAAGCTTTGCAGCATCATCCTTGCTGTCATTAAAGCGTTCATTTTTCTCTTTATACCATTTGTTTCGTTCACCAAGATAGATTCCGTACAGTTTCTTGCATAGCTCCATCCGGCTGATTTTGGTTTCTGAAGAAACCGGTTTGTTATTTTCGTCAAAGGAAATATCAGGCACTTCAGTCAGAAGCCATTTTCTCAGGTGTTCCTTATCGGTTACAAACGCCTTTAGAAAGTCCATCTTTGGAACATAATTATTCAACAGGCTGCTATATACGGTGGATAGCTTTTCGCCATTTCCCGATTGGACGATTGGTGCCGTATCATAAAGTGCATCCGATAATTCAAATTCAGCTTCCGTAATTACGGCAGGCTTTGTGAGCATACTGTAGACGCCGTCTGCATTATATCTGTAAGTATTCTGATTGAGAGGTCTGGCAGGAAATTCCATGGTAAACAGCTGGTCTCCGGCTCCCAGAAGATCATTTACTTTTTCGTAAATTAAATCTGTAACGGCACCGGAAGCATCTTCTGCTAAACGCTGCATCAAAGGTCTTTTGTTCTCTTCTTGTGGCATAAGTTATCCTCCTTTGTATATTATTTTGCATCATTGGTTTTTGAGTTCTTGAAATTCCAAATTATCAACCAGACAATCTTCAACAGTCATTCCTTTCGCTAACGTTTTCTCTATTATATTTCTGTCTTCAATATTGCTAATCATGAAATGATCATAATTAATTTTGAATTCTCCATCTTTTTCTAAGCATTCCTTTAAAATCCACTTATCCTTATATTGTCCAATAACGATATACGAAGCTTCTTCAAGGTCCACTACCTGCACCTTATTTGCATTTGAGCTTGTTGTTCTATTATCCTTATATATTGAATTTGCTTCGAATGCTATAGCAAGGGGAATTAATAATATAAATAATGATATTATTAGTCTGTTTAAGTTCTTCTTGATATTCTCATTTTCCGGATTATTCTGCACTTTCTGTGGATCTTCCACTTTATCTGAAGTACTCTGTGCTTTCTGTAGATTCTCCACTTTATCCGAAGTACTCTGTGCTTTCTGTGGTTCTTCCTCCTTATCTGAAGTATTCTGTCCTTCCTTTGAAGTATTATGATCTATCTCCAAGATAATCCCCATATACATCTGTCCCATCCCCCAAGTCATCATAAATAAAAGCACTGAAACAAGTAATACCTGCCGCATAAAATCCCTTGGGGATACCCTCAAATATTCTAGTACTATTTGTAATGGATTCTCACGCAGCATGTAGAGCACGCATACGGCTGCCGCTATCACAACAATTAATAGAATCAATAATACTTTTTTGGGATTAATCCGTAGCTTACTTTTTTTATTATCAGCCCGGTACCAACATTCCATGTACACTCCTGAAAACCCTGCCCATGCAATCATACATGTCATCATCATTAAAAAATTTAACAGCACATTTCCATAATTTACTTCAATATATTGGTATGGGATTTTCCAAAAATCATAATATCCCTTGCTGTACAAATATGCACCACCGCGAAACAGTCCTGTTACTATGGCAGTCAAAGCGGATATAACTGCAGTTATAGTTCCAATGTGTTTTCCAATTATTTCCACTACGTTTTCTTTCTTCATTTCTATCTTTTCGTCTTTCACTTTGTCCATAATAGTATCCCTCTACTCTTTCTCCTTTTGCTATAAATGCTTCATAGTAAAAATTATAACGACTCATGTAGTTATATTATACTATAACAAAAGGAACTAATCTAGTCCCTTTCGCATTTTACTTCCCTATTTTTCTTCGAAATACCTTTATATCCATGTACTCCATTGCAGACTTACTGGGCTTTAGCTCTCCCCTTCCAATTTCCTCCGAAACGAAAATACCATCATAATGAATCCCAATACTTTTCGCCTTCTCTTCTGCCGTAATTCCAAGACGCTTCGCAACAATCGGATATAGCTCACTCATGGAGCAGGCCTTATATATAATAAAGCTACAATTCCGTAAACACTTTCTTATTCCAAGAGCCGAATCCGACAGTTTCATTAAAATAGTATACATCAATCTGTTTTTCATTCTCTGTATCAAGTGAAAAGATCTGTTCTGTTCCAAGTCGGAATCGTTGTATATTCCCATCACTCTTCAGGCTGACTGCGTGCTTTAGTATATATATCGTTTCGTCATATCCGTTGGAAAGTGTTTCCTCATATATGACTTCTCCGCCTCTTATTATCAATGCTTTCGGCTCATCAAGCAAAATATCTGCATCCTCCAATATTCTTTGCGTTTGATTCGACAAATCATCTTCGGACCCATTATACAGAAGAATGCCACAAAACCTCTCATTATTCATCAAAAAAGGAATCAGTTCGTTCAGGCTTTCAATTTCTCTTCCTTTCTCCACCAGACAAGCTTCGCCCCAACGCATACAAGCATCCTTCCAATGGTCATACCCGTCTTCATATCTATGATCTTTCAGATTATAGTGCCCCTGTAAATATGTAGCAATCCATCTCGTATATTTCATAGAGCCAAAATAATTCAAATGCCTTTCATCCATGCAGTCCGAACTATAATCAATACCAATTTCATCAATCGCCCTATTTGCATCTAAAAATGTAATTCCTCTTTCATATGCAAATTGTGCAACATAATTGCTTCTCTGAAATTGTTCTTCATCCGCACTGGCATTGGGTGCATTTACCAAAAGTAGTTCCACGTTCTTTTCTTTACATAACTCTATGATCTGCTTCAAATATTCTTCTGATACATCATCCACTTCTTTGATTTCTTTAACACTATGCGGATCACACAATGGTTCACATGGAAATACTTCTGTGCTATAGTGCCAGCCAAGATAACAATTATCTAGCTTATCAAAGCTTCCGCTATGTAATTTCGTGTATCGATCATGAGTCAACGGAAATAGGAAAAAAGTGGAAAGCCAATCTTCCTGCCCTGCAAATTGGGTAGCCTTGTATTTTGTATAATTAACCGGTAATGCCATCAAATTCGGTTTGACGAATTCCTCTCCAAACTCCTTATTATCATTCAGGGTCTCATAGATATCCAAAATTATAACATCCGGATTTTGAGATTTTAGTGCTTCTTCAATATAATAATAAGATATCCACATCGTTTGGGCAGATGCAGCTAAATCATAAGCTGCATATCCATACTCTTCAAAAAGCAAAAGCGGATTAATGGAACAATACGCATGACTGGATCCCACACAAAGCACATCTATCTTATCGTCTTCTACATAGTATTGATAGTCATAAAAAACGCCATCCTCCAGCTTACCGGTAATCCTCATATAAAAATTCACCAGACATAATGACACCGAAGCAAGAACTCCAACCGCTACTACTCTTTTGACATACAGTTTAACCTTACCCATACAATATTCTCCGAAGTATTTCTTTCCAGATTAACCCTATTTCATCCTGTAACATATCCCTTATTTAAAACTGAAAATGTAAGACAAAATAGGCATAGTCTATGCCTTCCCTTCTCCCCTGCCTATTTCACTTTTAAATACCTTTATATCCATGTACTCCACCTGCGCATACTCAGCAGACCTTCCATCCTTTTCATCTCGATCCCCAACATAGAGAATATCCTCCCTGTTTGCCCCAATCTCCTGTAGGATGTACTCCATTGCAGACTTACTGGGCTTTAACTCTCCGCTTCCAATTTCCTCTGAAACAAAGATACCATCATAATGAATCCCAATACTTTTCGCCTTTTCTTCTGCCGGATAGTCCGAATAAATATAGATGCGCTTTCCTTCTTTACTGCAGGAATTGATGTAGTTTACAACATCCGCATATGCGCATTCTTTCATGATTTCAAGCGGAACGGTAAACATCCATTTTTCGATTGCTTCAGACACTCTTTCTGCCGTAATTCCAAGACACTTCGCAACAATCGGATATAGCTCACTCATGGAGCAGGCCTTATATTCCGATAATTCCCGCAGTTTCCGGAATTCATAGACACTTGCCAAATCCTTCCACTTATTCAGATGCATCAGATAGTACTTCACAAGGCGCAAAAGCATCTTTATTCTCATCTTTTTTTGTGAATAAAGTGTTCCGTCCATATCAAAAATGTATATCGTTTTGTTCTTCATTTTTTGCTCTTTTCTAAAAAATTTATTTAATACCCTGCATATATAAATGAAGTATCTCCAAAGTACCCAAACATGATAGTTAATCCACAGAAGACCATAAACAATGTGATATTTCTGATGGAGTCAAGCTTTAATATTGGATAAAAGCCATTATGATCCCTCTTTTCAACAATAATCGAAGCAACTATCATTACTATTATTGCAACAAAAGACCAACTATACATTTGACTAATTCCGCTATGTATGGTTACAGTTGCTTTTAAAACTCGAACCGCTTTTCCCAAATTCTCTGCTCTGAAAAAAATCCAGAGAATTGACACTACAAGGAAATTCATACCTATCTTAGCATACCGAAATCTGTCACTGACCGCAAAATGCTGCCTGCTCCATCGATGTAAGCAGCTTATGATTCCATAAAGAAGCCCCCAAACAATATAGTTCATTCCATTTCCATGCCATAAACCACTAAGCAACATAACAATAATCAAATTAAAATAGGTTCGGCATTCTCCCTTTTTGTTTCCTCCAAGTGGATAATACACATATTCCCGTAAAAACGAAGACAAGCTTATATGCCATCGTTTCCAAAAATCAGATACATTTGCAGCAAGGTAAGGCATATTAAAGTTGGCAGGGAGGTAAATTCCCAAGGTACGTGCCACACCAACTGCCATATCTGAATAGCCTGAGAAATCAAAATAAATCTGAAGCGAATAAGAGATGACAGCAAGTACCACCGTAAATGTTCCAAAAGCTTCCGGCGCCAAAAATACGTCATTCACAAAAACTCCCAAACGATCCGCTAAGACCATCTTTTTGAAAAGTCCGAATACATATATTTGTATGCCTTCCTCGATTCCTCTTACACATAATCCTTCATATTTTCTAATCTGTGGAATAAACTCCTTTGCCTTAACAATGGGTCCTGCCATCATTTTAGGGAAAAAGCACATGAATAGGGCAAAATTGCATACATTCTTTTCCACATCAATTTTTTCGTTATAGACATCAACCAGATATGTAATGGATGAAAAAACATAGTATGATAACCCTAATGGCATCATAAGAGAAAAGGTTGGAAAAGCATACATCCAAAAATCATGATATTTAAAAATTAAAAGTATGCCAACGGAAAATATTACCCCCAGTATCAGCGCATTTTTACTATGATGCTTACCTATCCATTGACCAATTCCCCATATGACAACGGAAAATAGGATAAGTTCCATTACAAACAGCCAGCTGGCATATCCGACATACAAGATGCTCCCTAATACTAAACATGCTTTTTGAACTTCTATAGCCGATTTGTGGATTGCTTTTGCAAACATCTGCACTATTATTAGTATCACACATATAGCGCTCCAAAAGAGCAAAAAATAGAAACTATTTATTGCCATTTATAACCTCCGCAATTGTCTCCGCAATCATTTCATGTCCATAGACATTCAAATGTCCTACTCCCACCGCCGTATTTGAAAAACCATTTGGTAAAATATGTTCTTCCAGATAGGTCCTTTCAAAAACCGGTGTCATATCAACAAAGGCTATATCATTCTTCTCGCATAAGGACCTAAATATATCCAGTTTTTCCGGATCTGTATCGAAATTCAGTGTCCCATCTTCCCTAAGGCTTACATTTGGATGATATAAAATCATAAGGTTACACTCAGAAGCATGTGTTCTTTCCTCTGCATAAAGCAGAAAAGCATCTAATCTTTCAACATAATCACTTTGTGTGTATACCTTACATTCATTTTCCCCATCAATCTTGGGGGAAGCAGACATATTTCTCCACAGACCAACATTTTGCCATATTAAATTCATTCCGGGAAGGTACTTCTCCATATAAAAAGAACCCCCGTGATATACTATCTGCTTACTCCTTGTTCCATCCAACACCTGTTGCATCAAATCTATGTCCATATCAATATCCATAGTTTCTATGATGACATATTCTCCCGGTTGGTAAGTTTTTATTGCACTATCCAAATTATCAACACAATAATACAGGGTATGTCCATTGTATCCGATATTATACGTCAGTTTATCCGGCATCATCTTATTCAACAGTGCTGCTGTATTCTTATCCTGTGGTACCTGTAATGCATACATATGTGAACTCCCCATCATCAGAATGTCCACATTTTCCTCATCTAAATCAAACGTATTATTTAGACCTTGTTCATTTAAATGAAAGAAGGCATACCCTTCCATTGTATTCGCCATCCACTGGTTCGGCTCTGCAGAGCAATCTGTGGCTCCACTCTCATTTCGTATATGAACACCGGCATAAGAAAAAGCAAAAGCAATCATCGAGAGTATGATACTGGATAAAACAATTGAAATCGATATATTCCTTATTTTCCTAAATAATCCCATCAGATCCACTCTTTCAATTATTCTTTAAAAATATTTCTTTTACCCTTTTCTCAACTTTGCATATAACCATAAAATATAAAATATACGCTCCGGCTATACACAAGCTATATATGTAAATTCCATGAAGCAACTTACTCTCTATTCCCAATTTTTCCCAAATAAGACCTTCAATTTGTAATATAGGAAAATGGATTAGATACAAAGTAAAGCTACCGGCACTAATTGCAGAAATAACTTTAACTATTCGTTCATTTTTAAATAATGCTTCTGCCTTAACAGCGCAAGCAATCAAAATAACAAAAATAAACTCATATGGATAATTTTCCATTGAAGTTACAATAAAAAACATTAACCCTAATACCAGATAAATACTTTCTTTGTGCTCCTTAATCGCAACAAAAAGGACTGCCCCAAAAAGAAAACAATACATTTCTACCAAAGGGTTCATACATGCAAAATATTGAATCCGAGCCTCCCATGAGTATGATGAGCATGCCTGTTCTATCCAATAAACCATATGAGGTCTAAAGTACAAAAAAGCAAGCAGAATCACTAGTCCTGGGTAGAATTTCTTCATAATTCGATATAGCCAAGGGGCCAAAATATAAAATACTGCAAATGAACTCATAGACCATAATGCACTATGATTATTCCATAGTTCCCATTTCTCACTAGGTGTCATGCACTGTAAAAAGAAAAAATACCTCAAAAACTTTGGTCCACATTGTCCTGAAAAAGCATTTGCAATGGATGTGGACTGCAACTCAAAGCAGAGATCTTCCAAATATATTAAAATTAAACAAATCCAATATGTTGGTATAATTCGAACTGCTCTCTTCTTATAATATTCTAAAGTCGCCGGATTTCTATCCAAAGAGGCAAAAGCCAGATATCCACTTAAAATAAAAAATAACTGCACTCCCCAGCTTCCAACAGAAAAATCAAATCCCACATAGATTCCTACATGTACAGAAAGAACCATTATAGTAGCAAATATTCGAACCAAATCTAAATTTGTGTTCTTCATTTTTGCATTCTGTACAGCATCTGATTTTTTACAATCATTGATAAATCTTCTAAGCCAATATGGTATAAAGTAAAAAGCAATTGCAAATGGGACTCCAAATCCAACCCATTTCCATCTCTCAAATGTCATTGTATTCATTGACATCTTCAAGCAATTATTAAAATTCTCATCAAAATATAGGAAAGGATCATTGCCGGATACAGACAATTTTAATTGCGTAGAATCCATCTGATTTTGTATTTTACTTTCACATTGATTCCAAGCGACAACCCAAGAGCTTAGATCATTTAATTCTATTTTCTTTCCATTTACAACAAAAGAATCTATTGTAATGTCTTTTTCCTCTGAGATTGGATCCAAGCGAAATAAAGTCGCATGATCTATTACATCAAGTGGTATCACTAGTCTTGCTCTTGTTCCACTAATCTCAGCTACAATCTTGTTTTCATAATTTAGTCCAGTACCGTCATCCCAATACAAATGAGTTTGAGAATCCTCATTCCATTCGTTTGAATAGATATCAACATAAACTTCTTTTGTGATAAGACGTGGAAAAGAAAAAATAATTCCTTCAAATATGCAAAGCATCACAATCGTACAAATAATCCATGCTTTATTCACTTTTATTCGTCTATTTTCTATTTGTTGTACCATTTATTCTTTCCCGATTATCTTAGCTATCAGTTTATAAACCAGTATATTCCTTTTTGTCCCAAGATCCTATTCCCGACAATTCATTAACTATGTACATATCAATTTGAGGTTCTTGTTCATTCTTGAGTTCAAACAAGATCTCATTTTCAAGCTTTAGAATCTGTGTTCCATTTTGTCCCTTAAACGATATAATACGTTTATCGACCCATTCACATCCCCCATAAGACTCGCTTAACCGATAAAAGTTTTCTATTTTCCCATTGCGAACAACTAACAATCCCGGTTCATTTAGAATAATTTCATTTTCTAGTAACAGTGCTTTCGTCTCCTGTGATATTGCTTGTCCATAACCATTATATAGAATAAAAGCCACAAAGTTTTCATTTTCTAATATAAATTGTATGTTTTCATCAAAATCTGATATACCATGTTCTTCCTCGATTAATCCGCCTTGTTCAAAACGCTCAACACATTCCCTCCAATAATTATGCTGCTCTGAATTTCGTCGATCTATCAAGTCGTAATTTGAAATCAAATATTCTGCCAACCATTTTGTGTATTTCCCAGCGCCTACATTATTCAAATGATTTGAATCCAGACAATCTGTTGAATAATCTATTCCAATTTCCGCTACTGCTGTACATCCGTTCAAAAAGGGGATTCCATATTCCTCTGCCATCTGTGCAACATAATTATATTTGCGATGATCTTCTTCTGTTGCAGCAGGATTTGGCGCATTCACCAAAACTATGCTTATCCCTTTTTCTTGGCATAATTCAATTGTTTTTCTTAAATACTTTTCTGCCTTTGGATAAGGATCACTTATTTCTTTTACCAAATGAGGATTACTTGTTTCTTCCTGTGGATTCACTTGCGTACGATATTCATATCCCAAAAGTGTGCTACAATTTTCCGAAAATGTACTATTTGTCATTTCATTATATCTGGTATGCGTAATAGGAAACTCAAAGAATCCCAACATCCAATCCTGCTTTTCCATCGCTTGATATGCCATATACTTGAAGCGATTTATCGGCATTGTCATTAAATTAGAATCAATTATTGTCCCTGTATAGCAACTCTCCTCTACGGCCACCGCATAAATATCTAATACAATTACCTTTGGAGTTTGTTTCTTCAAAATATCCAAAATAGAATAGTAAGAAATTCTCATAGATTGAGCAGAGCCCCCAAAATCATACGCTGCAATTCCATAATCCTCAAACATTTGTATCGGATTTATATTGCAAAACACATGACTGGATCCGACACACAGTACATCTATTGTATTATCCTCCACATATGAATACAAATCCGGAAAAGGTCCTTCTACACCTTTTCTTGCACATTTCATATATCCATTACATATTGACAAAAATACTCCCACTAACACAACAATTGCCACGCATCTTTTCATGTATGTTCTAAAATTGGAAGTAAATAAACTGACTTGCATCATATCCTACTCCATAAATCCCAAAAATAAAAATCATAACTGCCATAAAAATAATGGCCATGCCCTTACCAATCGCACCCTGTTCGTTTAAAAATACATCAATACGCAATCCCTTTCGATAACGTAACAAATCTGTCAAAAACAACACCAAAACAGATATTAATAAAACATTCCATTCATAATTTGATAATCCAATAGAATACAATGTTCTATCCCAAATAGCCCATGGATTCCACATATAGAAGATATTATGTATATAGCCTAAAGCATCCTCTATACTATTTGCTCTAAAAAAAATCCACGCGAAATCTGTTAAAATAAATGTAGTTACAATACTTCCCAGTTTATAAAAAGAACTATCTAATCGAATTCCGATTACGGGATAGATTTTTTCCTTGAGTGGTCGTGTTATTTCTCCAATAATTTGATAAATTCCATGTAATCCTCCCCAGACCACAAATGTCCAGTTTGCACCATGCCATAAACCACTAACCAAAAAGGTAATCATTAAATTAAAATATTTTCTTATCTTTGAGCAGCGATTTCCGCCTAACGGAATATAAAGATAATCCCTAAACCAGGTGCTTAATGATATATGCCAGCGTCTCCAGAATTCCTTGATGGAAGCAGAAAAATAGGGTGCTTCAAAATTCTCCATGAGCGTAAAGCCCATTACCTGAGCAGCACCAATTGCAATTGTAGAATAGCTTGAAAAATCACAATATATCTGAAGTGCGAAACCAATTGCAGCTACCAGTAATTCCACCCCACCATACATATACCAGTCATTCCACACGGTATCGACCATGATTGCTACACGATCAGCAATTACCATTTTCAAGAAAAAGCCATATAACATATAAATCAAACCATTTGTTATACGATTATAATATTCTTTTGGTCGAACAGTCTGGCTCTCATGAATCTGACGCAATAGATTATCTGATCGTTCAATTGGTCCAGCCACTAACTGGGGAAAGAAAGAAACAAACAATGCATATTTTAATATATTATGCTCAGCCTTTGTCTTCCCACGATACACATCAATAATATATCCCAATGCCTGAAACGTATAGAAAGATATTCCTACAGGAAGCAGAAAATCAAATGGATTTGTAATAATAGACAAATTTAAATGCCATAATACTCGGTTTAATGTATCTATTGCAAAATCCATGTACTTGAACAAAAACAGGATACCCAGATTTGCAACAATACAAATTGTTAAAAAAATACTACCGCTTCGTCCTTTGCCTTTTGCCTTGAATACTTCAACAAGCCAGCCCGTTCCCCATGTCAGGATAGTTGACGTAGCAATTAAAATGGCATATTTGGGATTCCAGCTCATATAAAAGTAATAGCTTGCAACCAAAAGCCAGATATAACGAACCTTTCGTGGTATGATATAATACATAATTACCACTATTGGGAAAAAAACTAGAAAACTAACAGAATTAAAAGACATTCTATTTTACCTCCGGGTACACTATGGGTCTATTTGCAAGAGTCCTTGATTTTAAAAAATATCTTTTCTTTAAGAAAATTTTATCCTGCAATTCTCGTAAGAATAATATCTACCATCTCTCCAACATTTTTCATATTGTTGACTTCGCCCATATTGAATTTAATTTTGAAGGCTTCTTCCACTGCAACCACAAGATTGATATGTTCCAAAGAATCCCAATCCTCAATATCATCTGCCGTTGTCTCATCCGATACAACTATGGATTCATCATCAAATACATCCTGAAATACTTCGTTTAATTTGTCAAAAATTTCTTCTCTGCTCATTTTTATTCCTCCACTGTAATAACTGTATTTTTGGGTACATATTCTTTTTCAATGACATATTCCCATTCTGAATTTCCCTGATCATCTTCTCTGCTCTTTGTAAATCCCTGCAAACCATAGAAATCCTTTACCATCCCATTCTTTGCAGTTGGATAATAAAATCCACGAATGGATGTAATTCCTCTCTTACCACATTCTTCTACAAGGGCATCCATCATCGCATACTCCATATCGCGCTTAAGTACTCGACAGCTCATAAGCCATAAGTCAATTCTGCACTCGTTCCCCACTACATGCCCAATCACAACAGAAACCACTCCATTATCTCCGAACTTATCCATCAGCTTTCCGTATAGGGTGATATATTGATTATCTGCTGCAATCTGCTCGATTTCACTTTGTGTATATCTCTTTGTCGTAAGATTAAATTGATTACTTTTATTGGTTAACTGTGCGATTCGTGCAAAATAGATTGGTTCGAAGGATCGGATTATGCCTTTCATTTCAAGTGCCAGCAAGTATTCCTCATAGTTTTCAAAGCTTGACTCCATTTGAACGCGTTTTGCATTCTCCATATACATCTCATTTCGCTTGAGATCATCTTTTGATAATGTTGTCACCTCGAAAAAACCATTTCGATCGATATTTTGAATATAATGCTGGACTTCTCCGATTTCAGGAGCACAGACTCCGGGCAGTTGTTCTTCCACAATACATCTTTCCGCCGGATTATCGTCAATAAATACCAGACTATCTACTCCAAGATTCAAATCCTTTGCAATTTCCTGAACGCTCTGATTTTTAGGATTCCAATTTGCCTTTATCTCAATAAAATCCTCTTTTGTAAATACACTATCCGGATGTGCCAGTCCGGCAAGAGCATTTTCTTCTTCATTTTTAGAAGCAATATTTAAAAGAACGCCCAATTGCTGGTGTTCCTTAATATATCTCTGGAATTCGGAGTAGACCTGCCCCTCGGATTCTTCCGGTCCTAATACAATATTCTCGACACCATCGTCTCCGATGACTCCACCCCATAAAGTATTGTCGAGGTCAAGAATAAATCCTTTTTTATTTTTTCCAAAAATTGATTTTATGATATTGGCAACATTAAATGACAGGTACGGAATTGCATTTACATTTAAAGCATACTTATACATATGGTAGTAAAACGGATCTGACCATTCCTTTAAGCCATAATCAGCAGAAATATAGTTAATATCACAGATGTAGAAATCATTATGCTCCTGGGCATATTCATAAAATTTCATATTCAATCTGGTCAGAAAGTTGATTTTTCCATGTATATCACTTGCTTCCTTATTTCCCATCAACCGGTAATAGGGCATTTCAAAATTATTCTGAATAATTGGGCAATGATATTTCTCAGAAATATTGGTCCATATTTTAGAAAATTTAGCAAACTCCGCATCTAAAAGGGACTCTATTTCTTCCTTGCTGTTTTGAATATTTGGATAGGCTGTTATATTTCGGTTTGAAGTATGAATATATATGATATCCGGCTGAAACGCTTCTAGTTCCGGATTCGGAAAAACAGCATCCTGATAATACTGGTTGTATTCCGATTCATAGAACGATGGCTTTATTCCCTGATTAAGCAGGAACAGCTCCAGCATTAACTTCACATCATTTGTTGTTGAACCACCTAAAATTGCAATATTTTTTTCTAAAAAACCTGCACTATTTTCCAACAGTTCACGCTTTAGACGCTTTTTCTTTGCCAATATGGATTTACTATCAAAAGGGTAAATCAACTCTTTTAGCATACTTTCACCTCATCTATTCAACAATAACATAGGTCTTCCAGGCTGAGTCCGGTCTTACATGGAGAATATCCATAAAATCAGATTCATCTATTCCCAGTACACGTGGATTATACGACCCATATACCGGAATGTCCAGTCGGATTCCCAGCTCCCTGACATATTGTTCTGCATCCAATACCCCTTTGCTATTTGGATTGCTCTCCATATAATCATATAACATAGGATATTGTGGTGCCATATATAATTCTACATCATATCCATCCTCAACCAAATACACTACCAATTGTTCGAAGTAGGCCTTTCCTTCCTCAGACAATTCAGGCGCCTGATCTAACTCATATGACATTCCATTATTGATTTGATAACTTGCCTCACTATCCATAGCCTCCCTTGAAAGACTTAATTGCGAGGTTGTCGGAATCATTACCATACTAGGTTTGAATTTTTCTTCTTCTCCGGGATCCTGATTATCCCAAATTATAATTTCATCTTCTCCCCTCTTTACCCAGTCAGATTCCAAACCCGCCTGAAAGTATGTAAGTGAAAACAATTCTCTTACCTTAGCAAAATCTAGTTGCATAGTAGAGATATTCTTCATGTTGTCCTGGTCAATTTCACCCTGAACTAACGCTTCTCCTTCATCAATATATTCCTGTATTGGCTGACGTCCAGAGGATTTTGATACAGTTGTAAAAAACCATGGCTCCGCAGTTAGTATTATTTTACCCGGCCTAAGATTCTCATGTCTGAACATGGATAAGATTCCATAATAATAGTCCAGATTGCACCCTAATACTGCCGCATCATAACAGTTATCTATCTTTTCATCCCATGGAAATATTAAAGCATGGCTTGAACCCAGTATTAAAGCATCCGGTGCTTCATTAAGCGTCGCAATTCTTGCCTCATGCAATAAACCACCATTATATCCTTTTATCGAAATTGTTTCATTATTTGCCAAAGCTTCTGCCGCTTTTATGTTTAATTCATAATGAAATAAACATGCCGGATCCTGATTAAAATTAACAAATGCTATGATTGAAAAGAATGGAAGAAACAATAGCATTCCCTTTAATATTAACTTCTTCATACCAAATTCCTTAGAAACCTCCATATATAAAAGCAGATAGTCCAAAATCACCCCAAAATGCTATCATTCCAAGTCCTATGTAATATACAATCCATCGCAGCCAGGTCTTCTCAAATAATCTAGCGAGCCTGATTTCTTTTCCGGTATAGATATGATAATCATATACAAGCTGTGCAATTACAATAATTAGTAAAAAAGGTACAAACTCCTTCTGTCCAAAAAGCCTCCAATTCTCACTGCTCAAAAATTCATTAAGCACCCTCAAATTTCCCCGAAAATGAAAACTATTTCTTAGCATATCCCATGCCGTTTGCAAATTATCTGCTCTGAAAAAAATCATTCCGATACTAAACACCAAAAGAGTTCTTAATCGTTGAAAAAGAATCCAAATAGCATTTTCTTCCTTTATATGTAAAGCACTTTTTGCTTTTTCAAAAGCCGGTTCCAGAATCTGTCCCAGCACAATAATGATCCAAAACCACCAGCCTTCACCGATGATGTATTTCCAGCTGTCTCCACCATGCCACATTCCCATTGCGCTCCATAGCACAAACATAGCAATATAGGCAGGGATTTTTTTTCCCTTTTTCCCCCATCTCTTTTTACAGTCTTTCCCTAACTGAACGAATCGATGAGATTTTAAAATCGGGTTCATGATATAATCCTTCAGCCATTTTCCCAAGGTAATATGCCATCGCTGCCAGAATTCCTGAATCGTTCTGGAAAAAAACGGAGCCAGAAAGTTTTCCTCAAGAATAATCCCAAAGCATTTTGATGCTCCGATGACAATGTCCATACAACCGGAAAAATCAAAATACAATTCTACTGAGAACAGAACCGCTCCTGCCCAGATCCATATTCCATCAAAAGTTTCATAGTTGTTAAAGAGGAAATTAACCAGATATGTCAGACGATTTGCAATAATAACTTTCTTAATGATTCCCCAAAAGATTCTACGAAGTCCGCTTACCGTCCGCTGATAATCAAAAGAACGTTCCTGCGTCAGCTGCGTTCCAAGCTGTGCATATCTACTGATAGGACCGGAATTCATTAACGGGAAATAACAAATGAACAATAATAGCTTTAAGGGGTTTTTCTCTGCCTTGATTTGTCCCCAATAGCAGTCTAATAGATACGCAATTGCCTGTAGTGTATAAAAACTAATTGCAAGCGGCGCTGCTAAATGAAGAAATGCAAGCTGTGTTTCTTCTGTCCGAAAATAATTTGCAGTCTGAATAAACAAATTAGCATATTTTAACACCGCAAGAATAATCAGGTTGAAGCAAATGACAAAAATCAGGCATACTTTTTTCTTTTGATCCGACTTCTGTGGCTTCTCAAAATATCTGCTGCCAATATATATGGAGGCCACACTTAATAAAAGATAAACAAAAGTATATGGATTGAGACTCAATAGGTAGAAAATAATGCTATCTATTAATAATATATACCATTGATACTTTGTCGGAACATTCCAATAAATCAATAAGCTTACTGCTACTAAAATCAGAAAGCCTGCCGAAGTGATATCCATCCTAATTTACTCCTCTAATGAATCAGGATATTCATTCCATTTAATCTATTTGCTTCCTCTGATAATAGAAAATCAAAATACGGAATAATATCCTGCACATCATATATTCTCTTTTGTGGTCTGTTTTGTGCATACTGTTCTACCAATAAAGAAGGTAATTCATTCAAAAACTTCGTATCCATCATATCCGGTGAAACTGCATTGATGCAGATTCCAAAATCCGCGTATTCCGCGGCCAGACTTTTCATTAATCCTAACAGCGCATACTTTACTGATACATATGGGCTCTGATACTTTGGCGGCACATTTTCTACATAAGCTGAAAGCATAAAAACAATTTTGCCATACTTATTCTTTTTCATATCCCCCAAAAAAGCTTTTGTCGTAAGTACAGCAGACCGGAATGCCACTTTCCAGCCCTGTTCAAAGGCTTCCCAATCAGTTCTTAAAAACTTCTGGTTCACAGCTTTGGGCGAAGGCAGATGTACTATGTGCTGTGGCACCAGTCCCGTTTCCTTTATCTTTTCAATCAGAGCTTGAATTGCCTTTTCATCGCCGAAATCGGCTTGTATAAATCGGATTTTATCTCCGAAATTTTGTTGGATTTCATCTAATCCCTTATTCCAGTTACAATAATGTGCCCAGATGAGATCATATTTGTCCTGCACCCTGTCAATCATTGCCATTCCAATATCAGAAGATGCGCCAAGAATCAATAATACTTTACTCATGCAAAAAACCTACTTTTAACTTTCCGCGAACAACCTGTTCACCCTTTTGGTTTATTATTCTTACCTTTATCTCTGCCTGTTTTACAGACTCATGAAGCTTCTCCACTTCCCCTTCCACCGTCAAAGTATCTCCAATGTATACCGGATGAACAAATTTACTCTCAACAGATTGAATCAGGCAATACTTTCCGGGAAGGTACATTCCTCCAAGTGTTGAAATAAAGGATGCAGACAGCATTCCGTAAACCACACGGTTTTCGTATCCTCTTTCTCTTGCAAAGGGTTCTTGCATATGAAGCGGATTCTGATCTCCTGTAATGGTACAAAACATACGCATCATTTCCTCTGTAATTGTTGATTGAAAGGATTCTGTTTGACCAATTTTTAAATCTTCAAATCTATATTCATTCATAAATACCTTCCGATGCACACAAGAACATAATAATAGTAATCACAAAAATTTTCTCGCCCAGATAAGCGGCTCCCTAATTACATTCCTTATATTACACTTTTGAAATATTCAATAGTTTTATATAATCCATCTTCTAATTTTATGGTTGGTCTCCATCCTAGCTCTCTCTCAGCCAACTCGATTACAGGCTTTCGCTGCGTTGGATCATCCTGTGGAAGAGGTAAATATATAATCTTAGATTTTGATTCTGTTAATCTTAACACCGTTTCTGCTAACTGTAACATCGTAAATTCTCCGGGATTACCAAGATTAACCGGTCCTGTAAATTCATCCCGACTGTTCATCATTCGAATCATTCCTTCTACGAGATCATCCACATAGCAAAAACTTCGTGTCTGCATACCATTTCCAAAAATTGTTATATCTTCACCTTTTAGTGCCTGAACTATGAAGTTGGAAACTACACGTCCATCGTCTGTACGCATTCTTGGTCCATAAGTATTGAAAATACGAACCACTTTGATATCTACATTATGCTGACGATGATAATCAAAAAACAGCGTTTCCGCCATTCGTTTTCCTTCGTCATAGCATGATCTGACACCATTCGGATTTACACATCCTCGATATGATTCCGGTTGCGGATGCACCTCAGGATCCCCATATACTTCACTGGTGCTAGCCTGCAGTATGCGAGCATGACACCGCTTCGCCAACCCTAATGTGTGCAATGCACCAATCACACTTGTCTTACCAGTCTTTATCGGATCATACTGATAATGTATAGGACTAGCGGGGCATGCCAAATTGTAAATCTGGTCACATTCTACGTATATATCTTCCAATACATCCTGTCGAACGAATTCAAAATATGGATTATCCATCAGGTGACGAATGTTATCCTTTTGCCCGGTAAATAAATTGTCTAAACAAATCACATCGTTTCCTTGCATTAATAATTTTTCACACAGATGTGAACCAATAAATCCAGCTCCACCAGTTACCAATACTCGTTTTCTATCCATTTTTCTTTCCTCTTAGTATACTCTCTTCAATTTTGCCCGAATTTTTCCGACAATTCGCTCGATTTTCATTCCTGCTTCGCTAAATTTATTCTTTAGCTTTAATGCTAGTCCCTGAGATTTTTCCCACTTACGAAAATCATCCATTACTAATTTCTTCTGTAGCTCAAAGGTGTTTGCCTGTACACTTTTTCTTATAGAAGAATCACTAACATCCAAATAACGCACTAACTTCTTAGGTACATAAACAAACTTAGTGTAACATGACACTCTAATCCATAATGCATAGTCCTCAAGCGCCTTTAATTCTTTCTCTTCTGCAAATCCATAACATTTGCGCAGTAGTGAGCGAGAAATTAATGCAGAACTACAAATTACCGGATTTTCTCCAAGGAACCTTCGATATCCATATAGTAATTCTTCATTTCTGTCAAAAAAATCCCACGTATTATTCGAATCCAGCCGAAAACATACTGCATTTGTGCAGCATGCCTGCACACGATGTTTTTGAACTGCTTCCATTTGCTCCTGCAGCTTTAACGGCTCCCAAATATCATCATCATCCAAAAAGGCCAACCATTCCCCGCGGGAAGCCTGGATTCCCTTATTACGTGGAATGCTTGGTCTTCCATTCTTTCCACAAAACAAGTAGTTCACTCGATCATCTTTTTTTTTCAGTTCCTCAACCACTTCTTTTGTCCCGTCTGTAGATCCATCATCACAAACCCATACATCTAGATCTTTCCAAGTCTGAGCTAACACACTCTCTATTGCAATTCTTAATCTCTCTTTCCTGTTATGCGTAGGTATAATAACAGAAATCATCACTTATCCTCCCTAAATTACCCGTTTATCCTATTCTAAATTTCCTACATAAATTATTCTAATTATATCAAAATATATATATACGTCAAACTTGCATATCCCCCTGTAGCATCTTTTATGTTCTTCCTCCGGATAAAACTTTATAAATCTTTGGAGATAACGTTAATTTTCTACCATGCCCTAATACCTTTCTTTTATTCTCATTTCTCTAACATTTTTTATGCATTCAACTAAAAGTTCTATCGCATTTATTCCCATAATCACATACAGCACAAAATAGATTCCATCATATTCCGTCAATTTATTTCCCCATAAGATTGGTAACGGAATAGAGAAGACAATTGCCCAAAGGCAGGTATTTATAATAACCCAAACTTTATTATCAGCATTCCAACCATTCTGATATTCCTTTAGGAACAAAATGACTGCCGGTAAATAATATACACAAGTATACATCCATCCCGTAGAAAGAAACGATGCCATTATCCCAGCATAGAACATTGCTCTCTGCCAGCTTTTCTTACTAATAAATGCAAATACAATACATACTATCAAAAAAATGTATTGTGTTATTGTTCCGAACATGGAAACAGTATCTCCGGATAACCCAAAAAGCTTAAGTGCAAACCACTCCACAGCACCCTTGACCGTATACAGACCATATCTTGATCCTTCTGTAAAACTGGTCAAATTAGAAATCAGAGCGAGGATTCCATTCACTCCACCACAAAGGGCAAATGGAACAAAAACAAAAAATAATCCGTAAATAACAAGCCGAATTACTTTCTTCCAATCTTTTCTTCTTACATATTCAAGTCCCATTATTGCGGGAACAAACTTAAAACTAGCCGCAATTGCAATCAAGATTAGTGCCAGTTCCTGCTTTTTTTTATTTTCATCATCCATCCATATCCACGCTAACACCAACAATAGAGATGTCAACAAGACGGAATTTCCCCGTTGGAGAGAAGAACATGTAATTGGATAAGAAAGAACCAGAGCAGTTGGTAGCAGTAGCGTATATTTCGTCTTATTGCTCTTGAAGCACTGAGAAACACAATAACATAGCAAAATCATCTGTAAAATAAAAAATACTACAAAAATAAGCATATTATTATCATAATATGACAGTGCCATATAATCACCTTTTGAGGATAAATCTGGTGTTGCATTTATTTTCCACAAAAAATAATACATCATATATGCCAAAGGAGGGAAATAATTGTATGGCCAATCATATAATGTTGAAAGATCCGTAGAACCTGCCATTATATAAAAATAATCATAAAACTGACACTGTGGTTCTAAGATAACTTTCGACAAATATCCCCCTGAGGTTATAAAGTTCACAACCAAAAAAATTATTGTCAACAGAAAACTTGTTCCTATAAATAAATCTAAAACCGAAAATTGTTTCCAAAAATTTCTTTTCATATCCTTAACCATTCATCTATTTTTCTACAAACCAACTTATAGCAGGAGCTTTTATAAATCGTTCTTTGAAATAACCAGTTACGTCCCCAATCGATTAATGTACAACCTACAAAAAGCGTTACTACAACCATTAAGATATATCCGAAAAAACACTTTGAATAAACATATTGATCAATATGATAAATCGAATTCCACAAAAATGGAAAAAAAGCTCTTGTTTGATGAATTAAATATATCGAAAATACGGAACCTGAGAAAAAATTTATCACAGGTATAATGCCTATTTTCAGCCTCCTAAACGCTTCAAACAAACAATAGGAACATACAAAGGAAAGAAGATTCTCATAGTGTCCAAAATAGTATTTTGCTATTTCTATCAAGAACTCGTTTCCCATCCAATCCGCCCCTACGCGAATTGCCCATAATCCTGTCCAGCTTCCAATGGCAACAATCCAGCAAGTATAATCATGTTTTATAAAGTTGATATGATTTAGCTTTACATACCCAATAAACATATACAAAAAGCAGAACCATACTAATTCGCTAAACACCGGTGCTGTGTGATCAATCGGGAAAATTGTCGCGCAGACCAAAATTCCCAGTCCGAGCATAATCAACAATTTCTTGCAAAGATACCTATAATTGTGTAAGAGCCTATTCATAAATGGGCTAAGAAACAACATGCAGATATATTCTGCTCCAAACCAAATTGGTCTTCCCATAATTGGGAAAAATGCCTGCACTTCCCAAACCAAACTTGCGTCTCCAATTTGAAACACCAGGCATATCGTACTCAGGATTACTGAATAAAAGAAAATTTCCAGCCAAAGATTTACCACTCGTGTTGCTTTAAAATCAGTATCTACCAGAAACCATGCCCCTATCATAACAAAACAGTTAATAACCAATCTCAAGCCATTTCCGAGAAACATAATAAGAAAATAATTAAAGCCATCTTGCACATGCAAATTTCCTGCTTGCGTTTGAGTAAGTATATGTCCTACTATAATCGAAATCATACAGAATATCCGCAGGAGTTCCAAATTAGACTGTCTTTTACTAACCATACTGCATTCCTTTACCATTCTAAACTATCGACAATCACTTTTGAAGGATATACCTCTACATCAACCTCTTCTTGTTCATACTTTTCATAGTTCTCTATAAATCGTTTTATTTCCGAAATATCTCCACCATACAATTTCGCATTTAATCCTAATCCTTCTTTTCGCTCTGTTGTCTTACGCATGATAAGGCATGGTTTTCCCATATAATACAGTTCTTCCTGATTACTTCCACCATCCGTAATAACAAATTTCGCATGACGTAATAACTTCATAAAATCAAAATAGTCAACGCGTGGAAGCAAAATCACATTTTCATTTTCTTCCATCTGTTTTAACAAATTCATGCTCTCTAACGTATTCTTTGTTATTTGGTGTAAAATGATTACACACTTTCTTGTGTTTGTCGCTTTTGTTATCTCTTCAACTGAAGCCTTTACCAGATTTTTGTTGGCTAAATTTTCCTGTCGGTGCATGACAAATACAAAATAGTCCTTATGAATGATATTTCCAATCATTTCATTTACAGGAATATCATAAGAAAAATGCAGGCTATCAAGTAATGTGTTTTGAATCGTGTTAACCACACGTCCCTTTGCTTTCTTTAAATTCTCCGTTGGTTCATCACCAGGAGCAAAGTGCACTCTCGCAATGCTGCTTGTCAGCATGCGATCGATTTCCTCCGGAAAAGGATTAAATATATTATGAGAACGAAGTCCTGCTTCCACATGACAAACGGTCATGCCCAGTTTTTTCCCAATTCGTGCTCCCATATAAGTAGATACCGTATCTCCATGAACAATTATCTGTGAATTATTAAAATCCGTATTTGGAAATGCTTCACGAATCTTAACTGCTGCACTCTTATATGTATTCCACCACCACTTTAATAAACCAACTGCGCTCTTCTTAATTTCAGACTCTTTGCTAAGTTCTAAATCAACACCGCCACAATCAATTTGTGACAAAATTCTACTATGTACAATATCATTTTGTCCGGAAGCAATAATTGCATACTTTATTCCTCTATTCTTACATTCCAGAATAACCGGAAAAACCTTAATTAGTTCCGCTTCTGTTCCGATAAAGAAAAAAATTTCTTTTTTCATCTTTTGTTCATCTCCACGTTATCGATTTTTCTTAATATATCTATCTATTGCATAATCCCAATACATCTTCAAAATTAATTGCGTTCTTCTATAAAAAGGAATGCGTTCTTTCAGATAGATATCTTTTATATATCCCTTGCATATCTCCCCACCACCAAAGTGCATGGCAATGGCTTGTATATGATTTCCGTTTTTATCAATAAAGAATGGAATATGATCAAGAAATTCCATTTTCTTAATTTTTAATTTTTCATCAATTAAAAAATCATCCAACTCATAATTTTCTGAAAGATTAATGTTAAAATCTATCACTTTCCCTTCCATTGGCCTCGTAGTATTCAATACTTTTTCAGTATTTTGCAAATACCACAAATAGAGAAGGGACATCTCGCAAACACCGCCTGGCAAGTCATGGGTCTTCTGATAGTCATACTTTTCTTTCAAACAACTTATCTTGTTTGTATACATATCCATACAGAAATCAATAAACCCTGTCACCGCTTGTTTCGTCCAATAAGAACAGCCTGTATTCGCAGTCCAGCGGTAATCGTCCTGCTTCTTAGGAATTGAGAGAGAAGCTATATATGGTGGATTAAATGGGGTGTACTCTTCAAAATTCTGATACACTAGAACATCGCTATCAATTAATACACATGCATCAAAACTATATCTTTCAAAAAAAGTCTCAAGCAAAAAAAATCGTTTGAATATCTGTCTTGCATACTCCTCATCATACGTTGACATATTTTGAAAAACATGCAAGAACGCTTTCCACCTATCCGATTCTAACGTGCTACAATCAATCCAATTTTCACAAAACATATTGTTAGAATCATCTCCAAATAAGTATACCTTTTTATTCCATTTCTCTGCCTGCATTATAGAATATTTCAGATACTTTTGATTACCTTCATGATGTATGATAACCGGTATTTCTTTCATATATCTCTTATCCCTTCACTGTTTCAAATTATTTTGCATAACTTGTATTTGCGGCAGTCTTTCCAAGCATTTTCAACATCAGTTGACATATTATTTCAACAACCACATACCATGTAAATATAGGATGCAAAAGAAAAACCCAATGTCTATAATTAATCGCAAGCCTAAAACCATCAATAATTGGAAGAACTATGCTACATGCATACAAGGGAAAATAAAATTTTCTTCTATTCAGCCTTTTATTATCTTCTGCTTTTCTTGCATACCCGGATCCACTTATATTAAAAATGTTATTAATAATTCTAAATTTTAACTTTTTAAAAATAACTGAAAAAGAGGAGCTTGTATAGTGAAAATGCCGATCATTATTTACATATCCAACACTCCCTGTATCAGTAATAACCTTATCAAAAATAGTGGAAGTTGTTAATTCATCCAAAATATCTTCATAATGCTCTCGAATATATTGTAAATCCATAACAGTCCCACTATCACCAATTGGCTTAATATCCCCCTTGGAATATTGTGCCACATAGGAATCATATTCAGCTAAATATTCACCCTTTCGGATAATTAATCCTTCCATACTGTCTTTAAATGTTTGATAAACAAAACACGAAAAAGGATCTCCTACCATATTAATATAATAACAGCAAGGATCACTCTTTTGAGGTGTAATAAGCCCAATAGCAAGGCATTTCAGCTCACTTCTTCCCTCCAGTAACTTTTGCCTTTTAGAAAACTGATCTTTGCTAAATAACTCTTCGTCTGAATCCATAATACAAAGAAACTTTCCCTTTGCTGCTTTTAACCCAATTACTTTTGCAGGCTCCGGCAATCTTTCCGGATTATCTAAAATAATACAATCATATTTCTCTGCTATTTCACGTGTCCGATCTGTTGATCCGCCGTCCACAACCAGGATCTCTATTTGATTTTGATTAAAATCTTGATTCCTTATACTCGTTAAGGCTTTTTCAATTGTATCTTCAGAATTGTAGGTTGCCATCACAATACTAAAATAAATATCACTCTTCATTTCGATTTAGTCCTCAACCAATAGATCTCTCATCGTTACTATTTCATGACCTTCACTTAAAAGTCTTTGTACTATCTTTTCAATTAACGCTTTCTTTTGAATAGCCGCAAAATAAGGATGATCAAAAACAATTACTTCCCTATATTGTTTTGTTGCGTTCATAAAGTAATCAATCGTATCTTCTTCTGACCATCCTGCTGCCTGAGCGAACTCGAAAAAGGCAATTCCTCCGGGCTCTCCACATAAATTGACATCGATTGCCTTTAAGCCCTTATATTCATGAACAGGATTTACCCTTTTGCTATTATGGTGATTACTGCTATACTTAAATCCAAGTTCCAATAGTGTCTTTTCAATAATATCGCTTGTCACAAACCCCGGAGCCGCAAATCCATCAGGCTTATAGTCCGGAATAATTTTCCTCAATAAAGCAATTCCTTTCTTCAGCTCTTCCTCCACTTTTTGAGCAGACCATTTATCTGCATACGTATACCAATGAGAATGATTTGTCCCACCATGCAATCCCAACTCACATTGTGAACTATTTATCCGTAAAATATTATCCCTATATTTTATCATCTTAGGATTAATGATAGCTGCATATAAGTAATCTCCCAATCCCAATTTTTCTTTTGCTGACAAATGTGGCGCACATTCATTATGATCCGATGAGTGCATAAAAAAAGCATGTAGTGTATCAACTTTACTAATAGCTTTTCCGGGATTAACAAAAAAAGTAAATGGCACATTATATCGCTCTGAAATATCCAGCAATATTGGCACTCCATCTCTTATACATTTATGTGAATCAATATCAAATCGAAATACTACTTTAGACATCCTTCTCCTTCTTCCAATATCGCTTAGGAATACGATACACAGACTTTTTCATCAAACCCATTTCTAACAGCTTCTCCGCCAATTCATACATATTCTCTGTAAATCCAACATAAACATCGCTATATTCTCTACTCTTTAGAAAACCATTCTTTTTCAACCAAACTTCACTATGGAACATGGCATAGTAGCGATACCATTCAGAATCCCTCTCTCTAATTTCCTTCTCTATTAGTTCTCCATGTGATTTAATTACATACTTTTGCGTATGATACCAATGATCCACATACCATTGTTCACCCAATGCATCTTCCGGATAGTTCATCATTGTACAGCTAAGCGCCGCTGAAACGCCTAAATATAATATCTTTGCATGATGGTCAACACAATACTTCCATGCGGAATGCTGTCCCTGAGATACATCGTCCATCAAATTATCTTTCATCATGTCCTCGGCATGTTTCCCCTTTGCTGCCAAAGTATTGTATGGGTATTCGCTTCGAACAACCCCCTCATATTTGCAAAATACATTGGGCAAAAGTCCAGTCCACGATACCGTGCGCTTAGGATCATAAAGCAGCACATCTGCGTTACCATTAAATGGCTTGCACTTTGGATATGATGCAAACACTAATGTTCCTTCATCTCCAACACAATCTAGCAAAAAATCGATTACTTCTGTTGGAGAAACTCCTGTTTTTGCCAAACCATCCATACTGGAATGAACTAGCAAAATATCTCCATTCCTAATCCCATAAGACTCAATTTCCTTCTTGACATCTTCCCAAATTGAGTAATCTGTTTCCATATGTTTCCCTTGCTTATTTTCTGAATGCAGCTTGGCGATTTGCGCTTTTATACGTGGAAATCTCCATAAAAAACATCTGATCCATACTTCTAAAGCAGGGAAATTTTCTAAAATATGTACTAATAATTTTCCCATCTCTTTATTTATTTAACACCGTCTGTATTAATGCATCTATAGTATCTATCGTTTCAAAATTATCCGGAATAATCAATTGCGGAGGAATTTCAATATCAAATTGCTCTTCGATTTCAGCAATTAGTTCCATTAATTCCACGGATTCCAAAATTCCATCTGTAACAAATTCCTTTCCAAAATATTTTTCAATTGACGGCTTAATGGATATAAGAATATCCTTAATCTTATTCGTATACATTCATTCATTCTCCTTCCACAAACTCTTGTAACAACATTTTTCGATCAAACTTACCATTTGCATTAATTGGAATCGATTTTCTACGAAATATAAAATCCGGCTGCATATATTTAAGCAACAATTTTTCCACTTGCAACTGCATATCTTCTTCGCTTATTCCGCCGGAATAAAAAAGTGCAAGCCTATTTTTTTGGGCATCAAACACACATACACAATTTTGCACTTCCGGAATAGCAGCTAATGTACTCTCGATTTCTCCTAATTCAATACGATATCCCATTCGTTTTATTTGAAAATCTTTTCTTGAAATATAAATCAAATCTCCATTTTCATCATACCTTCCCAAATCACCTGTTCGATAGATAATCTCCGGATAATTCGTATTCAAAGGATTTTGACAAAAGGCTTCCTTTGTTTTTTCCCAATTGTTATAATAGCCATAACCAAGAAATGACCCCCTAAAACAAATCTCACCCTCTTGCCCTTCGAGAGCCAGCTGGTCATCCTCATTTAGCAGAAAAACATCGCAATTATCGAAAGGAATTCCAATGGGGACACTCTTATTTATATCGATTTGATTCTGAACAACATAATATGTTCCGGTATCCGTAATCTCTGTAGGCCCATACAAATTAGCATACAAACAATCAGGCAGATATTCCATCCAGTAATTTAGCTGCTTTACCGGCATTACCTCTCCCGCGAAAAAGACACGCTTCAATGTTGTTGGTAAGATTGCCGAGAATGTTTTTCTGTTCGCAACAATACTCAATGCAGTAGGCACCCAGTATATTGTGTTTACAGACATCTTATTTAGATATTCTATTAACATATATGGGAAAGAAAAATACTTCTTTGGGATGAGCACCAGCGTTCCACCTAATAGAACGGTCACAAAAATATCAAGAACCGACATGCTAAAATAAAATGGTGTTTGGCTTCCGAAAACTACATTCTCATCCAAATGAAAGGTATTGGCTATTGTACTTGCATAGTTAAGTATGGATCTGTGGGATACAATTGTTCCCTTCGGTACGCCTGTCGATCCGGATGTAAACAGCACATATGCAGCATCTGTATCAATAATTCTTTTCCTTCTATCTGCTATAGCAGTAGTATCTTTAAAACCACTATTTTCCTGGTCAATATTAAGAATATTTTTACAATGAAACTGCACTTCGTCTATTTTTTGCATTTGAGATGAACAGGTCAATATTAAATCCGGTTGATAGGTTCTTTCGATTTCTCGTAACCGTTCACTTGGTGATTCCGTATCCACAACACAATAAATACAGCCGCATAACAGGGTTCCAAACATTCCAATTAGGCAGTCTATACTTTTGGGAATCATGATTAGAGTCTTCCCTTTTATGGGTACTATACTTTGTATGTGTTCTGCCAAGCCCATTATTCCATTCCAAAATTCAGAATAAGACATTTTTCTATCCTCTTCCTGAAATAGAATCTTAGTTGCACTTTTCTGTACCTGTATTTCCAAATAATCTATAATTGTCTTCTTCATTTACTATTCTCCCCGCGGATAAAAATATATGTCCTCTGAATGTAATAATTTATGAAATAAAGTACAGTCTCAACCAGAGCCTTCGTCCATACTACATTGATTGGTAAAAACCTTTTCATTATGGAAATGGCCACTCCGGAAACCGTTCCGGCTATCATAACAAGTAAAAGGTACTTTGCTAATTGTATTCCTATCTTTCCTTTCTTCTTAAAAACAACATTTCGATTCACACAAAAGTTGATACCAGCAGCACACCCTCTTGCAATATATGTTGAGTACATAATACCGACTTGATTCCTTGTTAAAACTACAAATACTATGTAGTCAATAATAACCGATAATAACGAGGAAAGAGAATATTTTAGTATTACACTATATATTCGCCATGAATCTTTCAGCGGATTAAAATGCGATGATGAATTGCCATCCTCATATATCGTAGAAATTGGGACTTCTACAATTTCAATTTCATTCTCTTTTAATGCCAGAAGCATGTTGGTCTCATATTCGTATCTTTCCCCATTTAAACAACACATAATTCCGAAAAGCTCTCTCGGAATCCCTCGTAATCCCGTTTGGGTATCAGATACGTTTATTCCACAAAGCCATTTGTAAACAACCCTGGAAACATTATTCCCAAACCTGCTTCTGAAGGGTATTTCTTTATCTTCAAATTTCCTGCACCCCAATACAGCCTTGCTCTCATTTTTACTCATAGCATCGCTAATTCTAAGTATATCTTCTACCGTATGCTGTCCATCAGCATCGACAGTAATTGCACCACTGCATTCATCGCCTAATGAAATACAATAATTAAATGCTGTTTTTAGCGCTCTTCCTTTCCCCATATTTACATAGTGACGCAATACTGTACAGCATAGATTTGCTTGAACCTTATCGAAAAGAGCCTTATAGTCTTCGCCTCCCCCATCATCTACCACTACTATTCTATAAAAATATTCGCTAAGTTCTTCTACCAAGTCAATTAGAACATCGGATGGATTATATGCCGGAATAATTATAACCTGATTTCTTCTCTCGTTCATTTTCAATTCCCTTTTTTTGAACTAAAACTACCATCTGGGTTAAAAATAACTTCCTATTTAGTTCAATCTTTTTTATCTCCCCGTATTTTTCAATATCTTCACGTACATCTTCTATTTTCAAAGGGACCTCATCCCAAAATTGCCACATATGGAACAGCTCCATGCATTTTCTCCAAAAGCGATACTTTCTAGTCGGTGTAGGAAAAGAAATTAGTACGTAACCATTTTCTTTACAATATGAAAAATGATTTTTTATAACAATTCTTCTTAAATCATCTGAAAAATGCTCAATAAGACCAATACTGTACACAAAATCATACTGTTCATTCTTAGGTACTTCTTTTGTTAAATCCACCAGCATACCATTTAAATGTACATTTTCCTTTTTTTCCTTTTTCTTTTCAAATAATTGGATTGCCAATTCATTATTATCAACTACATCATACCTACATACAGGTCTTGCCTCGCAAAAATTATCAACGAAGCAACTATTTCCACCTCCCAACTCACAAATTGCTGACTTATTTTGTTCCTTTGGAACTGCATAATCGAACCAATCTATGATATATTTTAGTGTAAATTGCTGCGTATAATTTGAAAAGAAGCTTTTCTTTTGCCTATAATATTCAGTCCAATTTGTCTTTTCCTCTTTTTTCATTTGTTTACACCCTTTCTTTACTAATAACACTTCTCAAGCAGACCTGTTTGTTTATTCACTCGATACACTTCGTTTACTTCAATTTGATTTCTATCACTAAAAAGTCCTGCATAATCGGATAAAAACGCATCATCCAATCTGTATAATGCAACAAAATCATATTCACTAACCAATAATTCTTGCCATTCTTCCGCTGTATACTGCACTCCATATTTTTCATCTTCGGTTTCGCTTTTTATGCTCCAAATGGGGCCTACAATATCCGGTCTGCACAAATATTTCAGATACCAAAAATCATATCCTTCATTTCCTTGCGAAATTACACAAATTTTAGAGTTCCCATCTGCATTTTTTTCTATCTCCCAAACTATAGGCATATATTGCTCTCTAGTATCAAGTGAGGCTTTTGCATTTTTTCTACAATAACCCAGGTATGCTGTCAAGGCTACCAGTACACATATCATATAAAAAGAGAATATTTTTTTACTTTTTCCAGCTTTTGTTTTTCTATATACAATCTCCCACAAACAATACGCTATAAAAGAGCCCACTCCTAGATATCCAATATTAATATATCGTTCAAAGGATGCCATTCCCAGCGCTTCATTTTCACTAAAATTAAAAACATATGTAGCGCAAAGCCCAATGATATAGATCAGTAATCCTACCATTGCCCCTATGCATATACTGTAAGTATTCCATCTATCACAGGGTGCTTTCCTTTTGTTATAATGCATGATGAATCCGCAGAGGATGATAAAAACCAAAAACATAAGCGCATGGCTTAAACTTATCCCTAATGGATATAGTACCGGAATTTCTACCGGTTTTTCTAAAAATGTTTTCCAGAATATTCTGTAAGCTTCCTGGCGATATGTAGTGTCCCTACCAAGAATAATCTCCCAGAATTGCTTCAAATCATATCCATTCCCAAATATTATTGCTGCGTTGCTTCTGGTAACAATCCGATTCCAAAGTATCTTTGGCAAAGCAATCGATAGTCCGACGGATAAAGAAAAAACTACACCACGCCATTCCAGTCTTCTTTGAATATAATACTTTATTATATATGAAATTAACAGAAAAACAGCAAATAGTAAACCGGCATCTTTAGCAAGGACCAGCATCATACAGATGCATATTTCGTATAGCATGCATTTTTTTAAGTCCTTCTCTATATAAAGTTCAATTAATCCTGCCCCATACAATATGCCAAGAAACGAATCAATATATATTGACATATATTTTCCCAGATAGAACACTACCGGAATGAGAAAAATTGTAGCAGCAATCACACAGATACGTTTCGCAGATTCAAGTACTACCTCAATAGAAAAAACACCTTCCCGAATAGCAGCCTCACACATACGTTTCGAAGAGCCTTCACAAATTTTACTCCATAATGGAACTAAAAAAGAGAATTCTAAAAGATGATATGAAAAATATAGTAACCATTCCTGATACATCTCACTGTTTCCTAAAGTTACTGTCTTTTCAATAAAATATTGAAATAACGCCATTCCCGGTGGATAACATGCAAAAAAAGAATTTGCTTTTGGATTGGTGCCAAAATCATCTAGCATATACATGGCTTTTACTATATCTGCCCAATGGGTAAATTCGTCCCATTCAGCGGCAACTCTCCCATATACTGAAATAATAGAAAAAAGACTTAGTATAATAAATAGCCAGAATCCATCCGACAACAGATTCTGTAAAAAATTATTTTTCTTCCTTCTAAAGTAGTATACCGCAGATACCAAATATACAATGAAAGCTACTATACATAAAAAATAGGATCCGGAAAGTAAATTTCCAAAAAAGCCAAATAAAAAAAGCAATGCAATAATAGCGCTGCCGGTATATGGTAGCGCTTCTTCGTACTTTTTATCAAAAAAAACTATTCCTATAATACTTCCCGTTGAAACAATAAAAATAGGTATAATCCACCCCATTTTCTACTAATTCCTCTCTATTATTAATAGTCATATCCTATAGTTCATTTTATTATAACAAAAGGCTTTCCAAATGGAAAGCCTTTTGCAACTTAGAAATTCTATATAAAATTCTATATTCTGTAAACCATATCTTGCATTCGTATGAATTAGACAAACCCCTTAGCTTTCTGCAATTTCCAAAATTTTCATTTAGTTAGCATGTTGAGTGATATTTCTCACAGGAATTTCTCAAACAACAATCAGCTTTTAAAAAGAATATCTATAAACTCCTTCTCAAATACTGATTTCCCTACGGTATATACTTCTTTAAACAAAATCCCCCTGTACTTCTCCAGATCAAACTTCTTAGGGTAACTGTCAATTCCGGCTTTTCCCGAAAGTTCTGCCATCTTTTGGGAAAAACTGTCATACGCCTTAGAGGGTAAATAACTCCCATCCGTTCTATCCGTTTCCTGCTGATCGCTATATACGATTATAACGGTCGTCTTCTCCGCAACACATTCCCTCGAAAGATTTTCATTCATCACAAGAGTGGCTACACTATCATGTATCTTATTGTTTATGTCTCTTTTATCAATATTGCCCTCATCCTGATTTTTAAATTCTATTAAATATGCCTCATTCAAATTTTTCTCGTAATACGCGTCACAGGAGCTATTTTTTTCGCCTCGCATCTCCCTGCAATATTCTTTAGATATCGCATCAAAATTATACATTTTATTCTGCTGATTTTTATCGTTTATAAGTGAAATCTTATGTTCCTTATCGTAAGAAACCTCATATAAGAAGGCTTTATACTTGTTATAGTCTTTAATTACCCGCTCCTTCATCTTCTGTGCCCCTTTATATTTATAGCATATTTAATGGTTGATATAACGCATCATATATTCTATCAACATTATTTGTAACGTCAGAGCAAACAGCCTCATTTCCCTGGTCTTCCATAAAATAAAATCTTCCTTGACGAGCACATTCATATTCCGCCATTTTTACCTGTATCGCTCTTATAAAATAAGGACTATGGGAATTCACAATAATATATATCCCTAACTCCTTATATATTCGAACCATTATTTCTGCCAACACCACCTGCCATTTTGGATGCAGATTCACTTCCGGTTCATCAACAATTAAAATATCATTGGTTTGAAGCGCACAGTTTTCCAGCAACTTCTGAATAACGGAAAAAATCTTAAGTCCGGATGACATATTTGAAAATTCAATTTTTTGTTTCTTCCTCTCATCCACAAATTCCATTCTTCCATTTATATTTTTCTTCAAATGTCCATGTGTTACTTCTTCTATTATTACTTCAATGATTCCCCTATTTTTATCCGCTTGCTGCTGTTCTGCAAACGAAAGTTCTCTTTCCCCAAATAAATATCCAATTAATTCTCTTGTTGGTATAGAGGAAATCGTTCCTATTCTTGCCGGTCTATTTTGTCTAATACTATATTCTTCACACACGTCAAGCACACTATGAGTTGCTATATATATCGCATTTTCCTGTTGTGCTACTAAAGATGAGCCAACAAACCTCACTTCATTATCTATTACTTCTACCTCTGACGAAATGGAACTGCCCTCATTCCTTTTTTGGTATTTTACAACTCCTTTCTTTCTGCTTCCGATCTGATTTATCTGATTTTTAAATACATTCTGATAATATTTGCCGACAAAAAATTCAATGTATTCCTCAGTACTTCTCTTAAAAATACGTTCAATATCCTCCTGCAAATTATCCAAATATTCTTCTTCAGAATGAATCTGGTTTTTATCACAGAAATTGTGTAAACACCTCGTTAAGGAGAATTCCTGCTCTTCTCTCTGATCCGACTCATACTCTTCCATAATGTAATCGACGAATTCAAAAGACAGTCCCCAAGTAGTTTCCGTATTTTTCCCATCAAATGAACACGCATCCGATTCCAACCATCTCCTTGCAACTATATGAATATCATTCGCCTTATCATTACGTATATTCGCTAGGATATTCTTTCTAGAGTTAGACGCTGCAAAGACACATTTCGCAATTGTACTCTTTCCGGTTCCGTTCAGTCCTGCTATCACCGTTATTCCATCAAGTTCAATGTCTGCTTTCTTTATTTTTCCTATGTTTGAAATTGTATAATTCAACATTATAGGCCAAATTCTCCTTTGATCTATATACTAAAAGGACCCTTTGCTAAAGTGCCCTTTTATTTTAACATTATTCATTTCTTTTCTCAACCACTATATTTTCTGGTGAAGAGCCTACATTTTGTGGTAGAAGTCATCATCATTATATATATTGGCGCAATGGCAAATATCATATTATCTTCCTGCGCCAGTATCTTTTTAATCATGCGGCCTCTTTTTGTTCTCTCCAGCGAAGATTTTCTTGCCCTGCACTAATTCAATCACTCAAAAATATCTGCAATTCTTCCGGCGTTCCAAGTACATGGACACGTTCCGGCGCAATATCAGAAATATAGATTTCTCCCCCTTTTGACAGTAAATAATCATATAGAGGAGCAACATACTTTTCTCCATTTACAAGCTCCTGTGTCTTGCTGTAATACTCATCATATAAATCCATATATAACTGACAGGTTTTAAAATAATATGCTCCTAACGTGCAATAATTGGAAATTCTCTTTTTCTCTTTTATTTCAACAACTTTCCCGGAATCATCTAATCTTACAAAACTCCAGTGATCTCCGTCAGCTTGGAAACAGGGAATAAATCCATCCCCCTTTAATTCTGCACTATTCATTGCACCAGCTTCGACATATGTATCTATATTATAAATTAACAAAGCATTTTGCGGATTCCAATACTGCTTTGCGAGAGAAGCTGTTGTTGCCTGTCCATCTGTTAAGTAGTCCAGCAAAATCACATGGTATTTTGGCAAATTCATTTTTTCACATTTCTCATAGATAAATTTTTCCACATCAACATCTTCATCTTTCATTGCGATAAAAATGTATTGGTAGACATCCTCTTTATATCCTTCAAGACTAATCATCGACCACTCAAACAAGGTCTTTCCCTTTGCTTCAATCATGTACTTTGGAACAGTATAACCCGCTTTGCGAAAGCGCGAACCCAAGCCACCCATAGTAATTACAACATCAATTTTGTTCATTTTTTTCCCTCATTTTCTCATCGCTTCGTGATGCCGCACAAATCTTTTCCAACTCTTCCGGAGAATATTTTAAAAATTCATCCGGCCGCACAGTTCTATCATCAACATAAAAACCTTTATGTCCTGGCCATACCTTGCCATATACAATTTCGTCATAAGGTATTTCCCACTTTTCTAACCATTTGGAAAGTACAACAGCGGTATTCTTATTAATCAAGCCTATATTCCCGTTATATGTATTCATGTTTCTTGATGTATACAAGACGATACGAGCACCATTTTCTTTATAGTATTTTAGCTTCTCAATCATCGCAGGATAAGGAACCAAATCTTCGTATTTTTCTTCTTTTTTCTTTATCGGACACAGGGTTCCATCGATATCAAACACAAACGAATAATCTTTAAACATCCTTTTCGATTTCCTCCAAAATATTCTTAGCATTCAAGATAAAACCAAATACTTTATGCGGATTATCAATATGAAGCGGCAACATCGATAAGAACAAAGACGCTTCATATATTCTCACTGCCAGGTAATTAAAGCCATTTTCCTCAGCTTTTTTTCTAAAGATCTGTACATATCTTGTATTATCAAATGGAATTTCCAAATTATAGGAAAACGCACTGTCAATCTTGATATCAAAGAGTGCATTATTAAAGAAATCATATCTGCCACATACAGAATGACTCAATTTTGCCACATCATAATAAGGATTCGTCCATAGCTCCTCTTCCGAGAGCGCGCCCTTCGGATCAATGAACTTCAAGGTCTTTGTTGATTTGTTATACAGTGCATTTGCAAAGCAAGGATCACCATGTCCGATTACCAGCTCATTTGAAAACGTAATCTTATCCTCTATTTTTTTCTTAAGTGCAAAGTACTTTTCCACCAGATAATCTATTTTTGTGTCCTCTGTTGCCTCCAATAGCACATTAATTTTCTGATATTCCGGACATTTTTTTAGCAATGCTATACGTTCATTTACCTTATCAACAAACAGCTCATCTGCAATCCTGGAATATTCCGAATCGGTACACACTTTTTTATGTCTGCAGCTGAAGAAATAAAAATACTTATCCATTAAATCCTCAAACTCCGACTCATCCATCGAACCATGTACCCACTTAATAGCCAGATCTGTCATATGAAGCCGTTCCATCGTATAACTTGCCGAATCTTCCTCTTCCACATAGTTAAAAGGCATCACAAACCAGAACTTCATATTCTCAGGGAGCAAATGATAAAAGTTATACTCTGCTTTTATCTTTTTCTTATTGGATGAAGTTTTTACAATCGTATATTCATTTCCCTTTAGGGAATTAAAATATCTCGCATCAAAATTGCCGGTAATGCACTGGATAAAATTCCCGATCACACTGATGTCTACAAGTCCTTCCATTTCAAAGGTGTTCTTCAGATTTCTGATGATATCCCATGCATGCTGCCCGGCAAGAACATTTTTGCAAAAGCCAGCATACTCTCTCGCGTTTGGGAACATTCCAGCAACTGCCCGTTTTCCCTCTAATGCACCAAAGGGTTCATCGATATACTGTAGCTTTTGAAAAGATAATTCTGCTTTATGTACATCTGAGATTAAATAATTTGAAAAGCAGTGCATGATCCGGACATCCGTCTCATAATACTGTTCCATCTGCTTTATTAACTCTGAATATTCAAATCCCGATTGAAGCTTGCACCAAGTCAGATCCGGATATATTTTACTTATTTCATCCTTATAGTATTCTTCAAGATGTCTCTTTTTTACAACAACATCAGAGAACCCTTTATTGCCAATAATATCTGTAATGACCTCACTCTTCCGTCCGGTATCATCAAATATCACGATCACTTTCATCGATTGTTCCTCTTTTCAACATAAAGTTCCCACATTTTCATCCCCACATATAAGATCATAAGCAATAGGATACTTACAAATACAAACTGCTTTAATAGAAGAGACTGGCTCCCTCCCATCGCAGAAAGCAAATAGGCCGAAATAGTCTGATTCCATCTGCCATTCTCTATCACTCCGATTTGTAAGCCAATACTACCGATTTCAATGCCCCACGCCAGTAAGGACAGAAAGTACAAAATAATACCTCTTCCTTTCACTACTCCGGCAATCTCCCGATATATCAAATATAGCTTATCCATCACTTTCAAAGCTGCTAACTTATTATCAGTCGCCTTTGCACACAATAGATATTTTTTCCAAAAAGAATATACTCCCGGAAAAACTATATACACCAGCAAGACAAACACAAGGAAAATAATCAGTACATATGCAAACGATGATATGCGGCCTCCATTAAATATCCACACAATTAAAATCGTTGTAACAAGTGCAATGGTATCCATAAATCTGTCCAGCAGGATAATGACAATGCCCTTTAATCCACTTTTCATTTGCGTTCCATAACAATACATTCGAAAAAGTTCGCCTGATTTGAACGGTAATACTATACTAACCGGTGTAACTTTACAATATGCCTTCAGATAAGTTTTAAACCCTATTCCGGATCCATAGAGTGCAAGATACAGGCGTCCCGCCTTTATACTATGAACCAGCATGGCACTAACCAATAATATAAGTATAGAAAAAAAACTCTTATCCGCGAAAAGCTCCGCTATATTCTTATATTCATAGACAAAAAAACAGACAGTTATTCCAATTACCGCCAAATTTATTATATCATACTGTATTACTCGCTTGTTCACTAATCCTCACCTGTTATTCCTTGTTTTGATAAACAACCTGAGCAGTATACTCTTCTATTATTTTATCCCTGTGCTCTGCTTCAACAAACTTCTTTTTATTGAATATGTATGATCCAAGTAGCTTCAAAACCGTAACTGCCTGATTTACCATTTTCACATTTGATACCTGATCATCTTCTCTCCAGATAATGGGGAAAAATTGAACCTTATGCTTATAGTATGCCATTCCCATTACCATGCAATAATTAAAAATCAGGTTATCCTTGTATTTTAAATAGAATTTATCCTTCAAAATACTGACTTTATACATGTTCAATCCCGACCCCAGATCATACACTCTATATCCGCATCCGATTGAGAACAAAATATTATATACATAATTTCCAAATGTTCTGAATTTTGAATAACCCTGCAGCTTAGAGCCTTTCATAAAACGTGCTCCAAGGAAGCAATCATACTTTTGATATTCTTTATTTTTTAAATATGGTAAAATATTGGCAATATCGCCCTGATCATCCCCATGCAGCAATATTACATAGTCGAATCCATGATCTATTGCATACTGAAATGCAACCTTATGTGATCCCCCCAGCCCATAATTATCGTCATTCCGGAAAAGTGTTGCTTTTATTGGCAGATTTCGCTCTGATAAATATGCCTCTACAGCTTTCTCTCCCTGATCTGTACTTCTGTTGTTAATAATAATAACTTCACTAATGTAGCTACATACTTCATCCGTTAACTGATCCAGCACCCGCACAATCTGCTTTTCACAATTATACATTGGTATAAATAATAATATTTTATCCATCAATTTTCTTTTCCTTTCCCTTTATTTCTTCCACTCCAAAATATTAATATATGATACACCAAACATACATATCCTAAAAAGTAAAATGACAACTGATACATAATTGATAACGAAGGTTCTGTTAGAATTACAATCGGAACTTTTATTAATATAGCAGTACATATTCCCCAAAGATACCATTTCCTTCTAATTAGTAATCCAATCCATTCAATTATCAAAATAATTAAAGGTATAACTGTATTCCATATTATTCTATGGGGTACAATAATCTCACTTCCATCATCCCGTATCATTCCCAAAAATAATATAACATTCTTCCTGATGTCTTTACTAATTGGCATATTAGCAATCCAGTCCTTGTCCAATACAAGATATGCCGCCTTATTTCCACTATTGTCATCAAACATAGTGGCCGCTTGTCCCACATTAGTGCTAGACATTCCCGTTATACCTGTCCCAGCAATAAAAAGATTCCAGCGTTCTTCCAAAACTACCCTAGGGTATTTTAGAGTTAACTTAACTATTGCCAGCAAAAAATCACGGTAATCATTATCAGAATATCCTGCTTGAACAACATTCTCATAATATAAAGCCGCCCCGGAATGTGTCGGATTATCGTAAATCAATTCCAATTTAGCAACTTTATTAATATCTTCTAAAAGTTCTGCATCATCAATCCTATCGGCAACTCGGACCACATCTACACACGGATTAAGAAGTGACATTACTTGATAATTGCTATCACCTATCGCCCAATTTTGAAATTTACTAATGCCTATAAATCCAATAATAATTGTCAATACACATATAGCTTTTTTCTTATTTGGAATTATCTCCTTCTTCGCACATAAAATTAATAAACATATAGATGGTACATAAAAAAATGACTCACTTCTCCATGTTGCAACCACAATACTTAATAAACTAAAAAGAATCAGATAAGAATAACTCCATTCTTTCTTATCTTTTAAAGCCCCTATTAACATAACAAGCATCGTGAATTCAATATATACATACAACCCTATTCTATATCCTGAAAACTGATACATTAAAACCGGTGGTAACAAAAAAGGTAATATTTTTACCAAAGTATCCCAAAATATATTTTGCATTTTTCTTATACCAAATATATTTTCTATTTTTGCTATAGAAAAAGATATGCAGACTGATATAATAATATTTTGCAACAGTATAATTCCTCCCGGGAAAGGAAGGATTTGCAATAGAACACTTTGATATGCACCAGTTAAGACATGTTGCCAAGGATGCCATCCTTGATATTGGGAAATACAACATAGTGTATACAAATCATCCCACGCCCAGGTTCCAGGCCATAGAATTATTAGCATTCCTAACATAATAATTATATATACTTTAAAAATATATAATCCCCTTTTATAATTTTCATCTCCACACTTAATTTTTTCATATGTTCCCAATACCAAATTCCAAACCACAAATAAAAAGATGAAGAAAAGAAATTTTGTTGCCAAAAACCATCTAGAAACATTTTCATATTCAAAAAATAGTCTATCCACCTGAATTATTGAAGATAGCAGCCATTGTATAGAGGAAATTATAATCGCTCTACGATTTATTTTAGTAAGTTGCATCATTTTCCCTTTCTATATTTTCCTTATTATACATTGGTATAAATAACAATATTCTATCCGCTTCACATTATCGTTTTACAAATATCATTCTAAAAATATTCAAAGCTGCATATACTGAAATAATAAAAACCTCAGCCTCTATTCCATGTCCAGATGCATGTTCTGCCACAACAAACCACCATGCCATTGGTAGAAGTGCGATAAGAAACAGTGGCAGAATTACTTCTAACTGTATATGAAAAGTAATTCTATGTCTAAAAAAGGCATAAACTAAAATCAAAAGAATTGAAGAAATAAAGCCTATTTTAAAGAATCCGCTATTATATCTATACAAATTTGTAATAATAACCTCTATTCGTTCCCTAAACGATTGCTGACCAATTAATGTTACAATTCTACTCCCAGCCGTATCTTCCAGTCCAAATATTCTATTCATTACACCTTTAACCATCATCGTTGAAAGATAACCCGCTCCATATCCTATTCCTGCTCGAATAATTGTGAGTATACTATCACCAATTTTGTTAAAATATGAATTTTTCAATAAAATATATAAGCATATTGGGACTCCAAATGTTGTAAGCGGATATGACAGCCATGTTAAATACATCGTAATTGAACCCACTATGTACCAAAACAAAAATTCTTTTACGACAAAATCCTCCTTTTTCTTAAATGCAATGCACATAGCAATTATTGTGCCAAGAATAATATATATTTCTTGCGAGTATGTCGGACACATTACATTTATCCCAAAAAAACTCAACACATTAAAAAAGAAAAAGCAAGCTGCATCAATTAACGACAATCGTTTATATATTAAAATTAAGCATTTACTAATTGCTAAAACATATAAAATAAGCAAAAAATACCTAATGCCATCCAAATCCAAAAGCAATGATGCTAATCTTAAAAACACTAAACTACCGCACCAATATCTAGTGTACTCACCATATGCTTCGTTTGTCCCACTTACTTCTTTGCTAAAAGACTCTATCGGATTTTCTCCTCCATCAGGAAAAACATTCAAAACAGAGGATATTACTGCATTATCATTATCCACACAATAGATTATCCCATATGATATTGCAGTTGTATAGTTATCCCATTTTGCAATATAGGGATTAAACCAAACTTTCATTGGGTAAAGTCCTTCTTTTTCTAATACATATGCTGATTTTTCAACATTACACTCCATTCTAGGTGTTGAAATTTTCTCAGACAAACATAGAACAGAAAAATATGCAAAATGCAATAAAATGAAAATAGTTAAGAAGGATAATATTCTTTTTTTCATCTCGTCTCCTCATTCTAATAATCACACCATTTTTGAGTATTCCGGCTCCCATTGAGCCACCTGTCCGGATTTTGAGAGCCACCATTCCGGAGGTTCAGCGCCACTGTTCCGGTGGTGGAAACTATCATTCCGGTAATTAGGAAACCACTATTCCGGCACAAGGAAATCAAGATTCCGGACCTGTGGAAACCATTACATAGATTCCTTATACTGTAGTCATGCACC
>JBJFCD010000225.1:0-1922 GCA_051888795.1 Lachnospiraceae bacterium | reverse complement strand
ATTTCCTCTTGTTCTTCCCCGGAAGATGTTATTGATAAACTTGCCGAAGCTGACGATTTCCCAGGTAATATCGATACTGTTTCAGATATATTTTATTATCAAAAGCGGTCATTTCTCCGCTATGTAGAAGTGTGTTCTGAAGAAGATACCGGTTTTCCAAAAGTTCTTGCCTCAAACAAAAATGTCTCCATAAACTCCCATTTTTATGGATTACTTATTGAGGAAGTTATTGATGGTATTACTCTGGAAGAATATATGCAACGTCCTTTGTCAGATATGGAAAGAGTTGATTTTGCGATTCATTTCCTGATTAAAATGAGTTCGATTATAGATAAATTTGTCAGGCGTGGAATCGTACATAGAGACCTTTCTCCTGATAATATCATGGTTTGTAATGATGAAATTATAGTTATTGATCCTGGAATGGTTAAAATCGTTAATCGAAATACTACTGAATATGGATATATTATGGGGAAACGCTCCTAATCCTTTGGAGATGTACCGACAAAAGGGGGCTCTTAATCCACATGCCGAAATTATGAATAAATTTAATCGTGAACTGGAAGATCTCTTCTTTGCTGACATTGATGATACAGCTCGAAATCAACAACTATATCTCATTATCTGTAAACTGTTACAAGTTGAAAAAGCATTTCGCTTTAACGACCTCGCAAGTTTTCAAGAGGCACTTAACGTCCTAAAGGAGGAACTGTAATATGACAAAAATATTAGCTCAGCATGGTGCAGCAAAAGGGAAAAAAATAGATACTGCTATTGCTGATGAAACTTTATCTGGCGCAATATTCGCACCGAGAGAAGAGAGTTTTGATTCAATTGAAAAATACTACCTTTCAAATGAAGCATTATTTCCTGACACATGTTTTTTAGACCCTCAGCTTTATTACTCTACATTTGAAGGTAAAATATTTAAACACTTGGAAGATAGTCCTGATTTCCCTACGGACATTACTCGCAGGGACTGGAGAAAAAAGACGCCAAAATTGATACAATATCTGGATGAACATGCCAACCGTTCATCCGTTATTTCGTCATCTCTGATCACTCCCGGATTCTATATTCAAGGCCTGGATTGGAAATTTGATTATTCTTTAGATATTTACGAATATTGTTTTGAACACTATGGATTTGAGCACTATTATTTATCTTTGTTAATATCTAATAGTTTTTTCCATAGTAAATCAGATGTCGATGAAATGATTGAAGATATTACAGATAACATTGACAATAAAGATGGCATTTACTTTTCTATCTGCTATGAAAAAATGGAAGAAAAGAATTATGAATTTACAGATGCGCAGAATCTTGCCAATATTCTGTATTTCGTTTATTCTCTGAAAAAATTAGGATTCAATATTATAGTGGGTTATACTTTTATTAATTCTGTGCTCTTTGCCATGTTAGACTGTCAATATGTTGCAACAGGATGGTTTAACAACTTAAGGAAATTCAAGAAAGACCGATTCGAAGAAGCCAGTAATGTTGGTCGTCGTAAAAAGCGATACACCTCCCTCCCATTATTTACATATATTACTTTGAAAAATCTTAATTTAATCAGTGAAAATGATGATATGAGTATATTTTTATCGGATTGTGATATAGACGAATATATTTTAGATGATCAAGATTCCGTTTCTTTTGTAGATTTAGAGCAGCAATATTGGCAGGCACTGTCCATATTTATTGATAAAATTAACACCCGCAGCACTGTCTCGGAAAAAGTTGATTTTGTGTTATCTGAGATTCGACATGCAAAAACTTTATACAATGACATTCTTGAATCGCTGACTGATGATGACCGTGAGACATATAATCGAATAAAATCTAACGCAAGTCACCTGGATCCATGGATTATGGCAATTGAAACATTTAAAAACCGAATATCCCTGTTATGAAATGAAGCC
>JBJFCD010000224.1:0-8579 GCA_051888795.1 Lachnospiraceae bacterium | reverse complement strand
AAATCTATGAAAAAAGCGGCATTTCAAGCGCTTTTTATGGTCGATTGTATGTTTTCGCCGGATCAATTTTAGCCTGTACCTAAGAAATTGCAAATATTAGGTATACCGCGAAGTCCACTCCTTCTAATAATACAATTCGCATGAAAAATCCGCAATTTGAAGCTGTTTTTCAAGGATTTTAGGTATACGACAGTTCTAGAGCCTCAAATCTTGCCAAATTCCACAATTCCCAAAAGTGATTATTTAACTGTTCAGATTTATTATTTTACTTTAGAAAGAAAAGAAATGCAAGGGCATAGAAAAAGGGGCGAGTAAACTTCTCGCCCCATAAGCAATCTTACAATTTGAACTTATCTACAATTTCTTTCAGTTCGTCTACAGACTCGCGGCTCTCCCGAAGTCGTTCGTAGCCTTCCATCGTGGAGCTGACAGCTTCCGTGGATTTCTCGGCAATCACATTAATTCCGTCTGCTGACTCGCTTACTGTATGATTGATGTCTTCCACAGACGTTGCAATCTGAACGATATAATGATCCAGCTCATTAATTGCATTCTTCACCTGACGCATAACCTGTATAAACGCGTCTGCGTCTGCGTGGTATTGTCCGCCGGATTCTTTAAACATGGTGTAATCACCAAGAACAGTATCCTCCAGGAACTTCATCATAGCAGTAATACAATCCGTCATATTCGCTACTGCTTCGTTCACTTCACCGACAATCACATTGATACTATCTACGGTCTTGACAGTCTGTTCTGCAAGTGTACCGATCTCCGTGGCTACTACGGTAAATCCCCGGCCGGCTTCTCCTGCACGTGCTGCTTCAATGCTGGCATTTAACGCCAACAGATTGGTCTGGGAAGAAATACTCTTGATATCATCCGTCAGTTCATTGATACGTGCAACTGCCTTGGACTGTTCAATGGCAATTTCGGTCTTCTGCTTCATTGCTTCAAAGATACTGTTCGTCTTATCGCTGGACTCTTTGCTGACCTTTTCCATCTCCTCGGCACGTATTAAAATCTGCTCAGAATCTGTTTCCCCATTCTGTGCCAGTTCATAAATACTCTGGGAATTGCGCTTTACTTCATCAATACTCTCTACAATACTTGCTGTATTGGAAGAAGCCACCTGCATTCCTGCTGCAATTTCCTGGGTTGCCGCTGAGTTGTCTTCCGAGCGGTTGTTATTCTCCTGCATAATGAGATTTAAGTTATCTACATTTCCAATAATCGTATTCTCCACCTGATGAATATTGGTAATCATTTCACGCAATATCTTACGCATCTCGTGAATTTCTCTCGCCATGATACCAATCTCATCTGTACGCTTTCGCAACGAAGTCCCATCTGCCGTTGGTGAAAAATCCAGCTTCGCCGTCTGTGAAATGATATGGGTCATCTGACTGATTGGTTTTGAAATACTGCTGCCAATAAGTACTCCTACCAACGTAGAGATAATAATCGCAAGAAGTCCCGTACCAAAAATAACCATCTGTATCGTATTCGCGGAGGCAAATATCTGCTTATCCGGAGCCGTAACAATCAGCTTCATCCCATTTTCCAGATCATAAAACGCCAGTTCACTTTTCACTCCCTGATAAGAATAAGCTTTTTTTACTCCCTGGTTTTCCGTATTGGAAAGAAAGCTTTCAATATCCGCAAGGGAAGCATCCAGTTCGGAAATATTCTGTCCCATCTCCAGATCTTTATGGTAATAAACAGATCCCTGGGCATCTGTTAAAAATCCGTAACCCGTATCAAATAGCTGGATTTCGTCTATTGCATCCGTAATCTGTCTGAAATCGATGTCCATACCGATGATTCCGATGGAAGTTCCATCTTCCGAAAAAAGCGGTACCACATAAGAAATCATATATACATTGATATTCTCGTTCAGATAAGGTGCCATCCACATTGGAGCACCGTTTCTGACCGGAATATAGTACCAGCCCACGTGAGCATCATCATTTTCATCATACATGGTAAAATCCGTAGGAGTTACCTTACCAAAGTCTTCGTCCAGCGAGTTTCTGGTTAAAAAGATACCGGAGGTAGGGTTGGAATACTCCGGATTATACCGGATATAAGCCGTAATCGCACCATCCGTGTGCAGCGCAAAATTCTCAACTTCACCAGCAATAGCCTCTGTATACTCATCTGCGTATGACTTGTCCTTTTTGAATTCTTTAAAATCCAATTCCCGCAATACCATATCGCTCAAGGTATTTACCGACTGCTCTACACGAAAAATGGTAGCATTCAGTTCCTGAGCCGACAGACTGCTACTGAGCTTTAGCTGTTCCTCCGCGTCCGCTCTTGCATTATCCTTTGCATTCTTAATGCTCACAAAGCCAATAATCGCAGCCGACAGAATCGAACATATCGCGATTCCAATAATGATTCTCATTCGTATTGTTTTCATAATCTTCCCCCATTTGTAAAAAATGTAACAAATACGCCACAGCTTACCCAGATAATTCCCCTCATTTGTTACTATTTTCTATTATAAGGTAAACGCCTCTGCCATGTCAATTCAATGCAGGTAGTTTAGAGCATTTCCATCTAAAATTTTTTCTGCTTTTTCGATATCTTCCGATGTTAATCCGATTGCCGGATCCGGCATTACCTGATGCAGTTTGATTCTTTCATTATGTAAATCCAGATCATCAAGAACCACCCAGTCCTTTACATCCTCATGCTCATTTAACCATAAGAGAATTTCATCTGCTTTTACGAGACTGAATTTTTTCGTCCTTCGGATTTCCTCTGTGGTCAGATCCGGGGTTACTCCCTCTATGGACAGCTCTTCCTTTTTCAGCATCTCAACTAATTTCTCTGACTCCGGGCGCAGCGGTTTTATTTCTTTATCAAACCACATCCGCCAGCCGGAATGAAGCACGATTTTTGCATCTGTTTGCTTTACCAATGCTGCTAAGAGTTTGACGCTTTCTTCATCAATGAAAGTTCCATCGCTTATTTCTTTTTGATGGCCGTCCCTCCAAAAATTCGAATTGAGGACTCCGTCTATATCCAAAAATAAAACCCGTGTCATTTTTTCCATGTTTTCTATACGTTCTTTCTGTGCCACCACACCACCAGGATATTTTCATTCCGCTTACCAAAAGAAAAGCAAGAGTAGCAAAACTATATAACAAAGTATAACACATTATATACGGGCTGTGTGAACGGATTGAAATGCTTTTTTATATTTTGTGGAAAAGATGGATTGGTAGAAAGATTCACACTCATATGATATACTGATTAAATCAAAGACATCTTTTCTACGAGGTTTTTATGAAAACTATAGCGATTATTGATGATGATATACATATTGGAGATATGCTGACGGAAATACTTACACAGGAGGGCTATGCTGTTCTTCGTGCATATTCAGGCACAGAAGCATTATATCTCCTCTCTCAAAATAATCCGGATTTGGTTCTGCTTGATCTGATGCTTCCGGGATTGTCCGGCGAAGAAGTTCTTTCCCATATCGAGAACATTCCTGTTATTGTTCTTAGCGCAAAAGTGGATGTTCAGGATAAAGTGAATCTTTTGCTCAATGGTGCAGCAGATTATATGACCAAGCCCTTTGAAACCAAAGAACTCCTTGCCAGAATTACGGTTCAAATGCGTAAGCCAGAACTACATGAGAATAGCACCTCTCTTTCTATTGGAGACCTATGTTTAGACACCATGTCCCTCGCGCTGACTGTACAGGGACAGACCGTAAAACTTACCCGAACAGAATATGCTATCCTCAAGATTCTGATGGAAAATCCAAGACAGGTTATTTCAAAAAGTGTTCTGCTGGATCGCATCAGTCTGGATACCCCAGATTGTACAGAGCGCTCTCTAAAGCAGCACATCAGCAACCTGCGAAAGAAAATGCAGGATGTCAGCGGAGAGGATTACATTGAAACCATATGGGGCATCGGATTCAAACTGGCAGAACAAAAATCTTGACCAAATCTTGACATTTCCTTTGACCACTTTCTTGACTTTTGTTTTGTATACTGAGGTCACCAAAGGAGGTAACATATCATGAACTATATTTTGCAAACAAACAGCCTGACGAAAAAGTATAAAAACTTTCAGGCGCTGAATGGTCTTACCATGAATGTTCCCAAAGGCTCCATTTATGGGTTCGTAGGAAAGAATGGCGCAGGTAAGACTACACTGATTCGCTTGATTTGCGGATTGCAGAAACCGACTTCCGGTGATTATACTCTCTACGGCATCCGCAACGACAGCAAAGATATTATCAAGTCTCGCCGCCGTATGGGGGCTGTGGTGGAGACTCCTTCCATCTATCTGGATATGACTGCGGAAGAGAATTTAAAACAGCAGTATCTTATTCTCGGTCTGCCGTCTTTCGATGGCATTCAGGAGCTTTTGAAACTGGTGGGTCTGGAGAATACCGGAAAGAAAAAGGCAAAGAACTTTTCCCTTGGCATGAAACAGCGTCTTGGTATCGCCGTTGCCCTGGCAGGTGATCCAGATTTCCTTGTTCTTGACGAACCTGTCAATGGGCTTGACCCTCAAGGCATTGTGGAAATGCGAGAACTGATTTTAAAGTTGAACCGTGAAAAGCAGATCACCATCCTTATCTCCAGCCACATTCTGGATGAGCTTTCTCGCCTTGCCACTCATTACGGTATTATTGATAATGGCCGCATGGTAAAGGAACTGAGTGCGGAAGAATTGGACGCTGCCTGCCGTAAGTGTGTCCGCATGGAAGTAACCGATACCTCTGCTCTCGCCCGTGTGTTAGATTCCATGAATCTGGAATACAAAATTATCTCTGAAACGACCGCCGATGTGTTCGCAAAAATTAACGTGACTGGGCTGACCCTTGCATTGGCAAAGGAGAACTGTGAAGTGCTGTCCATGCAGGAAAGAGATGAAAGTCTGGAGAGCTACTATATATCTTTGGTTGGAGGTGGTGGCAATGACTAGATTACTATATGCGGACTGCCTTCGAATGTTGCGGGGAAAATGGTTCTGGCGAGGTCTCGGAAGTATGCTGGTAATATCAGTTGCCTTTATTATCATGCAAAATACCGCTATGGATTACAGCGTTCCTCTGAGCAGAGTGATTTTCCTGCCACTAAGCTTTTTTGGCGTAGTTACAGCGGCATTGGTAAGCTTGTTTACAGGTCAGGATTTTAGCGATGGTTTTATCCGTAATAAACTTATTGCAGGCAGATGTCGGCATCATGTTTTTTTCTCCAATCTGATTGTAAGTTGGAGTGCGTGCATTCTACTTTATTTGCTTACTGTTTTCTTTACTGCTGCAATTGGCAGCATGTATTTTGAAGTCGATATTACTGCGAGTCAATATTTTCAATATCTCTTTTTAGGTATCGGGATGTGTCTGGCATACGGAAGTATCTACTGTACGATTACCATGCTTTGTAGAAACGGAACTACCGCAATTGTTCTTTGCATGGGATTATCTTTTTTCCTGTTGTTTCTGTGTTTACATACCAATCAAGTCATGGTTCAGCCTGAATATAAAGGTGGTCTTCCAAACCCTGCTTATAGAGAGGGAATTACCAAAATACTTTATGCCATCCTTCATGATTTGAATCCTTCCGGTCAGGTTGCACAGCTTTCTGCGATGAAAATTTTTCAACCAATTCGTTGGCTTATTTGTGATTTTGCCTGGATACTGGCAACCGGCGTAGGTAGCGTTTTGTTCCGGCACACAGACATTAAATAAGGAGCCATTATGAAACATCTGCTGTTAATCATCATTGTAATATTGCTTCTGATTATCCTTGCGTTATGTGCAAAGGTCTATTTCCTACGCAAATCTGCACAGGAAATCGCGCAAAGCTTCCGTGACAGGTTAGCAGCAGATACCAATACTCTCATTGATATTTCAACCAGAGATCCTTACCTGCGAAGTCTTGCCTCAGCAATCAATGTTCAGCTTCGTCTGCTTCGCAGGGAACGCCATCGTTATCAACAGGGTGATTTGGAACTGAAAGAGGCTGTAACCAACATATCCCACGACTTGCGCACTCCGCTTACGGCAATCAGCGGTTATCTTGATTTGTTGGAGCGAGAAGAAAAAAGCGAAAAAGTGCAGGGTTATCTTTCGCAGATTCAAAATAGAACGGAAGTCTTGAAAAACCTGACCGAAGAATTGTTCCGCTACAGCGTGGTTACATCTTCACAAGATTTAAAATCAGAATGTATGGATGTAGTTCGAGCGTTAGAAGAAAGTCTGCTTTCTTTCTACGCAGCCATGCAGGAAAGAGGCATCCAACCGCTGATTGAATTGCCCGATGAGCCTGTTTTGCGAGACTTGGATGCAGGAGCAGTCAACCGTATTTTTTCAAATATTATCAGCAACGCTTTGAAATACTCCGATAGAGATTTATCGGTTTTTATGGATAAAAGTGGGTATATTACGTTCACAAATACAGCACAGAATCTGGATGCCGTTACAGTAGGTAAATTGTTTGACCGCTTTTATACAGTAGAAGCAAGCCATAACTCTAGCGGGCTGGGATTATCCATTGCCAAAAATTTGATAGATCGTATGGGTGGAACTATATCGGCTCAATATCAGGATAGCAAATTAAGTATTATGCTTCGTTTCTAGCCCTCAGATTTTCCATGCCTTTCACGTATAGACTTTATATGACTTGGTCGATATGTTTTTTTCTCTACTACTTCATAGATATCTTTTCCGATTTTATTTTCAAAATATTGCTTCAAGCTTATGTTTTTATCCCACTTTTCCTGCGGATAAGAACCATATCTTTGTTTTACATCTCCCATACGTTCCTCAATATCCAGCACGCCTTCACTACCAGCCAGGGAATCGCACAATTGAATCAGTCTGTCATAATCATCCATAACAACCTTGGACAACGTACTGTTTATTAACTCCAGTTCTTCTTTCGTAGTATCAAATTTTCCGATGTAATCATCTGTCGTTTGATTGTTAAATGAATGTGTAAGACAAATTTGGGCGACTTCATCATAGCCCAGTGACATCATATATGTATACCCATCTGAAACATGTCCCAGATGCCGGCCGCCAAACTTCCTGCCAATATCATGGAGTAACCCTAATACATATGCTTTCTCAGCATCTAAGTCTCCACATCCTTCTGCTATTTTTTCAGCGCAATGTGCTGCAACGCGACTATGATTTCCCCAAGGACCTGGATTACATTGCTCCGCTTCTTTTAGTATTCGTTCCGCCTCTGCTCTTGTAGGTAGCATTTTCTATTCCCCTTTCAAATTCGATTTATCAATATCTGTCTCTGTACAGTCCGCAATCCTAAATGTGCGCTCCAGCCACTTAGCAACACCATCTTCATTATTTGAGGGAATAATTGCAGTAGCATATTTCTTTAAATCCTCATGAGCATTTGAAACAGCATAGCTTTCATCAGCCAGTTCAAACATATCAATATCATTTTTACCGTCACCAAAAACAACCAGCCTCTCGCATTTTAACAATCCTTGTAACTGCTTTATCGCATTTGACTTTGAAGCGGATAAAGGCATAATCTCAAGCCATTGTTCATTCGTATAAATATCTGTCTGATAAACGCAGTGAAACGTGTTTTTATATTTATCATAGAAGGGTCTTAGTTTATCCGGTTCATCAATACAGGTAATATAAAAAATATCTCCTGCTTTTAGCTCATCCGTTGTTTTCACGGCATTTGTTCTAACATCACCGTTTCTGCTAGCAATAAACTTATTCATACCTGCGGTGCATAACTTTGGTATAAATGAGAATTTCTCTTTGCCTTCTATGTACGCATAAACAATTGGATATATCCTGTTTTCAAATAATTCGTCTAGCACCTGATATACGGACTCATCAAAATAATTTGCGATCAGTATATCTTCTGTCACATTGTCAATTACAAATGCACCGTTATAAACAATTAATGGAATTTTTGCATTGATGCCTTTGGTCACTTTCTTTGCTGTAATTAGTGAACGTGCCGTAGCATAAGAAAACATCATGCCTTGATCCGTCAAACTGTTAATGACACTATTTGTATATTCTGAGGTTGCTTCATTACTTCTCAATAAAGTACCATCCAAATCGGACACATATAAAGTACTCACCCTATCACCTCGTTTCTCAGCTACAGAATAATGAGGAAAATCCCACAGTAAATAATATACCATACTTCTGACATAAATTTCTTCTTTCCACGAAAAAACCGCTACTAGAGAATTCTCCTAATAACGGCTTTCATGCATATTCTGTTATAAATCATTTTTATCTCTTCTTTTCGCAGCTTCCTTGTAAACCTGTTCATCGGTTCTGGCAGAAACAACAATAATTTTCATGACTCCATTCACTCGCTCGACCTTGTAAACAACCCTAATTCCCAAGTCTCTAAACTTTATCTTCAGAAGATTCGTAAGGTTTGTCCCACTTTTATTACCTAATGGCTTACCATATCCACCTTCCTCAGATGGTAACGGATTCTGACTAACTTTCGAAATACCTTTTAACACTTGTATCTGAACAGAATGGTCAAGTTTTTTCATATCCTTTTCCGCTTCTTCTAAAAACTCAATACTCC
>JBJFCD010000223.1:0-1953 GCA_051888795.1 Lachnospiraceae bacterium | reverse complement strand
GACTTGGAAAAGATGCTGCAAAGATCATTTCCAGAATTAACGGATTTACATATGTAGAGACAGAGTATGATTATTTTACAGGCGAACTGAAAGAAGTTCAGAGAATCGCTTACTCTGACGGACTTCGTTCCAAAGTAAACTGCTACGGTGCAAATGATGTACGTGAAGGTGTAGCTATCATGTGGAAAGAAAAAGTTGACGTTTCTATCACAGGTAACTCAACAAACCCAACACGTTTCCAGCATCCGGTTGCAGGTACATATAAGAAAGAATGTATTGAAGCAGGAAAGAAATACTTCTCAGTTGCTTCCGGTGGTGGTACAGGACGTACACTTCACCCAGATAACATGGCAGCAGGACCGGCTTCTTATGGTATGACAGATACACTCGGACGTATGCACTCTGATGCACAGTTCGCAGGATCTTCATCTGTACCGGCTCACGTAGAGATGATGGGACTTATCGGTGCAGGAAACAACCCGATGGTTGGTATGACTGTTGCAGTTGCAGTTTCCATTGAAGAAGCAGCAAAAGCTGGTAAATTCTAAGAATTATGATACATTTTACAGGGCGATTCCTTAAAGGATTCGCCCTGATGTTTTCTTAACGTAAGAAATTAATGGGAAAGGATGTACTATTTTAATAAAAGGGTTGACAAATATTGGTTTTGTTGTTATTATTTAAAAACAGAACGCACTCTGTTTTTTGAATATTTGGGGAAAGAGGTGCTATATGCAAAGAATATTTTCATTATTAGTTGATAATAATCCCGGTGTTTTAAGTCGAATTGCCGGACTGTTCAGCAGACGTGGATACAACGTGGACAGTATTACAGCCGGTGTGACAGCAGATCCGAGATTTACAAGAATTACAATTGTGGCGAGCGGTGATGAGCTGATTCTTTCGCAGATTGAAAAGCAGGTAAGAAAACTAGTGGATGTGAGAGAAATCAAAGTGCTTCATCCGGAATCATCTGTATGTCGTGAACTTATCATGGTGAAGATTCGTGCGAATGCAGAGCAGCGTGCGGAAGTGGTATCTGTAGCAGATATTTTCCGTGCGAAGATCGTTGACGTAGAAAAAGAGTCGTTGATGATTGAGCTTACAGGAACGCAGTCCAAACTTGACGCTTTCTTAAATCTTTTGGAAGGATACGAGATTCTGGAACTTGCGAGAACCGGTATCACAGGATTGTCTCGTGGGAGCAAGGATGTCACAATATTTGAGTAAGAGCTTAATCAAATTAACATAGTAAAAAACACAGATAAAAAACTTAATCAAACAGTCATTAAGCAGGGGAATTAACTACATATGAAATCTTCTGTTTAACAAATAAAAAGAAAATAATAATTTTTTTAAGAAGTAGGAGGAATGTTAAAATGGCAGCAAGATTATTTCATCAGGAAGATTGTAACTTATCATTATTAGAGGGCAAGACAATTGCAATTATCGGTTACGGAAGTCAGGGACATGCACATGCTCTGAACTTAAAAGAATCCGGATGTGACGTAATCATTGGACTTTATGAAGGAAGCAAGTCATGGGCAAAAGCTGAAGCTCAGGGACTTACAGTATACACAGCAGCAGAGGCTGCTAAGAGAGCTGATATCATCATGATCCTTATCAACGATGAGAAACAGGCAGCTATGTACAAGAAAGATATCGAGCCAAACCTTGAAGAAGGTAATATGCTTATGTTCGCTCATGGTTTCGCAATTCACTTTGGACAGATCGTACCACCTGCAAACGTAGACGTAACAATGATCGCACCAAAGGCACCAGGTCACACAGTAAGAAGTGAGTACCAGGCAGGAAAAGGAACACCTTGTCTTGTAGCTGTAGAGCAGGATTACACAGGAAAAGCATTAGACAAAGCACTTGCATATGCACTTGGTATCGGTGGAGCAAGAGCTGGTGTTCTTGAGACAACATTCAGAACAGAGACAGAGACAG
>JBJFCD010000222.1:0-1960 GCA_051888795.1 Lachnospiraceae bacterium | reverse complement strand
TGAGCCTTTTTTCTTTGCTCAGTTTTTTCATAGGTCATTTGACACTACCCTTTTTTCTCACAATGTCCACAATCCACTCTGCCTTCGGCAATTCAATCTCCGGATTCGTCGCATACCGCTCGGCAATTCCCTGTATGCAGCACCAAAATGCATTGGAAATCACCAAGGGGTCTCCTTCCTTGATTGTTCCCTCCTGCTGCCCCCATTGGATAATCGGGACAAATTGTTCGATTGTATTTACCTTCAGTGCGATTTCTCTAATATGTTCCGGCGTCGCTTCACTTCGCTGCGCATCTGCCATCAGCACAAACATTTTTGCCACAACAGGTTGCTTTTTCATGAATTTAAACAACTCTTCTGTGAAATTCACAAAAAAGTCAATTGCATGCTCACATTTCTGTTCTCCCGGATAGGATGTCCCTTCCAGCCCCATCCGAATTAACTCTTCATACAGAGCTTCCTTGGATTCAAAATAGTGAAACATCAGTCCGGTACTCATATTTTCTTGTCCTTTTAATCTTTTTACTCTGCGAAGTTTAACTCCACACACATTACATATCGACTCCTATCTCTTCCTGAATCCGTATTCTTTCTTCAATCGTTCAAATATTTCATAAGCAACCGGGCAGATGGAAATGATATCCAACATCCCCAACAAACTACCCAACCTTTCCGGCTGGTCTCCTCTTTTTCCAAAAAGAAATCAATAAACTGTTCTACTGTAATTCCTAAATACTCCGCATCTTTTTCAACATCCTCTTTAGGTATACTTCCCTTGTACATCTTGCAACAATTTCTGCACTTACTGCAATCGTAATCAGCAAACAGTTCTTTGTGCAATCGCAGAAACTGCTCATCTAATTCTTTCTCATCTGCATGTCCTTTCAAAAAACTACAAAATTTGAAATTTTCATCTTCTCTCTTCTTGGCTTCTACTCCAACTTTATCCGGGTGTACCATATGATGCCTCCTATCATTGCTTGTATTTATACAATAAAAAAGAAAGCCGGACGCATCCAACTCCCATAGGCATAGTCCGCAGACGTCCGCCGCAATTCCAAATATATTATGAAAAATTTGAAGGGGGAACCTCCCCCATTCAGACCGCTATGTCAATTACATATTCTACCCCATTTTACACCTTTTGGGGCAGAAAACGTATTAGACAAATATTCTCTCAACCAATTCTTTATAATGCTTTTTCAACATTTCATACTCCAAAGAATCCGAAATCAACTTAAGAGTAGTCGCCTGGTAATCTTCTTTGTAAAAATCTTCATCACAAAGCTTCTGAACCAATCCTAAAATATTTACATCCAGAGGTGCCGCCGGAGCAATTTCTCTTCCCATATCAATTCTGTGTGCACGTACTTCTTTTACAAGCTTCAAGAAATCATCGTCAATCTCCACATGCTCTGTCAGCTTATAAATATCATACAAATGTCTTGCATTTCTGTGAGCCTTGCCCTGCAGGTAGTAATCGCATACAGCAAAAACTTTATCAATCAATGTACGGTTCAATGACTGAACACGCATAGGGAATGTCCTCAAATCATATGTTGTAATAAGCTCCTCTTCTTCAGTTCCGAGGGCATCCAATATATAATTTCCCAGCTCCTTTTCTTCTGTAGGAAATGCATAGGACATCAAGGATGTTTCCAACTTGACATAAGGCGGAATTGCATTGATAACTCTATCCCCTACCACTGACTCATAATAAAAATCATAATGATTCAGATTTTTATCACTTTCAATAGAGTCGAAGTTACGAATCACAAGCCCTAACTCATCCGCAATAGGCTTCAATATGTTATATTTCAGTTTCTTTCTTCTAGCTTCACCCAGATGCTCTGTAAATGTAATGTCGATATCCTCAGAGAATCGGTCAATTACATGAAAGGCTTTTCCACGATATCTTCACTGACCTCCAGTTTCTGTGAAGCCAACAAGATTGCATCGC
>JBJFCD010000221.1:0-1966 GCA_051888795.1 Lachnospiraceae bacterium | reverse complement strand
CGGGAGTTTGACAGTTGAATATTAGAAAAAGTACTTGCAGGTCGCATAAAACCTGCTTTTTTTATGTCAACTTTTTTGTTTTGTGCTATTGTACTTTATTGTACTGTTTGATATAATAAGGGCAGGAGGGATTTTTTATGAGACTTCATATTTCAAAATCAAAAAACGCCGAATCATTTTATATCAGCAAGGGGTATGTAAACGACAAGGGGGTAAGTACCTCTGTTATTGTACGCAAACTCGGTACACTTAAAGAACTTTTGCCTGAACATGGACCCACCCGGGATGATGTAGTTGCATGGTGTAAAGAACAGTGTAGACTTGAAACTCTAAAATACAAAGAAGAACAAAAAAGTAAATCCATTCAGATTACCTTCCATGCAGACAGACAGATCTGCTATGACCAGCAGGTTTTCCATCGTGGTGGGTATTTATTCCTCCAGTCTTTTTACTACAGGCTTCATGTGGACAAGATTTGCAGAAAATTAAGAGATAAGTATAAATTTAAATATGACATCAATGCAATTCTGTCTGACATGATTTATACCAGAATCCTTGAACCTTCCAGTAAACGTTCCAGTTATGCTGTTGCATCTGAATTTCTGGAAAAACCATCATACCAGCTGCATGATATATACAGAGCTTTGGATGTTTTAGGAAATGAATGTGATTTCATTCAGTCCGAAGTCTACAAAAACAGTCATCTCCTTGGAGCCAGAAACGATAAAATCCTTTATTACGACTGCACAAACTATTACTTTGAGATCGAACAGGAAGACGGTGACAAAAAATATGGGAAGTGTAAAGAACACCGTCCTAACCCCATTATTCAAATGGGATTGTTTATGGATGGAGATGGAATCCCTCTCGCTTTTTCGCTTTTCCCAGGAAATGCAAATGAGCAGACATCTCTTAAGCCTCTGGAAGAGAAAGTTCTTTCTGAATTCGGATGTCAAAAATTTATATACTGCAGCGATGCCGGACTCGGTTCTGAAAAAATCAGAAATTATAACCATATGGGAAAGCGTGCATTTATAGTCACCCAGTCTATCAAAAAACTGAAAGCTGAAGATAAAGAATGGGCATTAAATCCAGTCGGTTTCAAAAGAGTTTCTGATGGTAAGAATGTTGACATCACCACTCTTCCGGATGATGATACCGGTCTTTATTACAAAGAAGAACCTTATACCCCACATACACTTCACCAGAGACTAATTGTCACTTACTCTCCAAAGTATGCCCGTTATCAAAAGACAATTCGGAATAAACAGGTTGACCGTGCAAAGAAAATGATCGATTCCGGCAACGTTAAGAAGGAACGTAAAAACCCTAATGATCCGGCAAGATTTATAGGAAAAGTTGCTGCTACAGAAGATGGAGAGGCTGCAAAAATACATAACTACCTGGATGAGGAAAAGATACAAAGTGAATCCCTTTATGATGGGCTATACGCTGTTTCAACAGATTTACTGGATGATGAAGTTGGTGATATTTTAAAGGTCAGTGAAGGAAGATGGGAAATTGAAGAATGCTTCCGAATTATGAAAACAGATTTTGAAGCACGTCCGATATTCTTACAGAATGAAACACGCATAAAAGCTCACTTTTTAACCTGCTTTATATCATTAGTCATATACCGATATCTTGAAAAGGCACTTGGTAATTCATATACATGTGAAACAATTCTGGATACATTGAAGAGTATGAACTTTGCAAGTGTACAAGGACAAGGCTTCATACCTCTGTACAAACGGGATAAACTCACAGACAAGCTTCACGAGATATGCAGTTTTCGAACAGACTATGAATTCATTACCAAAAAGGATATGAAAACAATTCAGAAAAAAAGTAAAGGTCGAGAATAAATTACTATACTTCAAAACGAGACAATAACACCTCGCATCCCTTGTAAATACTGGGGTTGCGAGGTGTTATTTTTTATCCAACTGTCAAAGATGGGATTATA
>JBJFCD010000220.1:0-1986 GCA_051888795.1 Lachnospiraceae bacterium | reverse complement strand
TCTTTGACAGTTTTCAAAGGATAAAAACGCTCAAACCAAGCTATTCCAATTGGTTTGAGCGTTTTTTGTGTTTCGGTTTTTGTGGTATTTTTTCTAGTTCCTTGATGCTTTTAAAATTTTTTTTATGCTTTTTTTCGAGAGCAACTCCCGGTCAAGCCAGAATCCTGCATTTTCATGGAGGGCATCGGTAATCCTGGTTCTTTTGAACACTGGTAAATAGCCGTTTTCTCCAATTTCGTGCACATTCATATTTTGCAATGTGCTGATAATCTCTCGCACACTGAATTGTTCGTTCAATTGTTTTTCCAGAATTCTGTATATCATTAACGCTATGAAGCAGATAAGGAAGTGTGCCTTGATCCGCTCATCACGCTGCAGATGAACGGGACGTGCCCGGAATTCACTCTTCATGATACGGAAGGATTCCTCGATTTCCCAACGCTGCCGGTTAATCTTCAGTATGGTTGATACATCATCCTGCAATGTAGTGCATACGGCGTAAAAGCCATCGAATGCTTCTTCATAGGCGATGCGCTCATGGTCGATTTGCCGCATGGTCTGTTCTGCGATTTCACCATCGAAAGTAAGCTGAACTGTTTCTACAAAGCGTTCCGGATCGTTTGGGTTTCTTTTCTTGCTACGTGTTCCACTGCAGACGATCTTTTCGGCCCGTTCCAGCTGATGTTCACGGAGATTCTGCTGATATCGCTTGTATTTTATGGAATACGAAACAATCAAACGCTGCTCCAGTCCATTTTCCTTAATCCACCGTTCCTTGAAGAAGACACGGTCTTTGTACAACTCTTCATCGATCATGTGCAGATCATAGGTTTGTGTACTGCCGTCCAACTTCCATCCGGTGGGCTCCAAAGCCCATTCCTGCAAATGTGTTTTTATGGTCTTTAATGACTGCGTTACCACATAGGAGCGGTTCTGTATGGTATTGAACTGCCGATTCTGGCGGGAAGCAAGACCTGCATCCGTGCACACAATGAATTGAGACAGCTGAAAATCCCGGATGATTTTTTTCTCCAGCGGAATCAGTGTAGGCTGCTCGTTTTGATTTCCGTCAAACATGGTGAAGGCAAGTGGAATGCCATCTCCATCCAGGAAGAGTCCCATCTGAATGATTGGATTCGGACGGTGTTCTTTTGACCTGCCGTATTTGCAACTGTCCCGTTCCTCTTCGATTTCAAAAAAGAAATTTGTACAGTCATAGTAAAGGATACTTGTATTTCTTTTCTGCATACAGTTGCTGTTATCATACAAGGCAGCCTGAATTGCGTCTGATTCCTGATAGAGAACATCCAGAGCGCGGTAGATCTGATGAAGATCGCACCCCGGCTGTTCAAGAAAATTCCTCATGTATTCCAAAGAAGAACGTTTGGATGCAGGAGAAAGGATTCTCGCATAAAGGAGATTCCGGAGAATCTCATCCAGATCATAATGAAAACGATGCCGTTCCTTAATTTCCTGACAGATGGCAGGAAGCCCCAGATCATAGTAAATTTTCTGAAGAAACAGATAGCCTGCATTAAACAAAACCTGTTGCTCTGATTCCAACTGCTTTCTTTCGGAAAAGTCAACAGAAAGAGTAAGAGCACCGGACTTTTCTTCCTCCGTACAGATTCTGGCCTGTTCTTTCGCCCAGGCAATTACGTTGTCACGATTGTAATCGTGATCTGGCAGGAGGCTGGCCATGGTACCAAGTTTTTTAAAGATCATGGAAGATGTTTTGCCATCCGGTTTGCGATAGGATTTGATGATGTATAGCTGTTCGGCATTCTTTGATTTGACGATATTGAGACGCATGATGATACTTTCCTTAAGATGATTGCAATTTCAACGGTAAAATATATACTCCTGTTGTCTATTATATCATAAAATACCAAACAATACCACAATTATTTTTAAAAATTTGACAAAAAAATTAAGTGATTGCAACGCTTACAGACGATTATTGTGTTTGAAACTGTCAAACTCCCG
>JBJFCD010000219.1:0-1995 GCA_051888795.1 Lachnospiraceae bacterium | reverse complement strand
TCTTCTTTTTGGCAGCTTCGTCAAATCCTCTGGCTCCTGTTTCCGTGACAAATTTCCCATAGCTGTCGAGAATAATCCTCGCTGCCTGTTCCCGGAATTCCTGATGTTCCAACAGATAAAACAGTTTTCCATCGATTATGATATTGTCTGTTACCTTCCAGTTCCCGGAATACCCATCTATTTTATAATCCTTTGTGTCCATGGAGATTACGCTTCCTGTTGAATTCATGCGGATGAATCCGCTGATTCTTCTGGGATGATCATCACTAAGATAGAAGCAGGAGATTACTCCTTCATGGTTAAGCACCAATACATCACTGACCTCTGCTTTATTCCGGATTCTCTTCCAGACATCGTTGGCTGTCTCATCTTTCTTCATTTCTCCAATTACAATCTGTCGGTAAAATTCCATGCGGATAGAGAGTTTCTTTTCCCTGGCTTCATTGAAAGATAGATGCCACAATTTCCGCCCTGCAGTCATTTTATTGACTCGGTAAAGGGCAAATTGGTTAATCATCATATACATCCTCCTCTGCCGCCAGAAGATATGAATCCAGATCCAGAGTATAGAAATACTTATCTTCAATCTGCTGCAGTTTCTCTATCAGAGAGGATACAATTTCGATCATTTCCTCATCGGACACATCTTCTTTGGTTTCTTCCAGAACTTCCAGTGCTTCCTTCAATGTCATTACAGTATCCTGTCTGGTTTTTTCTGCAAAAATCGCCATTACCATCAATTCATTTTCTTCGAATTTCACTGGCTTCATAAACTCATCGCCTCCCTTCTGTGCTGTGATCTTGTTTTCTTTTCTTTCTGTAATTCTTCGGGCTTTTTGATTTCTGGTTTTTCCTTTTCTGCCTGCCTTTTCTCAATGATTTTTTCCGCATCGGAAATAGCTTTCTGCACCAGCTTGTTATCACGGTATCCTGGGATGGAGTTGATGATATCTTTCTGTAGGGTTCTGCCCACATACAGATCAAACATTCCTTCATAATCACTGCCATCCTGTAGATTAAAGCCAATACTCTTTATTCCATTCATTCGGCTTCCCGGTATCTGATCAAAGATTTCAAATGCCTGTTCCAGTGTCAGATCCTGATGAAATTCCCCAAGAATCGGAAACTCCGAACATTCTGCAACGTAGAAACTAATGCAGGAGCTTGTTTCTTCCACATCCAGATGTGACTCTGTACTTTCAATTCCCAGAATTTCCTGTCTCTGTCTAACAAAATCCGGTAGATCTGCAAACCCGAAACTGTCCACATAAAAAGCTTTGATATCTCCATCCCGGTTCACAATCACCACATCACTGACAGACATCGAATGACCCTTAAAGTCAGCCGGATGATTCTGATTAAAAATACTGTATAACTCATCCAATGAAACCGAATCATGCAGGATTCCGGAATATACACATTTATAATCCGCTGCAGTTACTTCCATCCCATGATCTTTTACAAAATCCATGCCCATAAACTCATAAGGAACGTCTTTCGATCCCGTATTCAGCTGATAAAGGGCATATCTTTCTTCTCCTGCAAACATCAACTCTTCGGAAGTTTTTTCATATCGTTCCGGGTGCATTATCCGTTCCACTCTTTCCGCAGTGTCTGGATCTTCCAGGACAACACCTTCCAGCCATTCCTTTACATCAGTCCATGAATCTGAAATCATAACACCGCCAATTTCATGCGTACCATCCGGAAGGAAACGGAGATTGCCATCTGTACTTTCCAGCTCATCAAAATGATACCCGGCAGCTTCCATAGCCGGGATCAATTTCTGTTTCTGATCTGATTCCAGAAGCTGCTTTTTCTCTGCAAGCAGTTCCTTCAGGTTGTCCGACAATTCATCAATCATTTCTCCTGCAGTCTTTCGGATTGTATCCATAGATGCTTTTAATTCTTTCATATCACGACCGCTGCTCCATCCAGCTATATACGGAAAACTGTATTCAGAAGTATCTACACCAAAAGCAGAGCAGACACAAT
>JBJFCD010000218.1:0-8826 GCA_051888795.1 Lachnospiraceae bacterium | reverse complement strand
TAATTTGCATTACTTGCCGCAATCTTTACCTTACTCCACAGGTTGCTTATTTCCTTTTTCGTGGACTCATTATAGACAAAGACTTCATCCTTTTCATTGTCACTTCTCGGAATATATGCATCAATTCCCTCAAAGTCTCCGCCCTCGCCCGACAGAGCTTCGATAACTTCTTTGTTGGCAGATGTGTAGCCTACATAGCTGGAATTATCGTAAGCAGCTTCATAATCACTCATAAAGTTAATAAATTCATGCGCAAGCTCCGGATTCTTCGCATTTTTCGGGATGACCATGGCATCTGACCAAAGGTTTGTTCCACTTTCCGGAAGGTAATAACCCATATCCTCATTTTCATCCATAATATAAGTTGCATCTCCGGAATAAACCAGACCAAGCGCTTTTCTTCCCTGTGCCATGTTGTCAATGATCTCATCCGTAACAATCTCCGGTTTCATTGTCTGTACACACTGAAGCAGCCATTCATATGCTTCATTAAGTTCACTCATGTTCTCAGTATTCATGGAATATCCGAGGGCCTTAAGCGCCACCATAAACTCATCTCGTTCGGAATCATATAAGTAGATATCACCTTTATATTTTTCGTTCAGGAATATATTATATCCCTGCTCCTCAAGGTCTTTCAGATCTACTTTTGTCTTATCATACACAATTCCCACCGTTCCCCAGAAATACGGAACAGAATATTCATTCTTCGGATCATAAGGAAGATTTTTCACTGCATCATCAATTTTATCCAGACAGTCGAGCTTTGATTGATCAAGCTTCTGGAGGTAATCTTCTTCAATCAGCCTCTGGATCATATAGTCGCTTGGCACAAGGATATCATAAGCCTCTCCATTTGCCACCTTAATGTACATCTGCTCATTGGAGTCAAAGTTTTCCATCACCACTTTTGCCCCTGTCTCTTCCTCGAACATTGGAATTGCTTCTTCCCCGGTATACTCTCCCCAGTTGTAAACATAGAGCGTTTCCCCTTCATACGGGCGGGCATTTGCTTTTCCCCCAACTTTAAAGACTGTGACCACTGCTATTGCAAGACAGACTAAAATTGCTACCGGAGCAATCAATTTACGGCTTGCGGTTTTACCTTCCTTCATCCTCTTTGCCGACATCATCGGTGCAAGATTAATGATCAGAAGTGCAATCGTAATGATCACAACAACTAAAGTGGAAATCGCATTAATACTCGGATTCACTCGTTTACTCATGGTATACACCATAATACTTAAATTCTTGACACCGCTTCCTGTCACAAAGTAAGAGATAATAAAATCATCTACTGACATCGTAAATGCAATCAGGGCACCTGATACGATTCCCGGTGTGATCTGGGGTACAATGACTTTTGTAAGTGCCTGCCAGGGCGTTGCTCCAAGATCCATTGCCGCATCTGCAAGATTGGGATCCAGTGACCGGATCTTTGGCATAACAGAGAGCATGACATACGGGATACAAAATGCAATGTGAGCAAGAAGCATTGTCACATATCCTTTTTCTATCCTGAATGTAATAAACAAAAGCATAAAACCAATGGCTGTAACAATCTCCGGATTCATGATTGGAAGATTATTGATCTGCGACATAAGATCTCTCACAATCTTTTTCGATTTACTGAGTCCAATTGCAGCAATCGTCCCTGCGACTGTAGAAATAAAAGTAGCAATAAGCGCAATGCTAAACGTTGTATAAAGAGACTCCATCATCTCTCTTGAATCCAGCATATGTTCATACCAGCGCAATGAAAAACCGGTAAAGTGTGTCAGTGATTTTCCATCATTAAAGGAAAAAATAATCATATACAGAATCGGCAGATAGAAAAATATAATCATAAGAATCATCAATATCTTTCCAGCCGGACGCTTTTTCTTTTTCATCCGATCATACCTCCTTTCCGCCCTGATTTCTTACTTCCAGCTTCCGCACTACCATCATAAGAAGCATCATGATCACTGCCATGATCATGGAAATCGCACTTCCGAAATTCCACTCACCTACAGTAATGAACTGATTTTCAATCAGATTACCGATGAGGAAATACTGACCGCCTCCAAGTAGTTTCGGAATGAAGAAAGAACTTACAGCAGGAAGGAACACCAGTGTAATACCATTAATAACACCCGGCAGGGACAAAGGAAACGTCACTCTCCTGAATGTCTGCATTGGGTTTGCTCCAAGATCTGCACTTGCTTCCAAAAGAGAATGATCCATCTTACAAAGTGATGTATTTATCTGCAGTATCATAAACGGTAAAAAGTTATATACCATTCCTAAAAGAACTGCTCCCTCTGTATACAGGAGTTCTGTGTTTCCCATACCGAAAAAGGCAAAAATCCTCTGGATAAAACCACCTTCACTGAGAAGACCGATCCAGGCATAAGTTCTTACAAGCATATTGATCCACATCGGGATCGTAATGCAAAGAACAAGAAGATTCTGCGTACGTTCTTTGCTGCGGGAAATATAGTATGCTGCCGGATATCCGATAATCAGGCAGATAATAGTTGTCTTAACTGCAATCCAGATAGAACGCCAAAGGATAATCAAAAAATCCGGGTCGGTAAAAAATTTGGCGTAATGCTCTAATGTAATGGAAAAGGAAATGATTGAGTTCCCCGGCTTTGTAATAGAATAAAGCGCAATCAAAGCCATCGGGAGGACAAGCATCATTACCGCCCACACAATATACGGAACTGCAAGCTGTGAAAATTTTTTCATTTAAAAGACCATCCTTGACATTACATGGATATCTTCCGGGAAAAATGTCAGTCCGACCTCCTGACCTTCCTCCGTATAATCTGTAGTATGAATCTTGAACTCTCGTCCCGGTGTAGAGAAAGTAATCTGGTAAACTCCCTCCGTCACATTCTCCGGATCGAAATCGTAATCTACACTTATATCTACACTCTGATCTTCATCACTTAATTTCCAGCCCTGCGCATTTGCCCATGTCTTGATATCCGTATCAAGTGCCTGGGATTCTTTGATTTCATCTACAGTTGTAAGGAAATTAAATGCCATGATCGCTTCATTTGCCTTCTCATTTTTTACAAATGGCTGATTGACAACGAAAATGGTACGCTCGATACTTGTTCCATTTGAAGTAGAGAAAGTCACCGGATACTGACCTTCTTCTTCCTGAAGGTCATACTCAATTTTGGAAATGGAAATATAATCATCACTTTCCGGATCCCATGCCTGAGCATTGGAACGGGCAATGATTTCTTTATCATCCAAATCCTTAACATCCTCCAGATCCACATAGAAATTAGTCGCACTAATCTTCTCTTTTCCGTCCTCACTGGTCACATCATGATTATGCGTCACACGCATATTAACTGTCACCCTTGTTCCCGGAACAGTCTCAACAATGATCTCATAATGTACCCCTTTGAACAGAACACTTAACACTTCACCAGTCATCTTACCGGCTTTTACATCTACGATATCAATATCCTCCGGTCGGATGACAACATCTACCGGCTCGTTCTCCCGGAATCCGTGATCAACACAATCAAATGTAATATCATCAAAGCGTACTTTATAATCTTCCTTCATCACACCGGCAATAATATTGCTTTCACCGATAAAGTTCGCCACAAATTTGTTTGCAGGCTCGTTATAGATTTCCTGCGGAGTTCCAACCTGTAAGATCTCCCCGCTTTTCATAACAACAATCTTGTCTGACATGGTAAGTGCCTCTTCCTGATCATGTGTTACAAAAATAAACGTAATACCAACCTCCTGCTGAATACGCTTCAGCTCATACTGCATCTCTTTTCTAAGCTTTAAGTCAAGAGCCGCCAGCGGTTCATCAAGAAGCAATACTTTTGGTTCATTGACAAGCGCTCTTGCAATTGCCACACGCTGCTGCTGTCCCCCGGACAAGAGCATGGCATTTTTATCCTCAAATCCTTCCAGACCTATGAGCTTTAACATCTTCATGACTTTTTGCTCAATAACGTCTTTTGAAAGCTTCTTAATCTTTAATCCAAATGCAATATTTTCATATACACTCAGATGTGGAAAAAGCGCGTATTTCTGAAATACGGTATTTAACTCTCTCTCATAAGGCGGTTTCTGGCTGATCTCTTCACCGTCAAAGATCACCTTACCTTCATTCGCATCAAGAAATCCTCCAAGGATTCTAAGAAGTGTTGTCTTACCGCATCCACTCGGTCCCAGAAGTGTCACAAATTCATTTTCATAAATATCCAGATTTATTCCTTTTAATACAATCTGACCGTCAAAACTCTTTACAATATTACGAAACTCTATCAGCTTCTTTTGTTCCATTATCACCTTCTCCTTCCTAGAACATCGGTGGGGTGGTAATCCACAGCACTTTTGCATCTGAACTTCCATGATTATACAAATAGTGCCCCTTTGTTCCGTCCATATAAAATGTCTCCTGTGCTTTTAATTTATATTTTTTATTACCGCGAACCAGCGTCACGACTCCCTTCAGTACATATCCAAACTCTTCCCCATGATAGGCAGACATCTCAAAACTTTTCTTATGGGGATGAAGTGTCAGAAGAACTGGTTCCATCTGATTTTTCTGCGCATTCGGAATGACCCACTCGATCTTATAATCATCCTGTTCATCCTCAAAAAAGTCCTGCACAGAGAACACAATCTGTCTTTCCTCCTCCTCACGGAAAAATTCTGACAGGTTGCTTCCCAGAGCTTCCAGGATATCTTCTAAAGTTGCAATACTGGGTGTCGTAAGATTTCTCTCTACCTGTGAAAGAAATCCTTTCGTCAGCTCACTTCTCGAAGCCAGATCCCCCAGTGTAAGATCATTTTGAAGACGCAGCTCTTTAAGCTTCCTACCGATATCCACAATGTCGCCTCCCTCGGTTTGCTAATACTATACTTTTTTTTAAAAAATATCGAACAAATACTATTATACATATCTGTACGTGTATTTCAATAGATTTCGGCACATTTTCGACAAATCCGGACACATCAAAAACTGGACTGCTCAATATTTTATTTATTGGCTCTTTTTATCATGCCATATTTAGTGTAAAGTATGGAACGATTAAAGGAATAGGAAAGAGGTTAATTATTATGAATTCTAATTTAAAGAAACTGGTTATGGCTGCATTATTTGCTGCCCTCGCATGTGTTGCTACTATGTCCATCCGCATCCCTACTCCGGGAACAGGCGGATACATCCACCCTGGTGATGCCATTGTTATTCTCTGTGGTGTAGTTTTAGGCCCTGTATGGGGACTTTTAGCTGCAGGTATCGGTTCTGCTATGGCTGACCTCATCGGTGGATATTTCATCTATGTACCGATCACTTTTGTGATCAAAGGAGTAGTCGCTTTTGCAGCCGGCACAATTTACAGAAAATACGGAAAAAACAAAAAGAGCCGTTACATTTCTGTTGTACTCGGCGGCGTATGTGATATCATCTTCGTTGCAGGAGGCTACTTCCTCTGTGAAGCTGTACTCTATGGTGCAGCCGGCGCAGCAGCAAGTGTACCTGCAAACATTATTCAGGGTGTAAGCGGTCTTATCATCGGAGTAATCCTGTATCCGATTCTTCTCGCTGTACCTGATATCCGCCAGATTTCAAATGAAGCAAAATCCGAAGCATAGAATACGGAAAATCAGCCTTGTTAAATCATACCATAAAAAGGAGCATCTCACAGTTAACACAACATGCTGTAAGATGCTCCTTTTCATATGAATCATTTTATTTTCCTGTTTTTTCCATTTTCCCAACCGTCCGGTAAAACGCCAGGAAGAACACAAGCCCTTTTGCAACTGATGTCAACGTCATCGCCCACCAGACACCGTTAAGTCCCAAAGATGTTTTGCAAAGGCTCATCGCAATCGGTATTCTGGAGGCAGTCATAAGTATACTGATCACACTGCAAAGCCTTGTCTTCCCCAATCCTGAAAGAGTACCTACCGTCATTAGTTCTATACACATGCAAGCTTCACTGAATCCAATAATTATCAGATATTTTGCTGATATCCTTATCACTTCCGGTTCATGAAAGAAAATACGCGAAATAGCATCAGGAAATATCAGGAAAGCAAACATGATCAAGCTTCCCCACACCGCCATTGTGATGAAAGAAATCTGATACCCTTTGCGCACCCGCTCCATTTTACCGGCCCCATAGTTCTGCCCTGCCAATGCATTCATAGCTGCAGCAAACCCATCTGCTGTATTCCATGAGATCGATTCGATTTGTCCTCCCACACGCTGCACAGCAACTGCATCTGCTCCAAACGCTGCTGCCATCCTCGCAAGAACCATAGAAATCATACAATACATGGCACTTTGTATAGCTGTAGGACCTCCTATCTTAAAAACTCCGGCATAATAAACTTTTTCTGTCACCTTAAAGAAATGGGTTCCGTTAAGAATATTTTCTTTATCTCTTGCAAAGAAAATATCTGCAGCCAGCACACCTGTGGCAATCGCCTGTGCTGTCACAGTGGCAATCGCAGCCCCCGAAACTCCCATTTCCGGGAAAATCCCGAGTCCAAAAATAAGGACAGGATCAAGGATCATATTTACAATAAGACCTGTAAGATTAGCAAAAAAAGGCGTTTTCGAATTTCCCTGTGCGGTATAGATTCCCGTTATCACTACATTTAAATAAGAAAAAAGAACCAGCCCACATACAATTTTCATATATTCAACTGCCTGCTCTATTGTCTTATCATCTCCCAGCCGAAAAAATCCTACCAGCGTGTCTGTACAGGATACACATACCATTGCAAATACAAAGGCAAATACGAAAGTGAGCTGCAATGCCGCTTTAGCATATTCTGAAGCTTTCTCTCTCCGCCCCTGCCCTATACACTGTGCCACATAAACCTGTGCCCCCATCTTTGCCAAAGACGATAAACTCTGAGACAGCCATATATACATACCGCCAACACCGACAGCCGCCACCGCTTTTGAGCCCAGCACTCCGATCCACGCCATATCCATAATATTATAAATCGTTCCCAGAAACGAAGATGCCATAATCGGAAGCGCCAGTCCAAGCAAGGTCTTTAAGATTGGTCCCTCTGTCAGTTTTATCTGTTTTTGTTTCCCCATCATTTATTTTGTACTGCACTCCTTTACCCATGCAATAAAATTTCCAATTCCTTTTCCGCTTTCCTCTGCCATTGAATAATCCTGTCCCCAAACTTCCGTAAAGCTTACATCTTTCACATCCTCTACGTCTTTCAATGCCAGGAAAAGATTTACCTCAGCTGATAATAAACTCTCACTCTGACCAACACCGGAATTAATACGCCAGTATTTAGCAACTGCCGATGTATTATATCCTTCATAGTAAGGGCTGATATAATACATTGGATTATACATACTCTGTCTGACACCCAGTGAATTATCCAGTGAATCTTTCACTTCCATATCTGCGCTGTAAGAAGCCGTAAGTGAATCGTCCCAATTCTTCAATCTGCTGTAATCGAATGAATATTCCTGTAAGAGATAACTCATTGTTGAATCAAAATGCAAAGCTTCTGACCCTTCTGTCCCAAACAGATCATTCTCCACTGATGAGCGGTTCAAATCATCAAACGCCCCCACCGGTCTTTCTGCGGATTTGCAGTATTTCACAAATGCTTCTATACTTTCTATTTTCGCAGTGTTCGTTTTTTCATCATATTTTACCCATTCTTCTGCTCTGTTAAGATAAGCAATATAGTCTTCTGCCGAAGCATAATCTTCATGCGGGAATGTTGTATTTTCAAGAAATCTATTCAGTGATTCCTCGATCACAGATATGAGATAATCACAGTATGTCCCCTGTCTATAGATTCCATCTCCGCCTTTTTTCAATGACAGTACGTTTCCCTGTTCATCCTTTAACTTAAGCGCATTAATATATTCCCCATAAATATTTGCCATATCTTCAGCAAATTTTTGTGTCCAGGTTCCTTCCTTTCTCGTATCCTCATCATAATACTGTCCCAGATTCCACTCATATGCCTCATTTCCATAATCTAAGCTGCCTGACGGGCACCATGCCATGACTCCTGAAATCTCATCACTGATTTCCTTGCCTTCTTCGTCATGTATAGCCGCACCTATCTCTGTCAGATATGGCGTATACAGATCACTGTTCCCTGATGCTCCAAGTATCGCAGCCAGCGTTCCTCCCGCACCTGTTCCATAACAATAAATCTGTTCTGTATCTCCCGGCAATGCTTCTTTATTAAAGCGATAAAAACGCACTGCCGCTTTCATGTCAGTGACGCTCCACGGCGCACCGCCGCTATATGTTGTTCCGTCTTCATTCTGTCCGTTTTCTTTACCACGCATCCCGATGCACACATACACAAATCCCTGCTTCAGGAATTTGGCTGCTTCTTTATATTTATACTCAGCCGGAGACTCCACAGAAGCATACTCCTCTGTATTTACAGGAAATACAATTGGAGCCGTCTGTGCAGTATATCCATTAAGAGTTTTCTCTTCATTTACTGTACAACTATATGTCCCATCCTCATTTTTTTCAGCGTCCATATAGGCCGCAGGCACATAGACAGCCATTGTCTCATATGCTGATGCATCTGGGCTTGTACAATAAGGAACCTGGATCTGCCAGTAAACATGATGTTCTTTATCATAATTCCATCCATCGGCATTAAAACTCAATCCTGAATAGTCCTGATTATACTCTTCCAGGTCTTCTTCTGCCTCCTGCTTAGCTTTCTCTTTTTTATGTTCTTTATCATTTTTCCAGAGGCATCCTGTACACAATGATAATACAGAGCACATTACCAGAAGGAGTGCTATCGTTCTTTTTTTCATATTTATCT
>JBJFCD010000217.1:0-1997 GCA_051888795.1 Lachnospiraceae bacterium | reverse complement strand
TGATAAATCCTATCAGCCAACATACCAGTACCACCATCTGAATCATCCATATCAACATCCCCGATTAAAACAAAGATGTAATTCATAATCTCAAATGCACTTAGATAGTTACCATTGTCTATCATTTGGCGTACATCTTCATCAATAATTTCTTCCAATTCTGATATAAAACCATCCGCCTCGTAATAGCTGATAAAATGATTTCTACCCAGATACCTGTCAGCTATGATATCCACTTGTCTAATGTAGTTATTGATATCCTCCCTCGTTACCTGCTTATTAATTGTGTTATGGAAACGAAGTAGCAGCTTTTCATCTTCAGACAAAACAGCCGCCAAAAACGAACGCACATCCTCTTCATTAGCACCTCTAACAAGTTCCTCAACTGCAGTCAGTTTTTTCTTGTAGAAATTTACAGTATATGCTGCTGAAACAAGTCTGTATTTATTGCATTTTCTTCTTCTTTCTTTTCTTCCGCTTCATTTTCCGACCATTCATACAGTACTGCTGCCATATGCTTGCAGTTTCTACCATCTAATGCATAAGGACATGAACAATACATATCTGTAACTTCTCCGTTACTTAAGGATATCTCTACTTCATAGTCCTCTGAACCTATTACATCGGCTCTGATAATATCATCAGATATTTCCATATTTTCAACAGCATCATCACAATAATAATCATATCCTCTCTCTAGAATATGTATTGCAAATAATTTCTTCCAATTCATTCCTTCAGCTCCATTTCATTTTCCATTTTTACAAATCCGCATTTCTCATACAATGGTCGTCCCATATCCGTTGCCTCCAATGCAATCTGTAACACACCCTGTTCCTTCGTATCCCTCACCAGTAAATCCAACGTATGAAATGCACCAACATCCCAATACCAGAACGAATCTGCCCCCAACTCTAACAGTTTTTCCTCACATAACTTTCGAATCTCGAGTAAATTCATTCCTGGCTTGATAATATTCTTTATGTATTCTATAGTCTGTTCCGCTGCCAGCTGTATCTAACTGTAGTATTGCCTTTCTATCTTCAGATACTTTTCAATCAATTTAGGCTGAATCAACGGATATGTCCAGTTTTGGGGCAACTCATCCATAAGTTCAACCTTCTCTATCTCACTTTCCAGCTTACCAGAAAATTCCGTTATTTCTGCAAAACATAATAATCCAAATGTTTCCTCACCGGTCTCATTTACACTATTCTTACCCGTAACGGAATAAAAGCATATTGGCTTAATATCAAACCGGATAGCACCTGTTTCTTCCTGAAGTTCTCTTTTAGCAGTTTCCAAAATATCTTCTCCAACTTCACGATGACCTCCCGGAACCTCATAGGTATCTCGTTCCTTATGTTTGCAAAATACCCATTTGCCATTGCTCTGTGAAATAATGACTGCAAATTTCAACAAAGCGTCATCAACTGTATCATAAAATTTTACCTCCAACATATCACCTTACTCCTTCCCATTCTGCTACAAATTCTTCAAGGTACTCCTCCATAACAGCTTGTCTATGTTCAGCCATTTTCTTTGCAGTCTCAGTATTCATCATATCTTTAAGCAACAAGAGCTTTTCATAAAAATGATTAATCATTCCTGTACCTTGCCACAAGGTTTCCATATGCTTTTACCTGCAACCCTTTCAAATCCTTTACATCACAATCTCACTATCAAAATACTGTTCCTGAAAATGAATCTGCTTGCATTGTAACAGTTTCTGCCATTCGTCATGCTTTGCCTTACTTCGCATATTAACACTGCCGATATCATACTTTCTGGCCCACTCGATGAACTCCATATGATGTGTATACATATCACCACCCGGCATAATGCGGTTACCAAACTTTTGCTTTTCTCTAATCTTTAATCTTTCGATTCTAATTTCAATATCTGTAACCAGCCTAATCGTTAATGTAAACAGCGGAATTAATTCATCTCCCCAGTCTACCAACGAACCGGAAATTACTACATTATCATTTTCTAAA
>JBJFCD010000216.1:0-8853 GCA_051888795.1 Lachnospiraceae bacterium | reverse complement strand
GTCTGCCCACCGCTCTTTTAAAGGCATTTTTACTAATTCCCAGCTTTTCTTTTATAAGTTCTGCATCAGATTTATCAGTAAATGGAAGCTTTCCTCCATTTTCTTTCATCATTTTTAATAACATGTCTGCATCATCATCCATCTGGAGAAATGCTTTTTTTCTCACACTTAAATCTAATTTTCCATCTTCGCGCACCTTTGTGACCCTTGCCGTTACTTTGTCACCTACTTTTAAATTTCCAAATGCTTCCCTTTTGGGAATCAGTGCGGAATATTGATTATCGACTGCCACAAATACACCAAAATTATCACTGAGCTCATAAACAGTCCCCTGAACTTCATCATCCTTCTGGTATTCAGAATCTGTACGGAGTCTGGAATACACTTTCATCGTCGCACATAATCTTTCTGACTTGTCCACATAGAGGGCAACAAGCACCTCATCTCCCTTTGACACTTTTTTTGTCTGTTCTTTAAATGGCAATAAAAGGTCTTTCGGCAATCCCCAGTCAAGGAATGCCCCGATTCTTCCTGTATCTATAACTGTAAGCACTTTCAGTTCTCCCATAGTGATCTTCGGTGTCTGCGTTGTTGCAATGATACGATCATCAGAATCTTTGTACAAAAATACTTCTACCGGATCACCAATTTCTATTCCTTTTGGAACCTGTTTTTTCGGCAAAAGCACCCTCTCTTCATTGGTTCCGAGGTATACTCCAAAATCCACTTTTTTTACGACCATCAATGTTCTTTTCTTTCCCAGCTCTTCCTGTAATTTCATGTTTTCCTCCTGATTACTCTTTCGGTAATTCGCATGTATTTATTTGAACTCTACAACCGCATATGGTTTTCCGTCTTCATCACAAAGCTCCACAACTGTTCGGTCTTCTTCTATCCCTATCTTAGGATAGATCACATCTTTATAGACCGCAGATTTTTTATATTCTACCCGTACCCGGTTTACTGTCTTTTCTTCATCCATTGCCTCTTTTGCCATTTGTACATACTGACAGTTGTTAACATGTTCATTCGTGTCAATATGATATTTTCTCACCGGAAACGACGGAAGCTCTGTGACATTTTCTGTAAGATCAATCTTTCGTGACATTTCTTCCATCTCAAAAGGCTTTGATTCCCCATATGCCTCTATCTCCCGGGCATCCGGCTTTGTTGGTCTTCCCTTTGCCATATCCATATATACCCACAGGGAATTCGCGCAGGCAACAATCCGATCTGCTTCATCTCTCATACAGAAATTACGTTCACCCAATATTCCCTTAAACCCGGTTGCCCATGTACTGACTTTAATCTTTTCTCCAAGTACCGGATACCGTTTAATATCAATCTGCCAGGAAGAAAGAACCCATGCTTTCCTATGTTCGTCCAGATAGGAAAATCCGTATCCTATCTCTTCGGACTGAAAGATACTGCAGTCCTGAAAATAGTTTATAATTGCCGGTAATGTAACTTTTCTTGTATGATCAATCTCACTGAATCTGATTCTGCTTTCTATTGTATAACTATTGTCTCTCATCTTCTGTCACCGTCTTAATTTCCTTCTTTACTGCCAAAGAAAAAGCTTTTAATTTTAAAATCTGTTGTCGCTGTAACCATCTCGTACTCTTCCTCTGTCAGCACACTCTTTAGTTCTTCTTTTCCTTCTTCGCTGACTACTGCGCAGGATGCATCTATAAAACACAGGTTCGGATACAGCACGCACCACCAGTTATGACCTTTTGCTTCTCCAAGTTCGATTCGAAGCGCCCTGTAATATCCCTGTGGAAATGTTACGTCTCCATATCTTTTTTCCGGGAAATAACAAGTTGTAACTTCTGCTTTTGCACCGTAAAAATATCCTTCTTCCCGGATCGTCTCCTCTGCTATATTTTCAATTTCAAACAGATGCTCTTCGGCCCATTGTTCCGTCTGCTTCGCAGAGATGATATCCTGATTCCCAGGCATCGTATTTTTCATATATTTGATCACTTCATCTCTTACTTTTAGCTTTACTGCCTGCGCATCATCACTGTCACTGTCTGCAAGTACATGAAACCGAAACACCTCTTCGGAGAGTGACTTTTGAATTTCTGATATCTTTGCGTCTACTTCCACAGCTCTTTTTGAAATAATAATCCCTGTAAGGACTGCTCCGATACAGATACCAAGTATAACACAGATTATTTTTTTCGTCTTCTCTCTTTTTACTTCTTCCAACCTTATGTACCTCCTTATACTCGTATAAGGAGTGTTGACAGTTTTCTTTCCCGCTAATCAAGCTCTGCTGCTTTTTTGTATTTTAATTATTTTTCATCCTGATAACGCCCATAACTGTATCCATCTGGTTATCAATGTGTTGACATACAATCTGTGTTGCTTTTTCTTTTTCCTTTTTACTGATATGTTCAATAATCTCTTCATGCTCTCTGATAAGCTGAGGATAAACATCTTCTTTTTTCAGATATTCCACACGGTAACGATACATCTGTTCGCGAAGATTATTAAGAAGCTGTATCAGTTTCTGATTCTTTGTGGCAAGATAGATCACATCATGGAACCGCACATCTGCTTCTGCAATTTCTGTAACATCTTTGCTTTTCAGTGCCCTCTTAAAACCTTCCGCTTCTTTCACAAGCTCTTGAATCTCTTCTTTTGTAATTCTGTCACATGCAAGTTGCGTAGACAATTCTTCCAGTGCTCTTCTGATTTCAAGAACATCTAACAGACTTTTCTCCGTGATATCTGCAACTTCTGCGCCCTTTCTCGGTATCATCAGGACAAGTCCTTCCAGTTCCAGTTTGCGGATTGCCTCACGAATGGGGGTACGGCTGACTCCCAGCTTGTTAGCAAGCTGAATCTCCATTAATCTCTCACCCGGTTTTAGCTCACCTCTTAAAATCGCCTGACGGAGTGTATTAAACACAACATCTCGAAGTGGCAGATATTCATTCATTGTGACATTAAAATTCGTTTCCATCATGATTTCCTCCTTGCATTGTGAACGTTTGTCACGTACACCTGCTTTGCCAGTTGTAATTCTTTTATCCTCTGTGCAGCATCCCGCGCTTTACTCTTATCCTCAAATAATCCAAATACAGTAGGACCGCTGCCACTCATCATGGCACCCAGTGCACCCTCATTTTTCATAACATTTTTTATCTCTTCAATAATCGGATAAGCCTCTATTGTCACTTTTTCCAGAACATTTCCCATAGATGACGCCACTTGGTAAACATCCTGCGCTTTAAGCCCTGCCAGGATTCCATCTATGTCCGGATGATTCTCAATCTCATGGGAATCCAGTTTCTCATACACCATCTTAGTAGAAACACTGATCGGAGGTTTTGCAAGCAACACATAACACTTTGGCATTGGTTCAAGCGGCGTTAATATCTCTCCGATTCCTTCTGCCAGCACAGTCCCTCTCATAACACAGTATGGTACATCCGCTCCTAAAGTTACCCCTCTGTCCATCAGATCCTTTTCAGTCAGCCCCAGTTCAAACATGCGATTAATCCCAAAAAGAACTGCCGCCGCATTGGAACTTCCTCCTGCCATTCCTGCTGCTACCGGAATATGCTTCTCCAGACTGATCTTTACTCCTTCTTCAATATGGAATTCATCCATCAGAAGTTTCGCAGCTTTATAAGCAAGATTATTTTCATCCACTGGCAGATAAAACAAATTTGTCTCCAGTTCAATTCCAGGAGTTTTCTTCTTTTGTATAAAAATTTTGTCATACAGATATACGGTCTGCATTACCATGCGTACATCATGATATCCGTTTTCGCGTCTTCCAAGTACGTCGAGGCCAAGATTAATCTTTCCAAGTGCTTTCAATTCCAACTTATCCATACATTTCCTCCTGTATTATGTACTTTGTACTCTGCATCTTGTATACAATGTACTTATAGTATACTCATATTTTCTTTAAAAATCAACAGTTTTTCTCCTGCTCTTAATTCCCGATTTGTCTTTCCGTTCACTTCCATAATACCTTCCTCCGTCGTACAATAACGTTTTGCAAGATCCCAAAGCTCATCTCCTTCTTTGACAATATATCCTGTAATCCCCGGTCTTTTTTCCATTTCTTCAAGGTTGATCGGAGTAACTGCTATCTCCCCAATATCCTGTATACTAACAGGCTGTTTTGCAAAACACCGGAAAGCAAGTACCGCTTTCACTTCTATTTCACCATTTCCAAGCAAACCTATGGCAAGCTGTTCAACCGCACATGTATAATCAAATGTCATATCATCCGTTGTTTCATTACACTCCAGAAGATAAGAAAACGGTACCATGCCCTGCCATACATCAAAAGGTAGTGCATCATCTGCTTTAATATAAAGGAAAAATACATGCAACACGCCTTCTATCTGAATTCCTTCTGGCATGACTTCCGTATGTTCTACCTGAATCCTTCCACTGCTATGGCAAATCTGCAGAATGTCATCTTTAATTTCCGGAAGCATAAGATGCTCTGTCACTTTACATTTAGAATGGTTCTGCATCAATGGACGCTCCATCTTTTTTTCTGACATCTTTGGAACACAATTTTGACTTAACGAATACACGTCTTTAAGAAGTTCTGTCTTTTCTTCAATATATAAAATCATCCTTGCTTCCAGCGTAGCTTCTATTCCTAAAAGGCGCATCTCTCCATCTTCATCCATCCTCACATCAATAGACACATCCGTAAGTAAAGGATAAATCTGATGATACATCCCCTCCTGTGCTCCGTTTATTTCCATTCTGCCCTCATACGGAACTGTCTGTTCAAACCAGTCTGTCTTTCCATCCGCAGATTCATAAAAACAGAACAAAAGAAGCTCTCCCTGCAAAAGTAATACATCCTCACTGATCCGTGTGTCCAGTTTTCTTAAAGTCACCTCTGTCCATAGAAGCGTTCCAATGGATTCTTTTGTCCCACTTACTGAAATTTCCTCTTTGATTCGATATGTATCTTTTTTTACTGTAAATAATCTGAGAATATTTTTCTCTTCATATTTTTTATAAAGCTTTTCACTCGAAAATACATCCAGTGTAAGACTCTCCTCTCTTTTTCCCTCTGAACTAATCTGTAATTCTGCCAGTGCTTTAACATTTAATTTGCGTGAATGGATCATAGACACCGTAACATCACATTCCATTGACTTAATAAAAAGATTTTCCTCCGGTTCTTCCTCTGTATATACCATCTCCTCAAAAGGGATTCTTCCTTCCAGAAACGCCAGTCTCAACTCTGCGCCCTCTGTGACATAGAGTACCTTGAAATTCATTTTTCCAGACACACGTATATAATTTTCCACACGTTTCATGTCATCGATCCAAAGATTCCCTTCGCTGAGAACAACTCTTTGAACATCATGTTTTACATCCGGTACATTGTAATCATCATCAATATAAAATTGATCCGTAATTGTTTTTCCCTGATGATAGACTAAAATATCCTTCTTTTCATATTCCATCCTGACTGCCTCCTTAATTTTCCCTGTGTTCATAAAAATATCTTTCCGTCATATCTCTAATTAAATACCACATCTTTTTCACTGTACTCCATCTTAATTACCACACATGGATATGTCGGTTTTTCAACAATCTCTTCTCCTTTCGGGGGACCCAAAAGTTTTGTTTCCACGCAGATTGTATTTTCTGTTTCATAGCAATCTCTCACTTCTACACTATAACCACTTGTATCCTGTTTCCCATATCCTCTGACCACATACAGGTATCCTTCGTCAGCATAAAAAAGTTTTGTTTCGTTTTCCTGTTTTTCCTGAATAATATCGCGAAGTTCCTCCGGTACATCTTCTGATTCCACCACGGTGAAATCGATATCTCTGAGTTTTTCCGTATCTTCTTTCCGGATCGTGCATCCACTTGCCAAAATAGCTATCAAAAGAATAAAGAATCCTGCCTTTTTCATATACACCCCACAGACATATTCTCTCTATTATCATATACAAATATCCTATAAAAAATTACCATTCTTCTTTTAGATTCGAAGACTGTATGATATAATGAACACTATCAAATTAATACAAAATATGACATTTGTATAAATTACGAACAAGGAGACAAAACTTATGAACCACCTAACCAGAATGTCCGGCATTCTTCTTCATCCAACTTCTTTCCCATCCCCATATGGAATTGGCGATCTTGGAAAATGTGCTTATGAATTTATTGATTTTCTTGAAGCTGCCGGACAGCATTTATGGCAGATCCTTCCACTGACACATACCGGATTCGGAGATTCTCCCTACCAGAGTTTTTCTGCCTTTGCAGGTCAGCCACTGTTAATTTCCCCTGATCATCTTCTTGACCTTGGACTTTTAGATGCATCAGACCTTACAGATTGCCCTGCTACAGATGACACACACATAGATTACGGTATGATCATTCCATGGAAACAGAATCTCTACCGCCTTTCTTATGAAAAATTTGCTGCTCTTATCAAAGAATCCGAAGAAAATGAGCTTGCAGATGACTATCACACTTTCTGCACAGAAAACAGTTTCTGGCTCGATGATTACGCACTGTTTATGGCATGCAAAGATGAGAATCAGGGAAAAAGCTGGCTTGAATGGGACGATGAACTTCGTCTTGTAACAGATGAATTAAAAGCAGATCTTATGGAAAAACTGAAAGAACAGGCAGGCTACTATAAGTTTCTCCAATTTCTGTTCTTCACAGAATGGAAAGCCCTGAAAGAATATGCCAACGAACACGGTGTACAGATTATCGGTGATATCCCGATTTTTGTTTCGATGGACAGTGCCGACGTGTGGGCAAATCAGCATCTGTTCCAGCTTGACACAAAAGGTTATCCTCTTGCAGTTGCAGGAGTTCCACCGGATTATTTTTCTGCCACCGGTCAGTTATGGGGAAACCCTCTTTATAACTGGGATGCACACGAAGAAGAAGGATTTGCATGGTGGATTTCCCGAATCAAAAGTCAGCTTACCAATCTGGACATTTTAAGAATTGACCATTTCAGAGGTTTTGAAGCTTACTGGTCTATTCCATATGGAGAGGAAACCGCTATAAACGGTCAGTGGATCAAGGCTCCCGGCGAAAAGCTTTTTACTGCTATCCAGAAGACTCTCGGCGATGATCTGCCAATTATTGCAGAGGATCTCGGAATCATTACAGACGAAGTAACTGCACTCAGGGAAAGTTTTAACTTTCCAGGTATGAAGATCCTGCAGTTTGCCTTTGACAATACTGGTGAAGGAGATTATCTTCCTCACAATTTCCGTTCTCCACAATGTGTATGCTACACCGGCACTCACGATAACGACACTTCCTGTGGCTGGTACGAAACGTTGTCACCACAGTGTAAAAAGAAACTTCTCCGCTATACAGACACTTACCCGGAGAAAGAGATTAACTGGAGTCTGATCCGTCTTTGTCTTGGAAGTATTGCTGCTTACGCAATCTGTCCGCTTCAGGATATTCTTTCCCTTGGAAGTGAAGGACGCATGAATACTCCTGGTGTGGCTTCCGGAAACTGGAGCTGGCGCTATACAAAAACAAGCCTGACTCCTGAACTTGCCGAAAAAATAAAGGAGCTTTCTATCCTGTATGGAAGATGCGAACCCGGAGGTTATTACGAATGTTAAGATTTATATGTATTGTAATATTTTTATTTTCTTTCCTGATTTTAGGAATTCCTGTCCTCGCAATTGAGTGGCTCATCGGAAAGTTCAGCAAAAAAACAGCAGATTATCACTGCCTTCGAATTGTGCAGTGGGCATTCCGATGTATCCTTTCTGTAGCAGGGGTAGAAATAACAGTCATCGGTGAAGAAAATGTTCCAGACGAACCAGTATTATTTATCGGAAACCATAGAAGTTATTTTGACATCCTTCTTACCTATTCTCGCTGCAAACGGCTCACCGGTTACATTGCCAAAAAAGAAATGTTAAAATATCCTCTCCTTCGTGACTGGATGAAACGGCTGTACTGTCTATTCCTTGACCGAGAGAATATGAAAGAAGGTCTGAAGACGATTCTTCAGGCAATTGATTATATGAAAAATGGTATCTCCATCTGTATATTTCCGGAGGGTACCCGCAATACAGGAGACGAATTAAGTATGCTTAAATTTCACGCCGGCTCTTTCAAAATAGCAGAAAAAAGCGGTTGTGCGATTGTCCCTATGAGTCTTAATAATACGGCTTCTATTTTTGAGAATCAGTTTCCGAGAATCAAAAAGACTCATGTAGTTCTGGAATATGGAAAACCGATCTATCTGAAAGATATGGACAAAGAGCAGCGAAAATCTATTGCTTCTTACTGTCAGAATATTATACAGGAAACAATCAACAAAAATCAGGCGCTGGTATAAGCGTCTGATTTTCTTTTTCTTTTCTTTTACATTTACTCATTCAAGTGATATAATAAAACGAAATTAAAGCAAAGGAGATAATATAAGGAAATGAACCGACAGGATTTAACGTTGTTAACAGATTTATATGAGTTAACCATGATGCAGGGTTATTACGAGCAGCATCAGAATGAAGTCGTTGTATTCGATGTGTTTTTCCGTCAGAACCCCTGTGGTAACGGATATTCCATATGTGCAGGTCTTGCCCAGGTAATTGATTATATAAAGAATCTGAACTTCACTTATGAAGATGTAGATTATCTGAGGAGCCTGAAAATTTTCAATGAAGAATTTCTTCAATATCTGAGCGGTTTTCACTTTAGTGGAGATATCTATGCAATTCCGGAAGGAACCGTAGTATTTCCGAAAGAACCGCTTCTTAAGGTCATCGCTCCTATCATGGAAGCACAGCTTGTGGAAACAGCTATTTTAAATATTATTAATCATCAGTCATTGATTGCCAC
>JBJFCD010000215.1:0-8877 GCA_051888795.1 Lachnospiraceae bacterium | reverse complement strand
GATAAATCGGAATTTAGGGAATTTAGTAATTTAAGCTTGAGGAATATTAATTAATGAAGAAAGTATATAAAAAACCATTTGTACAAATTAAAAAATCTGATGAATCATCTGGCAATGAGGCTTCAAAAATATTTAAAGTTTCCGAAAATATGTTGCTTCGAGAAATTGCGGGAGAAACATTGTTGATTCCGGTAGGGGAAATGGCTATTAAAATCCATGGAATGATTTCATTGTCGGAGAGTGGAGTGCTACTGTGGAAGAAGCTTAAGGATGGCTGTACGGAAGAAACATTGGTTGATGCTATTTTAGGTGAATATGAGATTGACCGTGAGACAGCTTGTTCGGATGTAAGAGCTTTTTTGGAAAAACTCCGTAATATTGGAATACTAATACAGGATGGAGAAGAATAATGTCAAAAAAGAATAGAGTGATATCACTTATTATCTTACTTATGTTTTGTATTATGCTCTCTGCTTGTTCAGGGAAAAAAGATAAAGAAAGTGAAACGGCGAGTGAAAAGAAAGAGAAGAAAAAGACAGAAATCAGTGTTCCATATGCAATCGATGAGGACAGGCTGATGGTTAATTCTTTATTTCAATCGAGTATTGAAAATCCAGATTGTGAAAATGAGTATGCAGATGATATAGCATCTTTAGAGATTGAAAATCAATCCGGTAAGTTTCTGGAATCAGCGAAGATTACATTACATATGAGTGATGGCCTGGAATTAAATATGGTGATAAAAGATATTCCGGCAAATCAGAAAGTATGGGTGTTTGATAATATGAATCAACCGATAAAAGGAGATGCAATATGTGAATCGATTGATTGTGAAGCAAGTTATCTTGATGAGGATCCGTTAATGGGGGAGCAGATTAAGATAAAGGTAAAAGACACAAAGGTTACACTTTCAAATCAGTCGGAGGAAACCTTGAGTGGACTGACGGTCGGATGCCACTGTTTAATTGATGGAGTATATTATGGTGGCTTGACATATAGCTATCCGGTCGATGAGATATTGCCGGATGAGAAAACGGTTATCGAAGCAGATGACTGTTTCCTGGGAACAGCAGAAGTTGTTCGCATTTCAAAATAAGAAAAAGAAAAGGAGATTGCTCATGAAGAAATATGTAAAGCCAGATTTGGTCTATGAGACATATGAACTGTCCCATAATGTAGCAAATTGCAGTGCAGCATTGAATCATATGGAAGCAGAAACAAACTGTTATATTGATGATGTTGATGGAATTGATTTGGGATATACCGTTTATACAGCAGATGTGAATTGTACTTATGGTTCGAATATCTGGGAGGATTACTGCAAATTTACCGGAACTGATGACATTAATATCTTTACTTCATAAAGCTGAGGGGAGAAATGTTTAGTTACTCTTTTGAAATTGCGGGGATTACTGTTGCGTTAAAGACAGAAAAGCCAATATTAATCTCAAAACGATTTCTTCCATTTATGAGAAAAGAAGAGTGTGTTTGTGATTATGAGGCATTCTTTCGCCAGGTAGACAGGTTCTCAGAAATGCCGAGTGTATGGCTTCAGAAAGAAGCGGCGTTTGATGTAGGCGTTGATTCTAATGGATATTATTATCGCAGATTTCGAGATATGAAGCATGATGAGAAAATTTATGCTGTGGCGTTTTATGACTGGAGAAAGAAGCACATAGAGGTGGAATACCTTTCTTGCGGACAGCGGAATCTGAGTCAGAGTGATAATTGTTTCTTTCATATTGCATGGGAGACGATTATGCAACTCGAAAATCGTATGATTTTACATGCATGTGCAGTTGATACATCTTATGGAGGAATCCTATTTTCGGGAAGATCTGGAGTTGGGAAATCAACACAAGGTGCATTGTGGTGCCAATATGAAGGCGCGGCTTTAGTGAATGGAGACAGACCCTTTATAAAGAAGGAAGACAAGATTTGGTATGCGTATGGAGCTCCATATGCGGGTTCTTCAGGATGTTATCTGGATGCAAGGACACCGATTCGTGCCATTGTTTTTCTAACGCAAAGTGAAACATGTACGATTAGAAAACTGAATCCGGCAGAGGCATTTCGTAATATATATGCTGGCATGACACTCAGTACATGGAATCCGGAATGTGTCGCCAATATATGTGATTTAGCAACTTTGATGGTTTCAGAGGTTCCAATGTATGAGATGGGCTGTACACCCGATCGACAGGCAGTAGAATTGCTAAAACAAACATTAAAGACGGAGGAGACATTATGACGGAAGGTAAGAAAAAGAAATCCGTTACATTAACGGAATTCATGCTCCATAAAGCGAGTATGGCAAAAATACCGTTTAGTGGAACTTTTGAACTTTCGCCGATTTGCAATTTTTCCTGTCAAATGTGTTATGTTCGAAAAACAGCAAAAGAGGTAAAGGAACATCCCAGAGACATGATGACTCTGAAACAATGGTTGAAAATTGCCGAGGAAGCGTATGATGCAGGAATGTTACACCTTTTGCTGACAGGAGGAGAACCTTTTTTGTGGCCAGATTTCTGGATTTTATATGAAAGACTGGTGCAGATGGGATTTCTGGTAGCGATTAACACTAACGGTTCTTTGATAGACGCGACTGCGTTAGACAGATTAAAAAAACTTCCGCCAAGAAGAGTAAATATTACATTGTATGGAACATCGGATGTGACCTATGAAAAGCTGTGCAATGTAAAAGGAGTCTTTTCAAAAGTAGATCATGCGATTATGGAGTTAAGGGAAGCTGGAATTCCGATAAAGTTAAATTGTTCTCTTACGCCTACTAATGCAGGTGATCTGGAAGAGATGATCCGATATGCAAAAGAAAGAGAATTGATTTTGGATGTTGCACCATATATGTTTCCGCCGATTAGACGAAATCCGGATATGGTGGGCGAAAACGAACGTTTTACTCCAGAGGAATCTGCAAAATATCGGTTGCAAACATATCGCTTTCAAAATGGGGAAGAACGGTACAAAGAATATCTGGAACAGCTCCTGGAAGGAAGTGTTCCGCCTCCGGGATTAGATGAGAGTTGTGTGGATCCGTTAGATGGAAGAATTAGATGCCGCGCAGGCAATGCATCTTTCTGGATCACATGGGACGGACAAATGTTTCCTTGCGGTATGGTACCGAATCCTAAAATGGATTTGTATGAGATGGATTTTGCAGAGGCTTGGAGGCAGATGTCGGAGATCTGTGACGGATTAAAATTATCTGGTGTATGTAGCGAATGCGCAAACAAAGATATCTGTCATGCGTGTGCAGCAATGGCGATTGCCGAAACGGGAAATGTCTCAGGAATACCGGTTTATCTGTGTGAGACAGTCAAGGCAATGAAAAAAATCGCTGAACATGAATTAAAACAGTAAGGTTAAACAGCAAAAATCATGCAGATTTTGCTTTTAATATAGATATTAATATCAGAAATAAAATAAACAGGAGGTTAATTATGAAAAAACATGTCAAGAAAATTCTTTCGTGGATGTTGGTTCTGTGTATGATGCTAGGTTCATTATCGTTAGATGTATTTGCCACAGAATCTGATGCAACAGATCAAGATGCATCTACTCCGGCGACAATGTCGTTGACTATGGGTACAAAACCTGCCGATGGAACGACAACCGGAAATCCTTTTGTTAAAGGAACCGGTGGAAGCAATAGTTTCCGTATTCCGGCAATGGTAACACTGAATGATGGAACGATTGTAGCCGCAGCAGATGCTCGTTGGAATACAACTTATGATGGAGGCGGGCTGGACACAATCGTATCTTATTCCAAAGATAATGGTGCAAGATGGAATTATACATTTGCAAACTATCTGGGTGATAACGGAAATGAATACAATGGCTCTGGTTCAACCGCATTTATTGATCCGGCACTGGCAACAGATGGTGAAACAGTATATATGTTGGTGGATCTGTATCCATATGGAGTGGCGCTGAATGGCTCTGGAAATACAGCACCTTCAACAGCAGTAGGATTTAATGACGATGGTACACTGAAACTGGCAGCGAATGGATCAAGTACATATAATTATTATCTGAAAAATGGACAGATTTATGACAGCAGTGATAATGTCGTTTCGGGATATACAGTAGACGAATATTTTAATATTACCGGAAATGGTGATGATACAAATCTGTTCTTCTCGGATTCACCGTATCAGGTGGTTCGTACAGGATATTTATATCTGACAAAATCCACAGATGGCGGAAAAACTTGGTCAGCGCCGACTTTGATTCCAAATGTGAAGACAAGTAGTGAGCAGGTATGCTTGGTAGGACCGGGACGCGGTCTGGTAACTGGTGGAAAAATAATTTTCCCTGTTTATAGTTATAATAATGGAACACAGTATACAAGTTTTATATACTCTGAAGACAGTGGAGCAACATGGAAAAGATCCAAAAATGCAACTTCATCTATCTGGAGTTCAGAATCTGCAGTTGTAGAGTTGAGTGATGGCACGCTTCGATTCTTTTTCCGAAATGGACAGAGTAGCCTGTATTATGTTGATTATGTAAATGATGCATGGGAAAATCCAGTGGATACAGGTATTGCAACGAATTCCAATACACAGATATCAGCGATCAAGTACTCCAAGACGGTTGGTGGTAAAGAAGTAATAATAGTATCTTGTCCGACCGGCCCGGATAGCAGTGGATCGACAAACAGCAGTGCAAATGAACGTTTAAATGGAAAAATCTTTGTGGGCTATGTAAACAGTGATAAATCCATGAGTTGGCAGAGAGAGAAAGAGGTATCTGTTACATCTGATAACAATCCGTTCATGTATTCCTGTTTGACAGAAATATCTAATGGAAAAGTTGCGATTTTGTATGAGAATAAGGAAAGTAAATGGGGAACTGGCGATGATTGCTATTATACCATGGATTTTCAGACGTATGATCTGGGGTTAACTGTTGATTCTGGGGAACAAGAAGATGGGAATGATCCAACTGTCACAGGTGAAAAACCTATAACTTTAACTGTTGATGAGACTATAACTGTAACAGATAATACTGGTAATTATGAGAAACAGATGCAAGCTGAGCCTAAGAAGGAAATTGCAACTATGAAAGTGGAAGGAAAAGATGGTCAGGAAGGCGGAGTGAAGTATACTGAAGCCAGTGTTACTTGTGATACTTTGATTAGTAGTGATAAAAGCAACTGGACAGCTGTAAGTGGATATTATTATACTTCAGATGGCACTAATTATTATCCGGTATATGCAAAGAGAAGCTCTAGCTGGAGTTGGAGCAGTTGGTCCTATACCTATACGTATACTTGGGGATATTCTATGACGAGTTCTACCAGTGATGTAACCCCGATTGGTACGCAGTCAACGACAGATACTTCTACAACATCGAATATTACTGTTTATACGCAGTCAACAACGGATCCGGTTTCTGCTTCTACTACAATTACTTTTACAGGTGTTGCTGCCGGTGAGACGACGGCTATTGTGGGAACAACTCAGTATAATATTACAGTTGAAAGGAAGACGGAAAATATAACAGTATCTGTTGGCGGAACTGCCACTTATGCAGACAGTACAGGAGGTTCTGGCATAACCAATACTGATTCGACAGTTGTAAAGACAGAGTATGCAAATGGACAGGTTACATTTACTGGTCTGAAAGATGGCACAGCTACTGTTACAACTGCAGGTGTTATATATAATGTAACTGTAAATGATGGGACTCCAATTTCGATTAAAGAAAATGAGACTCAGATCCTCTTGGTTGAGCTGGAAGACGGTCAGACGGTTACTTGGTCCAGTGCAGATAATAGTTATGCAGGCGTCGCAGGTAAGTATGATACTTCTGCAGGTGCTTATACAAATGAAGCAATTCTTGCGGGGCAGAATGTAACAGATAGTCCAGTAACTGTTACTGCTACAATAAAGGATGCAGATGGAAATGTTGTCAGAATTGAAAAATGGATAGTGACTGTAACAGAAGGCGATGCTGATAGTAATACTACATCTAAATACATTTATATAAATGTTGATACGATACAAAATTGTACGGTTTATTATTCTATAAATGCAGGAGAATTAATTAAAGTAAACGGTACGGGCATTTTAATTGATGAAAAAGTTAGTGGACATTATCAGATTTCGTTTTTTGCGGCACCAGATGAAGGATATGCACTGACATATATGGCATCTACAAACAGTGCTTCGGAATATTATGTCTTGTCAAATGGAAATCCCGATGGCTCAGGTAGTGATGCATGGCCATTTGCAGATGGATATGATTATGATAAGAATGGAGTTTCAACTAGTGGAAATGATTCAAGTGTATATGATACTAGCTGTGGTTTCCGCTGGGCACTAGCAGAAGGGAATTTTACGATCGATCAGTTAAAGGTTATGTATTCCAATGCAATTGCTTTAGGATGTGATGGGGCGCTTTGTTTTACAAAAAACAATGCTGGAACAACTACAGACAATAGTAGTAATGGAAATAATTTGCATACAGACTTGTCATTTGTGGCACAAAAACTCCCGAAATTAGAAAAGAAGATATCAACCATCACCCGTTCTAATGGAACAACAGAAACTTACACAGATGGAATGAAAGTTGAACTTGGTGATACGATTAATTACAGTGTAGTTGTTACTCGATATGCAACCAATGCAACTTATGGTACAATCACATACGATAATGAAAAACTGACAGATGAATTGACAAATAATAATGGAATTTCAAGTCCAGATATGGGAACGTCAACAACATCTGACAAGACTTACACTTATACGACATCACTTACATTAACGATGGATAATTACGCTAAGGTTGTTAAGGATGGAAAGATTACAAATACAGCGGACTTTTCGTACAGCTACAGTTCTCAGTATAGTGCAGGTAGCTTAACATCTGAGGCAAGTGCAGTTGCTGATATTACTGTTCAAATGCCGGAATATGTCATCGATTTTGGATTGCCGGTAAGTATTGATTTAAGTAAAGTATTAGGTGATACAACAATTTCTTCTGGTACGGCAACTTACGGTTCAATTACAAAAAATGGAAAATCATTTACCTATACGCCAAATACAACCGTTAAGGATAATGACCATGTAACTTTATCACTGGCAAATGGTCAGAGTTACGGTGTTCGTATCATTCCGGCAACAACGGTTTATTATGAAGAAGGGTTCGCAAATGTAAGCGGTTTCACGGACGGAAGCAAAGGAACTGTTAGCCAGACAGCTTCTGAAGTTGGTTCTCAAGAACATTACGGATTTGATGCAAAATATGCAGCAGAACAGGAAGGTGCATCAAATAGTACAGAAGCAGTATCTTCCGCTAAAGGTAATACCGCAGAATTTTCGTTTACAGGTACAGGTATTGATATTTTTGCGAATTGTGCAAAAGATACAGGAAATGTGCTTGTTCAGTTATACAAGGCAGACGGCACTCTTGTAAAAATGATGACTATTAAAACAGTAGCGACAGGTGCTTATGGTGATTTGGTTTCAACTGGAGCTTATAATTCCGTTATCGCATCAGTAAAAGGTCTGGGGTATGGCAACTATAAACTTAAGATTACAACTACAAACGCTGATCCAGTTAGGTTGGATGGATTCCGCGTTTACGGTACATTGGAAGATGAGGCAACCAATGCCGCTTATGCAAGTGACCTTGAAGAGAATCCAACATTTTTCAATTTGAGAGACGCGGTTTTAACAGCTTTGAATGCTAACAAGGGAAAAAGCAGTGCTGAGATTTATGCACAGGTATTTGAAAAAACAGAAGGAAAAATTAATGGTGCGGTTGTTCTTAGTAATGCGGAACTCAATTCAGCAGATGATGCAGAAACTCTTTTGAATGAAGGACCGAAGAAAGAGATTTACCTTAAAAAAGGACAGTCTCTTATATTCAAAGTAGATACGACTCGCAAGCTTGAACTTGGTCTTAAAGCAGTAAATGATTCGGTTACATTTACAGTAAATGAAAAAGAACAGACAATTACATCTGATACAGATATGTTTTACGAAGTTACTAAAGCTACAGATGGAACAGTTACAGTTACTAATAAAGGAGATGGAATCCTTGCGGTAACGAATCTGAAGATTTGTGATGATCCGAATGCAGCATTTGCAGAGCTGAGCGAAGATGACTTTACCGAAGCTTTGATTAATCTTGGCATTATGGAAAAACCGGTATCTACCGCTGATGCCAACCTGAATATTTCTGTTGTTGACTATAGCGGAAAAGAACTTGCTTCTTCTGCTCTGACTGCAAATGGAGAAGAGGGTGAAGAAAATATCTTTGCGGCAGCAGACATTGTGGAAGCAGCAAAAGCTGTATTGCCGGAAGGATATGCGTTGGTTGATGAATCTGCGGTGAAAGATCAGGCTATTGTATATGGCGAAGATGGAACAATCACTGTTCAGGCTGGCAAAGTTGCGACCTTAAAAGTTACTTATAAGAAATTGTTCGGAAAGACTGTTGGTACAGTAACGCTTACAGGAGTACAGACATCTTCTTCCACCACTCACACATTCAGCGCAGCAGAAATCAGAGATGCAGCTCCGGATGGTTTGTGGGTAGGAACATTGGTTTCATCAAAAGTAAAATATGGATCTACAGCAACAAGAACAGTAAACGGATTGTAGACGAAAGGGTTATATATTAAAATTAAAAAATGTGACCTTTAGGGCGGCATACATTTGAAAAGGTGTATGCTGCCTTTTCTGTAAGGTGTTTTTGTTAATTGTTTGTTAATTGTTTAAGTATGTTAATTGTTTAAGTATGTTAATTGTTTAAGTATTGCACAAGCTCGGCAACATATGCTATACTATCACCACATCAAAATCACAGACGAAGTCCGTATCGGGCAATTCTATCGTCTGGTCATTC
>JBJFCD010000214.1:5175-8922 GCA_051888795.1 Lachnospiraceae bacterium | reverse complement strand
TATAGAAAAATGAAAGGATAGTATGATTACTAGCTTCTAAATAATCATACAAGAGAAAAATGGTATGGAAGAAAAAATCTATTTTGATAACGGAAGTACTTCATGGCCAAAGGCTCCGGGAGTAAAAGAGGCCATTTCGGAACTTTTGCAGAACGGGGCATTTAATATTAACCGGGGAAATTACGCAGGAGCCTATGAAGTAGAGAGTATCGTTCTGGATACAAGAGATCAGCTTACAGAGCTGTTTCATGGTACAGATTCCAGGAATGTAATCTTTACACCGGGAATTACTTATTCGCTGAATTATTTTATTAAAGGTTTTTTGAAATCCGGAGACCATGTGCTGGTCAGCGGTTTGGAACACAATGCAGTCATGCGTCCTTTGGAACAGATGAAAGCCTGTGGTGTAGAATATGACATTGTTCCCGTGGATGAAGAAGGAAATCTTGAACCGGACGATTTGAGGAAAATGATTAAAAATAATACAAAAGCCGTCATTATGACCCATGCATCCAATGTGTGTGGAACAATTGTACCGATTCATGAGATTGGAGATATCTGCGAAGAGTATGGGTTATTCTTTGCGGTAGATACGGCTCAGAGCGCAGGTACGATTCCGGTGGATATGCAAGAATGTCATATTGATTTTCTGGCATTTACAGGACATAAAGGTCTTTTAGGACCTCAGGGAATCGGAGGTTTCCTCATATCGAAGCGGTTGGATAAGAAGATGGAACCGTATATTGCAGGAGGAACCGGAAGCCAGTCGGATTCCCTTCTGATGCCAGAAAATCTGCCTGACAAATATGAGAGTGGAACGATGAACCTGCCGGGTATCATAGGGCTTCATGCATCACTTTCCTATATCCGGAAGGAAGGGCTTGAGACGATCCATGATAAGAAGATGCGCCTTACAGAGTATTTTCTTAAAGAGGTCCAAAAAATCCCGCAGGTAAGAATTGTTGGAAGAAAAGATGTAAAGAACAGGGTGGCAGTCGTATCACTGGACTTTTTGACAGTCGATAATGCTGTGGCAGCATTTGAACTGGAGCAGGAATGCGGTGTCATGACGAGGGTAGGACTCCACTGTGCGCCTGTGGCACACCAGTCTCTTCACACGTTCCCTCAGGGAACAGTCAGATTTGCTTTTAGTGCAAGCAATACATTTGAAGAAATTGAACAGTGCATAAACGGGATCAAACATATTTTGACTATAGAATAAATCTATAAATAACGCATGTTTATGATAATAATCAATAAGTAAAAAAGGTGGATTGCGTTGTTCAAAGCCCTAAAAGATGATACCCTAAACTTAGAATATTTTTGAGAAAATTTATTACTAAGGAGGAAAATCAAAATGGCTGATAATCGCAAAATGTGGGAAGAATTGGGGATGAATCTTGAACTGCATGACCAGTTGTGTGCAGTGCTCCCACAGGCATTCGGAGATGTGTTCTTATCACAGGAGAATAGACCGGAGGGAATGGATTACTATAACATGGTTGTAGCTGACATTCACGGAATCAGGCCGGCTGAGCTCATTGAACACCAGAAAAAAGGCGGAAAAGTATTTGGAACATTTTGTATTTATGTTCCGGATGAAATTATCTTTGCGGCAGATGCAATCGCCACAGGACTTTGCGGTGGTTCTCAGTTCTGGGTTCCGGGAGGAGAGAAAGTTCTTCCGACAAATACCTGCCCACTGATCAAAGCATCTGTTGGAGCGAGACTGGATCGTACCTGTCCATTCTTCAGAATTGCGGATATGTACATCGGAGAGACAACCTGTGATGGCAAGAAAAAAGCATGGGAAATTCTGTCTGAAGATGTTCCGGTATATGTGATGGATCTTCCACAGATGAAACGTGCAAAAGATGTAAAGGCATGGGCTGAGGAAATTGCTGCTCTTAAGGATAAAGTAGAAGAATTTACAGGAAACAAAGTAACAGCAGAAAAGCTTGCGGAGAGTATCAAGTTGATCAACAATAAGAGAAAGGCACTTGCAAGACTGTATGAATGCCGCAAGAGCGAGACGCTTCCGATCAGCGGTACAGATGCACTTGTGATTTCTCAGATTGCATTCTATGATGATCCGGCAAGATTTACACAGATGACAAATAAACTGTGTGATGAACTTGAACAGCGTATCAAAGATGGTGTAAGTGTAGTTCCTGCAGGTACAAAACGTATTATGCTTACCGGAACACCGCTTGCAATCCCGAACTGGAAACTTCACAACATCGTGGAGACAAGCGGCGCAGTTGTTGTCTGTGAAGAAATGTGTACAGGAACACGTTACTTTGAGAACTATGTTGATGAGACAAAAGAGACACTGGATGACCAGATTATGGCTCTTTCTGAGCGCTATATGAATATCAACTGTGCATGCTTCACACCGAACCATGCAAGAATCGATGACATTTTACGTCTTGCAAAAGAATACAAAGTTGACGGTATCATTGATGTGAACCTGAAATTCTGTAACCTTTACGATACAGAAGGCTACTTTGTAGAACGAGCAATGAAAGAAGCGGGAATCCCGGTACTTGGAATCGAGACAGATTATACAGACAGTGATGCACAGCAGCTTCGTACAAGAGTCAGTGCATTTGTGGAAATGTTAAATAACTAATATTCTATTGTGAGGAACGAAAAAGTTATGCAGAAGATACAGCATTATGTATTGTTCCCTAACCACGATAATGGAATGCGTCTCTATAAAGAATTAAAAAAACTGGGGGTTTGGGCCGTAATTGCCCCGCCCCCCAGAAGTGCGAGTAAATGTTGCGGCATTTCTCTTATGGTAAAGGAAGAAGACCTTGATGACATCAGACAGTGCATTCGGGAACATGATATAGAGATTCTGAAAATTGCTGAAGTGGAAAAGGATTTAAACCCGCACAGGGATAAATATTGTTAGAAGAGGTAGGAACATGTATTACGTTGGAATTGATATTGGCTCCACAGCATCAAAAGTTGCTGTGATTGGAGAAAAAGAGCTTCAGTTTGTACTCCCTACAGGATGGAGCAGTAAAGAGACTACCATGCTGATCAAGGAAAAACTTTTGGAAGAAGGCGTGGATGTGATGTCGGAGGAGACAAAGGTGGCTGCTACCGGATATGGAAGAATTGCTGTAGATTTTGCGGATTTTGTCATTACAGAAATCACATGCCATGCAAGAGGCGGAAGACAGATGGCGGGAGATAATTGTACGATCATTGATGTAGGTGGTCAGGATACAAAAGTGATTCTGGTTGCAGATGGAATGGTACAGGACTTTTTGATGAATGATAAATGTTCTGCAGGAACAGGAAAATTTTTGGAGATTATGGCAAATCGCCTTGGAATTACTCTCCAGGAGCTTTTCGATATGGCGGAAGCGGGGAATGTACTTCCAATCAGTTCTCTTTGTACCGTGTTTGCAGAGTCAGAGGTCATCAATTATATCGGAGAAGGAAAAAACCGTGAAGATATTGCAGCAGGAGTGGTGGATTCTGTGGCATCAAAAGTTGCGCAGTTAAGCCAGAGAAAGACACTTTCCGATAAAGTGATACTGACAGGTGGGCTAAGTCACAGTACTTATTTTACAAAGATTCTTTCATCAAAAGTAGGAAAGACCGTAGAGCCTACAGAAAACGGAAGATACGCCGGAGCGCTGGGAGCTGCACTGCTGGCAAAGGAAAAGAAAAAAAGATAGTATGAAAGATATATCCAGTCTGAAGAGTAAAAATTCTTAGGCTGGATAT
>JBJFCD010000214.1:0-5075 GCA_051888795.1 Lachnospiraceae bacterium | reverse complement strand
TAAAAACTCAAATAAACAGTATCTGTTTTTAATCACACAAAAATTGGGAATCCCTGTACTTTGACAGTTTAATAAGGCTTTACACTGTAGAAAAAAGTCCTTATAATATAGTTATTATAATAATTCATAGGGGTGTAAAGTCTTATTAAGTTATCGAGATTTTACACCTTAGTATTGTTTGAATAAAGGAAAGTGCGAATGATTGACAATCGAACAGTTCAGCCGCACGGCGGAGATATTTATCGAAATAAAATTCATACAGATTTTTCAGTTAACACCAATCCATTGGGTCCGCAGCCGGAAGTAATCGAAGCGATAAAAGAGGCATCCTTTAATATTAGTTGTTATCCGGATATCTATTGTGAACAATTGACAGGTGCAATTAGCCGATTTGAGGAAATCTCTTCAGATATGGTTCTTTGTGGGAATGGTGCCGCAGAGCTTTTTTTTGCCGCAGTTTTGGCACTAAAACCGAAAAAAGTACTGATCCTTTCTCCAACATTTTCAGAGTATGAACGCTCAGCGAAGGTGACAGGAGCGTTGGTCGATTTTTATCCTCTGAAAGAGGAAAATGAATTTCAGATAGAAGAAGGAATATTGGACATTCTGACACCGGAGTTTGATCTGTGTATTTTGTGCAATCCCAATAATCCGACTGGGCAGGTTATTGAAAAAAGGCTTTTGGGCAGAATTGTTAAACAATGTGAAGAAAAAGGGATTTTTCTGATACTGGATGAATGCTTTGTTGATTTCCTGGATGAGCCGGAAGAGTGTACGATGAAAAAGGAAATAGCAAATTGTCCGAATCTGGTGATCATAAAAGCATTTACAAAGTTGTTTTGTATGCCGGGTCTGCGGCTTGGTTATGCCATCAGCAGTAACAGAAGATTTCTTGACGAGATGAAAAAATGTATGCAACCCTGGAATGTGTCTGTGCTTGCCCAGGCAGGAGGTATGGCAGCGCTTCAAAACTGTGACAAGTATGTGGAAGATACGAAGGAACTTATAAAGGCAGAGCGTTCATTTTTGAAAACAGAGCTTCGTAAGCTGGGATATCGAATTTATGGATCAAACGCAAATTACATTTTTTTTCATGCACAGGATAAGAAGCTTTATGAAAAAGCACTGGCAGATGGGTTTTTGATTCGGGATTGTTCCAATTATCGAGGACTGGAAAAGGGATACTACCGGATTGCGGTCCGTACGAGAGAAGAGAATGAAAGGATGATCAAATGGCTGGAAAAATTATGATTCAGGGCACCATGTCCGGTGCAGGAAAAAGCCTTTTGTGTGCCGGTCTTTGCCGGATTTTTAAACAGGATGGATATAAGGTTGCGCCTTTTAAGTCGCAGAATATGGCGTTAAATTCTTTCATTACCGAAGAAGGGCTTGAAATGGGACGGGCACAGGTGGTCCAGGCAGAAGCAGCGGGTGTAAAGCCTACGGTATATATGAACCCAGTCCTTTTGAAACCAACCAATGATGTAGGCTCACAGGTCATTGTTAACGGCGAAGTGTTAGGAAATATGAGTGCCAGGGAATATTTTTCTTATAAGAAAAAATTAGTTCCGGATATCATGAAGGCATTTCATAAACTGGAAGAAGAGTATGATATTATCGTGATCGAAGGGGCGGGAAGTCCTGCGGAAATCAACCTTAAATCGGAAGATATTGTAAATATGGGGCTTGCTGAGATGGTGGATGCTCCGGTACTTCTGGTGGGGGATATTGACAGAGGTGGTGTGTTTGCACAGCTTCTCGGAACAATGATGCTTTTAGAAGAAAAAGAAAGAGAGCGGGTAAAAGGCCTTGTCATTAATAAATTTCGCGGCGATAAAACCATTCTTGACCCGGGTATCAAAATGTTGGAAGAAAAAGCAAACATTCCGGTGGTGGGAGTTGTGCCTTATACACAGGTAGAGATTGAAGATGAGGACAGTCTGACAGAGAGACTGGAGAATGCATCCGGAAAAATCGCTCAGATTGATATTGTTGTTATCCGGACTCCGAGAATCTCCAATTTTACAGATTTCATGCTGCTTGAAAACCATCCTTCTGTGAACCTTCGCTATGTGAAGACAAAGGAAACACTTGGAAATCCGGATATGATTCTTCTTCCGGGGACTAAAAATACGATGGGTGATCTTCTGTGGATGCGTCAGAACGGTCTGGAAGGAGCTATCCTGAAGGCAGAGAAGAATGGAACGGTGATCTTTGGAATCTGCGGCGGTTATCAGATGCTGGGAGAAACAATCTGTGATCCTCAGGAAATTGAAAATGGAGGAAGTATCCGGGGAATGGGACTTTTGCCGGTGGAGACCGTTTTTGAAGGAGAAAAGACAAGAACACGGGTGACAGGTACATTTAAAGAAGCAGAAGGAATTTTTGCAGCAATAAATGGGCTTGCATTCGAAGGCTATGAGATCCATATGGGAGAGACGAACTGGAGCGATGGTGCAAATGGAAGAGCAGATCTGACAGAGATTAAAGACATTGTCACCGGACAGAGGAAAAGGGACGGATGCTCCAGAGGAAATGTATATGGCACTTATGTACACGGAATTCTTGATAAAGATAAAGTGATTACTTATATATTAGAGGCTTTGGCTGAAAAAAAAGGAATTCATCTGGAGCCTGACGAAGGTATGGATCTAATGCAGTTTAAAGAGACTCAATATGATTTGCTTGCAGATGTGCTAAGAGACCATATGGATATGGAAGCAATCTATGAAATGATAAAAATGTAGAAAGATGAGAAAAGAGAAAGGATTATATGATAACAGAGATTGAACATGTGCTCCCGTCAGAGATTGAGCACAGAAGTTTTGAAATCATCAGACAGGAATTGAGGGAGGCAGAAATTATACTTCCAGAGGAAAATGCACTTGTGATTGAAAGGTGTATTCATACAAGCGCAGATTTTGACTACGCGCAAAATCTGGTGTTTTCCGAAGGGGCAGTAAAAAAAGCACTGAAAGCAATTCAGGAAGGAGCTTCCATCGTGACCGATACACAGATGGGTCGGTCAGGAATCAATAAAAAATGTCTTGCAAAATACGGCGGAGAAGTCTATTGCTTTATGTCTGATGAAGACGTGGCTTTAAAAGCAAGAAAGAACGGCACTACAAGGGCGGTTGCCAGTATGGAAAAGGCTTGTGAGCTGGATAAAAAACTGATTTTTGCTATCGGTAATGCACCGACAGCGTTGATCCGGCTATATGAACTGATCCAAGAAGGGAAGATATCCCCAGAGCTTGTGATCGCAGTTCCGGTGGGATTTGTAAATGTGGTGCAGTCAAAAGAACTGATTTTGACATTGGAAGATGTTCCGTATATTGTGGCAAGAGGAAGAAAAGGTGGAAGTAATATAGCAGCATGTATCTGCAATGCAATTTTATATCAGTTGGAGGAAAACAGATGAAAGTATTGGTTGTTATTGATATGCAGAATGATTTTATTGATGGAGCACTGGGAACGAAAGAGGCAGAAAGAATCGTCCCGAATGTAGTAAAGAAAATCAAAGAGTTTGACGGTCTTATACTTGCAACCAGAGATACTCATGAGGAAAATTATCTGGATACACAGGAAGGAAAGAACCTGCCGGTGAAGCATTGTATCAGAAATACCGATGGGTGGAATATTAGACCGGAAATTGCAGAATTTCTCAGGGAAGCCCCGATTGATAAAGTCACATTTGGAAGCGTAGAACTTGGAAACCTGTTAAAAGACTATCATGAGAAAAAAGAATCTGTTGAGAGCATTACACTCGTCGGACTCTGTACGGATATCTGTGTGATTTCCAATGCAATGATCATAAAAGCGAATCTTCCGGAAGTGCCTGTCATTGTTGATGCGTCCTGTTGTGCAGGGGTGACACCGGAAAGTCACAAACAGGCACTGGAAGCAATGAAAATGTGTCAAATAGAGATTGAGAATGAGTAAAGATATTGAAATGCTGGCAAAGGAGAAACATTTCCATGAATAGAAAAAAAGGTATTTTAATCGTAAGTTTTGGCACAAGTTATGCGGACACTCGCGAAAAAACAATCACCTCTATTGAAAATACCATCCGGCATGCACATCCGGAGATTCAAGTATATACTGCCTGGACAAGTAAGATCATCATGGCAAAACTATTAAAAACTACCGGTGAAAAAATCTGCACCGTCAGCGAAGCCTTAGAACAGATGGCGCTTGATCAAATTACAGATGTATTTATCCAGACAACTCATGTGATTAACGGAATTGAATTTGATTTGCTGAAAGAAGATGCAATGAAATATCAGGATAGATTTTCTTCCCTCTCTTTTGGGAATCCTTTGATTTCTTCCACAGAAGATATGAAAAAAGTGATTCGTATCATCGCAGATGAGTTTAAGGATATTCTGTCTTATGATACTGATTCAAAAGATGCATTGATCTTGATGGGACATGGAAGCGAGCATCATTCGAATACAGCATACGCTGCACTTGATTATATGTTTAAAGAAATGGGATATCCTAATATTTACATGGGTACTGTAGAAGCTTATCCTTTCATAGAAGAAATTCTTGGACAGCTTAGAAACACTCCCGTAACTTGTGTGCATCTGGCGCCCTTTATGATTGTTGCCGGAGATCATGCCAATAATGATATGGCAGGAGATACGGAAGATTCCTGGGCGTTTCTCTGTGAAAAAGCGGGATATGATGTTACTTGTCACTTAAAAGGTCTGGGAGAGTATTCAAAGATTCATGAATTATTTTTAGAACACTTAGACAAAATAATAGATTAGATATTTTTGATTTTTCATAGGATTCTTATATTGAAAATGTCCAGAAATATCATAAAATATTTGTCATTTGAGATAGTTTATTTTATACTTGTATTAAACGCTTTAAATAGTGCAAAATACAGATAAAACAGGAGGTATTTTGATGAACCAGGAATTAAAAGAACAGATGAGAAGTGATATTGCTTTATTTGCTGAAAAGATAAAAGCATTTGAAGCGGGAGAAGTAGATAAAAAGGCTTATAAAGGATTTTCCGGAGGATTTGGAAGCTATGCCCAGAGAAGTGGTGGCAATATGCTTCG
>JBJFCD010000213.1:14079-109796 GCA_051888795.1 Lachnospiraceae bacterium | reverse complement strand
GAAAATGTGCTGCAGCAGCTGCAGATGCATTGGGAGCAACAGGAAAAGGTACAGCAAACTACTTTATCGTAGTAGGTATCGTAGAGACAGTAGCGCTCTTTACATTGGTATTCAGCTTGTTGCTTTTAGGCTAAGAATGAATTTGAAAACAGTTTATCTGTAGAGATAAAAGGCATCTTTCATCGCGAAAGATGCCTTTTTAAGTTTCTGTCATTGTAAAGATTAAAAAGTTTCATATTAAAGACTATTGTGGTTTGTGAAATCTAATAGTATAATAAGAAAAATCGTTTTAATATTTGGATACAATCCACAATAAATAAAATGATACGAGGTTGTATTATAGGAGGAAAAAGGAGATGGAGAAAAAGAAAGGCGTATCCGCTATTGATTTTTTCTGTATCGGCTTCGGAGCGATTGTAGGAGTCGGTTGGGCAGTTTCGATCAATAGCTGGATGAACAGCAGTGGTGGTCCGTTGCCAGCTGCGGCAGGATATTTGGTGGCAATGATTCTTATGGTACCGATTGCTCTTTGTTATTGTGAGCTTTGTACCATGCTTCCTGTATCCGGTGGTGGTATGGCGTATGCATTTCGCGCGTTCGGTGACAGAATTGCGTTTATTTCCGGATGGGCTGCATTTGGAGCATTCATTACAATTATTCCTTGGGAGGCAATTTACGTTGTAGATATTCTGAGTATTGTTTTCCCAATCCTGAAAGCAGGATCGCCGCTATACACGCTGGCCGGAGCGGATATTTATTTAGGACATATTATTCTGGGTACGATTATATCGATTGTACTTTATTCGATTAACAGAAAAGGTGTTGCATCATCTGCAACATTACAGAAAGTACTCTGTATGGCTTTAGTTGGGGCAGGAATTCTTGCAATGATCTGTGCGGCAATCAAATTTGACATTGGAAATCTGCAGCCGTTTTATGAGAATACAGGAACAGGAACCCACAATTCATTTATCGGTGGTATGGCATCAATCCTTGCCTCTGTACCATTCTTCCTTGCAGGATTTGAGACAATTCCTCAGGGGATTGAAAGCGCCGGCGGAGATACGAAAGGGGTAGGAAAAACTGTAGTAATCACAGTTGTGTTATCCTGTCTTTTCTATGCATTGCTTCTTTTCACGTTAGGTGGAGCGCTCCCGTGGAAGGAATTTATCAAATTTTCAAATCCAGCTGCGGCACTGATGTTCCGTTCACTCTATCCGGGTGGAATCGGAAATGTTTTATACGTACTGATTCTGTTTGGCGCGGTTTGTGGTCTCCTTACGACCTGGAACGGCTTTATGATGGCATCTTCACAGATTCTCATGGCTATGGCGAGAGTAAGTATTGTACCATTTAGCTTGTCAAGGCAGCATCCGGTTTACAAAACACCGATCAATGCATTGAAAGTCAGCTTAGTTGCATCTCTGATCGGACCATTTTTAGGAAGTGGTTTGATTGGTTCACTTACAAGTTTCTCCGCTGCAGGATATGTGGCAAGCTGGATGATCACGGCATTTTGTCTGATAGTGCTCAGAAAGAAAGAGCCTGCACTTAAGAGACCATATAAGATTCCAGGTGGCTTGCCGATGGCGTGGTTTGCGGCAATCTGTATGACAGGGTTATTTATTCTTTTGTTTATACCCGGACAGCCGGTCTTTATGGGTGGAGGAGCAATCTTTATCTTCGTAGCATGGATGCTCGCCGGTGGTGTATTGTATCTGAAGGACTACAGGGCAAGAAAACAGTACTCAACACTTACAAGAGCTGCATTTCTCTTTGCGAGCATGTCAGAATCGAATTCTACAATCACATTACCGGGATTTGTGGACAGTTTCGAAAGCGATTACAAAGTTATGTCCTTCGTAGTTCCAAAAGACGCAGAGTATGCAGGCAAAACACTTACGGAACTTTACTGGGGACGAAGACAGAATGTATTCATTATTAAGATTGAAAGAAAGACGGAGATTATTCTTGTTCCAGGTGGAAGCGTTCATGTATATAGCGGAGACCGTGTATTTGCAGTTGGTGTTGCAAAAGCACTTGACAGATTCCGTGATTATCAGGATGTCGGACAAAAATATTCTGTTTCATCACTGAAAGATTTTATGGGATATGGCGACACAGAGAAACAGTCACCACTTAGCTGTATTGAGTATCGTGTATTGCCGACAGATACATTCTGTGATATGCTGATTCGTGAGTCAAGGATTCAGGACCGCTATCACCTTATGATCGTAGGATTGAAAACTCCTTACAGTAAAATTCTCGAACTTCCGACTGCTACAACATTGATTGAGGCAGGGGATATTCTCTGGATGATGGGCTCTGAGGATGCAATAGCGGATTTTGAAGAAATCTGCAGAAGAGAAGCCGAAGAAAAAGGAGAGAAGACAACCGGATTAGAGGTTTAGAAAAGCCTGCCTGATTGGCGTCACTCTATTTGTGGCGCCAAAAGGAAAGGCTTTGTTTTTACAAATATAATATCAAAGTGCTTTTAAAGGGGATAAAATATATTTACGAGGAGAATGACTTTGAAAATTGTATTAATTATCATAGCAATCGCTTTATTGGCTCTTTTTATTGAGATTTATCGGGAGCTTCATCGTTTTGAAGTGGTTACTTATGAAATCTTTTCTGAGAAACTAGAAGGGATAGGATCGTCCGGTAAAATTGTTTTCCTGAGCGATCTCCATAATCAGGAGTATGGACATCATAATGAGATTCTGATTCAGAAGATCAGGGAGATAGAACCGGCTCTGATACTGATCGGAGGAGATATGTTTGTTAAGAAAGCCCAATGTTCTTATGAACCGGCGCTTTCATTTGTAAAGGAAATTGCGAAGTATTTTCCTGTATATTATGCAAATGGGAACCACGAGCAGAGGAGAAAAGAAAATCCAGAAGATTACGAACAATCGTATGAAGATTATAAAGAAAAGCTTGAAGCTTCAGGTGTTTGTTTTCTTGAGAATGATTCACGGGATTTTCTGTTTGAACAGTGCGGGGTGAATATTACAGGGTTAGAGATACCTGAAGAATGCTATGCACACTTTCATGAAGTGCCATTGCTAATGGAGGAGATTACAGAGCGAATCGGAAAATCGAAGAAAGATACGTATCAGATATTGCTGGCTCACAATCCGACTTATATGGAGAAATATATAGATTGGGGCGCGGATCTTATTTTATCCGGGCATCTGCATGGCGGAGTTGTGAGGATACCGGGCGTGGCAGGTGTGATTTCTCCGGCCTTTAAATTGTTCCCAAAGTATTCCGGAGGCCATTACAGAGAGGGTGATTCGGATATTGTAGTAAGTAAAGGACTTGGAGTTCATACCATAAAGGTTCGTCTGTTTAATCCGGCAGAGTTGATTGTACTGAATCTGCGTGAAAAAACTACCACGTAGGAAAGACAGATGATTTGGTCATAGTTGAAAAGCTATGACTATTTTGCTTGAGAAAACAAAAGAAATCCTGTATAATACAGTATTACGAAGTGTATGAAATCCGCAGATAATGTGAGGGAAAATATGGGTATTCCGGTAAAATTGCAGGTATTTGAAGGTCCGCTTGACCTTCTTTTACATTTAATAGATAAAAACAAAATAGATATTTATGATATTCCAATTGTGGAGATTACCAATCAATATATGGATTACATTAATGCCATGGAAAAAGAAGACTTGAATGTAATGAGTGAATTTCTCGTAATGGCAGCCACGCTTTTGGATATTAAATGTAAGATGCTTCTCCCAGCCGAGGTCAATGAAGAAGGAGAGGAAGAAGATCCGAGACAGGAACTCGTGGAGCAGCTGCTTGAATATAAAATGTACAAATATATGTCCTACGAGCTTCGTGACCGTCAGATAGAAGGAGAACGTACTCTGTACAGGGAACCGATAATTCCGGATGAAGTACTGGATTATGTGGAACCGGTGGATCTGGATGAACTTCTCGGAGATCTGACACTTGCGAAGCTTAACCGTATCTTTCAGGACGTTATGAAGCGCCAGGTAGACAAGATCGATCCGGTTAGGAGTAAATTCGGAAAGCTTGAAAAAGAGGAAGTAACTTTACCGGATAAGCTTGAGTATGTGACAAATTATGCCAGAGAGCACAAGAATTTCAGTTTTCGGAAGCTTCTGACAAAGCAGAGCTCCAAAACTCAGGTAGTAGTGACATTTCTGGCAATTTTGCAGCTTATGAAAGAAGGAACAATATTCATCGAACAAAAGCAGCCGTTTGATGATATTATGATTGCGTCGCAGTTATGCTAAGTTTGAAAGAGAGAAAGGTATGGAAACGTTGGAAATTAAGAGAATAGAAGGAATCATAGAGGCAATTCTGTTTACGATGGGAGACTCTGTCGAGCTTGGAAAAATTGCGTCTGCTATTGAGCATGATGAGAATACGACCAGAAAGATCATCCATCAGATGATGGACAAATATAAAGAAGAGGATCGGGGAGTAAGGATTGTAGAGCTTGAGGATTCTTATCAAATGTGTACGAAGGCAGAGATGTATGAATATTTGATAAGGATTGCAAAACAGCCAAAACGTTATGTTCTTACAGATGTCCTTTTAGAGACTCTTTCAATTATTGCATATAAACAGCCGGTAACAAAGCTTGAAATCGAAAAGATCCGAGGGGTAAAATCGGATCATGCAGTGAATAAACTTGTGGAATATAACCTTGTATGTGAGGTTGGACGTCTGGATGCGCCGGGAAAACCTATTTTATTCGGAACAACAGAAGAGTTCCTTCGAAGATTCGGGATACAGTCTGTAGAAGATCTTCCAAGCATGAATCCGGAACAGGTGGAGTCTCTGAAAACAGAGGCAGAAGAAGAAGTACAGCTTAAGCTTGATCTATAATGTGTAAGTGGATCTGTACATAAGATTTTAAGTTTTCGCATATATTTCAATGATATTAAAAAGATGGTGCGGAAAATGAGAAAAGGAAGATTGTTGAGACTGATTCTTACAGTTTTGATTTTAGTACAGTGCATTTCTGTAGTTATTTTTGAAAATACATATTTTATAAACAACCGGAAGGAAAAGGAAGAAATCAAATTGCAGGAAACGATAGAGGAAGCCGGGGACGAGCCGGGAGAACTTTACGCCCAGTCAGCAGTACTTATGGATGCTGACAGTGGGCGTATTTTATTTGGAAAAAATGAAAGAGAAGTTCGTCCCATGGCAAGTACAACAAAGATTATGACGTGTATCATAACATTGGAACAAATGCAAAAAAATCAGATTGCATCTGTTTCTGATCTTGCGTCCGGACAACCGAAAGTACATCTCGGAGTACAGACTGATGAAAAATATTATATTTCAGATCTTCTGTATTCTCTGATGCTGGAATCACATAATGACAGTGCTGTTGTGATCGCGGAAGCAATCGGAGGCACAGTAGAAGGATTTGCTGAGTTGATGAATGATAAGGCAGAAGAAATCGGATGTGAAGATACACATTTTGTGACTCCGAATGGATTGGATGGGGAAGATGAGAAAGGGCTCCATGCGACAACAGCTGCAGATCTTGCACTTATCATGCGGTACTGTATCTGTGAATCTCCGAAAAAAGAAGAATTTCTTGAGATTACGGGAACAAAGAGTTATTCCTTTACCGATGTGGAAAAGAAACGCAGCTTTTCCTGTAATAATCACAATACATTTCTTGATATGATGGATGGGGCGTTGTCCGGGAAAACGGGATTTACAGCAGAAGCGGGGTATTGTTACGTAGGAGCACTCAGACAGGAAAAGAGAACTTTCATTGTAGCCCTTCTTGCATGTGGGTGGCCAGGAAATAAAAGCTATAAATGGAAAGATACGAAAAAATTGATGGAATTCGCTCTTTCTCATTATCGTTATCGGAATGTATATGAGAAAATGCCGGATACGGTTATTCCGGTGAAAGGCGGAGCTGATGCACTGGATAGCTACAGATTAGACTGCCAGGTTGCTGTAGGAGTGAAACAGGAAGAAGAGGAGAAAGAAGAACTTATGGTATTGCTCAGAGATGATGAAAAGGTAACCATAGAAAAAAAGATAAAAACATATATGAATGCACCGGTAAAAAAATGGGAGAAGGCAGGACAGTATATTTATCTTCTGAATGGAAATGAGATCAGGCGCTATGATATTGTTACGCTTGAAGCTGTTGAAAAAAGAGATCTGGACTGGTGCATGAAAAAGGTGCTGGAAAGAGTTTGTTTGTAAATTATTAATGTTGTATTAAGGTTCTATGAAGGTTATTGATTCGTAGAATCTTATATGTTATAAGTGTACCAACAAGATTAATACACTTCATACACTTGGTTGATACAGTGAAAGGAGGGGCTATGATTATTATTGATTACAGTGACAAACGTCCAATCTATGAGCAGATTGCAGAACGGTTTCAGGCATTGATCCTAAGTGGTGTTCTGCAGGCAGATGAGAAGCTTCCTTCGGTTCGTTCACTTGCAGTTGAGCTGTCTATTAATCCCAATACGATACAGAGGGCTTTTTCACAGCTTGAAAAAGATGGATTTGTTTACAGTGTGAAAGGAATCGGAAGTTTTGTACAGGCAAGTGAGAGCCTGGTGCAAAAGAAGAAGGAAAAGATGCTGAAAGAATTTGCAGATCATGCAGAGTCGTGTATGAAACAAGGAATAACAAAAGAAGAGCTGCTTGAGACGATGGGAAAAGTGGCAGGGGAGGTGGAAGTATGATAGAGATAAAACAGGTTAGTAAAGTGTTTGAAAAGACAGAAGCAGTCAAAGAGGTAAATCTTACTATTCTGCCTCAGAATGTTTTCGGGATGCTTGGAACAAATGGTGCCGGGAAGAGTACTCTTCTGCGTATGATGGCGGGAATTTTAAAGCCGGACGGAGGAGAAATTCTGATTGACGGTCAGAATGTATGGGATAATCCTCAGGCAAAGGAAAAGTGTTTTTATATATCAGATGATCAGTTCTTCTTCCCTAATGCAACAGCAATGGACATGGGTAATTTTTACAGTAAATATTATCTGAAGTTTCAGAAGGAAAAATTTGAAGACTTTCTTAAGAGATTTCATCTGGAGAAGGACAGAAAAATTCAGACTTACTCTAAAGGGATGAAAAAGCAGCTTTCTATTATATTAGGATTGTGTACAAATGTACCATATCTGTTTTGCGATGAGACATTTGACGGGCTGGATCCCGTGATGCGCCAGGGAGTGAAAAGTATTTTCGCGAAAGAGATTGATGAAAGAGGGCTGACACCGGTTATTGCGTCTCATAATCTGAGAGAACTTGAAGATATCTGTGACCATATAGGGCTTTTGCACGCAGGAGGCATCCTTCTGTCAAAAGAGCTTGAAGATCTCAAGTATAATATTCATAAAGTTCAGTGCGTATTTCCAGAGGATGATAAGGTTTCTTTGTACAAGAGATTTGATATTCTGAAACTGAATCAGAGAGGTAGATTGATCACTATGACAGTCAGAGGTGATGAAGGGGAAATTATGAAAGAACTTAAAGAATTAAATCCTGTTTATGAAGAAATACTCCCATTGTCACTGGAAGAAATATTTATCTGCGAAACGGAGGTGATCGGATATGACATCAAAAATCTCGTTTTCTAGTCTCAGAAGAGAGAATACAAAACACAGAATCGGAATGATAGCGGTTGTGCTTTTATGTTTTATCATCTACATTATTGGATTTATCATGTCAGTACAGAATATTTATTACTCTAACGAGAATGCAAATTCTGTGCTGAGAGAAATAACAGCCTTATCAGAGCCGGAGACGGTGCTGGGAATCATTTCAATCTGCGCAGGTGTGATTTTGGCGGCAAGTGCATTCCGTTATTTACATTCGAAAGTAGAGGTCGATTTTTATCATTCGCTTCCAATAAAGAGAAGAGATATGCTTTTTGTAACTCTTACAAATGACTTTCTGTTCTATTTCATCTCCATTACTGTGACTATGCTGTTAAGATGTGTCGTTGTGGCTTGCGTGGGATGTTTTGGCAAAATGTTTTTCGTAAATACAGTGTCGTCTGTAATCTGTTATTTTGCCGTGTATCTTGCAGCATATCTTCTTATGACATTTGCAATGCTCATGACAGGAAATACTTTTACGGCATTTTTGGGATTTGGTGTTCTGGCATCATATTTTCCTGTGTTTGTGAGGAATCTTTATCCGGTTCTTGCGGAGACATTTTTTAAGACTTATTGCACTCAAAGCCAGTGGGGAAAAGGATTTGAGTATCTGTCTCCGGTAAGTGTAGGATTTAAACTTTTGTGGGACTTTGATACGTGGACATGGGCAAGACATATTAAGACTTTTGGTGTTTTATGTATTTGGATTTTATTACTTTTAGCAGCAGATTACATACTGTCTGAAAAGAGAAAATCAGAGATGGCGGGAAAGTCGATGGCATTTCCGGGGACAAAACCTGCTATCAGGATTCTGATTGTGGTACCGATGGCTATCTACACGGGAATTATATTAGCGAATCTTTCTATCGACGTTCGAAGAGAATGGATCATAATCGGAATTGTAATCGGAACAGCTATTTTTCATGGAATCATTGAATGTATCTACAGGCTTGATGTGCGTGGCCTCTGGGCACACAAAAAACAGATGATATTTTCTATGTGTGCATCCCTTTTGATCGTTGGTTTCTTCTGGCTGGATCTGGGAGGATATGATAGTTTTCTTCCGGACAAATCTGAAGTAAATTCCATTGTCATCAATACACCTTATATGGGAACAGGGGATGATTACTACTGGGGCAAGGAACGAAGCGGGGTTACAGGAGAAACTCTCGAAAAAGTGCTTGCTACTATGGATAAGGCAGTAAATAATAATGATAAAAATTCAGGGAATTATAATGACGGAGAAGCGGGATATAATTTATTTGCAATAAAATACAGAATGAAAAACGGAAAAGAGATAAATCGCTGTTATGTTCTTGATAAAAAACTTCAAAGTGAGCTTATGAGTGAAGTGTTTGATGATGAACAGTATAAAAAAGATACTTATTCACTCTATACTGCCGACTGGTCTGTAGTGGAATCTGTTTCATTATCTTTTCCGGTAGAGTATCGGAATCTTGATATCACGAAAGAGCAGAGAGCTGAATTATTCCGTATTTATCTGGAAGAATTAACGAAGCTTAATTATGATACTGCAAAAAATATGCTTCCCTGTGGACAGCTTTCCGTTGAACATCTGAGTAATAATGATATTTATTCCGGTGTCGTAGATTATTATGATATTTATCCGACATTTAAAAAGACCATTGCATATATCCGGGATGAACTTGAGATAGACATGAGTACTTCTATGAAAGATTTTGATATCCATAAAATTGTAATTTCGGAATATAATGAAGATACGGATGAAGATGAAGAATATGTCGTACGGGATCAGAACGTGATTGAGTCTGTAAAAGACAGTCTTTGCTTCATAGAAGAACCTTTGGCATCTTCAGTTATAAACAGTGATATGGCAGAAGGAAGTATATGGGCAGAGATCAGAACAGAGAACGGAAATCAGGAAGTGTCTTTGTACACTACTTCTGAGACCATACAGAAATTGAAAAAATCGGCTGACAAAGAATAGATTTTCATATCAATTTCATACCGGATATGTTATGATAAAAACGGTTTAGCTTAGCAAATCTATTCACAGAACATCATTTTAATGAAAGGAAACTGTTTTTATGGGAAAAGAACTGGAATTAGAAGTTGATACCGTAACATTGTTTACGGATGAGGGAGAAATCGAATGTGCGATTCTTACTACGCTGGAACTGAACGGAAAAGAATATGTGGCACTCAGTGAACTGGACAAGGATGGCGATTTTTCAGAGGATGTGTGGTTTTACGAATTCAAGGAAGATCCAACCGGCGGAGATGATCATGAATTGATCTATATCGAAGATGAAGACGAATATGAACAGGTTATTGACAAGTTCGATGAATGGCTGGATACCTGTGAATTTGAGGAATTATAGAAGCTGAAATTATCAGACAGGATAACAGATACCGTAGCGAAAGAGTTGATTATATACGATAATCTTTCGCTGCGGTATTTTCTTGATAAAACAAAGTATCTGTGATATGATTTTTTCATCTTAAGGGGATGTTTCAGGTTATTAGGCGAAAAGAAAACAATATTTGTCTATTGACATTTTGCGGCAAGTATAATACTATAATAACCAGATAGCGAACATTCGTTCGATAACGAAAAGGAGAATTAATTATGGCAGCTAATGAGAATAAGCAGAAAGCATTAGAGGCAGCAATTGCGAAATTAGAGAAGGATTTTGGTAAAGGAACAGTTATGAAGCTCGGAGATCCGGCAGCACAGGTCGCTGTTGAGACGGTCCCTACAGGTTCTCTGAGTCTGGATATCGCGCTTGGTCTCGGTGGAGTCCCAAAGGGACGTATTGTTGAGATCTATGGACCGGAATCAAGTGGTAAGACTACAGTTGCGCTTCATATGATCTCAGAAGTACAGAAAAGAGGCGGAATCGCAGGATTTATTGATGCAGAACATGCGCTGGATCCTGTTTATGCCAAGAATATAGGGGTAGATATTGATGAACTTTATATCTCGCAGCCGGACAGTGGAGATCAGGCATTGGAGATTGCAGAGACGATGGTACGTTCCGGAGCAATGGATATTATTGTCATTGACTCAGTTGCGGCATTGGTGCCAAGGCAGGAGATCGAGGGAGATATGGGAGATTCGCATGTAGGTCTTCAGGCAAGACTGATGTCACAGGCTCTCAGAAAGCTGACTCCGGTGATCAGCAAATCAAACTGTGTTGTCATCTTTATTAACCAGCTGCGTGAAAAGGTTGGCGTTATGTTTGGTAATCCGGAGACGACAACAGGAGGACGGGCGCTGAAGTTCTATGCATCTATCCGTATGGATGTGCGCAGAATTGAGACATTGAAGCAGAGTGGAGAGATGATCGGTAACAGAACTCGTGTAAAGATTGTGAAGAATAAGATAGCACCTCCGTTTAAAGAAGCAGAATTTGATATTATGTTTGGAAAAGGTATCTCAAAGGAAGGAGATATTCTGGATCTGGCCGTGAATCTTAATCTTGTAAATAAGAGTGGAGCCTGGTTCGCATACAATGGAGACAAGATTGGCCAGGGACGTGAAAATGCAAAGAATTATCTTACAGAACATCCTGATGTTATGGAAGAACTGGACAAAAAGATTCGTGAACATTATCAGTTCGGCGGTGAAGGAAAAGAGCCGGAAGAACAGGAAACTACTGTGAAAGCTACACGAAAGAAAGCTTCTAAGGATGAAGAAAAAGAGTAGCCGGAATAAGAGCGGAGGATAACTAAAATAAATGATCGTCACAAAAATTGAGGCTGTGACAACGACAAGATTTAAAGTGTATATAGATGAAAAGTTCGCTTTTGTATTATACAAAGGCGAACTTTCTCGTTATCATGTTGCAGTCGGAGAAAAGATTGAAAAAGAAATATATGATAAGATATACAAAGAAGTCATATTAAAGAGAGCAAAGCTTCGTGCGCTGCATCTCTTGAACGCTATGGGACGAACGGAATCACAGCTTCGTCAGAAGCTTAAGCAGGATCATTATCCGGATGAGATTACAGAGGAGGCAATTGCATATGTAAAATCTTTCGGATATATTAATGACGATGCTTATGCCAGAAATTTTATAGAGTGCAGGAAGGAAAGAAAAAGTAAAAAAGAGCTTTATGCACAGATGATACAAAAGGGGCTTGATAAAGAGGTGATTGATAGGGCTTTTGAAGAAAGCTATGGAAGAGAAGATGCAAAGGAGGCCATTACAGAGATTCTGAGGAAGAAAAAATATGACCCGGAAACCGCTGACCGGAAAGAGACCCGGAAAATTCTGGGATTTCTCACGCGCAAAGGTTTTGGATATGACGATATAAGGCAGGTAATACAAGTTTCTGAGTGGAATGCTTGACATCTTTGTTAAAACAGTATAAAATTTAAGTGTTGTATTTGTACAATGAAAACTAAATAAGGAGGTGCTCCTGTGCTAAGTAGTGGATTCATTATTGCAATTGCAGTAGTGCTTATCATAGCAGCGGCAGTCATCAGTCATTTTGTTACGGTTGCCAATCTGAAGAGTAATGCTGAGTCTAAGATTGGAAATGCAGAAGCAAAAGCACGTGAGATCATTGATGACGCAGTGAAGACGGCTGAAGCAAAGAAAAAGGAGTCTCTCTTGGAAATTAAAGAGGAATCTATCAAGAATAAGAATGAACTTGAAAAAGAGACCAAGGAGCGAAGAGCAGAGTTACAGCGTTATGAGAAGCGTGTCCTTTCCAAGGAAGAGGCCTTAGACAAAAAGTCCGACGCCATCGAGAAGCGTGAAGCAGGATTTGCAGCAAAAGAAGAACAACTGAAACAGCGTGAAGCGAAAGTGGAAGAGCTGGGCAGACAAAGAGTACAGGAACTAGAAAGAATCTCAGGACTTACCTCCGAACAAGCAAAAGAATATTTGTTGAAAACTGTTGAAGAAGATGTGAAACATGACACTGCCAAATTAGTCAAAGAGTTGGAGACGCAGGCAAAAGAAGAAGCAGATAAAAAGGCAAGGGAATATGTTGTTACTGCTATTCAGAGATGTGCGGCTGATCACGTAGCTGAGACTACAATCTCAGTTGTTCAGCTTCCAAGCGATGAGATGAAAGGCAGAATTATTGGTAGAGAGGGACGTAACATTCGAACGCTGGAGACTATGACCGGTGTAGAATTGATTATTGATGATACTCCGGAAGCCGTAGTATTATCCGGCTTTGATCCAATAAGAAGAGAAGTTGCGAGAATTGCGCTTGAAAAACTGATTGTTGACGGACGTATTCACCCGGCAAGAATTGAGGAGATGGTGGAAAAAGCGCAAAAAGAAGTTGACGCAATGATTCGTGAAGAAGGTGAAGCAGCAGCACTTGAAGTTGGTGTTCACGGAATTCATCCGGAGCTGATTAAACTTCTTGGTAGAATGAAGTTTAGAACAAGTTATGGTCAGAATGCGTTAAAGCATTCTATAGAAGTTTCACAACTTGCCGGACTTCTTGCCGGTGAGATTGGACTTGATGTCAGAGTGGCGAAGAGAGCCGGACTTTTACATGACATCGGTAAATCTATTGACCATGATGTGGAAGGTTCTCATATTCAGATTGGTGTGGATTTATGTAGAAAATACAAAGAATCAGCGACTGTAATTAATGCAGTAGAGGCGCATCATGGCGATGTAGAACCGGAAACTCTGATTGCATGCGTTGTTCAGGCGGCAGATACTATTTCTGCAGCAAGACCGGGTGCAAGAAGAGAAACATTGGAAACATATACAAACAGGTTAAAACAATTAGAAGATATCACCAACCAGTTTAAGGGTGTTGATAAATCTTTTGCTATTCAGGCAGGTAGAGAGATTCGTGTTATGGTAGTTCCAGAGCAAGTATCTGATGCAGATATGGTATTGATGGCCAGAGATATTGCAAAACAGATTGAGTATGAGTTAGAATATCCTGGACAGATTAAAGTCAATGTAATCCGTGAATCGCGTGTTACTGATTATGCCAAGTAGAAGATAAATAGAAACAGAATCGGAGAAATCCGATTCTGTTTTCATTTTACAGGATATTATAAGTGTGTTATTATCATGAAAAAGAGAATCGCACATGGCAATTATTTTATATAGCCATGTGTAAAAGAATAGAAATGATTATTGCGGAGGTGTTTGAAATGCATATGAATACAGATGTTGAAGCAGAAGAGAAGCTTGAAAATCTGAAAAAATATTTATTAGAACTTGGAAGTGTCGCAATTGCATTTTCAAGTGGTGTTGACTCTACTTTCCTTTTGAAAGTTGCTCATGATACGCTCAAGGATCAGGTGATTGCCGTCACTGCACAATCCTGTTCTTTTCCTGAGAGAGAGTTAAAGGAAGCAAAGGCGTTTTGTGAAAAAGAGGGAATAAAGCATATTATTGTACAATCGGAGGAATTAGAAATAGAAGGATTCTGTAAGAATCCTAAGAACAGATGCTATCTCTGTAAACATGAGCTTTTTGAGAAAATACTTAAAATAGCGGAGGAAAATGAGATCCGGTATGTGGCGGAAGGATCAAATACAGATGATAATGGAGATTACAGACCGGGGCTTCAGGCAGTAGCAGAATTGGGAATCAAAAGTCCTCTTCGGCATGTGGAGTTGTCCAAAGCAGAGATAAGAACTCTCTCTAAAAAGATGGGGCTTTCTACATGGGAAAAACAGTCATTTGCATGTCTGTCATCCAGATTTGTCTATGGAGAAACGATTACAAAAGAAAAACTTATGATGGTTGATAAAGCAGAACAGCTTTTATTGGATCTTGGATTTCATCAGCTGAGAGTAAGGATTCATGGGAAAATGGCCCGGATTGAGGTTATGCCGGATGAATTTCCCCAAATTATGCAGCCGGAAACGAGAGAAAAGATTGTAAAAGAGCTAAAGAATCTTGGCTTTACATATATAACTCTGGATCTTATGGGGTACAGAACAGGCAGTATGAATGAAACGTTGTAGCAGAAAGAAGGGAAGAATATGAGCGATGAAGTAAAACGTGTGAAAAGAGAATTGGCATATGAAGGGACGGTTGTCAAAGTATATAAGGATTATATGGAATTTGCCAATGGTACAAAAGAAGTATGGGACTACATTCATCATGATGGGGCAGCGGCAGTTGTGCCGGTTCTTGATGACGGAAGAATCCTTATGGTAACCCAGTACCGTAATGCACTGGAGAGAGAAACACTGGAACTTCCGGCAGGAAAGTTGGATGCACCTGATGAGCCTGGGATAGAATGTGCGGCAAGAGAGCTTGAGGAAGAGACAGGATACCGGTCGGATCATCTGGAATGGCTCCTTACACTTCGCACAACGGTTGCGCTCTGCAATGAAAAGATTGACATCTATGTAGCAAAAGATTTAGAACCTTCTGCGCAGAAACTGGATGATGCAGAGTATGTAACAGTGAAGGCTTATACAGTGGAAGAGTTAAAGAAAAAAATATATGCCGGCGAGATGGAAGACTCAAAAACTGTAGCAGCAATTCTTGCATATGCAGATAAATATGTAAATTAGAAAAAATCAACATAATAGAGAAAACCCAGACATATAATGAAGTATCTTGAGCGAAGGAGAGTGTTTTGTGAAGATACGGGAAAATAAGAAGCTTTTTGTTTTCTATTATATGCTGGGTTTTTTTGCTGGGATTCTGTATGCAAATTTTCAGTCAAAAGATTATATTGCCAGCATGGGAATATTTAATGAGTATTTTTTAAGCCAGTATGGTGTCGCTGATATAGATGTTGTAAATTATCTATGGTATGTTACAAAAATCAGAGTTACACCGGTTATTTTGCTCTCGGCTTTGGGAAGCACGAGAATACGGAAAGCTGCTGTAACAGTATTTTTGCTGTGGACAGGCTTTTCAAGCGGTCTTCTTATCACATCTGCTGTGATGAAAATGGGAATTAAAGGAATTTTGCTTTGCCTGATTGCGTTGGTACCTCATTTCGCATTTTATATTGCAGGATATCTTCTTTTGCTTTGGTATCTTTATTTCTATCCGGAGATACGGTGGGATACCTCCAAAACAGCTGCTTTTTTTCTCTTCCTGGGGTTAGGAATTCTGCTTGAATGTTATGTAAATCCTGTAATCATGCAAATGTTTATCCGGACACTGTAATATCTGTTATGTGTTGTAAACGGCAGGAAATGGAACGGGTCATTTTATTGTTTCCTGAGATAATGAGCCAAATAGCTCAGGCATAGGATAAAAGTACCAAGCTGGCTTAAGAGTAGTCCCCAAAGATATCCTTTTACTCCAAATAAAGGAATCAGAAAGAATACACTCATAATTCTTATTCCCAGCCCCGCTGTGTTGATTAAAAATGAGAGAGTTGTCTTGCCGATTCCGTTTATTATACTGATGAGAGTGGTGTTAGTATAAAGGAATGGACACATCCATGCCAGTGTGACAATAAAATCTCCTGCAAGACGGCTTGTGAACAGATAATAACCTATCCATTGACCGAAAAATAAAAGGAAAATACAGCATGCACTTCCAAGTAATACACAGTAGCATGCACTTTTTTTTATGATTGTGATCATCTGATGACGTCGGTTTAAAGTCTGAGCCTCTGCAACTGTGGGTAGAAGCATTGTTGAAACAGAGTTGGTAATTGCCGATGGAAATAAGACACATGGAAGTGCCATTCCAGTCAGTACACCATAGGTACTGAGAGCATTATATGTCGTCATACCGTACTGCTGAAGCTTCAAAGGAATGGAGACAGCTTCTATGCTCTGAAGGATATTTAACAGAACTCTGCTGGCAGTCAAAGGGCAGGAAAGGAAAAGTAATTCTTTTACATATTTTGTGTAAGATAAAATTCCTCCTGTCAGTTTCGGAAGTTTGTTGTAGAGACAGATTTTTCTGGTAATCGCTCGTAAGCAAAAAAGAGACGAAGCGATTTCTCCGGTGACAAGACCTGCTACTGCAATGGAAATGCCAAATTGAATTCCGTTTTTTATACCGGCAAGATAAAGCAGATATACAGACAAAATTCGTACCACCTGTTCAATTAATTGGGAGTAGGCAGGGATTTTTGTCTCTTTCAGACCAAAGTAATATCCGATAATGCAACTGTGGACAGATGCAAATGGAAATGCATAGGATAAAATAATTAAAAAATCAGCACATCTTTCTTCTTTCAAAAAATCAGATGAAATTATTCCCGCATATTTTTGCAAAAAAAGTGTGACAATACAAGAAGCACTGACTGACAGAAACAGACTGGTATACAGAAGCTTTCTTGCTTCATCTTCCCGACCGACAGACATTCGTTTTGCAACACATCTTGCAAGGGCCGTTTCTATTCCGGCAGATGTCAGTGAAAAGCAAAGTGCATAAACCGGAAAAATAAGCTGATAAAGTCCGACACCCTCTTCACCAAATGTATGGCTCAAAAAAATCCGGTAAAAAAACCCCATAAATCTTGTCGCAAATCCAGTCAGCGTAAGTATGACAGTTCCTTTTAAAATGGTACGTTTAACAGACATAATCACAGCTCCTAAAGCTCGTTGTTTAAACATATTCAAAATCAGGAACAATCATGCATATTCTTCCGAGACATTTCAGAAATCAACTTGATAAAATTCGGTGGCTGATAAATTTTAGTTTAATGTGATTGAAAACCTTGACAGACATTTTGCTCGGTGGTATTCTACATAAGAAGAAAGCCTAGTAAATAACTAGGAATTACAAAGAAGGTGAGAGATTGAAACTTTCTACAAAAGGAAGATATGGACTGCGGGCGATCATTGATCTGGCGAGATACAGTGAGAGTGACCCGGTTTCCATCAGCAGTATTGCTGCGAGACAGAATATCTCGGAAAGATATCTGGAGCAGTTAGTTGCAATGCTGAAAAAAGCAGGGCTGGTCAAAAGTATCCGGGGGGCCTCAGGAGGATATGTGCTTGCAAAAGATATGAAAGATATTTCTGTCGGTGATGTGCTCCGCGCGCTGGAAGGCAGTCTGGAGCCGGTAAAATGTGGTGCTTTTGATCCGGAAGAGGGATGCAGTGCTTCGGATGGTTGCGTTACGAAATATGTTTGGCAGAAAATTAATGAAAGCATTACAAAAACAGTTGACGAGATTAAACTTGAAGAGCTTGTGACGGAAAGCAGACGAATCAATCCGGATGGAGATTGCGAAAAGCCAATGTGTGGCAGTTAATAATATTTCAGTAATTTTATATTGAATCATTATATATACAGAAAATGGAGGAAGAGACATGGACAAATTAATATACCTTGATAACGCTGCGACAACAAAAACAGCACCTGAAGTAGTGGATGCAATGCTCCCGTATTTTACGGAAAATTTTGGGAATCCATCCAGCGTATATGGAATTGGAGCGAAGAATAAAGAAGAGATTACAAAGCAGAGAGAAGCAATCGCGAATGCACTTGGAGCTAAGACAAATGAGATATATTTTACAGCCGGTGGATCAGAATCTGATAACTGGGCTCTCAAAGCAACAGCTGAGGCTTATGCTGATAAAGGAAACCATATTATCACTACAAAAATCGAACATCATGCAATTTTACACACCGGAGAATACCTCGAAAAAAGAGGATTTGAAGTGACATATCTTGATGTGGATGAAAACGGAGTGGTAAAGCTTGAAGATCTGAAAGCTGCTATACGTCCGACTACTATTCTGATTTCTGTGATGTTTGCAAACAATGAGATTGGAACTATCCAGCCGATTAAAGAAATAGGAGAGATTGCAAAAGAACATGGGATTTTATTCCACACCGATGCGGTACAGGCGTTTGCACAGGTTCCAATCAATGTAGATGAGTATCACATTGATATGTTAAGTGCCAGCGGACATAAATTAAATGGACCTAAAGGAATAGGATTTTTGTATATCCGCACAGGCGTAAAGATCCGTTCATTCGTTCATGGCGGAGCACAGGAGAGAAAGCGCCGTGCCGGTACAGAGAATGTGCCAGGTATCATCGGTATAGGAACAGCAGTTTCTCGTGCAATGCGTACCATGGAAGAACGTACGAAAAAGGAAACAGAGCTTAGGGATTACCTGATCGGTCGCGTTATGAATGAGATTCCGTATACAAAACTTAACGGACATCCGTCAAAACGTCTCCCGAATAATGCAAACTTCAGTTTCAGGTTTGTGGAAGGTGAGTCTCTTCTCATTAAACTTGATATGAAAGGAATCTGTGCTTCCAGTGGCTCAGCATGTACATCAGGTTCACTCGATCCGTCACATGTACTTCTTGCAATTGGATTGCCTCATGAAATCGCGCATGGATCACTTCGTCTGACATTAAATGAAGAAATTACAAAAGAAGATATTGATTATGTTGTGGATAATTTAAAAGAAATAGTAGATCATTTGCGTCAGATGTCACCGTTATATGAAGATTTTATAAAGAAAAACGGAAAATAAAAATAGAAAAAAAGTATAAAACGACAGGAGGAATTGATAGATGTATTCAGAAAAAGTAATGGATCATTTTGAGCATCCGAGAAATGTAGGAGAGATAGAAAATGCCAGCGGGGTTGGAACTGTTGGCAATGCAAAATGTGGAGATATCATGAGAATCTATCTTGATATCGATGAGAACCAGATCATCAGGGATGTGAAATTTAAAACATTTGGATGTGGCGCCGCTGTGGCAACAAGCAGTATGGCGACAGAGCTTGTAAAAGGAAAATCCATCCAGGAGGCAATGCAGGTGACAAACCGTGCTGTTATGGAAGCGTTAGACGGACTTCCGCCTGTAAAGGTTCACTGTTCACTTCTGGCAGAAGAAGCAATTCATGCAGCTTTGTGGGATTACGCTGAGAAAAATGATATTAAAATAGAAGGGCTTGAAAAACCAAAGTCTGATATTCACGAAGGCGAAGAAGAAGAGGAAGAGACATATTAGTATGGAAAAGAAAACAGTAGTAGTGGGTATGTCCGGCGGAGTCGATTCTTCTGTTGCTGCCTGGCTCTTAAAAGAACAGGGATACAATGTGATTGGTGTGACTATGCAGATCTGGCAGGATGAAGATAACACAGTCATGGAGGAAAACGGCGGATGCTGTGGACTCAGTGCGGTAGATGATGCAAGAAGAGTGGCGGCGAGTCTTGATATTCCATATTATGTTATGAATTTTAAACGGGAATTCAAAGAAAATGTAATTGATTATTTTGTAGAGGAATATCTTCATGGAAGAACTCCAAATCCATGTATTGCATGCAATCGATATGTGAAATGGGAATCTCTGTTAAAGAGGAGTCTTGACATTGGAGCAGATTATATTGCCACCGGTCATTATGCCAGAATCGAAAAACTTCCTAATGGAAGATTCACAATCCGGACTTCGGCAACAAGTTCGAAGGACCAGACATATGCTCTTTACAATCTGACTCAGGAACAGCTGTCAAAAACTTTAATGCCTGTTGGTGAATACAGTAAAGATGAGATTCGGGCATTGGCTGAGAAAATTGGTCTCAAAGTAGCAAATAAACCTGACAGTCAGGACATTTGCTTTGTTCCGGACGGAGATTACGCTTCTTTTATAGAAGATAGTACTGACCGGAAGATAATGCCTGGAAATTTTGTGACTTCAGATGGAACAGTAGTAGGGAAGCATAAAGGAATTATACATTATACGGTAGGGCAGAGAAAAGGTCTTGGACTTTCGCTCGGACACCCGGTATTCGTATTAGAGATACGTCCGGAGACAAATGAAGTAGTAGTTGGAACAAATGCGGAATCTATGTCAAAGTATGTCAGGGCCAATCATCTGAATTTTATGTCAGTTTCAGATCTTGCAGAAGAAAAGAGAGTATGGGCAAAAATCAGATATAATCACAAAGGTGCATGGTGCACTGTGAAAAAGACTGCTGACGATGAAATCCTTTGTACATTTGAGGAACCTCAGAGAGCAATCACACCGGGACAGGCAGTGGTTTTATATGATAAGGAATATGTCCTCGGCGGAGGAACGATAATAGGAGATAAGTAGGAAATGATAATATCAGACGTTCATATGCATACAAATTTTTCCCATGATTCAGAAAGCTCCCCGGAGCAGATGGTTGAGGGGGCAATAGAAAAAGGACTAAAGATCATATGTTTTACCGATCATTATGATAAAGATATTATGGACTGGGGAGAAGAAGATATCTTTGAACCAGAGAAGTATTTTGAAAAGCTTATACAGGTAAGAGAAAAATATAAGGACAGAATAGACATCAGAATTGGCGTGGAGCTTGGACTTCAGCCGTATCTGGGAGAATATTACAGGGAGTTTGTGAAAAAATACCCATTTGATTTCATCATAGGATCTGTTCACAGTATTGACTGTTCCGATGTGGCATCAAAAAAGATTTTTAAAGATAAAACAGATGAGGAAGTTTACCGAAGAGTATTTGCGGAGATGTCAGAAGACATATGTGCATTCGATGACTTTGATATATTTGGACATATTGATTATGTTACCCGCTATGGAGCCGGGAGAGAGAAGGAATATTCCTATCAGAAATTTGCAGATGAGATTGACAGTGTATTAAAGCTTCTGATTGAAAAAGGAAAAGGAATTGAGCTTAACACGGCCGGACTGAAATACGGACTTCCGTATGCTCATCCGCATCCGGATGTTTTAAAACGTTACAGAGAGCTTGGCGGAGAACTTATTACTGTAGGCGCAGATGGTCACAGACCTGAACATATTGCCTATGATTTTGATAAAGCAATTGAGATTTTAAAGAATTGTGGTTTTAAATATTACGCTGAATTCAAGGAAAGAAAACCAACATTTCACAGGATTGTATAATTCATCAATGAAAAAATAGAAAAGACACTTGAATTTTTGTATTGAATTTAGTACAATAGTTGCAGTTGATGATTCTTTAACGAACTAAAGAGTTAATCATAATGCATAAAAGGACTGTGTAATCAGTTAATAACAAACTTTTAGGAGGAATTAATCATGGCAGTAAAAGTAGCGATTAATGGATTTGGACGTATTGGACGTCTTGCATTCAGACAGATGTTTGGAGCAGAAGGATATGAAGTAGTTGCAATCAACGACTTAACATCTCCAAAGATGCTTGCACACTTACTTAAATACGATTCATCTCAGGGCAAGTATGCTTTAGCTGACAAAGTAGAAGCAACAGATGATTCTATCATCGTTGATGGAAAAGAAATCAAGATTTACGCAAAAGCTAACGCAGAGGAACTTCCTTGGGGAGAGATTGGTGTTGACGTAGTTCTTGAGTGTACAGGTTTCTATACATCCAAAGAAAAAGCATCAGCTCACGTGAAAGCAGGAGCAAGAAAGGTTGTTATTTCAGCACCAGCTGGAAGCGATCTGCCAACTATCGTATATAACGTTAACCACGATACACTGAAACCAGAGGATACAGTTATCTCAGCAGCTTCCTGTACAACAAACTGCTTAGCACCAATGGCTAAGGCTCTTAATGATCTTGCACCGATCAAATCCGGTATCATGTGTACAATCCACGCTTACACAGGTGATCAGATGACACTTGACGGACCACAGAGAAAAGGCGATTTAAGAAGATCTCGTGCAGCAGCAGTTAATATCGTTCCTAACAGCACAGGTGCTGCAAAAGCTATCGGTCTTGTTATTCCGGAACTTAACGGAAAACTGATCGGAGCTGCTCAGCGTGTTCCTACACCAACAGGATCCACAACAATTCTTACAGCAGTTGTAGAAGGAACTGTAACAGTTGATGAGATCAATGCAGCTATGAAAGCAGCTTCTAATGAGTCCTTCGGATACAACACAGATGAGATCGTATCCAGCGATATCGTTGGTATGAGATTTGGTTCTCTGTTTGATGCAACTCAGACAATGGTTTGCCCATTAGATAATGGAACAACAGAGGTTCAGGTAGTATCCTGGTATGACAATGAGAATTCTTACACAAGCCAGATGGTAAGAACAATCAAATACTTCTCAGAGTTAGCTTAAGACATTTAGCGAGGTTTTAGTGAGTTTAGTCTCGAAGAACTTCAATAGATATATAAAAAGACTCACAAAGGGTCCGGTCTTTTTGGACCGGATCCTTTTTAAAATCTATAATATAGGAGGCGTAAACTATGCTTAATAAAAAATCAGTTGATGATATTAATGTAAAAGGTTTAAAAGTCCTTTGCAGATGTGATTTTAATGTTCCGCTTATTGACGGAAAGATTACAGATGAGAACCGTCTTGTAGCAGCACTTCCGACAATCAAGAAGCTGATCGCTGACGGAGGAAAGATCATCCTTTGTTCACATCTCGGAAAACCGAAGGGACAGCCGGTACCGGAGTTATCACTTGCACCGGTTGCAGTTCGTTTGTCAGAGCTTCTCGGTCAGGAAGTTAAATTCGCTGCTGATCCGGAAGTAGTTGGCCCTAATGCAAAAGCAGCAGTAGAAGCTATGAAAGATGGAGATGTGATTCTTCTTGAGAACACACGTTACAGAGCAGAAGAGACTAAGAACGGAGAGGCTTTCAGCAAGGATCTTGCATCACTTTGTGATGTGTTTGTTAATGATGCATTCGGAACAGCTCACCGTGCACATTGCTCAAACGTTGGTGTTACGCAGTTTGTTGATACAGCAGTTGTAGGATACCTTATGCAGAAAGAGATTGATTTCCTTGGAAACGCAGTAAATAATCCAGAGAGACCATTTGTTGCTATTCTCGGAGGAGCAAAAGTATCCAGTAAAATTTCTGTAATCGAGAACCTTCTTGACAAGGTTGATACATTGATCATCGGTGGTGGAATGTCTTATACTTTCTCAAAAGCACAGGGCGGAAGTGTAGGTAAATCACTTCTTGAGGAAGATTACTGTGAATATGCATTAAATATGTTAAAGAAAGCTGAAGAAAAAGGCGTAAAATTATTACTTCCTGTAGATACTGTTATCGCTGATGATTTCTCAAATGATGCGAATTCAAAAGTAGTGAAAGCAGGCGAGATTCCGGATGGCTGGGAAGGTCTTGATATCGGACCTGAGACAACTAAGATTTTCTGTGAGGCAGTAAAAGATGCCAAGACAGTCGTATGGAACGGACCGATGGGATGCTTTGAAATGCCTAATTTTGCAACAGGTACAGAGGCAGTTGCAAAAGCACTTGCTGATACAGAAGCAGTTACAATTATCGGTGGCGGTGATTCCGCAGCAGCAGTTAACCAGTTAGGATATGGCGATAAGATGACACACATCTCAACAGGTGGCGGAGCTTCTCTCGAATTCCTTGAGGGTAAGGAGCTGCCGGGTGTTGCAGCAGCTAACGATAAGTAAGCACTTGGCGAGGTTTTTTCGAGCCTAGTGCGAACTTACTTCGCCGCACTTAGCGAATCCGAGCCAAAGGTGAGAGATGAGATTAGTAAGGCGAAGTTACTTTAGACTAGAGTGATCAAAGACTGAGATTAAAGTGAACATATATTATGTATATGATTAAGGAGATAAAAAATGGCAAGAAGAAAAATTGTAGCAGGAAACTGGAAAATGAATAAAACTCCAAGTGAGGCAGTTGCGTTAGTTGAGGAGTTAAAACCATTAGTAGCAAGCGAAGATGTTGATGTAGTATTTTGCGTACCTGCAATTGATATCATTCCTGTAGTAGAGGCTTGCAAGGGAAGTAACATTCAGGTTGGTGCTGAGAATATGTATTTTGAGGAGAAAGGTGCATTTACAGGTGAGATTTCTCCGGCTATGCTTACAGATGCAGGTGTAAAATATGTTGTTCTCGGACATTCTGAGAGAAGAGAGTATTTTGCAGAGACAAATGAGACTGTAAATAAGAAAATGATTAAAGCATTTGAGCATGGTATTACACCAATTATGTGCTGTGGTGAGACTCTTGAGCAGAGAGAGCAGGGTGTTACAATGGACTTTATCCGTCAGCAGGTAAAAGTTGGTTTCTTAAATGTTACAGCAGATCAGGCTAAGACAGCAGTAATCGCTTACGAGCCAATCTGGGCAATCGGAACAGGTAAGACAGCTACAACAGAACAGGCTGAAGAAGTTTGTGCAGGAATTCGTGCATGCATCGCTGAAATCTATGATGAAGCAACTGCAGAAGCTATCCGCATTCAGTACGGCGGATCTGTTAATGCAGGTAATGCAGCAGAGTTATTTGCTCAGGCTGATATTGACGGAGGACTCGTTGGCGGAGCTTCCCTGAAGGCTGACTTTGGTAAGATCGTAAATTACAAATAATTGATTACACATAAGGTATAACAGGGTCGCCAGTTTTATCCGGCGACCCTTTTGACGAAAAAGCTTAAAGTAACAGTCATTGCAGGAGGAAGCACATGAAATATACAGAAATTCCGATTCGGGTAGAGGGCTCTGACGAAAATGCAAAGCTGATGGCATACATTTTAGATACACCATCAGAAAAGATTTTGACAAAAAAGCGTCCGCTGGTTCTGATTTGCCCGGGAGGGGCTTATGAAAAGTTAAGCTATAGGGAAGGAGAACCGCTGGCAATCCATTTTATGAACCAAGGGTACCATGCGTGTGTTCTTCACTATTCACTGGCGCCGACACGTTATCCGGTTCAGCTTTTGGAACTTGCGACTGCAATGAAGATTATTAATGAACATGCCAGAGAATGGAAAATTGATACAGAACATATTGTTTTGCAAGGATCTTCTGCAGGAGCTCATCTTGCAGGAACGCTTGGGGTGTTTTGGAATCAGGACTGGGTTTCGGAGGCGGTAAAGGCAGAGAAAATTCAGCTGAAGCCAGCGGGACTCATGCTCAGTTATCCTGTAATTACTTCAGAAGAAAAATATAGAACGAAAAGTAGTTTTAAAAATCTTCTGGGTGAACGTTTTGAGGAACTAAAAGATGAGATTTCTCTGGAAAAACAGGTGACAAAAGATACACCGCCATGTTTTATCTGGCATACACTTGAGGACAAATCTGTTCCTGTAGAAAATGCATTTCTCATGGTATCAGCACTTAAAAAAGCAGGCATTCCGGCAGAACTTCATGTATTTCCGGAAGGAGAGCATGGATTAAGTCTTGCAAGTCCGCTGGTACAGAGAGCAGACGGCAGTGGAATCCAGAAACAGTGTCAGGCGTGGATTGGACTGGCAGATACATGGATGGAACGGTTACTTGAGAAATAGTGAATCAGAGATTGAATTGATTTTAATGAAGGAGATTAAGGAAGATGAGTAAAAAACCAACAGTACTTATGATATTAGATGGTTATGGATTGAATGAGAATACTACCGGAAATGCTGTCGCAGAGGGAAAGACTCCGGTTATGGATAAATTAATGGCTGAGTGCCCGTTTGTAAAAGGTAACGCAAGCGGAATGGCAGTAGGACTTCCGGACGGTCAGATGGGTAATTCAGAGGTAGGACATTTGAACATGGGTGCAGGACGTATTGTATACCAGGATCTTACAAAGATCACTAAAGCAATCCAGGATGGCGATTTCTTTGAGAATAAAGCGCTTCTTGCAGCATGTGAAAATGCAAAGAAAAATGACAGCGCACTTCATATGTTCGGGCTTGTTTCTGATGGTGGTGTCCACAGTCATAACACACATATTTACGGACTTTTAGAGCTCGCTAAGAGACAGGGACTTAAAAAAGTATATGTTCACTGTTTTCTTGACGGACGTGACACACCTCCGGCATCCGGAAAAGAATATGTAGAAGAATTAGTTGCTAAGATGGAAGAAATCGGTGTAGGTGAAGTCGCTACTGTTATGGGACGTTACTACGCAATGGACCGAGACAACCGTTGGGATCGTGTGGAAAAAGCATATAGAGCAATGGTTTACGGAGAAGGCGAGACAGCTGTGAGCGGACCGGAAGGAATTCAAGCATCTTACGATAAAGAAGTGACCGATGAGTTCGTACTTCCAACCGTTGTTATGAAAGACGGCGCACCTGTAGCGACGATTAAAGATAACGACTCTATTATTTTCTTTAACTTCCGCCCGGACCGTGCAAGAGAGATCACAAGAACATTCTGTGATGATGAATTTGCAGGATTTGACAGAGGCGAGAGAGTTAAGACAACTTATGTATGCTTCACAGAATATGATGTTACGATTCCGAATAAACAGGTGGCATTTGTAAAAGAAGAAATCACAAATACATTTGGTGAGTTCCTCGCAAAGAACGGTCTTAAACAGGCACGTATCGCAGAGACAGAAAAATATGCGCATGTAACATTTTTCTTTAACGGCGGTGTAGAAGAGCCAAATGAAGGAGAGGATCGTATCCTTGTAAAATCACCGAAGGTAGCAACCTATGATTTAAAACCAGAGATGAGTGCTTATGAAGTATGTGATAAACTGGTTGGCGCAATCAAATCCGGCGACTACGATGTGATCATCATCAACTTCGCAAATCCAGACATGGTAGGACATACCGGAGTAGAAGCCGCAGCAATCAAAGCAATTGAAGCAGTAGACGAGTGCGTTGGAAAGACGGTAGAAGCAATCAAAGAAGTAGACGGACAGATGTTCATCTGCGCAGACCACGGCAACGCAGAACAGTTGATTGACGATGCAACGGGCGAACCATTTACCGCACACACAACAAATCCGGTACCATTCATTCTTGTGAACGCAGATCCGGCTTATCAATTAAGAGAAGGCGGATGCCTGGCAGACATCGCACCGACACTCATTGAGTTAATGGGAATGGAACAGCCAAAAGAAATGACAGGAAAGAGTTTGCTCGTGAAATAGTAAATTTGGGACGTAGACTTTTTGCAAAAGTCTACGTCCCAAATTGCATTTTCCCCTGTACCTATTTGAAAGGAGATTGCTTATGGCGGCATGTGAGTTTTGTGCAAACTATATTTATGATGATGAAGAAGGATGTTATTTCTGTGATGTAAATTTAGATGAGGATGAATACTACCGTTTTATGAACAGCAATTATAAGAACTGTCCGTATTATCAGTCGAATGATGATTATAAGATTGTACGACACCAAATGTAGGAGGATGGATATGAAATCTTATGATGTGTTTTTCTTTGATCTGGATGGAACGATTACGGATTCTTCTCTGGGGATTACTAATTCTGTAATGTATGCGCTTAAAAAATTTGGAATCACAGAGACCGACAGGACGAAATTATACAAGTTTCTCGGACCACCTCTTACAGATTCGTTCCGAGAATTTTATGGATTTTCCGAGGAAGAGGCACTTCTTGGAGTGAAATACTATCGTGAATATTATCAGGATAAAGGAATTTATGAGAATCTTGTTTACGACGGGTTTGAAGAAATGATCAAAACCTTGAAAGTGGCGGGTAAGATGACAGTGGTTGCCACTTCAAAGCCGGAACCGTATGCGAAAAGAATTATCGAGCATTTTGGTCTGGCTCCCTACTTCGATCATGTGGCGGGGATGGAACTTAGTGGAGGCCGTGCGACAAAAGCGGAAGTGATCCGATATGCATTTGAAAAATGTGGACTTGATGTATATAAGAAAGAGGACAGAGAAAGAGTTCTTATGATTGGCGACAGAAAACATGATGTGATCGGGGCAAAAGAAGTAGGAATCGACTGCCTTGGGGTTCTTTATGGATTTGGAAGTCGTGAAGAACTTGAGGAGGCTGGAGCGGATTATATTGCTGAGGCCGTAGAAGATATACAAAAATTTGTCTTGACAAAAGCTTTTTGAAATGATAAGTTTATTACAGATATAGTATGTTACTTGATCGGGAGGCATTAACTATACATAAATGTTTTTGGATGTTTATGTGTGTTAATGCTTTTTTTGTACCATTAATTTTTATAAAAACCGCATGATATGCACATATTCTGTCGAGAATAAAATGTGAAAAGGAGAAGAAAAATGAAAGACAAAATTTTTGGCGTGCTTCAGCGCGTCGGAAGATCCTTTATGCTGCCGATTGCGATTCTGCCGGTAGCGGGACTTCTTTTGGGAGTCGGCGGTTCCTTTACGAACGAGACGATGCTTGAAACATACGGATTGCTAAATATTATGGGACCGGGTACAGTGTTTAATGCAGTGTTTACAGTAATGAAAGAGGCTGGAGATATTGTATTTGCAAACTTACCGATCATTTTTGCAATGGGTGTTGCAATTGGTATGGCAAAAAAAGAGAAAGAAGTAGCAGCTCTTGCTGCAGCAATTGCTTTTTTTATTATGCATGCGTCAATTGGTGCAATGATTGAAATTACCGGTGGTACAGAAAATATGCTGAACGGCTCTACTGCATCTGTATGTGGGATTACTTCTCTTCAGATGGGTGTGTTCGGTGGTATTATTGTAGGACTTGGAGTTGCTGCACTTCACAATAAGTTCTATAAGATTGAGCTTCCGCAGGTACTTTCCTTCTTCGGAGGTACAAGGTTCGTCCCGATTGTCAGCGCAGTTGTCTACACCGCAGTGGGAATTTTGATGTTCTTTATCTGGCCGGTGATCCAGAATGGTATTTACGCAGTAGGAAATGTGGTTTTAAATTCCGGATATGCAGGAACATGGGTATATGGATTTATGGAGCGTCTGCTCATTCCATTCGGACTTCATCACGTATTCTATCTTCCGTTCTGGCAGACAGGTGTGGGCGGCACTATGGAAGTCGGCGGAAAACTTATCGAAGGTGCACAGAACATTTTCTTCGCACAGCTTGCTGATCCGAGTGTAGAGCATTTTGCTGTTTCTGCAACAAGATTTATGTCAGGTAAGTTCCCGCTTATGATCTTCGGACTTCCGGGAGCGGCACTTGCAATGTATAAGACTGCGAAGCCTGAAAAGAAGAAAGCAGTAGAAGGTCTTCTTCTTTCTGCAGCACTTACTTCCATGCTGACAGGTATTACAGAACCTCTGGAATTTACATTCCTTTTTGTGGCACCGCTTTTATACGGAATCCACTGTGTATTTGCAGGACTTGCATATATGCTGATGCATGTATTTAGTGTAGGAGTCGGCATGACTTTTTCAGGTGGACTTATTGACTTGTTCCTGTTTGGTATTCTTCAGGGAAACAGTAAGACAAACTGGATCTGGGTCGTAATCGTAGGTGTCGGATATTTTATCGTATATTATTTCCTGTTCAGTTTCCTGATCAAAAAAATGGATTTAAAAACACCAGGTCGCGATGACAGTGAAGAAGTGAAATTATATAGAAGAAGTGATGTGGAAGCAAAGAAAAAAGGAAACAAAGATACAACAGGTGAGGAGACAGCAGAAGATGCACTTTCCAGAACAATCTGTGAAGGTCTTGGCGGGAAGAAAAATATCTCTGATGTTGACTGCTGTGCGACAAGACTTCGCTGCACAGTATATAAGGCAGAACTTGTAAGTGATGCACTCTTAAAATCAACAGGAGCTTCCGGAGTGGTTCATAAAGGGAATGGTGTGCAGATCATTTACGGACCAAGAGTTACTGTGATTAAGTCGAATCTGGAAGATTATCTTGAAACAGCGCCGGATGAGGAATTTATTGCTTCAGAAAATGTACAGAGTGAAGAAACAGAAGACACAGTTGAGAAAGAAGAGTCAGGAAAGATTGTTGAATCTATTATTATTTCAAGTCCGGTGACTGGAGCTGCGGCTGATCTTTCTACCGCACCGGATGAAGCATTTGCAGGAAGAATGATGGGAGACGGTGCAGTTGTAACACCACAGGATCCATATGTGTATGCTCCGGAAGACGGTGAAGTCTGCTTTGTGTTTGAGACAAAGCATGCGGTCGGATTTCTGACAGATTCAGGTGTAAGTCTTTTGATCCACATGGGAATTGATACTGTAAAACTTAACGGTGAAGGTTTTGAAGTTCTTGTTGAAAATGGGCAGAAAGTAAAGAAAGGTACTCCGATGCTGAAGCTTGATCTTGATTATCTGAATGCGAATGCGCCATCTTTAGTGTCACCGATCTTGTGTACAGAGCTTGAAGACAATCAGAAAATACGTCTGATAAGAGAAGGGGAGATTCAGGCGGGAGAAGCACTTTTTGCAGTTGATATATACGAGTAGAATTGTCTGGACGAATAATAAACAGTCAAATCAGAGGATTTAGAGAGGTACTTGCTCAAAAATAAAGAGCAAAGAGAAAGAGTGAGTGGACGAAGTGAAATATAGAGTAATAAAAGTATTAAATCATAATGCAGTGATTGCAATGCATGGGGAAAAGAAAAAGGAATGTATGATCTTAGGAAAGGGTGTCGGATTTGGCAAAAAAGTCAGTGAATGGATTGAAGCCGGAAGTGATGCTACCGTTTATTCGCTGACAGAGGAGACAGACCGTGGAAGTGCGAAAGAAATTGCGAAATCTGTTTCCCCAGTTTGTCTGGAAATTGCCAATGAAGTTTTAAATGAGGCAGAAAAAACTTTTGGAAAAATAGACAGGTCAATTCTCTTTCCTATGGCAGATCATATTGAATTTGCCGCGAAAAGAATAAAAAATAATGAGCAGATCAGTAATCCGCTGACTGATGATATCCGTGTATTGTTTTACATGGAATTTAAAGTCGCAAAATGCATTGAACCGCTTTTAAAGGAGCGCATGGGTATTCAGATCAATGATGATGAGATTGGTTACATTGCGCTTCACGTCCACTCTGCGATTGAGGAACAAAAGGTTTCACAGGCAATGCAAATTGCAGGCTCTGTCAGGGAATGCATCAATCTTGTAGAGAAAGAAACCGGAAAGACGATTGATGTAATGTCATTGTCCTATAACCGTTTGATGAATCATGTGAGACATATGGTCGCGAGAGCATTAAACGGGGAAAAATTAAAACTGAATATGAATGATTATATGGAAATCAAATTTCCGCAGTCGTTTGAGACGGCAAAGCATATTTGTAAGCAGGTAGGAAAAAGCCTTAAATGCACATTGGATGACGTAGAGATTGGTTATCTGGCTATGCATATCGAAAGAGTTGCTTCTGATGAAGTGGCAGAAGATACAAAATGATATCACTCTGCGTAGGTGTACAGGCTGAAAATAATAATTTAAAATGAGAAGGAGAATTTATTATGAGAACATTTAATTACGTTATTACTGATGAAGTTGGAATCCATGCAAGACCGGCAGGAATGCTTGTAAAAGAAGCAAAAAAATATGAATCTTCTGTTATGATTAAAAAGGGAGAGAAGAAAGCAGATGCGAAGAAACTTATGGTCCTGATGGGACTTGGCGTAAAATGCGGTGAAGAGGTTACAGTAGAAGTAGAAGGCGCTGATGAAGAGAAAGCTTGTGAAGCAATGGAAACATTTTTCAAAGAGAACTTATAAGAAGGTATCAAAAGAGGTATCAGGATGGAAAAAGTAACTGGAAAATCAATTTTCAAAGGAATTGCCATTGGAAAAATACTGTTTTACCATAAAGGGGAACAGTCAGTAAAGCGAAGCAGAGTGGAAGATACAGCTTCTGAAGTGAAGAGATATGAAGAAGCCAGAGATAAAGCTATCGCACAGCTTGGTGAGTTGTATGAAAAAGCTGTAAAAGAAGTTGGCGAGATGAATGCTGCTGTGTTTGAAGTGCATATGATGATGATGGAAGATGATGATTATGTTGATTCCATCGTCAATATCATTGAGACACAGCAGGTAAATGCGGAATTTGCGGTTGCAACAACCGGAGATAATTTTGCGAAGATGTTTGCAGAGATGGAAGATGACTATTTCAAAGCCCGTGCGGCGGATGTCAAAGACATTTCTGAGAGACTTGTAAATATATTAAGTGGAAGAGAAAATGGTGGAGATATCGGCGAGAAACCGGTGATTGTTGTGGCAGATGATCTGGCGCCGAGCGAAACAGTGCAGATGGATAAGGACAAGCTCCTTGCATTTGTAACGCGTCATGGCTCTTCGAATTCCCACACTGCAATTCTCGCCAGAACGATGAACATTCCGGCACTCATCGGAGTGGAGATCTGCGAAGAGTGGAATGGAAAAATGGCGGTTGTAGACGGATATTCAGGAACTTTATATATTGAGCCGGACGAAGATATCCTGAATGAGATGAAAAAACGCCAGAAAGAGGATATGGAAGCACGAAATCTTCTTTTGCAGTTAAAAGGCAAAGAGGATATAACTATGGATGGAAAGAAAATCCGTTTGTATGCGAATATCGGAAGCGTGAAGGATGTCACAAATGTTCTGGCGAATGATGCCGCCGGAATAGGACTTTTCAGAAGTGAGTTTCTGTACCTGGAATCTGAGGATTATCCGGATGAAGAGACGCAGTTTCAGGTGTATAAAACAGTAGCTGAAAATATGGCAGGAAAGAAAGTTATCGTAAGAACCCTTGATATAGGTGCAGATAAGCAGGTAGATTACTTTAACATGGATCATGAAGAAAACCCGGCTATGGGATACAGAGCAATTCGTATCTGTCTTGACAGGCAGGAAATTTTCAGGACACAGCTTCGTGCTTTGCTTCGCGCCAGTGCATATGGAAATATTGCAATCATGTATCCTATGATCATATCGGTTAACGAAGTAAAACAGATTAAAGCGATTGTGGAATCGGTGAAGGCAGAACTGGATTTTAAAGGTATTCCTTATGGAGATGTCGAGCAGGGTATTATGATTGAGACTCCGGCAGCTGTTATGATCAGCGATTTGCTTGCGGAAGAAGTGGATTTCTTCAGTATCGGCACAAACGATCTGACACAGTATACATTGGCAATTGACAGGCAGAATATGAAACTGGACAACATATATGATTCTCATCATCCGGCGGTGCTCCGTATGATCCAGATGACGATTGAAAACGGACATAAACATGGCTGCTGGGTTGGAATCTGTGGAGAACTCGGTGCGGATACAAGCCTTACAAAGACATTTCTTGAGATGGGAATCGATGAATTGTCTGTATCACCATCATTTGTGCTGCCAATCAGAAAGATTATCCGCGAGATGAGTATCGAACAGGACTAAAAGAGATAATTGAAATTAAGAGTGCATCGAGCGCTATAAGCACAAATTTGGCAGCAATGAAGGAAAATAAATAGGAAAAGGGTATCTTTAGACGTTCTTAATACGGATGAAGATACCCTTTTTACTCTCTTTATCTGATTTGTCGTATGATAAAAGTATCATAAAAGGAATTTAGAAAATCGGATAATTGGCAGGGGGTGAAGATATGCAGAGATTATTACTGATAGCAATAATGCTGATGATTTTTGTGTTCGGATTTTATTTTATGGGGAAGCTGGATCTGTTTTTGAAAGAGAATTATGACAGACAGATGGCTGAGATAGAGTCAGGGGATGATGCTCTGCATATCAGGAATGTTTAGAAGAATAGATAGAGAAAACCTCCGCAATTAAGCGCGGAGGTTTTTGTTTGCTGTTGATAACATAAGTTTGATTCGATTCAGCTGATTTACTTCGCTTGCACCAGGGTCAAAGTCGATGGCAACAATGTTTGACTGAGGATATTGTCTGCGGAGCTCTTTGATTACGCCTTTTCCTACAACGTGATTTGGCAGGCAGGCGAATGGCTGTGTACATACAATATTCGGTGCGCCGCTATGTATAAGTTCAAGCATTTCGCCGGTAAGGAACCATCCTTCACCGGTCTGGTTTCCAAGAGATACGATTTCGGATGCCATCTTTCCAAGTTCCTGGATTTTAGCCGGCGGATCGAAATGCTTACTTGCCTTAAATGCTTTTGTTGCAGGTGCCCTGAACCATTCTAAAGCTTTGATTCCAAGGTTTCCGATTGTAGCTTTTGATTTTTTGAAACCAAGTTTTTCAACCTTAAAGTTCTGGTTGTAGAAGCAGTATAAGAGGAAATCCAGAAGGTCCGGAACAACTGCTTCAGCGCCTTCGCTTTCCAGAAGGTCTACCAGATAATTGTTGGCAGCCGGGAGGAATTTTACAAGAATCTCACCAACAACGCCAACTCTCGGTTTTTTGATATCCAAAAGTTCAATATTATTGTCAAAGTCTTCAATGATTTCCCTACAGAGTCTGTTAAATTTCCTTCTGGAAGGATGCTTTGAAGCAACAAATTCTTTACATACCTGTTTCCATTTGTCATGCATTGCATTTACAGATCCCGGAACTTTCTCGTATGGGCGAAGGCGGTAAACACATTTCATGAAAATGTCTCCGAATACGGCACCATAAATTCCACGGATTGCCAGTGATGGAGTAATCTTAAATCCCGGATTTTCTTCCAGACCGCTTAAGTTGATGGAGATGACCGGAATGTGAGCATATCCTGCTTTTTTCAGGGCCCGGCGGATAAATCCTATGTAGTTGGAAGCACGGCATCCACCGCCTGTCTGGCTGATAATAACGGCAATCTTATCTGTGTCATATTTTCCGGAAAGGATTGCTTCCATGATTTGACCTACAACCATAAGGGAAGGATAGCAGGCATCGTTATTTACATATTTCAGACCTACATCCACCGCCTGTTTATTGTCGTTTGGAAGTACTTCAATTTTATATCCGGCTGCTTTAAATGCAGGCTCCAGAAGTTCAAAATGGATTGGAGACATCTGTGGACATAAAATCGTGTATTCTTTTCGCATCTCTTCTGTAAAGACTACCTTATTGATTGCAGAAGAGTTGACGGTACGTTTTTCTTTTCTCTGTTCTCTTACACGGATTGCAGCAAGAAGAGAACGCACACGGATTCTTGCGGCCCCGAGATTATTTACCTCATCAATTTTCAGTGAAGTATAGATCTTATCTGAGTTATTTAAAATCTCTGCAACTTGATCTGTTGTTACAGCATCCAGACCACATCCGAAAGAGTTGAGCTGGATCAGATCCAGATTATCTTTTGTCTTAACAAAGTTTGCAGCAGCATAGAGACGGGAATGATACATCCACTGATCCATTACATTTAACGGACGCTCTACCTGATGGAGATGAGAAATGGAATCCTCTGTAAGTACTGCAACGTTGTAAGAGTTTACAAGCTCCGGAATACCATGGTTTACTTCCGGGTCAATATGATAAGGACGTCCTGCAAGGACAATACCTCTGTTTCCGGTTTCGTCAAGGTATTTTACTGTTTCCTCTCCCTTTTTACGCATATCATTTCTGCAGGAAGAAAGTTCTTCCCATGCAGCATGTACCGCAGACTTGATTTCTGCTGCCGGAATGTTGAATTTATCAGATAATTCCTCGATTAAACGGTAGGAAATCGTATCCTCATTTTCAAGATTAATAAACGGATGGATGAAATCAACATCCCCATGTACGATCGCATCAATATTATTTTTGATATTTTCCGGATAAGAAGTAACAATCGGGCAATTATAATGATTGTTTGCTTCTGCAAATTCGTTTCGCTCATACGGAATGCTTGGGTAGAAAATATGTTTCACACCTTTATCAATAAGCCACTGTACATGACCATGTGCAAGCTTTGCCGGATAGCATTCGGATTCACTTGGGATGGACTCAATACCCAATTCGTATACCTTACGGGTAGAAGCCGGTGATAACACTACCTTGAATTTCAATGTATTGAAAAATGTGAACCAGAACGGATAATTCTCGTACATGTTCAGTACACGAGGAATACCGATTTCTCCACGTACAGCCTCTTCATCAGAAAGAGGAGTATAGTCAAAATATCTGTGCAGTTTATATTCGAATAAGTTCGGAAGTTTGTTTGCTGACTTTTCTTTTCCAAGACCGCGTTCACAGCGGTTACCGGTGATGAATTTTCTTCCACCGCTGAAATGGTTGATCGTAAGTCGGCAGTTATTGGTACAGCCTTTACATTTTGTCATGGTAGTTGAATATTCCAATGCTTCTATGTCTTCGATTGAAAGCATAGTTGTTCCTTTGCATCCGGAATATCTCTCGCGTGCAATGAGTGCAGCACCGAAAGCACCCATGATACCTGCAATATCCGGGCGGATTGCTTCACAGTTTGCGATTTTTTCAAAACTTCTAAGTACTGCGTTGTTATAGAATGTACCACCTTGTACAACAATATGATTACCAAGCTCTGTGGCATCCGATACTTTGATTACCTTAAACAGAGCATTTTTAATAACTGAATAAGCAAGACCGGCTGAAATATCAGCAACTTCAGCGCCTTCTTTCTGTGCCTGTTTTACTTTTGAATTCATGAAAACAGTACAGCGTGTACCCAAATCAATCGGGTTGGTTGCAAATAAGGCTTCATGTGCAAAATCTTCCACAGAGTAGTTTAAGGATTTTGCAAATGTTTCAATAAAGGAACCACAGCCGGAGGAGCATGCCTCATTAAGCTGAACACTGTCTACGGTCTGGTTTTTAATCTTGATACATTTCATATCCTGACCGCCGATATCAAGGATACAGTCTACATCCGGCTCAAAGAAAGACGCAGCGTAATAGTGGGAAACTGTCTCAACTTCTCCTTCATCCAAAAGAAGAGCGGCCTTAATCAGAGCTTCCCCGTAACCTGTAGAACAGGAGTGGACAATCTCAACATCGTCCGGAAGCTGACTGTAAATATCTTTGATTGCTGTAATTGTTGTGCCAAGCGGATCTCCATCATTGTTATGATAAAATGAATAAAGAAGAGTTCCGTCTTCGCCTACGAGAGCTGCTTTTGTTGTTGTAGAACCTGCATCAATTCCAAGGAAGGCTTTTCCATGGTATGTAGAGAGGTCTTTGACAGGAACCTGATGTTTGTCATGACGCTCTTTGAATTCATTAAACTCAGCTTCACTGGCAAAAAGCGGTTCCATACGGTCTACTTCAAATTCCATCTTAATCTTGCCTTCCAGGCGGTTCTGCATTTCCTGAAGAGAAACATCAAGATCTTTCTTAGAGCTGAGAGCAGAGCCTATAGCAGCGAAAAGATGGGAATGTTTTGGAGCAATAGTATGTTCGTCATCCAGCTTCAGTGTGCGGATAAAAGCTTCCTTAAGTTCAGACAGAAAATGGAGCGGTCCTCCTAAAAATGCAACGTGTCCGCGAATCGGCTTTCCGCAGGCAAGACCGCTGATCGTCTGATTTACAACAGCCTGAAAAATGGAAGCTGACAAATCTTCTTTTGATGCACCGTCGTTGATGAGTGGCTGAATATCGGATTTTGCAAATACTCCACAGCGGGCTGCAATAGTATAAAGTGCTTTATAGTTTTTCGCATATTCGTTAAGACCGGCAGCATCCGTCTGAAGAAGAGAAGCCATCTGATCAATAAAAGAACCGGTACCTCCGGCACACACACCGTTCATACGCTGTTCAACATTTCCGCCTTCAAAGTAAATGATTTTAGCATCCTCGCCACCAAGTTCGATTGCAACATCAGTCTGAGGAGCGTAGTCCTGCAGTGCAGTAGAAACTGCGATTACTTCCTGAACAAATGGCACACCAAGATGTTTTGCCAGAGAAAGGCCACCGGAACCTGTGATCACTGGTGAAACATGGATTGCACCGAGTTTGTATACTGCACGTCCGAGAAGATCCGATAGTGTTTCCTGAATATTAGCAAAATGTCTTTCATAGTCAGAAAATGCAACGTCGTTATTTTCATCCAGAATTGCGATTTTTACTGTGGTAGAGCCGATATCTATACCCAGTGTATAAAGTTCTTTTTTCGCCATAAAATAATCTCCTTACATATTTCATTATATGAGTAACTTCTTATTTAAAATATAATTTGTTTAACAACCTGTAACATTATACGACAAAATATTTTACTTGACAATGAATAAAATATAATAAGAATGTAAAAAACTCATTAAATTCTATGGCAGAATTGACAAATATTATTTGAAACGGTAGAATGACTACAGTATGTGACTTAAGATTGAATAAATAAAGCAGGGAGAGATTTTATGGACTGGATAAGCAAACTTGAACGGAAATTTGGCAAATACGCAATCCCGAATCTGATGACGTATATTATCATTTTGTATGGTGTGGGATTTGTGTTAAATTTGATCAATCCATCATTTTATTATACCTATCTGAGTCTGGATGCACAGGCGATTTTGCATGGACAGATCTGGAGAATTGTGACATTCATCATAGAGCCGCCGTCTGACAGCATCATATGGATTATATTTGCGTTGTATCTTTATTATTTTATCGGAAAACAGCTTGAGATGGCATGGGGAGCTTTCCGTTTTAATCTGTATTTCTTTTCAGGAATGCTCTTTCATGTGATTGCGGCGATTTTGGTATATCTTGTGACAGGAATATCACTTCAGTTAGGAACCAATTATCTGAATCTGTCTTTATTCTTTGTGTTTGCTGCATTATTTCCGGATGTGCAGTTTCTGCTGTATATGATTATTCCGATTAAGGTAAAATGGCTGGCACTTCTGGATGGAATTTATTTTGCCTGGGCAATTGTACAGGCATTTCTTCCGTCTTATGGCGGAAATGCGATTTATGGCATTTACTATAAGGCAAATGCACTTGCCGCCGTTGTATCTATCCTGAATTTCCTGATTTTTTTCCTGGGATCAAGAAATGTCAGACCATACACACCAAAACAGATGAAGAGGAAACATGATTTTAAGAAAAATGTTAAGCAGGCAAGCCGTCCGACGAATATGTATGCCGGAGGAGCCAAACACAGATGTGCTGTGTGCGGAAGAACAGAACTTGATGATCCGAATCTGGAATTCAGGTATTGTTCAAAGTGTAATGGTAATTATGAATATTGTCAGGATCATCTTTTTACACATACACATGTGAAATAAAACAGAGGGGGAAAGAAGATGAAGAAAACAAAAATTGTATGTACGATGGGACCGGGAACAAATGACCCGGAGATTGTCAGAGCGTTGATCAGAAATGGGATGGATATTGCCAGATTTAATTTTTCTCATGGTTCTCACGAAGAACAAAAAGAACGTATGGATATGATAAAAAAACTGCGCGATGAGGAAAAGGTTCCCGTCGCAATCCTTCTTGACACAAAAGGACCTGAAATCCGTACAGGTGTGTTAAAAGACGGAAAGAAGATCACTCTTGAAGCAGGAAAGACTTTTACTCTGTCAACAAGAGAGTGTGTGGGTGATGAAGAGAAAGTATCAATAACTTATGCAGGTCTGATCGATGATGTGCAGATTGGAAGCACAATTCTGATTGATGATGGTCTGATCGGGCTGAAAGTAAAGGAAAAGACACATGATGATATTATCTGTAAGGTTGTGAATGGCGGTGAGCTTGGAGAAAGAAAAGGTGTGAATGTGCCGAATGTGCCTGTAAGACTTCCTGCGATTACCGAGAAAGACAGAGAAGATATCAAATTTGGTGTAGAGCAGAAAATTGATTTTATTGCGGCATCTTTTGTGCGTAACGCAGAGTGTATTCTTGAAATCAAAGCTTATTTAAGAGAACTCGGAGCACCTTATATTCCAATCATTGCAAAGATTGAGAATGCAGAGGGAATTCAGAATATTGATGAGATCATTCGCTGTGCAGACGGAATCATGGTAGCCCGTGGTGATCTGGGTGTTGAGATACCGGCCGAAGAGGTTCCATATCTTCAGAAAGTAATCATTCAGAAATGTAATGATAACTTCAAACCGGTTATTACCGCAACACAGATGTTGGATTCTATGATCCGAAATCCACGTCCGACAAGAGCAGAGGTTACTGATGTGGCAAATGCAGTTTACGATGGAACAGATGCAGTGATGCTGTCCGGAGAAACAGCTAACGGAAAATATCCGATTGAAGCTTTGCAGATGATGGTACACATTGTTGAAAATACGGAAGAACATCTTGATTATGAGATGATCTTAAGAAAATCTGAGCAGCATCGTATGAAGAGTGCATCAAGTGCGTTGGGATTTGCAACAGTGTCAACTTCTATGCATCTGAAAGCAAAATGTATTATTGCACCATCGATGTCCGGAGCAACGGCAAGAGTGGTATCCAAATTCAAACCAAAGACAGAGATTATCGGTATCAGCCCAAATGAAGATGCTCTTCGCAGAATGCAGATTTACTGGGGAGTAAGACCGATGAAATCTATAGAGGTACACACGACAGAAGATATCTGCAGCAGTGCAATTGATCTTGTCTGCGCAAAACAGATCGCAGAGACCGGAGATGTAGTTGTCCTGACAGCAGGAATACCATCAGCAATCAGTGGTGGAAGACAGGCCGGAGTCAGCAATATGATGCGGATCGCAGTTATTGAATAAATTTGAAAATACAGAGGGCGACGCGCAATCTATAATATCTCTCGCTAAGAGGATTTCGCAAACTTACGTTTGAGACATATAGATTGCGTGTCGCTCTTTACATTTCTTCTGCATAATAAAAGCAGACAAAATCCACATAACATCTTGACATACATGAGATAATACATTATAGTGTTCCTGTAAAGAACTACTAATGGCAAAAATATATTTTTACATTTACATCTGAGAAGGAGAATTATGGACAGCAATTCATTTAGTGAACATTTGATGGAGTTTGGTCTTACGAGGCAGGAGGCGGGAATTTATGAGTGTCTCTTGTGTGAAGGTAAGGTTACCGGATATGAGGTCGCAAAAATTCTTGGGATATCCCGGTCAAATGCCTACAATTCGCTTGCGAGCATGACAGAAAAAGGGGCATCTTATCTTGTGGAAGAAGGAACTACGAAAAAATATGTACCGGTTCCTCTGGAAGAATTTTGCAAAAATTATATTCGCAGACTGGAAGAGTCAAAAAGATGGCTGGTGGAACATAAGCCTTCTGAAAAGACACATACAGAAGGGTATGTTACGATAGAAGGCGCAAGAAATATTCTGGATATGCTGAGGAATCTGCTTATGAAAGCGGAGGAGAGAGTGTATATTTCCTGCACAAGAAATTATCTTTTGCTTCTGGTTGAAGAAGTGGAACAGCTTATCAGTGCTCATAAGAAAGTAGTTATTATTACAGATCAGGCTGTTAATTTTAAAAATGCTAAAGTGTATATCGGCGAACCGCGAGGAATGCAGATTGGAATCATCACAGATTCAAAGTATGTTTTAACCGGAGAATATGGTGAGGGAAGCATGAATACCTGCCTGTATTCCGGACAGAAGAATTTTGTGGAACTATATAAGAGATCGCTTTCAAATGAAATAAAATTACTTGCAATTCAGGAAAAGGAAGGAAAAGGAGAACAATAATATGAAAAAAGTACCGTTTGTGACAAAAGAACAGTTGGATGAGATTGTAAAAGAATACCCTACACCGTTTCATCTCTATGATGAAAAAGGAATCCGCCGTAATATCGAAGCCCTGAAAGACGCATTTTCATGGAATAAAGGATATAAGGAATATTTTGCCGTGAAGGCAACTCCGAATCCGTTCCTTATTAATATTTTAAGAGAATATGGCTGTGGCTGCGATTGTTCCTCATATACAGAGCTCATGCTTTCCGATGCGATTGGAGCACGCGGAGAAGACATTATGTTTTCGTCAAATGATACACCGGCAGAGGAGTTTGCACTGGCAGAGCAGTTGGGTGCAATCATTAATTTGGATGACATCACTCACATTGACTTTTTAGAGGAGACAATCGGACATATTCCGGAGACAATCAGTTGTCGTTACAATCCCGGTGGACTTTTTAAGATCAGTAATGACATTATGGACAATCCGGGAGATGCAAAATACGGAATGACAACTGAGCAGCTCTTTGAGGCATTTAAGATTTTAAAGAGCAAAGGAGCAAAAGAGTTCGGAATTCACGCATTTCTTGCCAGCAACACAGTGACGAATGATTATTATCCAATGCTTGCAAAAGTTCTTTTTGAAGTGGCAGTGAAGCTTCAGAAAGAGACAGGCGTTCATATTAAATTTATTAATCTTTCCGGAGGTATCGGAATTCCGTATACACCGGATCAGGAGCCAAATGATATTCGTGTGATTGGTGACGGAGTGAGAAGAGTTTATGAGGAAGTGCTTGTTCCGGCAGGAATGGGTGATGTTGCTCTTTATACAGAACTTGGACGTTTTATGATGGGACCGTATGGATGTCTGGTTACAAAAGCAATTCACGAAAAGCATACACATAAAGAGTATATCGGAGTAGATGCGTGTGCAGTTAACTTAATGCGTCCGGCGATGTATGGCGCTTATCATCACATTACAGTGATGGGAAAAGAAGATGCACCGCATGACCATAAATATGACGTGACAGGCTCTCTATGTGAGAACAATGATAAATTTGCCATTGACCGCATGCTTCCGAAGATTGATAAAGGAGATCTTATTGTAATCCATGATACAGGGGCACATGGATTTGCTATGGGATATAACTATAACGGTAAATTAAAATCCGCAGAGATTTTGTTAAAAGAAGACGGAACTACACAGTTGATTCGAAGAGCAGAAACACCGGCAGATTATTTTGCTACGTTTGACTGTTTTGAAATCGGTCAGAAACTGACAAAATAAACGATTGTAATTTGTGAAATATTGGTGTAAGATTATGGATGTCTGAAAAAGGACATCCATATTATTATGCCTGAAAATTGTTAAGAATTGCGAGTTTTCCGGTATAAAAGTTGATTCGGAGGAAAGTATTATGAAAATGGGAATGAGAAAATATGCTGCATTTTTAATAATGATTGCCTTGACTGTTTGGGCTATTACAGGATGCGGAATGAAAGAAAAAGATGCAAAAGCTTATGTGCAGGCGACTCTTGATGCAAATTACAAAGGGGATTTTAAGGAATATATTGAAATAACAGATTCCACTGAAGAAGAGGCAAAGGAAATATATGAAAATAATATGAATATAGTTATGAGCTCTTTTGTTGAGTCAGATAACATAACGGATGAAATGAATGCAAAGTATAAAAAGCTTTTTCAGGACATTTATGCAAAAGCAAATTATACGATAGGTGAAGTTGAAAAAACGGGAGAGGGTTTTGATGTTGAGGTGAAAACTGCTCAGTTCCAGGTCTTTGACGGTGTAGAAGATGAACTTGTAGAGAAGGCAACAAAAGAAGTCGAAAAAAGTAAGGAACAGCTAAGTGAAGAAGAAATTGATACAATCGCCTGTGAGGTGCTGTACGAGTTGCTTTCAGATAAAGTAAATAATCCGGTGTATGAGAACGAACAGTCACTGACTGTAAAAATCATTAAAGATTCAGACGGAGTCTGGATGATACCGGAAGAATATCTGGATGAGATAGACAAAGCTTTATTCCGGTAAATATTTGAAAAAAGATGTTGTAATTCTGAAATGATTGTGTTACAATAAATCTCGGCTTGAGAAAGTCGGGTAAGCGGATGTGGCGGAATGGCAGACGCACAAGACTCAAAATCTTGCGAGGGCGACTTCGTGTGGGTTCAAGTCCCACCATCCGCAGTTAACTATGAACACTGGATACCGAAAATGCGCGGTTTCCAGTGTTTTTTTTGACCAAAACCAAGAAAAGGGGCAAAAATTATTCATAATCCTTTTAAAATATCTTATTTTGGTGTATAGTATAAGATGATTTTTTGTCTTTGAAGGAGATAACATGAGCGAAAAGATTGTTTTAATTGATGGACACAGTATCTTGAACCGAGCATTTTACGGGCTTCCGGACCTCACAAATTCTGAAGGCCTTCATACAAATGCGATTTACGGTTTTCTCAATATAATGTTTAAATTACTCGAAGAGGAGAAGCCGGAATATTTAACAGTAGCTTTTGATGTACATGCACCGACATTCCGGCATGAAATGTATGAAGAGTATAAAGGCACCAGAAAGCCGATGGCGGATGAGCTTCGCCAACAGGTCCCGGTAATGAAAGATGTCCTCAGATCCATGGGCATCAAGATTATTGAAGCTGCCGGGCTTGAGGCAGACGATCTTCTCGGAACACTTTCAAAACGCGGAGAAGAGAGCGGGATGGAAGTGACCATCATTTCCGGTGACAGAGATCTTCTGCAGCTCGCAACGGAGCATGTAAAGATTCGCATTCCAAAGACAAAACAGGGACGTACAGAGGTGGAAGATTATTACGCCAAAGATGTACATGAGCGTTATCAGGTAACGCCGACAGAATTTATTGATCTGAAAGCACTGATGGGCGATACTTCTGATAATATTCCCGGTGTTCCAAGTGTGGGTGAAAAGACAGCCACAAAGATAATTACAGAATATCATTCCATTGAAAATGCATATGCACACGTGGATGAGATTAAGCCTCCGCGTGCATCCAAGGCACTGAAAGAACACTGGGATCTGGCAGTGATGAGTAAAGAGCTTGCTACAATAAAATGTGATGCAGATTTCGAATATAATTTTTCTGAGGCGAAACTTGGAAATATTTATACAGAGGAGGCGTATGCATATTTTAAACGTCTTCAGTTTAAAAATCTCCTGGGGCGCTTTGATGTTTCGGCTCCGTCTAATAAGATAGAAGATTATTTTAAAAATATTTCAGATAAAAACGAGGCTGAGAAGATTTTTGAAAAAGCGAAAAGCGCAGAGTGTGTCGGAGCAGTGATCTTTAAAGATACAGAAAATGTTCTTCCGCTTTTTGCAAATAGTGCAGGACTTGGTGGAATTGGTCTTTGCTTTTCAAAGAAAGATATATATTGCATCAGATGCGGAAATGGCATTGAAGAGGAATGGCTTCTTGAAGAGGTTTCTCTGGTTGCGGACAGTGTAGGCAGGTTTGCAATGTTTGACTTAAAGAGTGCCCTTAAGTATCTCGATATTAAAAAACGGGAAAACTGTTTTGATGTGCTTGTCGCTGCATATCTTCTGAATCCGCTGAACAGTGGATATACACCGGAAGATGTGGCAAGAGAGCAGCTTGATCTGATGCTGGAGGATAAGGCAGAGCAGATTGTAAAAATCTGTTATGAAGCATATACGGTATTTGCCTCCGCAGAAAAGCTTTTTAAGAAGCTTTCAGAAGCCGGAATGGACAGGCTTTTTATCGACATTGAGATGCCTCTTGTGTTTACGCTCTATGAGATGGAAGAAAATGGTGTAAAAGTTGAAGCAGAAGCTTTGAAAATATATGGAGACCAGCTTTATAAGAGAATTGTAGAACTTGAAAAAGAAATCTATGAGGATGCAGGCGAGACATTTAACATCAATTCTCCGAAACAGCTTGGGGTAATCTTATTTGAAAAGATGGGAATATCCGGAGGAAAGAAAACCAAGACCGGTTATTCTACTGCGGCTGATGTTCTTGAGAAATTGGCACCGGATTATCCGGTGATTGCAAAGATTCTTGAATACAGACAGCTTGCAAAGTTAAAATCAACTTATGCAGACGGTCTTGCAAATTTTATTTGCGAGGATGGCAGGATCCATGGTAAATTTAATCAGACAATTACTGCAACCGGAAGAATCAGCAGTACAGAACCGAACCTTCAGAATATTCCAATCCGGATGGAGCTTGGAAGACTTATTCGTAAAGTATTTGTTCCGGAAGAAGGATATGTGTTTGTAGATGCAGATTATTCCCAGATTGAGCTTCGAGTTCTGGCTCATTGTTCCGGAGATGAGCAATTGATAAAGGCTTACAGAGAAGAGGCAGATATTCACAGGGTTACAGCATCTCAGGTATTCCATGTACCGTTTGATGAAGTGACAGATCTGCAGAGACGTAATGCGAAAGCGGTCAATTTCGGAATTGTGTATGGAATCAGTTCTTTCGGACTGAGTCAGGATCTTAGTATTTCCAGAAAAGAAGCGGCAAAGTATATTGAAGATTATTTTCACACTTATCCTGGAATTAAGGCATTTCTTGACAGAACTGTTGAAAATGCGAAAAAGGATGGGTATGTAACGACTTTGTTTGGAAGACGAAGACCCGTTCCGGAGCTTTCTTCCAGTAATTTCATGCAGCGTTCTTTCGGAGAAAGAGTTGCTATGAATTCTCCGATTCAGGGGACAGCGGCAGATATTATGAAGATTGCGATGATCGGCGTAGAAAATAGACTGCGTGAAAATCATATGAAATCGAAACTTGTACTTCAGGTTCACGACGAACTTTTGATAGAGGCATGGGAACCAGAGCTTGAATGTGTCAAACAGATATTGAAGGAAGAGATGGAGCAGGCGGCCAACTTACATGTGCCGCTGGAGATAGATATGCATACAGGAACAAACTGGTATGAGGCAAAATAACATGAGATAGATTGCATGGTATAGAAGAAATACAAAAAACTGTAATATCAGGGAGGAGAAAACAATGAAAATCATAGGGATTACCGGCGGAGTAGGAGCCGGAAAGACACAGATTCTTGAATATCTTAACAATAAGTACGGGGCAACCATCTGTCAGGCAGATAAAGTCGGGAAAAAGCTTCAGAAAAAGGGTGGTGCATGTTTTGATGCAATCGTGGAGCATTTTGGTGAAGAGATCCTGGATGAAAAAGGAGAGCTTGACCGTGAGAGACTTGCAGGTATTGTATTTTCCAATCAGGAAGAGCTTGAATTTTTAAACAGCATCGTTCATCCGGCTGTAAAAGAAGAAATCCGTAAGAAAATTGCTCATGAAGAGCGTAAACACACAAATATTTTTGTTGTGGAATCTGCGCTTTTGATAGAAGATCATTATGATGAGATTTGTGATGAGCTGTGGTACATTTATGTTGAAGATGAGATAAGAAGAAACCGTCTCTATTTCTCCAGAGGTTATGACGCACAGAAAATTGATGAGATTATTGCAGCTCAGCTTCCCAAAGATATGTTCCTGAAAAACTGCGACAGAGTCATTGATAACAGTGGTGTTTTTGCTGAGACGATGATGCAGCTGGATAAAATTATCAAAGATTTATAAGGCGGGCAGGATTACATATGAGATTATGCAGTATAGCCAGCGGAAGCAGCGGAAACTGCATCTATGTGGGAGATGAACACACACATCTTCTTGTAGATGCCGGAATCAGTAAAAAAAGAGTGGAACAGGGACTTTGCAAGCTCGATGTGAAAGGCAAAGAGCTTAACGGTATATTAGTCACCCATGAACATATTGATCACATTCAGGGATTAGGTGTGTTCTGCCGAAAATATGAAGTTCCAATCTATGCAACAAAAGGAACAATTGAAGGAATTAAGAAATGTAATTCTCTCGGGAAACTGCCCGAGGGGATTTTACATGAAGTGCAGATAGATAAGAATTTTACATTAGGGTCACTTGATATTCTGCCATTTGCCATTTCTCATGATGCAAATGAGCCATCAGGATACCGTATTGAAGACGGGACGAAGGCGATGGCAGTCGCAACAGACCTTGGAACATATGATGATTATATTATAAAACGTTTAAAAAACCTGAACGCGGTAGTTCTGGAAGCAAACCATGACATTCATATGCTTGAAGTGGGACCTTATCCGTATCCTTTGAAACGGAGGGTAATGGGAGATAAAGGACATCTTTCAAATGAATCGTCAGGCAGGCTTCTTTGTGATATACTACATGACAAACTCCAGTCAGTAATTTTGGGGCATCTCAGCAAGGAGAACAATTACGAACAGCTTGCTTATGAGACAGTAAAGCTGGAGATTACTATGGGAGACAATCCCTACAGAGGAGAGGATATTCCTATTATGGTTGCGAAACGGGATACTGTTTCGGACATCGTTACATTATAACAGTTTACACCAAGGAGGAAACAGATGAAAAAATGTATCATCACAGTAGTAGGAAAAGACACCGTAGGAATTATAGCCAAAGTATGCACTTATCTTGCTGAGGCAAACATTAACATCCTGGATATTTCTCAGACTATAGTAAATGGATATTTTAACATGATGGCTGTTGTGGATGCGACAGACAGTAAAAAAGAGATTGCTGTTGTATCCAGTGAGCTTTCGGAACTCGGAGTAGCCATCGGGGTAAAGATTCAGTGCCAGAGAGCAGAGATCTTTGAAAAGATGCACAGACTATAGTATAGAGAGGGCAGGATATATATGATTAATCAATTTGAAGTATTAGAAACACAGCAAATGATCAGTCAGGAAAATCTGGATGTGCGTACAATTACACTTGGTATCAGCCTTTTGGATTGTATTGATTCTGACTTGGACAAACTGAATGAGAACATCTATAAGAAAATTACGACATTAGCAAAGAATCTTGTAGAAACCGGTGAGAGGATTGAACTGGAATTTGGAATTCCGATTGTAAATAAGCGTATTTCAGTCACGCCTATCGGTCTCATAGGAGGGGCGGCATGTACGTGCCCCGAAGATTTTGTGACTATTGCGAAAACGCTTGATAAGGCAGCGAAAGAAGTCGGAGTGAATTTTATTGGTGGTTATTCTGCACTGGTATCGAAGGCAATGACAGCAAGTGATGAGAATCTGATATGTTCTATTCCGAAAGCTCTTGCATGTACTGAAAGAGTGTGCAGTTCTGTAAATGTGGGTTCCACAAAAACCGGTATTAATATGGATGCTGTACGTTTGTGCGGAGAGATTGTAAAAAGGACGGCAGAGGAAACCAAAGATCAGGATTCACTTGGATGTGCGAAGCTTGTAATATTTTGCAATGCACCGGATGATAACCCATTTATGGCGGGAGCATTTCTTGGAGTTACAGAAGGAGATGCTGTGATAAATGTTGGTGTCAGCGGACCGGGAGTTGTCAAACATGCGCTTGAGCAGGTTCGCGGTGAAGGCTTTGAAAAACTTTGCGAAACAATTAAAAAGACTGCATTTAAAGTTACCAGAGTCGGACAGCTTGTAGCCGGAGAGGCATCTAAACGGATGGGAATTCCTTTTGGAATCGTTGATCTTTCCCTTGCACCTACACCAGCAGTGGGTGACAGCGTTGCTGAGATTCTGGAAGAGATAGGTCTTGAAAGAGTTGGGGCTCCAGGGACGACCGCAGCGCTTGCAATGCTCAATGATCAGGTGAAAAAAGGTGGTGTTATGGCATCGTCTTATGTGGGTGGCTTAAGTGGAGCATTTATTCCGGTCAGCGAAGATCAGGGAATGATTGATGCGGTAAATGCAGGCTCGCTTTCTCTGGAAAAATTGGAAGCGATGACTTGTGTATGTTCCGTAGGGCTTGATATGATTGCGATACCGGGAAAAACAAAAGCAAGTACGATATCCGGTATTATTGCCGATGAGATGGCTATTGGAATGGTGAATCAGAAGACAACAGCAGTTCGTCTTATTCCTGTTATCGGTAAAGATGTAGGTGACACGGCTGAATTCGGAGGGCTTCTTGGATATGCACCAATCATGCCGGTAAATGAATTCGATTGCAGTACTTTTATAAATAGAAAAGGAAGAATTCCGGCACCAATACATAGTTTTAAGAATTAGGATAATTTTTAGGTGTTCGAATTTAGAATTAGTAGAGAGGTAAAAAAGATGGGAAAGATAGCAGTTGTAACAGACAGCAACAGTGGAATTACACAAAAGCAGGCAGAGGAGCTTGGAATCAGAGTTCTGCCAATGCCGTTTTTTATTAATGAAAAGATGTATTTTGAAGATATCACTCTGACGCAGGAAGAGTTTTATAAAAAACTGGATGAAGATGCAGATATTTCTACATCTCAGCCTTCCCCTGCAGATGTAATGGAACTGTGGGACGGAATATTAAAAGAATATGACGAGATTATCCATATTCCGATGTCCAGCGGACTCAGCAGCTCCTGTGAGACAGCTATGGCACTTTCACAGGATTATGACGGGAAAGTCCATGTAGTAGATAACCAGAGAATTTCAATTACTCAGCGTCAGGCTGTTTTAGATGCAGTTGAGATGGTAAATAAGGGTATGAGTTCTCAGGAAATTGTGGATGTTCTTATGCGCGAAAAGCTGGAAGCCAGTATCTATATAACAGTTGATACATTAAAATATTTGAAAAAAGGCGGACGTGTGACAGCCGCAGGCGCAGCACTCGGCGCAGTACTGAACATTAAACCGGTACTTACTATCCAGGGAGAAAAGTTAGATGCGTTTGCTAAAGTGCGCGGAATGAAAGCTGCAAAAAAGAAAATGCTTGATGCTATGGAGAAAGATATCAATGAGCGTTTTGCAGGAAAAGAAGTAAAACTTATGGCAGCCTACACATGTACAGAGGAAGAAGCAGAAACCTGGAAAAAAGAAATTGAAGAAAGATTTCCGGGATATGACGTACATATGGATCCATTGTCACTAAGTGTATCCTGCCACATCGGAGCAGGGTCAGTTGCAATTGCATGCACAAAGGTAGTGGAATATTAAGATAAGAACAACAGGTGGAAGGATTATATCCTTACCACCTGCTGTTTATATTCGTTAATAAATGGCTGTTTGAATTTATCGGTTACGATACTCTCGTAGAGATTTGCTGCGAAGATATCCTGTTTTATCATGAGCTGTCCGGATTCGGATAAAGACTCGGTTTGTGACAGCTTTGTGATCAGTGGTGTGTCGCTGTATTTTTTTATAGTGGAAAGAAGTTTTTTCCCATCCTTTCGAAAACCAAGAACTCTTGCGTATTGGCAGTATCCCTGTTCTTTAAAGAGCTGCATATCGGAAACTTTAATGTTTAAAAGAATGTGGAAGAGGCATCTGCTGATTCTCGCATAAGTAGTATCTTTCGTTTTTAAAAGATTGCAGAACTGGTCGATAGTGATAAAATAATTCGTATGGTTCATGATCCGGTTTGCAATTTCTTCTGTGACATCAAGATATTCTGTCAATGTTTCCTTTGTTTCTGTCAAAAGCTTATATTTTAAAATGGAAGAAAAATCATTTTCATAAATTGGATATCTGGTATGATGAGTTTCTTCCAGAAAACGGATACATTCCTTTGGAACTTCGGTCTCCAGCCTTGTTAATACTTCGGAGAGGCTTGGCTCATCAAACATACCGTCTGACTCTAGCCTGAGAGAACGTCCGGTGTACGCGAGAAGCTTTCGAATCGCAGAAGCAGAGCTATAGCCGGAGTTTAGCGAGTCATCGTGATAGCCGGATACCATGCGTTTGATTGTGTATGCTTTCATATGGCTTTTTGTTCTGTATAAGGCTTTAATATATTCCACTCCAAGAATGTTGTTAGGCTGTTCCAGAACTTTATCCAGTGTATCATCGTGAAAATATTCCTGAAGTGCCCGCTGCCTTGCAAGTGGAAATGAAAAACCATTTGAGAGATGTTTTTTAAGAAGATTCTTATATTCTTCCGGCTCGTCAGCGGTTACACGGGCTATCTTTTCCAGCAGCTCATAATCTCCGCATTCACTTCCGAAACAAATAGAATCCACACATCCGAGGTTCTCAAGAAGTGAAATTGCTCCGGCGGCAAAATATTCGGCACTTCCTGTCGCAAAGCAGACAGGCAGCTCAAGGACTAAAGGGACACCAGCTTCCAGTGCAACTTCTGCACGGATATGTTTTGGCATGATGGCAGGTGCGCCGCGCTGGACAAAATTTCCACTCATTACAACAATTACATAATCAGCACCTGTGATCTCTTTTGCTTTTTCTATATGGTATAAATGTCCGTTGTGAAACGGATTGTATTCAGCGATTAACCCGACGACTTTCATAAGAATCTCCTTGTATATTTCGTTAAAATTTATTATACTATAGTTTGACAGAGTTCGCAAATTATGCACGTGTCATTGTTGTTTTTAAATGGAGCAAAGTGAGGAAGGAGGGTATATATGGGTTTCAAAGATGATCTGAGTAATGTTACTGCTGAAGAATGGGGTCATGCAGTCGCGCAGAGCGAGTTTGATTATGATTATCCTGAAGAACGGGAAGAACTGACGATTGAACGTATTCAGGAGATGCTTGATAACAGGCAGTTCAAAGAGTTGAAGGAAGAGCTCTCTAACAATATGTACCCTGTTGATCTTGCAGATATATTGGAAGAGGTAAATGAAAAACAGCTTGTGCTGATCTTCAGACTTCTTGCCAAGGAAGAGGCAGCTGAGACATTTACCTATATGAACAGCGATCTGAGAGAGATTCTTATTAATGCTCTTACAGATTCCGAGCTGGAAGAAGTCATGGAAGAGATGTATCTTGACGATACGGTAGACGTTCTCGAAGAGATGCCTGCGAATGTTGTAGACCGTCTCCTCATGGTGACAGACGAGGAAAAACGTGTACAGATCAATCAGCTTCTGCAATATCCGGATGACAGTGCCGGAAGCGTGATGAATGTAGACTATATTGCACTCAGCAAAGAGATGACAGTTGAGGATGCAATTCTTAAGATCAGGCAGGTCGGTTTGAACCGCGAGACAATCTATACCTGCTATGTGACAGAGAAAAGAAAGCTGATTGGTGTAGTAGATATCAAGGATCTTCTGACAACCGGTGAGTCCAGAATGATTGAAGAAATTATGGATACAAATATGCTGTATGCCCATACGACGGATGATCAGGAGGAGGTTGCCAGAACCATTACCAAATACGGTCTTATCGCCCTTCCGATCGTAGATCATGAACAGTGCATGGTAGGTATCGTTACGGTTGACGACGCTATGCTTGTATTGCAGGAAGAGGAAACAGAAGATATCAGTATCATGGCCGGTGTCAACCCGAATGATGAATCTTATTTTGGAACTTCTGTATTTGAGCACGTAAAGAGCCGTATTCCGTGGTTGTTATTCCTGATGCTTTCTGCAACTGTTACGCAGATGATCATGAACAGCTACGAAGCGGCAATTTCAGTGATGCCTCAGCTTACCGGATTTGTTCCGATGCTTACCGGTACAGGAGGAAACTGTGGTTCTCAGAGTTCTACACTTATGATCCGTGGACTTGCTGTCGGAGAGATTGAATTTAGAGATCTTTTAAAAGTTATTTGGAAAGAAATCCGTGTGGCGGTCTGCGTCAGCCTGATTCTTGCAGTTGTAAACGGACTGCGTATCATGATCATGGGACAGGGGGATGCGCTGATGGCACTTACAATCGGTGTTACAATGGCATGTACAGTCATTATCGCAAAGATTGTAGGTTGTACACTTCCGTTGATTGCCAAGAAGGTAGGACTGGATCCTGCGATCATGGCAACACCGCTGATTTCTACATTGGTAGACATCAGTACGATCAGTGTATATTTTGCAATTGTAAGTACAGTATTTCATTTGCAATAAATATTGGAAACAGAAAAAGGATAAAAATGAGATTTTGGGTTGTTTTATCTGCTCAGGGTCTCTTTTTTTATGTAAACCGTAAAGGTGTGACAAGAGGCGTGACAAAAAGATAATCATCTGATGCACACTTATGATTTGGTTTTTATGTTATATTTATTTAAATAGATCATTTTACGGTTAGCAGGAAAAGGCAGAGGAGGAATAAAGGATGCTATTGTTCAGCGAATATTTTCGTGAACTATTACAAATAAAAAAGATATCTGTATCTGAGCTTGCCAGGTTATCAGGAGTAGAGCGTACACAGTTATCGAAGACACTGACCGGTCAGAGAAAACTTCCATACAATGCATTGGATGAGATTATTTATCATCTGAGACTGACGCCTGGAGAAGAGAAGCAGTTTCGTATATATTATGATGCGCAGTTTGAAAAAGAAGGAATCCGCAGATCTCGCGAAATCGTGGACAGTCTGTTTCGCAATCTTGCGTGCATGGATTTTGATACTCCGATTTTTGAAGAGACACGACTTCTAATGAACCTCGAGCAATATGCAGGGGAACGGTCAATATTTTCAGGAGAGACAAACGTAAGGCTATTGATGCGAATGGTGATTTCAGAGGAGATGACGCAACCGGATGCACGGATAGAACTTACTTTCCCACCATCAGATGCTTTTATTAATACAGAGTTGCTTCAGAGATATTTAAACGGAAAAAATTCGCTTAAAATCAGTCAGATTCTCTGTTTTGATGCATCGGGAAATGAATCGGATATTAATCTGCATAATCTGGAATGTTTCTGTCAGGTTTTGCCACTTTGTCTTTTGTCAGGACAGCATTATCATCCGTATTATTATTACGATACCAATGTTACAGGGCACTATACCGATCCGTTTCCGTATTTTCTTGTGACACATACTTGCGTAGTGTGTTTGTCGGAGGATGGGACATGTGCCATGCTTTTGCGATCGCCGGATCAGATTTCATACTATCGAAAACATTTCCAATCACTGGTTGCTCAGTGCTATAGTCTGATTCAATATACAAGTAATCCGCTGGAGATCCTTAATTTCTATCAGCGCTGTACCGACCAGGACGGATTTTATATGACAATGGATCAGCCGTGTTTTGGACGATTTTATTCGGATAAATTTATAAGTGAGCATTTAAGAGAAGAACTTTATGGCTACGAACAGATTCTTGGCGCCGCTATGGAACGATTTTCGCATCTGAGAAAAGTGTCAAATTTTCACACAATATTTTCAGAGTCAGGGCTTAGGCGGTTCATGGAAGATGGCACACTGGATGACTTTCCGGTAGAATTTGTTATGCCATTTTCCCAGACAGAGCGGGTATGGCTGATGCATCAGATGATATCAGCAATCGAGTCAGGAGATGTAAACGGACGCATCTTTCAGGAAGGTGCATACCCGTCGTATCTTGCTATGTGTACCTCTTCTGAACAGGGAATTGGATTTTTTACAACAAGACAATTTCCGCTTTCTGAAGGTCTCTGCTCTGTATGGATACGGGAGCCAAATCTGTGCAGAGCCTTTCACGGATGGCTTACCCATCTGTCAGGAAGCAGTTTGACATTGACGATGGAGGAAACCGTTAAAGTGATGGAAGAGCTGATACAAAAAGAAAGTGTATGATACATATAGGGAAAGTGTTAACAATAAAAAAGAGTTAGGAGTGAGAGAATGAAAAAGAATGGAAAAAAACAAAATAGGAGGAAACAGAGGGGACATAGTTTTACAGCTTTGATCGTTGCGATTGCGATAATCATGAATCCGATGTCTGCGATGGTTTATGCATCCGATGTTGCGGAAACGGAATCAGAAACGAAAATGGAATCGGAAGTGGCAGAAGTTTCGGAACAACAGGAAAAAACAGAAGAAAACAATGAAGTGAATGAAATCAGGAAGTCTGGTGAGATTGACACATTAGAACCCCAAAATGAGGAATCATCGGATTCGGAAATAGATTCAAAGGATCAAATGGAAGAGATTATCCTGATGGCCGGGGATATTGTCGCTGAGGGGACACTTGCTTCAGAGTATATAGTAAATAATGGGACAGTGACATGGGAACTTGATTCAGAAGGAACTATTTCTTTTACAGGGCATCCGGCATCGTCAGGCAGTACTTTATCTGTTATTGAAATCAAAGCAATTGATTTAAGTGAAGAGCAGAAAGCATCTGTAAAAACAATAGTGTTTGACGGAAAAGAAGTGACTGGAAATAAGTTTAAGATTCGTGGATTTGATTATAATCTTTTCCCGAATGTTGAAACATTAATTTTGAAAGAAGGAGTGAAGGAATACTATCAAAGTAGTAATGGAAATAATTCAATCAAATATATACAGGTTGAAAGCGAAGATACCTATTTGTATGTTCCGGATTTTGAGACTTTGGAAGAAATATATGTATCTGGAAGTGTCAGCGATATTTATGCTTATTCTTGTGATAAACTGAGAAAAGTTTTTGTGAATAAATGGAACAATCAGTCATGGAAAGAAAAGGCCTTTCGAAATTGTGTTTCGCTGGAAACATTTGAAGTTGCCGGCTCTGATAATTCAGAAATTTCATTGGGTCAATATTTCTTCTATGATTGTGAGAATTTGACAGAGGTATTAATACCATTAATAATAACAAAAGTGAATGCTGGAGTATTTGGAAATTGTAAAAATCTGAGTCAATGGCCGGATCTTGGAAATATTACATATATAGGAAATTATGCATTTCAATGTTGTGAAAAATTGACAGGGGAAATATCTCTGCCAGCGATGGAATATTTAGGGTCAAGTGCATTTAGTGGCTGTACAATGCTTAGAACATTGACGATTGATAGTGTAAAAGCAACCCCAGGAGAATGGGGCGGTTTCTGCAATGGTTGTACATCGCTTGAAGAATTTGTCATAAAAAAGCAATATAAAGGAGCTGAGCCACTTGTTTTTGATAATCCATATAGTCATGGAGGGAATTTTGTAAATTGTACGAATCTGAAGTCAGTAAAAGTTAATGCAAAAGTTTCAGAAATCGGGGTGTCAAGTTTTGTAGGCTGTACAAATCTGAAAACAGTAGAAGGATTTTATGATTTAAGAATTATTGGGAGTAAAGCATTTAGAGAGTGTACTTCGCTAGTTGATATTCCGGAACTGGATACACTGGAAAGTCTTGGCTCTGAAGCATTTTATAATTGTTCAAGTTTGTATTCATTTGAATGTCTCGGAGCATGTACAATTGGACGAAGTACATTTTATGGATGTGTATCCTTGAAACAAGTTTATGTTCATAATGGTGGTGGAATTGGCGGAGATGATTGCTTTTATGGATGTGAAAATCTGGAAAGTGTTGTTATAGAGAATATGGATAGTCCTGCCAGTCTTGGAAAAAATTCTTTTTATAATTGTAAAAAACTAAGTAGACTTGAACTTTCGGAAGGTATTTCCTGGTTAAACAGTTATGATTTTTATAATTGTAGCAGTTTGAAAAGAATAGATTTAAGCAGTCTTAAAGGAGTTAATACCAGTTATACTGAAGATTGGACATATGCCGTCTTTAAGGGGTGTAGTAGCCTTGAGGAAGTGATCTTTCCAGAAGATGCAGATATTGATGGGGCATGTCAGTATATGTTTTCTGACTGTACAAGCCTTAAAAAAGTTGTTTTCCCAAAAAAAGTTAAAGGGCTTAGGTTTTACACTTTTCAAAACTGTGAAAATCTTGAGGAAGTTCAAGGTCTTGATAAACAGGAAAATGAATATATAATTGGGGATTATTGTTTTTGGGGCTGTTCAAATCTTACCACACTTGAACTTGGCAATAATGTAACGTCTATTTCTTCCAGTGCGTTACCTAAAGGATTGGAATCCTTTAAAGTACCGGAAAAAATTACCAATATTTCTTCTCTTTTTAAAAATTGTCCGAATTTGAAAGAGATTACAATTCATGGAAATGTAACTTCCATGAATAATGCTTTTGATAATTGTATGGATCTTGAGAAAGTAATTTTTGAAGAAGGAATTACCAGCATACCGAGCAGTTTATTTAAAGACCATGAAAAGCTTGTCTCTGTAGAGCTCCCAGATACTGTTACAGAGATTCCGTATGCGTTGTTTAGTAATTGTACAAGTCTCTCCGATATTGATTTGCCTGCAAATCTTACTAAAATTGGAGGAAGCGCATTTTTAGGCTGTACATCTCTTACAACAGTGAAATTACCAAAATCACTTACAAACATAGGGTTATATGCATTTAAAAATTCGGGAATTACCGGAGATTTAAATTTTGAACAGGAAAATCTGACACTTGAAACATCCGCATTCGAAAATTGTAATTTGAATGAAATATGTTTCAAAAATGATAGTCTTGTTTTCCCAGGTTCCAGTACATTTAGTGGATGTGATTTAAGTACAATTATTTTTGACTGTAATAGTGTAAATATGAATTTTAATTATCAGTTATTTCAAATGAAGGCTGGAAATTCAGCTATATATTTCCTGAATGGTGAAATAAAACTCCAACATGGCTCCTTTTATCAGAGTACAGAAGAAGGGGTTACAAATAATCTGATGGTTTACATTGCGCCGGAGGTAACATCAATTGATAATATAATAAATGTCGCTAATATTACGGTGGTTGGTGAAAAAGGATCTTATGCGGAAACCTATGCAGAGAAAAATGGTTATAATTTTCAGACGACGGGGGAGGTGTCTTCGGAAGAAAACTCAGGAAATGCATACATAGAGAAAGATTTTCAGTATACAGTCTCCAACGGAGAAGCGACCATTACAAAATATATCGGAAAAGCAAATGACGTGACAATACCTGATTCATTGGGTGGATGCAGTGTGATCAATATTTCTGCCGGAGCATTTGGAAATATTATGGCTGCAGAGGTAAAAAATCTTACTTTGTCGAAAGCGGTAAAGACAGTAGAACCAAGAGCATTGACAGGAACTTTATATACAATTGAGAATATTTATGTGGTAGATGACAATCCATATCTGTCTGCTCAGGATAATGTGCTGTATGATAAAGGGAAGACAAAACTTCTTTTGGTTGCAAAAGGAGTCACAGAGATAAATATCCCTTCAACAGTGAAAACCATTGGAGCGAGGGCATTTTCCACTTATTTTCCTACTGTGACTACACTTCCGGACGGAACAGAGTCAGTATATGAATTGGTAATTCCGGGGAATGTTACAACTTTAGAAGAAAATGCATTTAGCGGAAGCGGTGTAAAAAAGATTACATTGGAGAATGGACTTCAAAAGATCGGCTCCTGGGCATTTTCAGGTTGTGACTCACTGGAATCTGTAGATATTCCAAACAGTGTAACCCAAATCGGAGATGAAGCTTTTGCAAGATGTAAAAAACTTCAATATGTCACTATAGGAGAAAATGTAAAAACAATCGGCGAGAAAATATTTAACTCTTCAACCGGAACCTATTATGCGGTATATGATTCGGATATATGGAAATATCTGAAAGAGAATTATCCGGAGAATTTAGGGAACGGGGCAGTGTTAGGAGATTATGTGGTTGGAATATACATTAATCAGTATGATACATGCAGAGGAAACTATATCCGAAGAGACGGATTGATAGGTTATGAAATAAAGCTGACAAGAAATGTCATAGCGAAAGGCGGCATGGCAAATATTATATCTGTAAAAGATAATGCAAAGCTGGGATCTTTTATGATTACTTCGTCAGATGAATTAAGTGATCAAGTTTTTTTTGAAAATATAGAAGGAAATGCTGTTGCGGCAGATACAGAAGTTTATTTGACATTAGACGAAGGGATTTTGGAAGAAAATGGTGCTGTTTCCGGAAGTTGGTCCAGTAAAGAGGTCTGGTCAAAAAAGACACTTAGTGATTCTTGGTGTCCGTGGAGTTTAAACGAAAAAATAGATGAAAAAATGATTAACTATGTTTTGGGGGCATCCAGAGCAAAGCTGGTACTTGAAAAAACACCAAATAGCGGAGAAGAAGGATATTGTTTTGGATTGGCTGCAACAGTAGGAATGGTAAAACAAGGAAGACCTGATGTTTCTGATTTGCATGTCCCAAGTATGTTTGATGCATCACTAACAACAAATATTTCTAAGATGAATCTTACAGTAAAAGAGTTTATTCAACTAGTATTTGAAATGCAGTCAATTGAAGCTTTCGAAGATGAACTAACCGAAAATGAAAATGATCTTGAAGGTTTCATAAAGACGGTGAATAATTATATTTATAATAATGGAAATCCCTGTGTTTTTGGATACAAATATAGAGATATAAAAGAAACTTCCCATACCTTGCTTCCAGTAAAATGGACAGAAGATTCTGTTGATAAAGACGGAAACTTTATTATTGATAAACCGAAACTTATTGTATATGATTGTAATTCGCTTCAGGAAGAGCGAGTGATTACGTTTTATTTGGATGAATATGGGAAAGTAAAACACTGGAGTTATAATTATATAGATGATAGAACCTCGAGTTTTAATCCGCTTCGCTGGATGAAATACGCGGAGATTCCTGATTACTTTTATGATATTGCGAAAGCTTACGGAAATGGTGAGAAGAATCCATACCTGGAAGAAAAGCAAAATCGACTTTTGGAATTAAAAAATGGATTTAATATACCAATGAATATTTCTGCTTCTGCAGGTGATAAACAGTCTCTGGTTAAAGAAGATGATGTGAGTGGAGATTTGCTGACTCCTGTTACATATTTTATGAGTGGGGAGACAGAGGGCAGTTCAGATGACGAAGTTAATAGTCAACTATACTGGGTAAAGGATGATCATCCGCTTCATCTTAGCAATGTGACAGCACAGGCATCGGTTTCTCTTGCGGGAGATGAAGGAAGTATTACTGTACAGAATTCCCGAAAGGCAGATATGGATATTTCCGTTATCAATAATATGTCCGAAAGTAATAGTGCATCGATAATATCAAAGGGTCCATCTTCTTTCAAAATAATACTTGATTACACGTCTGATGAGGAAACCGAAAGCAAATATGCAGATTCTGTAGTGATTGAGGGTACGACCTCTGAAAATACCGTTGAGGTTACAGATCAGGACAACGGATTTACAATGGATGGTGCAGAGAGTGCTGTGATTACTATTTCTGAGGACGGGAAAGAAACTTCTCAGAAGTTAGATGAACTTGACCAATATGATAGTGTCGAAGTAATTGTAGAAGAAAACAGTGAAGATGGGACACCGGAAGTTAAAGTCAAGGCAGATACTGATGGTGACGGAGTGATGGATAAGGACGTTCCTGTAAAGGAAGTGGATCCGATACCGGATCCGGATCCACAACCCGGCGATTGTACAGAAACGGGACATCAGAATCTGGAGGTAAGAAATAAGAAAAACGCAACTTGTGAAGAAGAAGGTTATACTGGCGATACCTATTGCAAAGATTGTGGTGAACTTGTAAAAGCAGGAGAAACGATTGAAGCACTTGGTCATTCTTATGGAAGCTGGATTGTTGTTTCAAAAGCGACAGTGTTTAATAAGGCAACGCGTAAGCATGTCTGTGAGGTCTGTGGAGCTTCTGAGACAGAGGCTTATGGAAGTAAGTTGAAAGCAACGGTTTCTGTAAATGCTTCTTCGCTGAAACTGAAGACGAAACAGAGTACTTCCAAATTCAAAGTGACCTATGCTGCAGGAGATTCTGTAAAGAGCTGGGTTTCCAGCAATAAAAAGATTTTCACTGTTTCCGGTAAGTCAAATGGAACCTGCAAGATTAAAGCAGGCAGTAAGACTGGAAAGGCAAAGCTTACGATTACACTTGCAAGTGGATTAGTGAAGACGATTACGATAACGGTGCAGAAGAAAGCAGTTGAGACTTCTTCTGTTAAAAACATACCAAAGAAGATTGTTTTGAAAGCAGGAAAAACCTATAAACTGAGTCCAACGATTATCCCGATCACGAGCACATCCAAGACAACTTACAAGAGCTCGAAATCAACAGTTGCAAAAGTAAGTAAATTCGGCGTGATCACAGCAAAGAAAAAGGGAAAAGCAGTCATTACTGTTCAATCAGGAAAGAAAAAAGTAAAATGTACCGTAACAGTACAATAAAGAAAAGAGAAAGCCATGGCATTTGCTGTGGCTTTCTTTGTGTATATAGGTGATCTCAATAACAAAAAAGTAACTAATAATTGTTAAAATGTACGTAAAAAGAGACACAAGAGTGGCTTGTATACCGAATTATTTTGTATTATAATGGCAATAACAGAAAAAGAAAGGAGTCTATATCGCAATGGGATTTATAGATGAAATCAAAGCAAAAGCAAAAACATGTAAAAAAACAATTGTTCTTCCGGAGACAGAAGACATTAGAACTTATGAAGCTGCAGAAGCTGTTTTAAAAGAAGGAACAGCGAACCTGATTCTTGTAGGAAGCGAAGAAGAGATTGCTAAGAATAAGGGATCTTTTGATATCAGCGGAGCTACAATCGTAGATCCTGCTACAAACCCGAAGACAGAAGAGTACATCGCTAAGCTTGTAGAACTTCGTCAGAAAAAAGGCATGACAGAGGAACAGGCAAGAGAGCTTCTTCTCACAAATTACCTGTACTACGGTGTTATGATGGTTAAGATGAAAGATGCTGACGGTATGGTAAGTGGTGCATGTCACTCTACAGCTGACACACTGAGACCTTGCCTCCAGATTCTGAAGACAAAACCGGGCACAAAGCTTGTATCCGCATTTTTCGTAATTGTAGTACCGGATTGCGATATGGGAGCAGACGGAACATTCGTATTTGCTGATTCTGGTCTTGAGCAGAATCCAGATCCGGAAAAACTTGCTGCAATCGCACTTTCATCTGCAGATTCTTTCGAACTTTTGACAGGAAAAGAGCCAATCGTTGCTATGCTTTCACACTCTACAAAGGGCAGTGCAAAACATCCTGACGTTGATAAAGTTGTTGAAGCTACACGTATCGCAAAAGAGAATGCAAGAGAAGGACTTCTTTTAGACGGAGAATTCCAGCTTGATGCAGCTATCGTACCGGAAGTAGGCGCATCCAAAGCACCGGGAAGCCCGGTTGCAGGTAAGGCAAATGTACTTGTATTCCCAGATCTTGATGCAGGAAATATCGGATATAAACTGGCTCAGAGACTTGGAAAAGCTGAAGCATACGGACCACTTACACAGGGTATCGCAGCTCCTGTAAATGATCTGTCCCGCGGATGCAGTGCTAAGGATATCGAAGGTGTTGTTGCAATCACAGCAGTACAGTGTATGGCTGAGGATAAATAAATATTAAAGAGAGGTAAAAAAAATGAATGTATTAGTAATTAACTGCGGAAGCTCTTCACTGAAGTTCCAGCTCATTAATTCAGAGTCAGAGCAGGTTCTTGCAAAAGGTCTTTGCGAGAGAATTGGTATCGATGGACGCCTTACATATCAGCCGGCTGGTGGGGATAAGGCTGTTAGTGAACTGGCTATGCCAACTCACACAGAGGCAATCCAGTTTGTTATCAACGCATTGACAAATGCAGAGACAGGTGTTGTTAAGAGTCTTGATGAGATCGGAGCAGTAGGACATCGTGTTGTACACGGCGGAGAGAAATTTGCAAGTTCCGTAGTGATCACAGAGGAAGTAAAAGCAGCAATTGAAGAGTGTAATGACCTTGCACCACTTCACAATCCTGCAAACTTAATCGGAATCAATGCATGTCAGGAATTAATGCCTGGTACACCTATGGTTGCTGTATTCGACACAGCATTCCATCAGACAATGCCTGAAAAAGCATATTTATATGGACTTCCATATGAGTACTATGAGAAATATGCTGTAAGACGTTACGGTTTCCACGGTACAAGCCACAGCTTTGTATCCAAACACGCAGCAGAGTTCATGGGACTTGATCTGAAAGCTTCCAAGATTATCGTTGCACACCTTGGTAACGGCGCTTCTATCAGTGCTGTATTAAACGGAGAATGTGTAGATACATCTATGGGACTTACTCCTCTTGAAGGTCTTGTAATGGGAACACGTTCCGGTGATATGGATCCGGCTATCATGGAATATATCGCAAAGAAAGAAGATCTTGATATCGCAGGTGTTATGAACGTATTGAACAAGAAATCAGGTGTGCTTGGTATTTCCAAAAACCTTTCCAGCGATTTCCGTGACCTTGAAGAAGGAATGAACAGCGGAAATAAATATGCAAAGGCAGCTATGGAAGTATTCTGCTATCGTGTAGCAAAATACATCGGATCTTATGTGGCAGCAATGAATGGTGTAGATGCCATTGCATTTACAGCAGGTATTGGTGAGAATTCCGGTACAGTTCGTAAGATGATTCTTGATTACCTTGGATATCTCGGAATCACTGTTGATGAAGAAGCAAACAAGAAACGCGGAGAAGATCTTATGATCTCTACTGCAGATTCCAAAGTAAAAGTTGCTGTTATTCCTACAAATGAAGAGCTCGCTATCGCAAGAGAGACTGTAGCATTAGTATAATTGCTTTGATTTTTTGGATGAATCTTAAGATACCTTCCCGGTGGCTGCCGGGGAGGTATTTGTGGGTTTGCTGGAAAATTGTGAGCCTTGTTTTGAAAAAATACTGAAAAAACATTATATAGTATATTTTTATGCGATTTTTTAAAGAAAATCCACAAGTTACGGTTGACAAAAGACTTTTACATGATATAATGATTTAGGTATGAATAGGGGTGATAGTATGTTATTAGACCTATCCAGTGTTTTATCTGAACAGCATAGACCTGTGGATGAGACTGTTTCCTGCTCGATGCAGGAGTTCAGGATGAAGTCTGATGTGTATCCGGTTATTTCAAAGGATGATGCCCACATTATTGTAGAATATGCGGGGAATCAAAAGCTGAAGGTGAAAGGAACATGCAGACTTGTGATAGAAGCACCGTGCGACCGCTGCCTTACAGCAGTACCGGTGGAATTCAATCTGGATTTCGAAAGAGAAGTGGAGATGCCATCTGCAGAAGCAAGTTCGGAAAAGAACGATGATTTAGATGAGAACAATTATATTGACGGATATCATCTTGACGTAGACAGATTACTCTATAATGAGATTTTAGTAGGATGGCCGATGAAAATTCTATGCAGCGAATCCTGTAAGGGAATTTGTAATGTATGTGGTCAAAACCTAAATGAGGGTACCTGTGACTGCGAAGATACAGGTATTGACCCTAGAATGTCAGTTATCCGCGATGTGTTTAAGAATTTTAAGGAGGTGTAACCTATGTCAATTTGTCCAAAGAACAAATCTTCTAAAGGCAGAAGAGATAAAAGAAGAGCAAACTGGAAAATGAGCGCACCAACTCTTGTAAAGTGCAGCAAATGCGGCGAATTAATGATGCCACACAGAGTTTGCAAAGCTTGCGGCAGCTACAATAAAAAAGAAATCATTCCGCAGGACTAATTTAAGAAAAGTGCAGGAGACACACGAAATCAATAGCATTGATTCGTGTGTTTTTTGATGCGCAAAAAAACGTGAAAGAAAAAAAGGTACACCCTGTTTTTCATTTTGGTACACCGTATTTTATAAATTGGGACGTAGTAAAATTGCATTTTACTACGTCCCAATTTATAAAATTATTGATTTTTACATGAATGTTTAGTAGAATTAATCTAGCAATGCTAGGAGGGAAAGATATGACAGAAATAACCAGCATAGCACTTGATGCTATGGGAGGAGACAATGCTCCGGCAGAGATTGTGAAAGGTGCTGTGGAAGCGATTGAGAAAGAGCCTTCTATGAAAGTATTTCTTGTAGGGGTAGAGGAGGCTGTTGAGAAAGAGCTTATTAAATATCAGTACAATAAATCGCAGATAGAAGTTGTGAATGCCACTGAGGTTATTGAGACAGCGGAGCCGCCGGTGAATGCGATTCGAAAGAAGAAGGACTCTTCGATGGTTGTCGGCATGAAGATGGTTAAGGAGGGGAAAGCGGATGCTTTTGTATCTGCCGGAAGTTCCGGAGCGATTCTTGTCGGCGGTCAGGTGATTGTAGGTCGAATCAAAGGAGTGGAACGTCCGCCGCTTGCACCGCTGATTCCTACAGAAAAAGGTGTAACTCTTCTGATTGACTGTGGAGCGAATGTAGATGCCAGAGCTTCGCATCTTGTTCAGTTTGCCAAGATGGGATCTATTTATATGGAGAACGTCCTCGGAGTAAAAAATCCGAAAGTAGGAATTGTCAATATCGGCGCGGAAGAAGAAAAGGGTAATGCGCTTGTGAAGGAGACATTCCCGCTTTTGAAAGAACAAAAGGACATTAATTTTATCGGAAGCGTGGAGGCACGTGAGATACCACATGGTCAGGCAGATGTCGTTGTATGTGAGGCATTTGCAGGTAACATTATTTTGAAACTGTATGAAGGGGTCGGTGCAGTACTGATTGATAAGATTAAAGGTGGAATGATGTCTACTCTGAGAAGTAAGATCGGAGCACTGCTTGTGAAACCTGCACTTAAGCAAACACTTAAGGCATTTGATGCCAGTGAGTATGGCGGGGCGCCTCTTTTAGGACTTAATGGTCTTGTAGTTAAGACTCACGGCAGTTCCAAATCAAAGGAAGTTTGTAATACACTTCTACAGTGTGTGACATTTAAAAAACAAAAAATTAATGAAAAAATTAAAGAAAGTATTCAGAAAGAGACAATCACTGAATAATACGGGGTAAGGAGAATGGATATGGAATTTGAAAAATTACAGGAAATTATTGCGGATGTAATGAATATTGAAGACAAAGATACAATTACAATGGATTCTACATTTGTAGATGATCTGGGAGCAGACTCTCTCGACGTTTTCCAGATTATCATGGGAATCGAGGAGACATTCGATATTGAAATTGATAATGAAGATGCTGAAAAGATTACAACAGTGGGAGATGCCGTAGAGCAGATCAAAAATGCTACAAACGACTAGACATGGTTTGCAATGAAGAGGCCCGTCAGGGCTTTTTCATTTTGCAATTTTGAGATATGTCATACAACCCAAAAGGCAGGGAGAATAATATGGGTAAAGATTTAAAAAAGTTAGAACAGATTATAGGATATAGGTTTCGTGATTTTTCACTGCTTAAGAAATCCATGATTCACAGTTCATATGCAAATGAGATGCATTTGCCGAAATATGAATGCAATGAGCGTCTGGAATTTCTGGGTGATGCAGTTTTAGAACTTATTTCCAGCGAATTTTTATTTTATGATGAGAGTAAAATGCAGGAAGGTGATCTGACAAAATGGAGGGCAAGTATTGTGTGTGAGCCGTCTTTAGCCTTTTGTGCCCGTCAGATACATCTTGGAGACTATCTGCTTCTCGGAAAAGGTGAGGAAGTTACCGGAGGAAGAAAACGTGATTCCATTACATCAGATGCAATGGAGGCGCTGATCGGTGCAATATATATTGATGGTGGTTTTGCTAGTGCAAAAGAGTTTGTCAAAAAGTTTGTGTTAAATGATCTGGATAATCGGAAACTCTTTTATGATAGCAAGACTATCCTGCAGGAAATCGTTCAGGCAAATTTTAAAGAAACAATCAGTTATCGGCTGATAGGAGAAGAAGGTCCTGATCATAACAAATCATTTTATACGGCTGTATTTATCGGTAATGAAAAATACGGGACCGGCGTCGGAAAGACGAAAAAAGCAGCAGAGCAGGAAGCAGCTTACCAGAGCATTTTAAGGCTCCATGAGATGAATATAAAGTAGGTGCATGAATGTATTTAAAAAGTATAGAGGTGCAGGGGTTTAAGTCCTTTGCACATAAGTTGAAATTTGAATTTCACAATGGGATCACAGGCATTGTCGGACCGAACGGAAGCGGAAAGAGTAACGTTGCGGATGCGGTTCGATGGGTTCTGGGAGAACAAAGAGTGAAACAGCTCCGCGGCGGAAGTATGCAGGATGTCATCTTTTCCGGCACAGAAAACCGCAAGCCGTTAAGCTATGCTTCGGTGGCAATCACATTAGACAATTCAGACCATCAGCTTCCAATTGAATATGAGGAAGTAACTGTAGCGAGGAAATTATATCGTTCCGGTGAAAGTGAATATCTGATCAACGGCAGTGCCTGCAGACTGAAAGATGTCAATGAGCTCTTTTATGATACAGGTATCGGAAAAGAAGGATATTCTATTATCGGACAGGGGCAGATTGACAAAATATTAAGTGGAAAACCGGAAGAGAGAAGGGAGCTTTTTGATGAGGCTGCCGGTATTGTTAAATTTAAACGAAGAAAAAATATGTCATTAAAAAAGCTTGAGGAAGAAAGGCAGAATCTTCTGCGTGTCAATGATATCCTTTCAGAGCTTGAAAAACAGATCGGTCCGCTTGAAAAACAGTCAGAAAAGGCCAGGGAATACCTGAAGAAAAAAGAGGAATTAAAGACTTTTGATATCAATATGTTTCTTTTGGAGACGGCACGAATAAAAGAGCAGATTGGTAACTTAGAGGAAAAAATCAGTGCCGCGAGAGAAGAACTTGATACTGCCGGATGTCAGTATGATGGCATGAAGCAGGAATATGAAGCAGTAGAAGAACAGGTTGATGTTATTGATGAATCAATCGAAAAGGCAAAAAATCAGTTAAATGAGACTACGATGCTTAAACAGCAGCTTGAAAATCAGATTGCTCTTTTAAAAGAGCAGATTCACAGTGCGCATAAAAATGATGAGCATTATGATCAGAGGGCAGATGCAATCGAATCTGAAGTGGCTGAGAGAAAGCAAAAACTTTCTGAGCTTGAAAAAGAGCAGAGTGAGATACATAGCAGTTTAGAAGAACATAATCGGACGTTAAATGCGGCAAATGAGGAACTGATTGAGGTTCAGACCCGGATTGCGACTCTCACAGACAGAATTGAGAAAAATAAGTCTGACATTATGGAGTTGTTAAGTAACCGCGCTTCTACGAAAGCAAAGATTCAGAAATATGATACGATGCTTGAGCAGATTCAGGTAAGAAAGTCTCAGCTGAATCAACGTATGATTGAAGCAAAGAGTGAGGCAGACGGTCAGAAAGAGTTTCTGGCTGATTATGAAAATGATCTGAAAGAAATATCAGACCAGATTGTTCAAATGACTGAAGAAAGCAGAATCTACGAGGAAAAAATCAAAGTAATTCAGAATACACTTTCCAAACAGACGGAACAGTTCAGAATTGGACAGACTGCTTACCACAGAGAACAGTCAAGACTGGAATCGTTGAAAAATATTACAGAGCGATATGACGGATACGGAAACAGTATCCGTAAGGTTATGGATAAGAAGGATGAAGAGAAAGGCCTTCTGGGGGTAGTTGCGGATCTCATTAAAGTTGACAAGGATTATGAGGTTGCTGTTGAGACTGCTCTTGGAGGAAATATCCAGAATATCGTTACGTCTGACGAAGATACAGCAAAGCGTATGATTTATTTCCTGAAGAAAAATAAATTCGGACGTGCAACATTTCTTCCCCTTACCAGTCTGAAATCTTATGGAGGGATTGCGAGACCTGAGGCATTAAAGGAAGAAGGCGTTATCGGCACTGCAAATACTCTTGTTAAAGTGGAAAAACAGTATGAAGAGCTGGCATCTTATCTGCTGGGCCGGACATTGGTTGTAGATCACATCGATCATGGAATTTATATTGCAAGAAAATATAAACAATCTATACGAATTGTTACACTGGAGGGTGAGCTTATTAATCCAGGCGGTTCTATGACAGGTGGCGCATTTAAAAATTCCAGCAATCTTTTAAGCAGACGGCGTGAGATCGAAGAATTTGAAAAAACTGTAAAACAGTTAAAAAGAGAAATGGATGAGCTGGAGGCAGAATCTGATAAGCTCCGAACAGAACGTTCCGGCTATTATGAGCAGATAGAAATACTTAAAGATAAGCTGCAGAAAGCATATGTAGTCCAGAATACTGCAAAAATGAATGTGGATCAGGCGAAAAATAAAATTCGTGCTGCTGATAATATGGCGGATGATATTCAAAAAGAAGCAGAAGATCTGGATAGACAGATTACAGATATTATAGATAATCAGGAATCAATCAATGTTGAACTTGATACATCCGAAAGCCTTGAAGGTGAACTTTCGGAGTACATTGAAAAAGATCAGCAAATTCTCGACAGAGAACGTGAAATAGAAGCAGATAAACAGAAGAACATGGAAGAAGTTCATCTGACTTGTGCCGGACTGGAACAAAAGTACGAATTTATCATAGAAAATATAACCCGTATTCACGAGGAGCTTGATAAATTTGATGAAGAAATGAAAGAATTAGAGTCGAATAAAGGCGGCACTTCCAAGGAAATCCAGGAGAAAGAAGAAAAGATCGCCGATCTCAGAAAGACGATCGAAGATTCTGGAGAATTGTTTATTGAAATCGGCCAGGAGATTGAGAAATTTAAAACCGAGAGAGAAAATCTTAATAAACAACACAGAGAATTTCTCCAAAAAAGAGAAGAACTTTCAAAACATATGTCTGATCTTGACAAAGAGGTCTTTCGTCTGGAGAGTCAGAAAACAAATTATGAGGAAGCTTCCGAAAAACAGTTTAATTATATGTGGGAAGAATATGAGCTCACTTATAACAGAGCACTGGAACTTCGAAATGAGAATCTGACAGATCTTTCAAAGATGAAAAAAAGGATCCAGGAGCTCAAAAATGAGATCAGAGGTCTTGGAGATGTCAATGTTAATGCGATCGAAGATTATAAAAATGTGTCAGAGCGATATGAGTTTTTAAAAGGTCAGCATGATGATCTTGTAGAGGCTGAGGCAACACTTGAAAAGATAGTAGAAGAACTTGATACTGCTATGCGCAAACAGTTCAAAGAGCAGTTCGAGCGCATATCAAAAGAGTTTGATTCAGTGTTCAAGGAATTATTCGGCGGAGGAAAAGGAACACTTGAGCTTATGGAGGATGAAGATATTCTGGAGGCCGGGATTAAGATCATTGCACAGCCGCCGGGAAAGAAGCTTCAGAATATGATGCAGCTTTCAGGAGGAGAAAAGGCACTTACGGCGATTGCACTTCTGTTTGCAATACAGAATCTCAAGCCTTCACCTTTCTGTCTCCTTGATGAGATTGAGGCAGCGCTGGATGATAACAATGTAGTCAGATTTGCAAAATACCTTCATAAACTGACAAAAAATACACAGTTTATCGTAATAACCCACAGGCGAGGCACTATGACTGCCGCAGACCGTCTTTACGGAATCACGATGCAGGAAAAAGGAGTATCGACACTTGTTTCGGTAAGTCTTTTGGAAGATGAGCTTGACAAATAGTAAAATTTGAGTATATGTAGAAACAGGAGGCAGATTTATGTCAGAGTATGATATGGAAAATCAGGAGCAGGAGACAAAGCAGCCTGCAAAGGAAGGTTTTTTTAAAAGACTGGTTTCGGGTCTTACAAAGACAAGAAATAATATTGTAAACAGTATGGATAGCATTTTTTCCGGTTTTTCCAAAATAGATGAAGAATTCTATGAAGAACTTGAAGAAGTTCTCATTATGGGAGATCTGGGAGTACAGGCTACTTATGACATACTGGATGATCTCAGGGAAAAAGTAAAAGAGCGTCACATTAAACAGCCGGCTGACTGCAGAGAGCTTTTGATTGAAAGCATTAAAGAGCAGATGGAAGTTGGTGAGACTGCGTATGAGTTTGAAGATAAGACATCGGTAGTCATGGTGATTGGTGTCAATGGTGTCGGTAAGACAACTACGATTGGAAAACTCGCGGGAAAACTTCGCACTATGGATAAAAAAGTTGTGATGGCTGCTGCAGATACTTTCCGCGCAGCTGCGGGAGAGCAGCTTAAAGAGTGGGCAAATCGGGCGCAGGCTGATCTTATAGGTGGACAGGAAGGTTCCGACCCGGCATCAGTTGTATTTGATGCAGTAGCTGCCGCGAAAGCGAGACACGCAGATGTTCTTTTGTGTGATACGGCAGGACGTCTTCATAACAAGAAAAATCTTATGGAAGAATTAAAGAAAATGAATCGTATTATTGACCGTGAGTATCCGGAAGCGTTCCGCGAAACATTAGTAGTACTTGATGCCACCACTGGTCAGAATGCACTTCAGCAGGCAAAAGAATTTAATGAGGTTACTGATATTACCGGAATCGTTCTCACAAAGATGGACGGTACGGCAAAAGGCGGAATTGCGGTTGCAATTCAGGCAGAACTCGGTATCCCGGTAAAATATATCGGTGTTGGAGAAACCATTGATGATCTGCAGAAATTTGATGCAGATGCGTTTGTAAATGCGCTGTTTTCAGTAAATACAGAAGAGTAAAGGAGGAGTAAACGTGGAGGAATTAACGTTAGAAAAATTTGAAGAAGCCAGTGAGCTTGTGAAAAAAGTTACACTGCCTACAAAGCTGGTCTACAGTGAAAATCTCAGTAGTCAGACAGGTGGAAAAATATATCTGAAACCTGAAAATATGCAGTATACAGGAGCATATAAGGTAAGAGGAGCTTATTATAAGATCAGTACATTATCAGAAGAAGAGCGCGCGAAGGGATTGATTGCTGCGTCCGCGGGAAATCACGCGCAGGGTGTAGCATATGCGGCATCAAAGTTCGGATGTAAGGCAACAATTGTTATGCCGACAGTTACACCATTGATTAAAGTAAACCGTACCAAGAGTTATGGCGCAGAAGTTGTGTTACATGGAGATGTTTTTGATGACTCCTATTCATATGCTGTGAAGCTTGCAGAAGAGACAGGGCAGACTTTTGTTCATCCTTTTGATGACCTTGCTGTGGCAACAGGTCAGGGAAGTATTGCGATGGAAATTATTCAGGAGCTTCCGACTGTGGATTATATTCTTGTTCCGGTCGGCGGCGGTGGATTAATTACCGGAGTTGCTACACTTGCTAAGATGCTGAATCCAAAGATCAAAGTAATAGGAGTTGAGCCAAAGGCTGCGGCAAGCATGAGCGCCGCTCTGGAAGCGGGAGAGCCTGTGTCACTTCCGAGTGCTGACACGATTGCAGATGGTACGGCGGTAAAACGTGTGGGTGAAAAAATCTTCCCATATTGTAAAGAAAATATTGATCAGATGCTCACTGTAGAAGACGATGAATTGATTGGTGCATTTCTTGATATGGTTGAGAATCACAAGATGGTTGTAGAAAATTCCGGTCTTCTTACTATTGCTGCGCTTAAACAGCTTGACCTGAATCATAAGAAAGCTGTTGCGATTTTGAGCGGAGGAAATATGGATGTTATCACGATGTCATCTATTGTGCAGCATGGCCTGATCCAGAGAGACAGGATTTTCTCTGTATCTGTTCTTCTTCCGGATAAAGCCGGTGAGCTGGTTCGTGTTGCAACAACAATTGCAAATGCGAACGGTAATGTAATCAAACTGGAGCATAATCAGTTTGTCAGTACAAACCGTAATGCAGCTGTGGAACTTCGTATTACGATGGAAGCTTTTGGAACAGATCATAAGAATAAGATTCTGCATGCATTGGAAGATGACGGATTCCGCCCAAGAGAAATCGGAGCAAAATTATACTAATTACATAAACACAATTGAAGGAATATGGTCAGGAGGAACTTAACATGGGAAAGATAAAGATGACAACGCCTATTGTCGAGATGGATGGAGATGAGATGACAAGAATTCTCTGGAAGATGATCAAGGAGAATCTTCTGGAGCCATTTGTTGAGCTGAACACAGAGTATTATGATCTCGGACTTGAGCATAGAAATGAGACAAACGATCAGGTGACGATTGATTCTGCCAATGCAACAAAGAAATATAAGGTTGCGGTAAAATGTGCAACCATTACTCCGAATGCTGCAAGAATGACAGAATATGATCTGAAAGAGATGTGGAAAAGTCCTAACGGAACAATCCGTGCAATCTTAGATGGAACAGTGTTCCGTGCTCCTATTGTTGTGAAAGGAATTGAACCATGTGTGAAAAACTGGAAAAAACCAATCACAATTGCCAGACATGCGTATGGTGATGTATATAAAGGGTCTGAGATGAAGATTCCGGGAGCAGGAAAAGTAGAGCTTGTCTATACTGCAGAAGATGGTTCTGAGACAAGAGAGCTTGTGCATAATTTTAAAGGAGAAGGAATCGTGCAGGGCATGCATAATATCAATCAGTCCATTGCAAGCTTTGCGAGAAGCTGTTTTAATTATGCACTTGATACAAAGCAGGATCTGTGGTTTGCAACAAAGGATACAATCTCTAAAAAATATGATCATACATTTAAGGATATTTTCCAGGAAATCTTTGATGCAGAGTATGCAGAGAAATTTAAAGAAGCAGGAATTGTTTATTTCTATACATTAATTGATGATGCAGTAGCTCGTGTAATGAAGTCAGAAGGCGGATATATCTGGGCTTGCAAAAACTATGACGGAGATGTTATGAGCGATATGGTATCTTCCGCATTTGGATCCCTTGCCATGATGACATCGGTTCTTGTGTCACCGGAAGGATATTATGAATATGAGGCTGCACACGGAACAGTACAGCGTCATTACTATAAACATCTCAAAGGAGAAGAAACCTCCACAAACTCCGTTGCGACAATTTTTGCATGGAGCGGTGCGCTCAGAAAACGTGGTGAGATGGATGAAAATAATGAGCTGATGGAATTTGCGGATAAGCTCGAGAAGGCTACTATTGATACAATCGAAGAAGGGAAGATGACAAAGGATCTTGCACTTATCACAACGTTTGAAAACCCAACAGTATTAAACAGTGAAGATTTCATTAAAGCAATTGCCGAAAAGCTTCGCACTCTGTAAAATTTGCAGTGATAGGAACATAGGATAATATGTTCTAAAAGAAACAAAAGACTTCTGCGAGGGGGAAGAGAAAGGTTTTGTCACACAGATTGAAATAAGGGGAGGCTTTACAATGAAGATACTGATGATTAATGGTACGATGAGAGAAGGTTCCACTTATCGGATCGCCAAAATGTTTATAGAGAGGGTCACTTTGTCACAGGATACTGTGACAGAGTTATTCCTGCCCAAAGACATGCCGGAATTTTGCCGGGGCTGCGGCATATGTATCATGATGGATGAAAAAAAGTGTCCGGATTATCTGATATATATGAGACGAATCACCCGGATGATTGATGAAGCGGATCTTCTTGTATTCACTACACCGACATATGTTTATCATACCAGTGGCCAGATGAAAGCCCTTTTAGATCATTATGGCTACCGATGGATGGTACATCGCCCGGAAAGCTCCATGTTTAAAAAACAGGCAGTATGCTTTTCAACTGCTGCCGGTGCCGGCACAAAAAAAGCAATCAGGGATATCACTGACAGTTTGAAATACTGGGGTGTGGGACGTGTCTATACATACGGGATAGCTGTAAGGAGTATGGACTGGAATGATGTAGATAAAAGCATTAAAGACAAGATTGATAAAGATCTTTATAAACTGATGTATAAAATTACTCATGATACAGAAAAAGTGAAACCTTCATTTTATGTGAAGATGATCTTTTATATTATGAGAAGCATGCACAGAAAACAAGGTATGCAGAAAATTGATACTGATTACTGGAGAGACATGGGATGGCTTGGTAAAAAGCGCCCGTGGAAGCCGGAAAAGGTGAGAATTCAGGAAAATGAGAATAAAGAAACAGAAGAATAAATTCAGATAGGAGTTGTTTGAGTGAATATTTTAGTAATTGATGCTCAGGGAGGCGGAATTGGAAAACAAATCGTGTCTGCAATCAAAAAAAATTATCCTGATATATTGATAACCGCTGTCGGAACAAATTCAACTGCCACTGCAAATATGCTCAAAGCTGGTGCTGATCATGCTGCGACAGGAGAAAATGCAGTTGTTGTAGGGAGCAGAAAGGCAGACGTCATAATAGGTCCGATAGGTATTGTGATCGCGGATTCAATGTTTGGTGAAGTTACACCCACAATGGCGGCCGCCATTGGCCAAAGCAATGCGAAAAGATTGTTAATTCCAATTAATCAGTGTGACAACATTGTACTTGGAGTTACATCTGTATCGATTGGCGATATCATTACATCTATTCTGGTGTGGTTAAAAAAGGAAATTAACCGTTGACAGTTTATTTATCGAATGCTAGAATGATGTAGATGGATATGAATCCGGTAAAAACACAGAAGTGTTTATATGAATTTACAAAGCTTTATATTGTTTTAGATGTATGTTAATGAAAGCATATAGTTTCCTGAAGGAGATTATATGCTTTTTTTGTGCAGTATAAGGTTTTGATTGATTTCATATAAACGAAAAGGAAGGAGGAGTTTATATGGCGTGTTTTTTAGTACCTACTGCAGAAGCAATTGTATCTACAGTAGCAACAAAGGCAATTCAGGAAAAAGAAAAAAAGGAGGGGCTTACATCAGAATGTCAGGAAATAACAGATGATAAAGGTGTAAGAACGCCTTTTTCTCACAAGCTGAAATGGTTGAATAATATGTTATGGGGTGGATCTTTGCTTCTTGCTTTTGAGCATGTATGGCATGGCGAGGTAGTGCCGTGGTTCCCGTTTTTGACGGCAGCAAGTAATCCGTCTGATGCTGCTTCAATGTTACATGAGATGTCTACAGTCGGTGTTACAATGGCAGTTCTTGTCACTGCTGTCTGGATTGGCATGGTTGCTGTATCAAATGTTATTGAAAAACGCCCACAGACAGATATTCAGACAAGTGAGGAGGGAGCATAATGACATTACTGACTACTGTTTTTGCTGCGATTATTACTACGGTCATATGGTATCAGAAAGACAGTGATAATCAAATGAAGGTTGGAACATTAAGTCTGATGTATTGGGGAGCTTCCCTGATGTGGACAGTGGATGCTATTTTTGAGTATGCGGAGCTGAAAGCAGAATATTTTACCCCTGCTTTGGCAGATATGGTGAATGATTTCTTTTTGGGAATTTCTGTAGTCGCTTTCGGATTGATAATCTGGCTCGTCATACTGTTGGTAAAAGATCCTAAGGATGTTGTAAGAAAAACACTGCATAGGACAAAGGCGTAAAAAAAATGGGAAACTCCTGCAGTTTATTCTGCAAGAGTTTCCCATTTTTCATAAAGCTCTTCGAGCTGATTATTGATATCTGTTTTTTCATGTGCCAGTTCCTGGCATTTGACGGAGTTAGTGTATATTTCCTCCTGAGTCATAAGTTCATCAATTTTGGCATTTCGCTCTTCTAATTTGGCAATTGTTTCTTCGGTCTTTTTTAAGTCATTTATACGTTTGCGTTCTTTTGCCTGAGCTTCTTTCTGCTCCTGCCAGCTTAGCTTAGATTCAGAAGTATCTTCCCGGGTTTCATCTGTGGAAGACGGGATAGTTGTGTCAGAGTAAGCTTGCGTAAGTTCTTCTTTCTTCTCCAGATAATAGTCGTAATTTCCGATATAATTTATAAAGGTATGATTTACAAGATCAAGGATCCGTGTTGCAGTCTGATTTATAAAATATCGGTCATGTGAGACGTAGAGTACTGTGCCGGTGTAATCATTTAATGCTTTTTCTAGAATTTCCTTTGACGTAATATCCAAATGGTTTGTTGGCTCGTCGAGGATGAGAAAGTTGGCTTCTGACAGCATCAGCTTGGCCAGAGAGACACGTCCGCGCTCACCACCGCTTAAATCTCCGATCAATTTAAAAACATCATCTCCGGTAAAAAGAAAAGCTGCAAGCATATTTCGGATTTCTGTATTTGTGAGATCAGGATAATCATCAGATATCTCTTCAAAAATGGTCTTGTCCATATGGAGTACATGGTGTTCCTGGTCATAATAGCCAATCTGAACGTTGGTTCCGAGTCTGTAAGAGCCGCTGTCAGCCTGAATAACGTTATTTAATATTTTTAAAAGTGTTGTCTTTCCGGTTCCGTTGTCTCCAATGATTGCAACATGTTCTCCACGTTTGATCTCAAAGCTTATGTCTTCAAACAGAGTATGAGGAGGGAAAGCTTTGCTTAAATGTTCTACAGATAGAACATCGTTTCCGCTCGTACAGGATGGCTCAAGTTTTAGATGAATCTCGGTATTAGTCTGAATCGGTTTTTCGACCGGTTTTATCTTTTCCAACATTTTTTCACGACTTTCTGCACGCTTGATGGATTTTTCCCGGTTAAAAGAGCGAAGCTTTTCGATAACTGCCTCCTGATGTTTGATTTCCTGTTGCTGATTTAAGTATTCTTTTAGCCTTGCATCACGGAGCATCTTTTTCTTCTCAGCATACTGGCTGTAATTTCCGAGATATGTCATAAGCTCTCCGTTTTCAATCTCAACAACCTTTGTCACTACGCGATTAAGAAAATATCGATCGTGGGACACAATCAGAACTGCGCCAGGATAATTTAAAAGATAGGTTTCCAGCCATGTGATCGAATTGAGATCCAAGTGGTTTGTAGGCTCGTCTAGAAGGAGAATATCCGGTTTTGTGAGCAGGAGTTTACCCAGGGATACGCGAGTCTTCTGCCCGCCGGAGAGGGTGTTTACAGGCTTTGAAAATTCATCCTCTGTAAAACCTAGACCTTTTAAAACACCGGTGATCTCACTTTCATATGCATAACCGTTCTCACGCTCGAATTGCGCCGTCAGACGATTATAGGTTTCCATAAGATTTTCCAGATCGTTTCCGGATAAATGTTTCATCTCAAATTCAATCTGACGGAGTCTCTTTTCAATTTCAATAATATATGACTTTGCAGTCTTTACTTCCTGATAAATGGAATTGTCACCGGACATTTCCTGATGTTGTGCCAGGTAGCCGAGAGTCTTTCCTTTTGTCAGAACAACTTTTCCGGAATCAAGAGAAAGCTCGCCTACAATCATCTTGAGTATTGTGGATTTTCCGGCACCATTTGGACCTACAAGAGCGGTTTTTTCATGTTCCTCTATATGAAAAGAGCCATCAGTGACGATCACTTCTTCACCGAAGGCTTTACTGATCTGGTGACATGCTAATATCATATCGTCCTCCTTAATTTGTCATATAAAAAATATCACATTCCATTTAATTATAGCGAAAATGAAAGAAAAAACAACTAAAAGTTTGACTTTATTATCACAATTTACTATAATAAATCCATACAAGGAATGGAAGGTGAAACAAAGTGGAAGACAGAGAGATTTCTCAGGCGGTTATTCGCAGACTGCCAAGATATTACAGATATTTAGGAGAGCTTCTGGAAAACGGAGTAGAAAGAATCTCTTCAAATGATCTGAGTAAAAGAATGAAAGTCACAGCTTCCCAGATTCGACAGGATCTTAATAATTTTGGTGGCTTTGGACAGCAAGGCTATGGCTACAATGTCAAATATTTATATACAGAGATTGGAAAGATTCTTGGCCTGGAAGAGGACCATAACATTATTATTATAGGAGCAGGAAATCTGGGACAGGCGCTTGCGAACTACGCAGCATTTGAAAAGAGAGGATTCATTTTAAGAGGTATTTTTGATGTGAATCCGAGACTCCAGGGTATGACGATTCGAGGAGTTCCGATCCGTATGATGGATGAGCTGAAGGAATTTGTTCAGAACAATGAAGTTGAGATTGGTGTACTTACGATCCCAAAAGAAAAGGCAATTGAAGTGGCGAACCTTTTGGTAGAGAATGGTGTAAAGGCCATTTGGAATTTTGCACATACTGATTTGTCATTGCCGGATGATATTATTGTAGAGAATGTACATTTATCAGAGAGTCTGATGCAGTTATCCTATAATATCAGCAGACATAAACAGGAACATAAAGAATCATAGCGAAAAAACGTGTAGTGACAGGCCGTTTGATAAATCCGGCTTGTCTTTACACGTTCTTTTGTATATAAGACGGGAGAGTTTTATTGGATTTAGACAAGAAGTTTTAGCTGAGTGAAGAAAAGGAGAGATTATGGAATATTTGCCGGGTGCCGGCCAGATGAAAGCAGCGGACAGTTACACGATTCATACATTAGGAGTTCCTTCACTGGAACTTATGGAGAGAGCGGCAGAAAGCTGTGTAAGGTTTCTTATGGAATCGAAACAGGATATGTCCTGGGTGTGTATTGTCTGTGGCTCCGGAAATAACGGAGGAGATGGATTTGCAATCGGACGGCTTCTTTTGACGAACGGTTATAAAGTTACAGCTGTAATGGCAGGAAATCGAGATCACTGTACACCTGAATGTAAAAAACAGGTAGAGATGTTTGAAGAAGCAGGTGGAGTTGTTGACAACGAATTTATTGCCGGAGAATATAGTATTATAATAGATGCTCTTTTCGGAGTGGGACTTAGCAGAAATATTGAAGGAAGATATGTTCATCTGTTAGATCGGATGAATCAAAGCGGAGCGGTAAAATTTGCAGTTGATATTCCATCGGGAATCTCGGCAGATACCGGCAATATTATGGGAATCGCATTCCGGGCAGATTACACGGTGACTTTTCAACACACTAAATTTGGAATGGAGCTTTATCCAGGGAAAGAGTATTCCGGACAGGTGACAGTTGCAGATATCGGAATCAGTGATGAGCCGTTAAGACAGGATATAGAGGTTCCGGTACGGTTTGAAGAAAGAGATTATAAAAAGATGCTTCCCTGCAGAAAAGAAGATTCCAACAAGGGTACGTTCGGAAAAGCTCTTATAATAGCAGGAAGCAAAGGAATGAGCGGTGCTGCTTATTTTAATGCGAAATCTGCTTATATGTCCGGTGCAGGGCTGGTGAGAATCTATACACCTGAGGAAAACAGGGTGATCTTGCAGCAGCTTTTGCCGGAAGCAATTATCACTACCTATGATGCTTACTGTGAGGAAGAGCTTTTGAAGCTCATAAAGTGGGCAGATGTCGTGTGTATCGGTTCCGGAATCGGTATGGGGATTGTTTCACAGAATATACTCAAAACAACATTGGAGCAGTGTGAGGTGCCTTGTGTGATTGATGCAGATGGTTTGAATCTGTTGGCAGAGCATGCGGATTATCTTGGGCTGGTGAGACATCATAAGTATATTTTGACACCACATATGAAAGAGATGTCCAGACTATGTAATATTTCGGTGGAAGATATAAAAAAAGACCGATTGAATGTTCTGAAAGAATTTACAGAAGAGACAGATTTTACCTGCGTGTTAAAGGATTCCAGAACGTTGACAGGGAAAAAGGGTGAGAGAACTGTGCTGAATTGTTCCGGCAACAGCTGCATGGCAAAAGCTGGCTCCGGAGATATCCTTGCAGGGGTGATCACAGGGTTCCTGGCACAGGGAATGCTGCCTTATGATGCAGCGGTTCTCGGAACATTCATTCACGGGAGATCAGGAGATCTTGCACGGAAGGAAAAAGGAAGTTACAGCGTGCTGGCAGAAGATTTGATGTATCATATCTCCATGATTACAAAATACTTAGAACGATAGAAGTAGAAAAGAAATATAAATCTGGAAAGGGGTATTATATGAGTGTTAAAGATTACAAAAGGGTTTGCGCAAGAGTAAATCTCGATGCAATTGAGTATAATATCGAGATGATGAAAAATAATATCAAGGATGACGCGAGGATGATCGCCGTTGTGAAGACAGACGGGTACGGTCACGGAGCGCTTCCGATCGCAAGAGTACTTTCCGCAAAAAGATATATCTGGGGATTTGCTGTTGCAACGGTAGATGAGGCATTTTACCTGCGAAAAGGCGGTATTACAAAACCGGTCCTTGTACTCGGATGCATTTTCCCACATAGAAGAGAAATTTCCATTGCCAATGATATCCGTATCACAGTTTACACATATGAGATGGCAAAAGAGATTTCAGAACTTGCGGGAGAAATGGGCAAAAGAGCTTACATTCATATTAAGATTGATACAGGCATGTCAAGGCTGGGATTTATGGTAGATGAGGAAAGTGTTGATGAAATCGCAAAAATTGCGGCACTTCCGAACCTGGTTATGGAAGGTATGTTTACACATTTTTCAAAGGCTGACGAAATTGATAAATCATTTACTGAGAATCAGATTGAGAAATATCTGTGGATGAAGAAAAAATTGTCACAGAGAGATATTACTTTCCGTTATTACCATTGTTCGAACAGTGCAGGTATCATTGATCTGCCGGATGCAAATATGGATCTTGTGAGAGCAGGTATTTCCACCTACGGATTATATCCTTCTAATGAAGTTGACAGAGATAAAGTTCCGCTGCAGCCGGCACTGGAGCTCATCAGTCATGTGGCACATGTGAAATGGGTAGAAGAGGGGACACTGGTCAGCTACGGCGGTACTTATGTGACAGATAAACCGACAAAAATTGCTACGATCCCGGTTGGATATGGTGATGGATATCCGAGAAGTCTTTCCAATATAGGGGAAGTCCTGATCCACGGTAAAAGAGCGAAGATTCTCGGGCGTATCTGCATGGATCAGCTAATGGTTGATGTAACAGATATTGAACATGTAAAATTTGAAGACAGAGTCACATTGATCGGTCAGGATGGAGAAGACAGTATTACGGTAGAAGAGCTTAGTGAACTGTCTGGCAGATTCAGCTATGAATTTGTCTGTGATCTCGGGAAGAGAATTCCACACGAATATCTTCGCCATGGAGAAGTGATCGAACAGAGAGACTATTTCTAAATAATCATTCCGCCGCATGGACACGGGAAAGAAATGACAAAACTCTATGGAATACATCCGAAAAAGATGGAAATACTAATTTTATCTAAGTAAATCGGAGAGTGAATAGAGTGCAGGTAAAACGTGGAGATATTTATTATGCGGATCTTAGCCCTGTAGTGGGCTCAGAGCAGGGCGGAATACGCCCGGTGCTCATTATACAGAATGATGTGGGAAACAAACATAGCCCGACAGTGATCTGTGCGGCGATTACGTCTCGCATGAATAAAGCGAAACTTCCTACCCATGTGGAGCTGGATGCAAGAAAATGCCAGATTGTAAAAAATTCAGTAATTTTACTGGAACAGGTCAGAACTATTGACAAACAGAGACTTAAGAGTCTTGTGTGTCATTTAGATAAAGAAATTATGAACAAAGTAGATGAAGCTTTGAAAATAAGTTTTGAGCTTCATACATAGCAAAGGAGTTTAATAAAATCAGAATGGACGAAGGTAATTTGTTTCAAAAGATACGACAGATATTTCAGGCAGAAGAAGAGATGGATGAAAGGATGAAAAAAGAGGCGGCAGCGCTGATCAGAAATATCTTTCGCTATATGGACAAAGACGCGAAAGATATTATGACCCACAGAAAAAACATTGTTGCGATTGACGGAGAAGAAAAACTGGAGGATGCTCTTTTATTTATGCTCAATGAAAAGTTTTCCAGATTTCCGATTTACAGAGAAGATATTGATGAAATAACAGGTTTTCTTCATCTCAGAGATGCAATGACATGTTATCTGAAAAAAGAAAAACGTCAGGTTCCGGTAGGACAGCTTGATGAATACATAAGACCTGTAACATTCATACCTGAGACAAAAAGTATTGATACTCTTTTTAAAGAGATGCAGGCTACGCAGAATCATATTGTTATCGTTCTTGACGAATATGGGCAGACCAGTGGTCTTGTTGCGATGGAAGACATTTTGGAGGAACTTGTGGGGAATATTCTTGATGAGCATGACGTGGAAGAAAAGGAGATTGTCTGTTTGACTACCGGAAGCTATCTTGTCAATGGTCTTACAGATCTGGAGGACCTGGAAGACATTCTGCCAATCAAGTTTGATAAAGAAGATTATGAGACGCTGAATGGATTTTTGATCGATCAATTGGAACGGATTCCTGCTGAAGATGAAAAATGTGTGATTGAGTATGAAGGTTACCGGTTTACAGTGCTTTTAGTTGATGATAATATTATACAGAGAGTAAAGATTGAAAAACTTCCGGAAGAATGTTAGAATAGATAACGTGTGAAAAAATGCTAAGAATAAAGAGAGGGATAAATTATGTCAGGACATTCAAAATTTGCCAATATTAAACACAAAAAAGAGAAAAATGATGCGGCAAAGGGAAAAATATTTACTAAGATCGGAAAAGAGCTGGCAGTAGCGGTAAAAGAAGGCGGAAGTGCTGATCCGGCTAATAACAGCAGACTTCGTGATGTCATTGCAAAAGCAAAAGCGAATAATATGCCGAATGATACTATAGATCGTAACATAAAAAAAGCGTCCGGAGATGCAAGTGCTGCTAATTATGAGCACATTACATATGAGGGATACGGACCAAACGGAACAGCAATCATTGTTGAGACACTTACAGATAACCGTAACCGTACAGCTACAAATGTAAAGAATGCTTTCACAAAAGGAAATGGTAACGTTGGAACGCCGGGATGTGTTTCCTTTATGTTTGATAAAAAAGGACAGATTGTGATTGATAAAGAAGAGTACGAGGGAGATTCTGATGAACTTATGATGCAGGCACTGGATGCAGGTGCGGATGATTTCTCCGAAGAAGAGGACAGCTATGAAATTTTCACATCTCCGGATGATTTCAGTGCAGTCCGTCAGGCTCTGGAAGATGCAGGTATCCCGATGGCTGCGGCAGAAGTAACGATGATCCCGCAGACATATGTGGAACTTACGTCAGAAGAGGATATCAAAAATATCACTAAGACACTGGATATGCTTGATGATGATGATGACGTCCAGGATGTTTACCACAACTGGGACGAATAAGGATATTTATTACAGCGAGCATTAAAAGCCAGTGGCAATAAAATAAAGGATTGGTCAAAAGGATTATAGTGATACTATAGTCCTTTTTTCTTCATGGGCTGTCTGACAATCTTGTTTTTGAAAGCTGACTATGCTATACTTACACCAGTTATGATTTTGCTGCATATCATTTGAAGTTTACAACGGAGGAAAAGAATGGAGAAAATAGATGAAAGGCTGATCAGTCTTTTTGAAGAAATGATGACACATACGAAGGAGTTCCGGAAAAAAAGTTATGAAGGCGTTTTTAAAAAGGGCTTTTCAGAGTATAAGGAACTGCCGGAAGAAATCAGAGATGCCATTGTGAATGCACCGGAGGAAGAAAGGGAAGTCTTGACTGAGCATTTTGCAAATGTAATACCTGAATATGCGTACCAAAGGATACAGGAAGAAAAAAAGACACAAAAGAAACGTGTCGTGGAGCGCAATGAGGTTGATTATAATATTAATATGGTCGTATATGTTGTCCCTATTCTGAATTACACAAAGGATCCGAATTGTGAGGCTGTGGCAAAAAGAATGATTGAACTGTGGAACGAAAAAAAAGTGACATCCATGGAGATTTCTTACAGTAATTATGAGAGTATTGAAAGCGGATTCGGGAAGAAATTCTGTTATATCACGACGGCTGTATGTGAGAGTCAGAGTAAGCCAGATGACTGTTATGAGTTGAATACACTCAGAGGGTACAGAGATGGTTATCTGATGCAGACTGAGCAGGGAAGACAACTTGTAGAGGAATATTATGATGTAGCTCCCGCTCTTGTGATGTGCATTGATATGCAGAAAGATTCTGAAAAGATATATGATAACATTTATAAAGAGTATCTGATACCGTGTCTGGAATGCATAGAAAACAACAGAATGGATGAATGCAGGGAACGCTATGTGTCCATGGTACACGATTTAGAAAGCAGATATTTCGGCAATGTACATTGATTAATATCCCTGTTACATAAATTGGGGGATTTGGAAATACAGGAGGAAAGATTATGAGCAATTATAAGATTGAAACAAAATGTATCCAGTCCGGCTATGAACCGGGCAATGGGGAACCGAGAGTTCTTCCTATCTATCAGAGTACGACTTTTAAGTACTCAAGCAGTGAGCAGATGGGAAGATTATTTGATCTGGAGGAGTCGGGATATTTCTATACACGTCTTCAGAATCCGACTAATGATGCGGTGGCAGCAAAGATTTGTGATCTGGAAGGTGGAGTTGCAGCAATGCTTACTTCTTCAGGTCAGGCAGCCAGTTTTTACGCAATTATGAATATTGTGGAGGCCGGAGATCACATCGTATGTGCTTCTGCTCTGTACGGTGGTACATATAATCTGTATGCACATACCATTAGAAAGATGGGAATTGATGCAACCTTCGTTGATCCGGATTGTACACCGGAAGAGCTTGACGCAGCATTTCAGGATAATACAAAAGCTGTGTTCGGAGAATCCATTGCGAATCCGGCACTTGTTGTTCTTGATTTTGAAAAATTTGCAAAAGCAGCGCATGCTCATGGAGTACCGTTTATTGTAGATAATACATTTGCAACACCGATTAACTGCCGTCCGTTTGAGTGGGGAGCAGATATTGTCACACATTCCACTACAAAATATATGGACGGACATGCATCCTGTGTGGGAGGCGCTATTGTTGACAGCGGTAATTTTGACTGGGAAGCACATGCAGATAAATTCCCGGGGCTGACACAGCCGGATGAGACCTATCACGGAATTGTATATACAAAGAAATTTGGAAAGGCTGCTTATATAACAAAAGCAACTTCACAGCTCATGCGTGATCTTGGCTCTATTCAGTCTCCGCAAAATGCATTTCTTTTAAATATCGGTCTTGAGACATTGCATCTTCGTATGCCAAGACATTGTGAAAATGCAATGAAAGCAGCAAAATATCTTCAGGCTCATGATAAAGTGGCATGGGTAAGTTATCCGTCACTTGAGGGAGATAAATATTACGACCTTGCACAGAAGTATATGCCAAACGGAACGTGTGGTGTATTAACTTTCGGTCTGAAGGGTGGAAGAGACGCAGCAGTACGTATGATGGACAGCCTTAAGATGGTTGCAATCGTTACACATGTTGCAGATGCAAGAAGCTGTGTACTTCACCCAGCAAGCCATACACATCGTCAGATGAATGATGAGGAGCTTCGTGAAGCAGGAGTACAGCCGGATCTGATACGTTTCAGTGTCGGTATTGAAAATATAGATGATATTATCGCAGATCTTGAACAGGCATTAGAGCAGGTATAAAATTATAAATCACCTCCATACTAATAAAAAAGTATGGAGGTGTATTTTTATGGAAAATGAACAGAAAGAAGGACAGAGTGAAGAAAGGCAGGAAAGAAAAAATGATCAGATCCGTGAAATGGGCTCTGTAAATTTAGATGAAAGTAAAGAAAAGCACAGAATCAAGCTACTTACGATTATAGGTGAAATCGAAGGACATGAAGCTGTGTCAGGAAATACAAAAGCAACGAAATATGAGCACATTCTTCCGATGCTTGCTGAAGTGGAAGACAGTGAGGAAATAGAGGGGCTCCTCATACTGCTTAATACACTCGGGGGAGATGTGGAAGCAGGACTTTCGATTGCAGAAATGATTGCGTCTCTCAGTAAACCTACGGTTTCTCTCGTTCTTGGCGGAAGTCATTCTATTGGCGGACCGCTGGCAGTGTCAGCAAAATATTCATTTATTGTGCCGAGCGGAACAATGGTCATTCATCCGGTCAGATCAAACGGAATGTTTATTGGGGTAACACAAAGTCTCAGAAATATGATAAGAACGCAGGATCGTATCACGAAATTCCTGGCAGACCATTCCAAGATCAGTCAGAAAAGAATAGAAGAGCTAATGTTAAATCCTACAGAGCTTGTAAAGGATGTCGGCACTCTCCTGGAAGGAAGAGAGGCAGTGAGAGAAGGACTGATCGATGAGGTGGGAGGAATGAGTGATGCATTAGCTAAACTGCATGAAATGATAGATGAGGAACGTGCAAAAAAGTGTGAAAATTAGTAATGACAGCCCATGGCTTAAATGATATAATAATAAATAGTATGCCAGTAATAAGGGGGAAGCCAAATGGCTGCAAAGTCAAAGAAAAAAAGGAGTACAAGGCAGAATAATAAAAAAAATACCGAGTCAGGTTTTGTGAAAGATGAGATTCTTATCTGGCTCACTCTTGCAATCAGTATTCTGATTCTTTTAAGTAATTTTGGAATAGGCGGAGCAATCGGGGAGATGGCTTCATCTTTTCTTAAAGGTATTTTCGGGCTGGTTGCATATGTTGTTCCGTTTGTTTTGTTTGGTGTTGTTTCTTTTCTTGTATCAAACAAAGGGAACGTTAACGCCTATCTTAAGTCGTTAGCCGGTATAGTGCTGATGATTCTGACATGTACATTTTGCCAGCTTTTGAATGAAAGCGGCGGTGTGACAGGTGAAAAAATTGCAGATGTCTTAACTCCGGCGATTGGTATCGCCGGTACATATGTTGTTGTCATTATTTTTATGATTATCTGTATTGTGATCATTACAGGAAAATCTGCATTGAAAGGCGTAAAATCACAGAGTGACAAGGCTTACAGCAGAGCAAAGGATGATGCTGCAAAGCATAAAAAAGCGAGAGAAGAGCGCAGAAAAGAGAAAGAAAATACAAGACAGCTTAATGACAACAGAAACAAACAGGAGAAAAAAGGAAATAGACGCAGCGACCATCATGTCGAAGGAGTTTCTTTTGATACAACACTTACAAGAAAATCACCGGATGTAAAAGAACTTAAGGTGGAAGAAAAAGAAGATGTTATGCCGGACTTCGTAATACAAAGAAGTGAACCTGTCATGCCGGAAACTTCAGAAGAAGCATTTCCACCTGAGGATATCATGACGACTGCTCAGGAAGATGTGATTTATGATAAACCGACTGGAGCAAAGAAAGAAAAAACACCTAAAACCAGAATGGGTGAAGAGGCAGTGGCAAAAGAAGTAGCCGGAGTGGCCGGTGCTGTTGCGGCAAATGATGCAAAGCCCAAAAAAGCATATAAGTATCCGCCGATTTCACTTTTGAAAAAAGGTGATAAAAACAGTGGAGAATCTGATGCAAGTCTTCGTGAAACAGCTATGAAGCTGCAGCAGACGCTTCAGAATTTTGGAGTGAATGTCACAGTCACTAATGTCAGCTGTGGACCTGCTGTAACGAGATACGAGCTTCAGCCGGAGATGGGTGTGAAAGTAAGTAAGATTGTGGGACTGGCTGATGATATCAAGCTGAACCTTGCTGCAGCCGATATCCGTATAGAGGCACCTATACCGGGAAAAGCAGCAGTAGGTATAGAAGTTCCGAATAAAGAAAATTCTGTAGTTATGCTCCGGGAGCTTTTAGAAACTCCGGAATTTAAAAACAGTAAATCTAAGATATCCTTTGCGGCAGGAAAAGATATTGCCGGAAAGGTTGTCGTAACTGATATTGCAAAGATGCCACACCTTCTGATTGCCGGTTCTACAGGTTCCGGTAAATCTGTGTGCATTAATACGCTCATAATGAGTATTTTATATAAAGCTACGCCGGATGAAGTGAAGCTTATCATGATTGATCCAAAGGTTGTTGAGCTGAGTGTTTATAATGGTATTCCGCATCTGATGATACCGGTTGTTACTGACCCGAAAAAGGCGGCAGGTGCTCTGAACTGGGCTGTTGCTGAGATGACAAGACGGTATCAGGCGTTTGCTGAGCATAATGTCCGTGATATGAAAGGATATAATAAAAAAATAGAATCGGAGCCGGAGATTAATGGTGAAAAACCAAAACCGATGGCTCAGATTGTTATAATCGTAGACGAGCTTGCCGATCTTATGATGGTAGCTTCCGGAGAAGTAGAGGAAGCAATCTGCCGTCTGGCACAGCTTGCGAGAGCAGCAGGGATCCATCTGGTCGTAGCTACGCAGAGACCGTCTGTTAATGTTATTACCGGACTTATCAAAGCAAATATGCCGTCAAGGATTGCTTTTGCTGTTTCTTCAGGCGTGGATTCCAGAACGATCATCGATATGAACGGAGCAGAAAAACTTTTAGGAAAAGGAGATATGCTGTTTTATCCGCAGGGATATCCAAAACCAGCGAGAGTACAGGGCTCCTTTGTGACGGATCAGGAGGTTCAGAGTGTTGTGGAATATTTAAAAAGCCACAATGACGATGCTGACTATGACGAAGAGATTGTTAATCACGTCAACACGAGTGAAGCAGGAGTGATTTCAGCTTCGGCTTCAGAAGATGGGAATGATCGCGACATGTATTTTGCTGATGCAGGCCGCCTCATTATAGACAAAGAAAAAGCATCCATCGGAATGCTGCAGCGTACGTTCAAAATCGGATTTAACCGTGCTGCCCGTATTATGGATCAGCTCTGTGAGGCGGGTGTTGTAGGCGGAGAGGAAGGAACAAAACCAAGAAAAGTTCTCATGTCTAAAGAAGAATTTGAACAGTACGTGGAACAAATGTAACCAGTAATACTAAAATGAAAAAAGAAAGGATTGGAAACCAATGAAAACAGATATCCAAATCGCACAGGAAGCAAAAATGGCACATATTAAAGATGTTGCCGCAACTCTGGGAATTAAAGAAGACGAATTAGAATTTTACGGAAAGTATAAAGCAAAACTTTCCGATGAAGTTTGGGAAAATATAAAAGACAACCCAAATGGGAAACTGGTACTTGTGACAGCTATTAATCCGACTCCTGCAGGAGAAGGAAAGACAACAACAACAGTTGGTCTTGGACAGGCAATGGCAAAATTGAATCAGAAGGCAGTGATTGCGCTCAGAGAGCCTTCGCTGGGACCATGTTTTGGTATTAAGGGAGGAGCTGCCGGAGGCGGTTATGCACAGGTTGTACCTATGGAGGATTTAAATCTTCATTTTACCGGTGATTTTCATGCAATCACATCGGCAAACAATCTGCTTGCTGCACTTTTAGATAATCATATCCAGCAGGGAAATGAACTTGGAATTGATCCGAGACAGGTTGTATGGAAACGTTGTCTTGATATGAATGACAGAAGTCTTCGTAATATCGTAATCGGCCTTGGAAATAAGATGGATGGAATGGTCAGAGAGGATCATTTTGTCATTACAGTTGCCTCTGAGATTATGGCAATTCTTTGTCTTGCAGATGATATTCATGATCTGAAACGCAGACTCGGAAAAATCATTGTCGCATATAACTTTAAAGGCGAACCGGTTACGGCAGATGACCTTCAGGCAACCGGAGCTATGACAGCGCTTCTTAAAGATGCAATCAAACCGAATCTGATTCAGACACTGGAGCATACACCGGCACTTGTTCACGGTGGACCATTTGCAAATATTGCGCATGGCTGTAATAGTGTGAGAGCAACTAAGATGGCTCTGAAGCTCAGTGATATTGTCATTACTGAGGCAGGATTCGGTGCAGACCTTGGTGCTGAGAAATTCTTTGACATAAAATGCCGTATGTCAGGATTTAAGCCTGATGCAGTTGTTTTAGTTGCAACTGTACGTGCTTTGAAGTATAATGGTGGAGTTGCGAAAGCAGATCTTGCCGAAGAAAATCTTGAAGCGCTGGCAAGGGGAATTGTCAATCTTGAAAAACATATCGAGAACATTCAGAAATATGATGTACCTGTAGTTGTTACATTAAATTCTTTTGTAACAGATACAGAGGCTGAGAATGAGTTTATACGTAAGTTCTGTGAAGAGAGAGGATGCGAATTTGCGCTTTCTGAAGTATGGGAAAAAGGCGGAGAAGGAGGAATTGCTCTGGCAGAGAAAGTCCTTGAGACTTTGAATACGAAAGAAAGTCATTTCCATCCGCTGTACAGCGATGAGCTTTCGCTAAAAGAAAAGATTACTGTTATTTCTAAAGAGATTTATGGTGCGGATGGTGTTGTATTTGAGCCTTCTGCAGAAAAGCAGCTTGCAAAAATCGAAGCAATGGGATTTGGAAATATGCCTGTATGTATGGCTAAGAATCAATATTCGCTTTCTGACGATGCTAAAAAACTTGGACGTCCGACAAATTTTGATATTCATATACGTGAAGTCTACGTCAGTGCAGGTGCGGGTTTTGTGGTTGCATTGACTGGTGCGATTATGACAATGCCGGGTCTTCCGAAGGTTCCGGCTGCAAATGGAATTGATGTTTCAGAAGAAGGTGCCATCACAGGATTATTCTAGAGCAGTAAGTAGTAGAGGGAGGTAGAGCGCGAAATGAAGTGTAGATACTGCGGACAGGAAATACCAGACGGTATTCTATATTGTGAGAATTGCGGACAGGAAGTTCAGATGGTTCCTGACTACAATCCTTTAGACGATATGCTGACTGCACATGTAAAAGATTCCATTAACGGCGACGTAAAACTGAATAATCAGAGGACCGGAAATGGTGCCGGAAGATATAATTCCGGAAGAGACGCTTCTACGCGCAGAAATACCGGAAAAAACGGGGCAACAAGAAGGACTTCTGTTTATAATAACAACTCTGCCAGAATGAGAGATGAAAAAGAATTACGACGACGTCAGGCAGAGCGAAGAAGAGAATTGAAAAAGAAAAAACGCAGGAAGGTGCTTCTTATACTTTTCATCCTTCTTGCACTGATAATCGGTGGAATGGTTGCCCTGTATATGAATTCTTATGCCGGGATTGTAAGTAGTGGTAATAAAGCCCTTGCATCAAAGGAATATGAAAAGGCAGAGCAGTGTTTCCGAAGAGCATTGACCAAAAATGATAAAAAAGCAGATGCCTATGAAGGATTATCTAAAGTATATATTGCAAAGAATGATTTGGCATCGGCAGAAAATATTTTTTTGAATGCATTGGAAAAGCAACCGAAAAACACAGATATTTATAAATCTTGCTTTGAATTTTATCTTGATACTGACCAGGCGATGGGAATACCTGATATTTTGAGCGATGTGGATGAAAGTGTGTTGGAGAAACTTTCAGATTATGTCGTAGATGAGCCTGAGTTCAGTCTTGATGATGAGGAGGTTTATGATGATGTACAGCAGCTTACGCTTACTTCAGAAGAAGGGAAAGTTCTGTATACGGTAAACGGTACTTCTCCTAATATGAACAGTGAAGAATTTAAGTCTCCGATTCAGCTCAGTGAAGGAAGTAATGTTATCAAAGCAATTGCTGTAAACGAAAAAGGTGTACCGAGTCAGACAATAGAAAAAGAATATGTGATTGAATTTCCGATAGAAGATGCTCCGGCTGTGTCACCTTCAACCGGACAATATGAATCAATGCAGTATATTGAAATTAAAGTTCCGGAAGGATATACGGCATATTATACAACTGATGGTAATGATCCGACAACTTCTTCAAAAAAATACACTGAGCCGATTGAAATGCCGAAAGGAGAGACTTTGTTTAAAGCAATCCTTGAGACAAAAGGCGGACGCTTAAGTGGAGTTACAACAAGAAATTATGTAAGAGAATAGTAATAAAAGTAAAACAGGCGGTACAGAGATAAAAGTACTGCCTGTTTTGCTGTCAATCGTTTAACAGTCGGAATGCTATGACAAATTAATAACAAGAGGTGCGGGGAAAATATATGTACAATTATAAACTGAATTGCATTTGCAGACAGATTATAGATAATTAATAAGAAGATGATGTGTGGAAAATATTTGATAATATTTAGATATATTTGACAATAATTAGATTTATTTCAAGTAATTTACAAATTATGATATATTAATAACATTTGTTCAACTCTTGATATTTTTCGTCAGATACATTATTATATAAGAAGCATATTTAAATACTAGGAGGAAGTAAGATGTATAAGATATTGAGAGCAGAAAAGCTGGCTGCTAATATCTATCTTATGGATGTAGAAGCTCCTCGCGTTGCAAAACATTGTGAACCGGGACAGTTTGTTATCGTTAAGATGGATGAAAAAGGTGAGAGAGTACCTCTTACAATTTGTGATTATGACAGAGAAAAAGGAATTGTTACAATTGTATTCCAGCCTGTCGGAGCATCAACAACAAAAATGACAGCATTGAAAGCAGGAGATGCTTTCCGTGATTTTACCGGACCGCTTGGACGCGCTTCTGAATTAATCTCGGAAGATATTGAGACTCTTAAGAAAAAGAAAATTTTATTCGTTGGCGGCGGAGTAGGCGCTGCACCTGTATATCCACAGGCGAAATGGATGAAAGAACACGGAATTGACGTAGATGTTATTATTGGTTCCAAGACAAAAGATCTTCTGATCCTCGAAAAAGAGATGGAAGCAGTTGCTGCTAATTACTATCCATGTACAGACGATGGTTCTTATGGACATGCAGGTATGGTTACATCTATGATCGATGAGTTGGTTGAAAAAGGAAACAAATACGATGTCTGTGTTGCAATCGGACCGATGATTATGATGAAATTCGCATGTCTGACAACAAAGAAACATGGAATTCCTACTATCGTTAGTATGAACCCGATTATGGTTGATGGAACAGGTATGTGCGGTGCATGTCGTGTTATCGTTGGCGATGAAGTAAAATTTGCATGTGTAGACGGTCCTGAGTTCGACGGACATCTTGTTGACTTTGATATGGCAATGAAGAGACAACAGTTATACAAAACAGAAGAAGGCCGCGCGATGTTGAAATTACAGGAAGGCGACACCCATCACGGTGGATGCGGTAATTGCGGAGGTGACAAGTAATGGCAGATGTATTAAAGAAAGTACCTGTAAGAGAACAGGATCCTAAAGTGAGAGCTACAAACTTTGAAGAGGTTTGTTATGGCTACAATAAAGAAGAGGCTATGGAAGAGGCTGCCCGCTGCTTAAACTGCAAAAACGCTCAGTGTGTAAAGGGATGTCCGGTTTCCATTAATATTCCTGGATTTATTTCACAGATTAAAGAAGGCAATATAGAAGAAGCATACAAAGTAATCGGAGAGTCTTCTGCACTTCCGGCTATCTGTGGACGTGTATGTCCTCAGGAATCCCAGTGTGAATGCAAATGTATCCGCGGAATCAAGGGTGAACCGGTTTCAATTGGTAAACTTGAAAGATTTGTTGCTGATTATGCATTAGAGAATGATATTAAACCACAGAAAGCAGAAAAGACTAATGGACATAAAGTTGCTGTTATCGGTTCCGGTCCGTCCGGTCTTACATGTGCTGGCGATTTGGCTAAATTAGGATATGAAGTAACAGTATTTGAAGCACTTCATGAACTTGGTGGAGTTTTGGTATATGGTATTCCTGAGTTCCGTCTTCCAAAACAGAAAGTTGTTAAGAAAGAAATTGAAAAAGTAAAAGAACTCGGAGTTAAATTTGAGACAAACGTAGTTATCGGAAAATCTACAACAATCGATCAGCTGATGGAAGAAGAAAATTTTGAAGCAGTATTTATCGGTTCCGGAGCAGGTCTTCCAATGTTCATGGGAATCCCTGGAGAGACAGCAAACGGAGTATTCTCAGCAAACGAGTACCTGACAAGAAGCAACCTTATGAAAGCTTTCGATGATTCTTATGACACACCAATTGTAGCAGGAAAGAAAGTTGCAGTAGTCGGTGGTGGTAACGTAGCTATGGATGCTGCAAGAACAGCACTTCGTCTCGGAGCAGAGGTACATATTGTTTATCGTCGTAGTGAAGCAGAGCTTCCGGCCAGAGTAGAAGAAGTACACCATGCTAAAGAAGAAGGCGTTATCTTTGATCTTCTTACCAATCCAAAAGAAATCCTTGTTGATGATAAAGGATGGGTAAAAGGAATGAAGGTTGTCAAGATGGAGCTTGGTGAGCCAGATGCATCCGGAAGAAGACGTCCGGTTGAGATTCCGGGTTCTGAATATGAGATTGAAGTTGATACTGTTATCATGTCACTCGGAACATCACCGAATCCATTGATCGCATCAACAACAAAGGGACTTGAGACTAACAGAAGAAAATGTATCGTAGCTGAAGAAGAAAACGGACAGACATCAAAGGCTTGCGTATTCGCAGGAGGAGATGCCGTAACAGGAGCAGCTACAGTAATCCTTGCAATGGGTGCCGGAAAAGCAGGAGCAAAAGGTATTCATGAATTGTTAAGCGGCAAATAGAATAATGTAAAATATGAAAAATTGGGGCGTAGACTTTTTAAAGTCTACGCCTTTTATATTGAAAATAAATATTTTTGATGATATAGTATTAAATATATAAAATATAGTTTGAAAATATAGGTTTAAAGTTTTACTTTGAATTAATATTATACGCTCTTTACAGGAAGGAGGAAAATCAATGTCGTTTTCAGGGGAAAAAAGGGAAAGTATCAAACGTTATCTACTTGAAAAAATCAGGAATGATGATGAAAAATATATTGTGAAGACAACAGAAAATTTCGGGATTTCTGTTACATCTGTAAAAAGATATCTAAAAGAGTGTCTTTCGGATAAGATT
>JBJFCD010000213.1:0-13979 GCA_051888795.1 Lachnospiraceae bacterium | reverse complement strand
GATTTCTGTTACATCTGTAAAAAGATATCTAAAAGAGTGTCTTTCGGATAAGATTATTATTGAAGATTCAAATTTCCAGACCGGATACAGAATGCTCACGCTTGAAAAAGAGTTCTCTTATATACGTACAGAAGTTCTTCTTGAGGATAAAGTGTTTTATGATGATATACTTCCCTTACTCAGGAATATATCCCCGAAGGCTCAAAATATATGGTCCTATGCATTTATGGAGATGATGAATAATGCTTTAGAGCATTCTCAGGCAGAACATATTATTTGCCGGGTAAAACAGGATTATTTATTTACAGAGATATCTGTTACTGATGATGGGATTGGGATCTTTAAAAATATCCGGGACAATCTTTGTGAGAGAACCGGTTTATCTGCAGATTATCAAGATGCAATTGTTGAATTGTATAAAGGAAAATTTACGACAAACCGAGAATGTCATTCTGGGGAAGGGATTTTCTTTACATCGAAAATTATGCGGGCGTTTGCAATCTGGTCAGATGATGCGATATTTTCTTCCGGTTCCTTTCAAAAAGACCAATTTGTTCAATCGCATTTAGTTGCTTATTACACAAGACTGAAAAAGATCGGAACGATGGTTGTTATGAAACTGGAAAATGAAACAAAACGCAGCCTTAAGGAGGTGTTTGATATGTTTTCATCTGTAGAAAAAGGATTTGTAAAGACGATAATACCGGTAAAAGAGGTATGTCCGTACGGTGAACCTATCGCAAGGTCTCAGGCAAGAAGAATCTTATATAGACTGGAAGAATTTAAAGTAGTGGAATTTGATTTTTTAGGCGTGGATTTTATGGGACAGGGCTTTGCGGATGAAGTGTTCCGGGTTTTTCAAAATAAATATCCCGATATAGAGCTAAAGCCTGTGAATGCCAATGAAGATGTCCTTCGCATGATCAACCATGTACGTGCCAATTTGCAGAAAAAACAGGTATGCGAATCAGAAAATGTATAGTAAACTAAAACATAGAGGTTGAACATAAATAGAAGTACAAAAGTAAAAAAATGAGAAATTTGAGGTCTGTCATGATAAAGAATATTATATTTGATATGGGAAATGTGCTGCTTGACTATAATCCTAATGTTTGTCTTGATCATTTTCTTGAGTCAGATACGGATAAGAAAATGATAATGGATGAGTTATTTCAAGGATCGGAGTGGGTCAAAGGAGATATGGGTCTCTTGACAGATGAGGAGATATATCTTCATGTAAAGAAACGGCTTCCAAAGCGTCTTCATTCTGCACTTAAAAATTGTGTCTTTGAATGGCATATGTGCATGAAACCGATTGCCGGGGCAAAGGAATTTTGTGAATATGCGAGGTCAGAAGGATATAAGATATATGTTCTGTCTAATGCTAGCAACACCTTTTATGATTATTTTCCGAAAAATTTTGCACCGCTTTCTTATTTTGATGGTGTTGTTGTATCTTCTGATATCCATATGATAAAGCCGGAACAGGAAATCTATACTTATCTCTTTGAGAAATACCGGCTCGTTCCGGAGGAATGCTTTTTCATTGACGACAGACAGGAGAATATAGAAGGAGCGAGGGCTGCTCACATGAATGGAGCTGTATTTAATGGAGATTTTCAGGAGATGGAAAAAACTATAATTAATTTAGATAAAGGAATAGCCAAGTGAAAATAACAATAATAACTGTAGGAAAAATAAAAGAAAAGTATTTAAAAGACGCCATTGCCGAGTACAGTAAACGGCTCAGTAAGTACTGTAAGCTTGAAATTATGGAGGTGGCGGACGAAAAGACACCAGATAATGCCAGTGAGACAATGGAGGATGTGATTCGTTCAAAAGAGGCAGAGAGAATTCTAAAATATGTAAAAGAGGATGCTTATATCATCACTCTGGAGATTCAGGGAAAACAGCTTACTTCCGAGGAAATGGCAGAAAAAATCGAGAAGCTTGGAGTGATGGGGACAAGCCATATTATATTTATTATAGGTGGTTCTATAGGTCTTGGAAAAGAAGTACTTGAGAAATCTGATTATGCATTGAGCTTTTCAAAGATGACGTTCCCACATCAACTGATGAGGGTGATTTTATTAGAACAGATATACAGAAGCTATCGTATTATTAGCGGAGAGCCATATCATAAATAATATATGATTAAAGAGAAAGAGGAAGATATTATGAGTACCAGAGTTGCATTGATTTCTATCATTGTAGAAAATGAAGAAGTAATAGAAGAATTGAATCATCTGCTCCATGATGCCAGAAAATATATTATCGGAAGGATGGGGATTCCGTATCGTGAGAAAGGGATCAATATTATCAGTATTGCGATTGATGCGCCACAGGATGTTATCAGTGCGCTTTCGGGAAAGATCGGATGCCTGAAAGGTGTATCTACTAAAACAGCGTATTCCAATGTAATTTCTGAATCAAAAGAATGATTTGGTGATTTTAACAATTTAAACAATTAAAATATTAAAGTCCTAAAATTTGAATTGAAAATATTACAATAAAATCATACAATATACTTATATATTACAGAACAGGAAGTTATAAAGATGATGAAAAATAATATTTACAGAGGACTTTTTTATGTACTTGGACTTTTAGTTTTAGCACTTGGAATCACTTTAAACACAAAAGCAGGTCTTGGTGTATCACCAATTATCTCAGTATCTTATAGCATTTCAACGATTTTGAATACTAATTTTGGCAACATGACGCTGATTCTTTACAGCACGTTTGTTGTTATTGAAATGATTTTGCATACCAGAGAATACTTGCTTGAAAAAAAGAAAAAAGAGGCAGAAAAAAACAGTGAAAACTCTGGTATTAAAAAGAGGAGCCTTAAGGTGATCCTTCTTAAGGATGCGTTACAATTTCCGCTGAGTTTGATCTTTACCAGGTTTATGAATATTTTTGTGTATGTGATCCCGGCCTATGATTCACCGGGAGTGAATGGATTTTACAGCAGTTTTCCGGGCAGGATTGTTACGCTTATCATTGCGATTACTCTTACAGGAATCGGAGCAGCTGTTTCCCTGAATATGAGACTGATCCCGAATCCGGGAGATGGAATTGTACAGGCCATTTCTGACTGTATCGGAAAAAGTGTTGGTTTTACAAAAAATTGTTTTGATCTGTTTAATATTACGCTTACTACCTGTGTTGGTATGATATTCGCGGGACATCTGATTGGCATTGGTATCGGTACAGTATTGGCAGTAATCGGAGTGGGAAGGGTCATAGCAATATTTAATCATTTCTTTAAAAAGAAAATGGCAGTACTTGCAGGAGTAGATGACTGGAAGTAGATGACTGGATAAACAATAAGATTAAATTGATTTTATATCAGATGGAAGATGACTCCCGCCTCTCCAGGCGGTGAGCAAGAAATATATATCAGTGGCGGGTGTCAATCTCCCATCTGATATACGCTCCGCGAGCCTGCGCAGGGATTCGGAGTAGTATTTTGTCTGCTTTGCAGACCCGAATCCCGCGCCAAGACTCGCGAGAGAGTCTTGAATAAAATATTTTTATGTAAGATTTGAAAATAAGATTTGTCTTTCTATAAGGACTGTTATATAATACAGACATGTGTACAAAGAGATAGCAGTCATATTTGGAATTATGGTTCGATTATGGCTTCAGGAGGATTTTATTATGACATTTAAAGGTAAGATTTCTAAAGCATGGTATGTAGTAACAGCCGTTCTTAACGGCATTGCACTGGCAAGTCTGATCTACAGCGGGATTTCCGGACCAATGATTCTTTCGCTTGTTGTTCTTGTTGTTGTGGATCTGTATTTTGTGCCGGTGCTGTTTAAAAACGAAGTGACTATTGATAAAAAAGAAGTAATCATTCGTTTTGGTCTGCTTCGAAAGAATCTTCCTATACAGGAAATTGTTACTGTAAGACTGGCGCAGGATTATTCAGCATCTTTTGCAGCAGCATTTGATCGTATCGGAATTGAATCCCGCAGAATGAGTCATGTGTTTATCTCTGTGTATGACAGGGATCAATTTATAGAAGAATTAAGGAAGAGAAATAAGAAAATCAAATATGTAATTTAGAAGAAAAGAGGATGAACAACAATGAAAAGGATTACAAACGATATTTTTTATGTAGGGGTAGATGATCATGAGATTGATCTTTTTGAAGGTCAGTACATTGTTCCTAATGGAATGGCATATAATTCATATGTAATCAAAGATGATAAAATTGCAGTAATGGATACCGTTGATGCAAATTTTGGAGAGCAGTGGCTTGATAATGTCGCAGAAGTACTGGGAGAGAGAACACCGGATTATCTGATCATCCAGCATATGGAACCGGATCATTCTGCAAACATCAGCAAATTTGTTGAAAAGTATCCTGAAGCTAAGATTGTAGGGAATGCTCAGACATTTAAAATGATTGGAAATTTCTTTGATATTAATATTGAAGAGAAAAAAGTACCGGTTATGAACAATGGCACTCTTTCTCTTGGAAATCATGAGCTGACATTTGTATTTGCGCCGATGGTTCACTGGCCGGAAGTTATGGTGACATATGATACAAGAGACAAGGTTCTGTTTTCAGCAGATGCTTTTGGAAAGTTCGGTGCATTAGATGCTGATGAGGACTGGGCATGTGAGGCACGCAGATATTATATAGGTATTGTAGGAAAATATGGTGTTCAGGTTCAGACATTACTGAAAAAAGCAGCTGCGCTTGAGATTCAGACAATCTGTCCGTTGCACGGACCGGTTCTTACAGAAAATCTTGAATATTATTTTAACTTGTATGATATATGGTCTTCTTACAATGTTGAGTCAGAAGGAGTGATGATTGCTTATACATCTGTGTATGGAAATACACAGAAAGCTGTTGATATTCTTGCTGATAAACTTGAGAAGAAGGGTTGTCCGAAGATTGTTGTATGTGACCTTGCACGAGAGGATATGGCAGAGGCAGTAGAAGATGCATTTCGTTACGGAAAACTTGTTCTTGCAACTACAACATACAACGGAGATGTGTTCCCGTTTATGAAGCAGTTTATTGACCATCTGACAGAGCGTAATTATCAGAACAGAACGATCGGTCTGATCGAGAACGGTTCATGGGCGCCGATGGCTGCTAAGGTTATGAAAGCTTCTTTTGAAAAGAGTAAAAATATCACATGGCTTGACACTACAGTTTCAATTATGTCTGCAGTAAAAGAGGCTGATATAGAAAAACTTGATGCGATGGCAGAAGAACTGTGCAAATAATACGAGAAAATTCTTGAATAGAATTAAGGCGGGGAAGGACATTATAGTAATGTACTTCCCTGTTTGATATTACGACATAAATTTCGAATGATTAGCGAAAAGGAATACCGAAATGAGTAACAAAAATCATGAAAAAGAAACAGAATATCTGGCTGATATGATTCAGAAAATCGAATCTAAGCTTGAAACGGTAAATAAAACGCTGTCTGCAGGCCAGAAGGATATAGACAGTATGAATGAGTATTACTGGCAGAATTATGCTGAGATGGACGAGTATGGATATGAAATCTATGATAATCAGCAGGCACTTCTCAGACAGATCAATGCCAATCAGGAACAGGCCATTCTGAAACAGAGATTAAAGCGGATGTTGGATTCTCCTTATTTTGGAAGAGTGGATTTTTGCTATGATGGAGAAGATGAGACCGAAAGTTTTTATATCGGAATTGCCAATTTTGCGGAAAAGGCGGGAGCAGTGCCTTTAATTTATGACTGGAGAGCTCCGGTAAGTGGTCTGTTTTATGATTTTGACAAAGGGAAGGCATCTTACGAGGCTCCATCGGGAACACTTGAAGGTGAAATCAAATCCAAATGGCAATATAAAATAAAGGATCAAAAACTGATCTATTCTTTTGAAAGTGATACGAAAATAGATGATGAAATCTTAAAAGAAGCACTTGGAAGTAATGGTGATGTCCAGTTAAAAAATATTGTCCGCACGATACAGAGAGAACAGAATGTTATCATTCGAAATACAAAAGACAAGATTCTGGTGATACAGGGGTCTGCCGGAAGCGGGAAAACATCAATCGCACTTCACAGAATTGCGTATCTTTTATATCATGACAGGGAACATTTGAAATCATCCAATATTCTTGTTCTGTCTCCAAACAGTGTTTTTTCAGATTATATTTCACATATTTTACCGGAGCTTGGAGAGGAAAATATAAAAGAGATGAGTTTTGATCTGTTTGCTTACCGGGAGTTAAAAATTGTGGCAGATGACTGTGAAGACAGATTTGATTATCTTGAGAAGCAAATGAAATTTCCGGACAGAGAAGCTGCGAGACGCATGAAAGAAAAACAATCCCTTTCTTTTATCGGGCTCATGGAAAGTTTTCTGGCTATTCTGGAAGATGAGCTTGTAGATCTCCAAAAAATATCATTTAAAAAATTTGTGAAGACGGAAGAAGAGATGATACAGTTATTTTATTTCCGCTTTCAAAATGTACCTCTTCTCAATCGAATGGATTCTGTGCGGGAATATTTTGCTGATGAATATGAAACATTGCACAACAGGGCTCTCTCTGATGAGGAACAGGAATATATTCAGGCAAAGTTTAATCAGATGTATGTGACGAAAGACATTTACAAAATATATAACTGGATGTTGGAAGAAAACGGATATGAAACACTTCCGGACGTCGAATATGAAAAAAGAAAGATACCATATGAAGATGTCTATCCGCTGCTGTATTTAAAATACCGTCTGACCGGGCAGAAGAAGAGAAAAGAAATCAAGCACCTGGTTATTGATGAGATGCAGGATTACTCTTATCTGCAATATGTTATTATTGATAACATGTTTTCCTGCCATATGACTATACTTGGTGACAAAGCCCAGACACTGGATGATGAACAGCAGGATGTATTAAAGTTTCTTCCGGGAATTTTCGGAAAAAATATTCGTAAGATCATAATAAATAAAAGTTATCGCAATACGGTTGAGATCGCAGAATATGCCGCAAAGCTTGCGGGAATCTCTGATATTGAGATATTACAGAGACACGGAAGCCAAGTAAGGGAGAAAAGCTTTGAAAATTTTGACAGTATGCTCGATGAAATAGCAAAAGAAATCTTGAAATCCGCAAATTATGAAACTGTTGCCATACTGACATTGACAGAAGAAGATGCATATGACATTTACAGACTGTTAAAAAAGAGGATTAAAGGTACCGGTTTGCCAATCCACTATATAGACCGGAACAGCAGTTCTTTTCAAAGAGGAATTACAGTTACAACTTATTATTTTGCGAAAGGCCTGGAGTTTGATGTGGTTTTTGAAGCATTCAGAAATAATGGGAATCCGTTCGCAAAGCAGGCGGAATATATTGGTGCAACAAGAGCATTGCACGAACTGTCAGTATATACGTTCTAAGAGTTCCTTAAAATTAAAGATGTAAGGTATAAATTCTTTGTTTATATCATACATTACAGTAAAATCATCGATGGCGTTTTTATGAAAATAAAAAAACAGGAAGTAATCAAAGAAGGACATTCCATCAAAGAAAAGGTGACACAGTTATCGGAAATGCCGAAAGATGTTGTCATGGGAATGCCGATGTTGACGATGATGGGACAGATGGAACTGAATATTGAAAATTACAGAGGAATTATTGAGTATACAGAGTTTTTGGTACGTGTTCAGACAAAAACAGGGCAGATACGGATCACTGGTGAACATTTGAGAGTTGATTCTTATACGAATGATGAGATGAAAGTTACAGGTTGTATTGAAACGATTGAATATCTTAAGTAGGAGGGAGCACATTGCTGTCACGACTTATCAGTTATATTCAAGGTTACCTGTGTATCCGAATCAGTGGTAATTCCACGGAACGTTTTTTGAATATGTGCCGTTACAGGGGGATTCGTCTGTGGGGTCTGAGGGCAGTCCATAATGCATATGAAATGAATATTTCCATTCGGGATTTTAAAAAATTGAAACCGATGATCAGGAAGACGGGAACAAAAGTAATGATTGTAAAAAAGTTCGGTCTTCCTTTTTGTTTATACAGGAGACGAAAAAGAAAGCTTTTTTTTGCAGGCGCGGTAATTTGCATTTTCCTTGTATTCTGGATGTCCAGATTTATATGGAATATTGATATTGAAGGTAATATTTCCCGTACAGATGAAACATTACTTGAGTTTTTGGAAACAAAATCTGTACAAAGCGGGATGGAAAAATCTAAGATAGACTGTGATAGAATTGTAAAAGATTTACGAAAAGAATATGATGATATTATCTGGGTATCTGCCTATATTAAAGGAACACGTCTGATGATACATGTAAAGGAGAATGAGGATTCACCACAGATTGTAGAGCAGAAAATTGAAGAAAATGAAAAAGGACAGCAAAAAGAAACAGTTCCTCAGGATATTGTTGCTGACAGAGATTGTACGATTGAAAGCGTTACGATCAGAAATGGAATTTTGAAGGTGAAGGCAGGAAGTAAAGTCGAGAAGGGAGAAATCCTTGTATCTGGTCTGGTTCCTGTTGTAAATGATGCCGGGGAGACGATTGATTTTCAGTATCACGTTGCGGATGCGGATATTACAGGGATAACGGAGCTTGAATACGAAGATACTTATCCGAACCAGTATTTTGAAAAAGAAAATACTGATATATATAAAGAGGAATATATTTTAAAAATCGGCAATGTCAGATTTAAATTAGGAGGAATCAAAAATCATTATGAGCATTTTTTTATGACCGGAACGCAGTATCAGCTTCAATTATTCCACAGTCTGACACTGCCTGTTTCATGGGAATTCAGAAGAGTCGTCCCGTATGAAATAATAGAGATGACATATACGCGCAAACAGCTGCAGGAAATACTCACAAAAAGATTCCTCAGAACTAGTGCGGATTTGGAAAAAAAAGGGGTAGAAATTATTGAGAATAATGTTAAAATATACACAGGGTTGAAAGAGACATCGGCAAAAGGCAGTTTAAAAGTGAGTATGCCGATTGGAGAAAAGAAAGAATCAGAGATGGTAAGCATTCCGAAAAATATTGAAGAAGAACAGACAGGAGATATAGCGGATGGGAATGATGGAAGCAATAATTGATATTCCGGCTGAACATGAGTGTAATGTATTTGGACAGTTTGATGCTCATGCAAAGAAAATTGAACGGACACTTCATGTTACGCTGATCGCAAGAGGCGAAAGTATCAAGATTATGGGAGAAAGTGCTAATGTTGAAAGAGCAAGAAGTGTACTTTCTCAATTGACTGAATTGTCCAAAAGGGGTAATACGATACAGGAGCAGAATGTTGATTATACACTGGCTCTTGCTATGGAAGACAGTGAAGAGAATGTAGTAGAGATAGATAAAGATATTATCTGTCATACTTTGCAGGGAAAGCCGATCAAACCTAAAACGCTCGGACAGAAAAAATATGTTGATGCAATCCGAAAACAGATGATTGTATTCGGACTAGGACCTGCCGGTACCGGAAAGACTTATCTTGCAATGGCAATGGCAATTACAGCTTTTAAAAATAATGAAGTGGGGAGGATCATCCTTACACGACCTGCAATTGAGGCGGGAGAAAAACTTGGATTTCTGCCGGGTGACCTGCAAAGTAAGATTGATCCGTATTTAAGACCGCTCTATGATGCACTGTATCAGATCATGGGTGCAGAGAGTTTCCTGAAAAACTCGGAGAAAGGTTTAATAGAGGTTGCACCACTCGCTTATATGCGTGGAAGAACTCTTGACAATGCCTTTATTATTCTGGACGAAGCACAGAATACGACTCCTGCCCAGATGAAGATGTTTCTTACAAGAATCGGTTTTGGATCAAAAGTCGTGATTACAGGCGACGAGACACAGAAAGATCTTCCGTCCGGTCAGGCATCAGGTCTGGATGTGGCGGTAAATGTTGTAAAGCAGATTGAAGATATCAGTATCTGCCGTTTGTCCAGTAAAGATGTTGTTCGTCACCCTCTTGTGCAGAAAATTGTTAAGGCTTATGAAGCTTATGAAAGCCGTACCTCGAAGAATCGGGTGAGAGATAAAAGGAGAAAATCATGACATTGAATTTTGAAGAAGAAGGACAGCTTAAATTGCCGTTGGAATGTGAAGAACTTGCGAGGGAAGTGGTAAATGCTGCTCTCGATTATGTGAAATGTCCGTATGAAGCAGAAGTAAATCTCCTTCTTACGATGAATGAAGAAATTCACGAAATGAATAATAATTTCCGCCAGATTGACCGTGCTACGGATGTATTATCTTTTCCGATGGTCGACTATGAAAGAGCGGGAGAGTTTGATTTTCTTGAGACGAGGGATGACTGTTTTAATCCCGAGACAGGAGAGCTTCTTTTGGGAGATATAGTGATTTCAAAGGAGAAAGTGCTTTCTCAGGCAGAAGAATATGGACACAGCCCAAAGAGAGAATATGCTTTTTTAATTGCGCATTCTATGTTACACTTGACAGGATATGACCATATTGAGGAAGAAGAACGTCTTGAGATGGAGCATATGCAGAGAGAGATCTTAGAAAATTTAGATATTTTACGATAAGATGGAGTAATATATGGCAGATAAAAAGAAAAACGGAGACAAGTCATTTATAGTACAGGGTTCAATCCTTGCAATTGCCGGAGTCGTAACAAAAATTATAGGTGCAGTTTACCGGGTCCCACTTGTAAATATTCTGGGTGATAAGGGGATGGGATATTACGGGGTTGCTTTCCAGATTTATGCAATTGCACTGACACTTACTTCATATAGCTTGCCATTGGCAGTATCAAAGCTGGTTTCAGCGAGAAATGCAACCGGACATTATAAAAATGCTCATAAAGTCTTTAAGAGTGCACTCACATTTGCTTTTCTTGTAGGTGGCACTGCATTTTTGATTATATTTTTCGGGGCAGATTTTATTGCATCTGATATTATGGCAATGAAACTCAGCTCTTATGCGTTGCGTGTGTTAGCACCATGTATATTGATCGTTGCGATTCTTGGTGTGTTTCGAGGTTTCTTTCAGGGAAATGGTTCCATGGTGCCTACTGCGATTTCGCAGGTGCTTGAGCAGATTATCAATGCAGTAGTGAGTATCGCCGGTGCTTATCTGCTTTTGAAGGCCGGTCGTGCTGCCGGAAAGGGAGATGGGTACGCACTTGCTATGGCGGCTACCGGCGGAACGCTGGGTACAGTCGCCGGAGCATTATCCGCACTTCTCTTTTTAATGGTCCTCTTTGCGGTATACAGAAAAGTGTTAAAAAAGCAGAAACGCAGAGACAAAACGCGTAAAAGAGAAAGCTATAAACATATTTTCAAAGTCCTGGTACTTACCATAGCGCCTGTCCTTTTAAGTTCCACAGTTTATAATCTGTGTGGAGTTATTGATAACGCAATGTTTGGAAAGATTATGTCCATCCAGGGACATGCAGAGAGTGATTATGCAGGACTTCTTGGAATCTTAAGTGGTAAATATGACACAATCATTAATGTTCCGCTGGCATTTTCCAATGCACTCGGTTCTTCGCTTGTTCCAAGTCTTGTTGCGACGGTAAAAACTGGAAATAAAAGACAGATTAACAGCAAGATTTTTATGTTTACACGGTTTAATATGCTGATTGCCATTCCAAGCGCAGTTGGTCTGATCGTGTTGGGAAAACCAATTCTTGATTTGATTTTCTTTACAGAAAACAATGATATGGCTGCAAAGATTCTTCAGGTCGGAGCAATTTCTGTTATCTTTTATTGCCTGTCTACAGTTACAAATGCAGTCCATCAGGGACTGGACAATATGATGGTTCCTGTGAAAAGTGCATCGATTTCAATCGTGATCCATGTAGTTTCACTTTTTATTATGATGGTTGTATTTAAGTGGGGAATTTATGCTGTAGTAATCAGTAAGATTATTTTTGCAGCATCAGCTTCTATGTTGAACTCACATGCACTCAGGCAAAAAATAGGATATGTTCAGGAACAGAAAAAAACGTTTTTAATTCCGCTTATTGCTTCATTGATTATGGGAGTGGTTACATTTGCAGTTCATTTTTCACTTGCACTGGTTATCAGTGATAAAATTGCCACAATCATTGCAATGCTGGTTGCGGTTGCAGTTTACGGATGCAGTCTGGTATTGCTTGGAGGGATAACAGAATCCGAAATGCTTGAAATGCCAAAGGGTGCATTGCTTGCAAAGGTTTGCCGCAAGGTTCATCTGTTCCGCTAGATTTTGTATTTACATACAGAAGGTGTTTATTGTATAAATCAGAAAAATTTGCCAATACTATACGAAAAAGGAGTGAACTCTATGAAAAATAAGTATGGTATTGGCTTTTTTGCGGTAATTATAATAGTTGCAGTTGCAGTCACGTGTGCATATCAGATCAGTTATCATCGTGCCAGAGAGAAAGCAGAGGCAGAGATTGAGGCAAAGCAGCGTTCAGAGAGCACAGATACAGAAGATGCTGTGACAGCAGATGGACACGCCCTGAATGATGATTGTTATTATCTCATGGATGTAAACGGTTATGTTGTGGTATTTTTAAGTGATAAAAATACAGTTTATGAATATACAGATATTTTGTGTGATGATCTTCCCGAATCAGTCAGAGAGGAAATGCGTAATGGAAAATATATTGAAGACCAGGAAGAACTGTATGGTTTTCTGGAAAATTATTCAAGCTGATTTCCCGCAAAATAGAAGTAGACTTTAAGAGAAAGTTAGTGTAAGATAGATAAGGCAATTTGAAATATAGATTAGTAAAGGACATAAGAAAAATGGATGATAAAAAAATAGCCAGAATCAATGAATTGTATCATAAATCAAAATCAGAAGGACTTACAGAGGAAGAATTAAAAGAACAGCAGATACTCAGAAGGGAGTATATTGATTCATTTAAGCGCAATCTCAGAGGCCAGCTTAATAATATTTCTATTAAAGAAAAAGATGGAAGCATTACAGATTTGGGGGAGAAATTTGGAAACAAAAAAGGAAATTAGAAAACAGATACGTAAAATCCGGAACAATATGGAACCTGAGGCTTGGCAGAGAGCTACTGAAAAGCTTACTTTAAATGTAATCCAGAGTGATCTTTTCAGAGAAGCCACAGATTTACTGTGTTATATCAATATTGAAGGTGAAGTCGGAACTCATCAGATTATTGAAGAGGCATGGCGTCTTGGAAAAAATGTATGGGTTCCAAAAGTGTTCGGAGATGATATGGAGTTTTACTGTATTCATTCATTTTCCGAACTCGAGGAAGGAGCGTTTGGCGTGCCGGAGCCTTCCGGAAAAGAAGAAAGGGAAGAACTCTCCTATGGCCTTATGATTGTCCCGGGTGTAGCGTTTGACCGCAAGCGTAACAGAATCGGTTACGGAAAAGGATTTTATGATCGTTATATAAAAGCTCATCCGGACATGGATACGATGGGAATAGCCTTTGATGTGCAGATACTGGAACAGATTCCAACAGAGGAATGCGATCAGCCTCTTGATATGGTTATTACAGAAACATTGACGCTTTAAAAGTATGAGGAGATATAATATATGAATTTACCAAAGGATCCGGCTCTTTTACTGAGCGTTGTCAACACAAAGCTGAGAGATTATTATCCATCTCTCGATGCATTGTGTGAGGACATGGAAGTAGAAAAAGCAGAGATAGAAAATACACTGAAAAAAATTGATTATGAATATGATAAATCAGGAAATCAGTTTGTGTAAATAACATTGATTTAGTAAGAACTTTAAAAAATACAAATAGCCCCACGTTATAAAGTGGGGCTATTTGTATTTTTTATGGATGATAAACTTAATGTAGACAATATAAAGTCATTTCTCTTTGGCTGCTTATTCATGCAATTGACGTTATATATTCCTAAGATTATAATATTATTAAAAAGTTTATGAGAGGAAGGAAATGATTATGAAAAAGAGAATACTAGTAATGATTATGTCTTTAGCGTTATTCTTCAGC
>JBJFCD010000212.1:0-36670 GCA_051888795.1 Lachnospiraceae bacterium | reverse complement strand
CCGTATCCACCATATATGATATCACACACGACTCTATTTTACGTCAGGAGATTCGCGCCCGCGATGAACGAATTGCTGTAGAAAACCGATTAAAAAATGAAGCGGCTGAAGCAAAAGCCGAGACTGCCGAAGCAAAAAAAGAAGCTGCCGAAGCGAAGAAAGCAACTTCCGAAGCGAAGAAAGAAGCTGCTGAAGCGAAGAAAGCAACTTCTGAAGCAAAGAAAGAGACTGCCGAAATGAAAAAGGAAGTCACAAAAACAAAAAAGCAGCTTGCAAAAAGCGAACAGCGTATTGCTGAACTTGAAGAAGCACTTCGTCAGGCACTGGAAAAATGAACATAAGAAAATGCTGAGGCTTCCGCCTGACCGGTGGAAGCCTCTTTCATCTACTATAATTTATATTTCTTCACAAATATGCGTTGTACATATCTCCACATAACAGCATTTTTTATTCTATTACCCCTTTTTTTGCATAAACTATTATGGTGATTAGAAGCGTCAATTCTATATAACCAATCAATTCCTCTTAAATAATCTCTTAAGCCTAAAATAGTAAAGTATTCTGAATCCCAATCTTTCTTCACATGAAAATCCGAAATTTTCTTTTTCCATTCTTTTAGTATTTGTTCTGGTTCTTTTGAAATGTTATGAATTTCATTCACAAAAAGAGGATTTCTAGTATCATAATATTGAATCAGTGGAGTAACTTTTTTATCGTATGTTTCATGCCATACCTGCACCCCTTCTATAATAATTGGTGCCTTTCCACAGCGAAGCCCATACTCTACATCATCACAATGTATGAAAAAAGGTAAAATATCATTATCACGCACAAACTCATATGGATAACAACAAAACCACCAACCGCCATAATCTGCACCAGAATCCAAAACTACCGTTCCATATTTATATGTCCCGACACTAGTATCCCTTAAGAACTCAACATGTTTTATGTCACCTTGGTTCCATATTTCAGCCGCAGTATACTGAATGTTTCTTTTGTCCATACAAAACATTCTTCCTGCTACCGGATTATCTTGATATTCTTCATCTACATTCTGTAAAAAGTCAAATAAGATATAAAAAGACTCCAGTTCAAAATCAACATCGTCATCCATAAAAATAACATGCGTAAAATCTACCGGAAAATTTCTTATTTCTTCTAATCCTCGCTGAAATCCGCCAGATCCACCCGTATTACGATTGTGAAAATAGTGTACATATTCAGTATTGCAAATAGGAATTTCTGCTCCATTATCTACAACAAAAATATGTAGCCGTCCGTAATATTTACTATTTACATCTAAAAAAAATAAGGATGATAAAAGTTTAGAAATATTTTTCTCTATGTAATCTCTTCTATGATATGTGCAGATATTTACTGCAAGAATAATATTTCTCACGATTCTATTTCAACTCTCTTTTACTCAAATGCAGAATTCGCTTGTGTGTTTCGTTTTCCCCAAACAAAGAATTATTATAGTTAAGCCAACATCATTAATCATCATTATCACACCACTTCATGATAATAAATCCTATGATCAAAAAAGTCACAACCGCAATCAATAATGCTAAGAAGACTTCTCCTAAACTCATTTATAATACAATTCCCTCCATACGAACCTCTTCTTCCATTGTTCTAAGCACATTTACACATTCTTTTATATATTTTCCAACAGCAGTTTCCTCTGACATTTGTACTCCATATACTCCAGATTTATATATATCATAAAGTGCCTCCATTTCCCCTATTGTAGGAATTGGTTTTGTCTCCATACTTTTAAGCACTTGTGTAGCCAAAAATACTTTTACATTAAAGAATAAACCTTTTTCAATAATATATTTCTGAAACTTTGGAATTTTTTCTACTCCAACATCTGTTGACAAATCGCCGCGATCCACAAGGATATAATTTGTTAACGGCAGAATATCATTAATGTTATTTACTGCATCTAATGTCTCAATCTTAGTAATAAGTTCTGTCTTTCCGCTAATAAGCGAACGAACTTCCTGCACATTCTCAGGTTTTCTAACGAATGAAAGACCAACAAATGATAATGCCCATTTGTTGGCAAGATCAATCAGCATTTTATCTTTCTCGAACAAAAAAGGAATTTGATCATGAATTCCTCGAACATGAACCCCCTTGTTATTGATTAAAACTCCATTCGATTTAGATAAAAAAACTATCTTCTCATTATCTGCTGATACTACTTCAAATTCGAAAATGCTATCGTTTGCCCACGCTATCATTCCCGGCTTAAGATGCTGATAAAAGCCTTCATAATTAAAACACTTGCTACTTATCGAAAAGGTTTTCCCTTTTTCAACAGTAATTCCTCCATTTGGCAAATCCTTCGTTCGAATCTTATTCCCTGGTAAATCCATTAGTATGTCTGCATCTGGAATCTGTTCACGAATTTTTTGTATATTTTCCTCAATTTCCGCAACATTACCATGTGCCCCATTAATCCGATATATATTTCTTTTATCATGGACCTCATTTAATGGAACTTCATTTAATAAAGCAGGTCCAACAGTTAAGATAAATCTTTGCATTTTTCTAATTCTCCTTTTCTATTCTCATAAAAATAGTGCTATCTAGTCTTTGCTGACGTCTAAGCCAATACCCTGCAATCATAGACGAGAGCATTGTTGTTAATATCAATACTGTAAAGAATTCTATTGAAATAATTCCATATGAATACGCTACCGTAGCTAAAACAATCCCCGGCCCACCTCTTGCATTCATTGTCACTGCCAAATTTATTTGTGTCGCTCTGTTCAAAGTAGTAAACCGCAACATAAATAAAGTACCTACAGCTTCAAGTCCAAATGCTAAAACAAAAAATAGTAGAAACCTCACTATAGAGAAATCATGAAGTATATTTATCTGAATTCCTACCAAAGCAAAATATATCGGAATAAAGAATGAAAAAGAAAAATTTCCCAAAAAATCCATTCTTGTGCTTGTAGTTGAATCCGCCCCTACAAAAGATTTAATTACATATCCAACTAAGAAAGCTGTGTACATAATATTTATCCCTACTAATGACATTAATGCACAAGAAATCAACAAGACTACAAAGCTTACTGTATAAAAATTAATCGCCTTTATCTCATGTTGTATCGTCTTAGCATGATTCGACAAAACTTTTACTATAATAAAAAGTCCTATTGTGATGAGCACTACAACTATCATATCCCACAGTTTTACTTCGCCTGTTGTAGCAATTCTTGTTGCTATATTAAGTAGTATCCAAAGGCACAAATCTTGAAAAGTCGCCACTGTAAGTACCATATTGGAAAACTTTGTATTCATAATTCCCATTTCAAAAAATATTTTTGAGATAACAGGAATAGATGTAATTGCAACGCCAATAACAAATACCAGTCCAAATGCAATATCATTAATATCAGATCCTGCAAACCATTTTTTAAACAGATTTACAAATGGTATAGCAAGTGCCATAGGAATTATTGTTGCACCCACAAATAAAAAGCATGTTGTCTTGACATTTTTCTTCTTGATTTCAAGTTTTGTGTTATATCCAGATAAAACCATCAAAAAAATTAAGCCCAACTGATAAAAGATATTTAAAACTTTTCCTTCCTGCTCATATGCCATAAAAATTTTGGAAAATAATTCTGGAAACAAGGCATGAAAGCCTGTCCCTCCAAGCAATATGCCTCCAGTTATTTCTCCTACTACACGAGGAGCCTTTATCTTTTCAAATATAGTACCTATAACAAATGCGAATCCTAACAGTAATGCTAATGCCAGTAATGTACTAACAATTTCCAATTCGTTTAATGTAGGTAACACTTTGTAAATCCTCCTTTTTCATGAACGTTATAATATCGTTTTTGCAGTTGTAAAATCAACGATTTCTAACCTTCTTTAGCTACTTTTTTTTTAAAAGGATAATTTACATTTTTATCCGTTTTTCTAAAAAACAATAATCAGATATGATTCTCAATAATCTTATATACTCTTGATATACTTATATTGTATTTTTGAGCCAAATCCGATATTTCATATTTGCCGCTGTAGTAATCCTCCTTTAAGCTTATATTACGAGTTTCCTTATCCTGCCATTCAGGATTCGTTGGGAAATATATCATTGTTCCAGCAAATTCTTCCAAAACTCTTTTGTATAAATCGTCTCCAATTATATTGCGGAGCCCTTTCAACGCCTCTTTTGAATTCATATTTTTACTCAATAAAAATGTGTTTGCATTTCAATATTGCATCTAAAATTTCTCTTCTAAGCATAATCTCATCCGACATATCGCCCTCGGAAATATACTTTCTTACAATTGTTCCACTTATTTCAACACGATTTGAATCATAATGAGTGCATGTCTTATCTGTGACTATTTGTTTGCATTTAGTGCAGTAGTACGGTTCTCTAGTAAGCAACAAATTAATCCCAAGATTATGCTCGCTTATAATTTTCTTAGCAAGGTCATGAGCATCATATGCCCCATAAAATCCACCCACACCAGCATGGTCTCTTCCTATAATAAAATGTGTACATCCCAGATTTCTTCGAATTATGGCATGGAATATCGCTTCCCTCGGACCTGCATATCTCATCTGCGTTTTTAATCCATCCATATATACTCGATCTGAAGGGTAAAAATCTTGTATCATCCTTTCATAGGCTGCAATAACTGCCTCCTGCGTAAAATCCCCCTTCTTTTTCCATCCGATAATCGGATTAATAAATAAACCGTCGCATATTTCTAATCCCAATCTTTGGATATACTCATGTGCTTTATGTATTGGATTACGTGTCTGAAATCCTACAACAGTATTCCACCCTTTTTGAGCAAATATTTTTTTTGTATCTTCCGGCTTTAATGCATCATCAAGAAGTGATCTATCGACCAATTCCGTCTTTCCACCAATTCGGAATGGGCTTCTAGTCTTTTCTTTCATTACCCCTGGATGAGAACTTTCCAAAGTCATAAAAACCTTTTCTATATCTTCATCCGTCATTTTATACTTGCTCTCAGCCACAATATTTGCAACATATTTATCATTTAAAAACAGCTGAATCTGCTCTCCTTCTGACGTCTCCTCATAGATCATTTGGGGAACATCTAAAGTAACCGGAATCGTAAAGACCTGTCCATCTGACATAGTATAATTATCAATAACAGATCGAAAATCTTGCTCACGCATAAAGCCATCTAACGGATATAGCAAACCGGTTTCAATGTTAATAATGTCCTGTAAAGTCTCTTCATTAATTTGAACTTTCAAACTCATTGTACCAACTCCCTATCTGTACTCTTCGCCATATTTTTCAACAATGTAATCCAATACGGCCTGATAGCTCTCTTCTACTGTCATTTGATCCACATGCAGCACCAGATCCGGCATCTGTGGCTCATCAAAAGTTGCATCGATACCAACTATCTGCGTTTTTCCAATATTCTCCTGATATACACCCTTCACATCATTTTTCATACTAATTTGGATATCTTTTTGCAAATAGATTTCATTGTAGCCTTGAATCTTACGCCGTGCCAATTGTCTTAAGTGCTCTAATGGACCAATATTGCAAATGATACCGATAATATCATTTCGATCCAACAAATATGCCCCCAAAATAATGCGTTTAATATTTGCTTCACGTTCTGCATCAGAGTACCCTAAATCACGATCAAATAAATCCCTCACTTCATCCCCATCCAGCAGATAGCATTTTTTATTTATCTCGTTAAAATGCTGCTCAAGTTTTCTTCCAATCGTTGTCTTTCCCGCACCGGAAATTCCGATCAACCATATAACCATTCAGCTTTCTCCTTTTCAATAACACCTGTTGCAACAAATAATAAAAAATTCTGTCCATATGGAACTCATTTTCTATTCAATATTTTCAACAAATCTCTCTGCAACATTTTTACTTTCTCTAATAACTTTATCCATATTCCAATATTCGAAATTTCCGAACCTACCATGAAGAAGGATATCTTGAGACTTATAATATTTTCTGATAATATCCATATTCTTAGTGTGATTTATATCATAAATAACATACGCATATTGATGTCTTGTAATATTAAGAATCGTTGCATCATTCAATTCTCTAATAAATCCTATCTCTTTTAAACCACTTTTTATCGAGTTTTCTATAACCTCCTCATCCATTCTATCAATCTGATCCTGATCTCGATAGGTTATTTCAATCATATATGTTGCTCCATCAGACTTATAACGTTCTCCTAAGAAATCCATTTTGGAAATTCTATGGAAAATAACATTTTTATCAGCAATCATAAAAGCAAAATTATCTCCGCATAAATCCTCTCTTGTTTTTACAAATGCTATAAGGATAGAATTATATCGTAAATCCGCAACTGCCGTCTTCACCTCAATTGGTACATCATTATAGATATTTGTTATTTCTTGCACAGGAATAGTTGAGATCAACTTATCCGCATAATATTTCCTGCCTTCAGCAGTAAAAATACCATAGCCATCATGTTCTTTTATAACAGAGGAAATATTTGCGTTTAGTACAATTTCACACTTATCCGTTAAGCGTCTTTTTATTCCATCTACAACGGCTTCAATTCCGCCATCTTTTGGAAAATGGAAATAAAGCTGATGAATATACCCATCAACAGTTTCTCCACTTGCGCTTCTTTGAATTTCTTCTCTAGTTGGTTTTGGAATACGTTCAACCATAGAAGTATTCATATAACAAGGATCATATTTCCAGATTTTTTCGTTATATGGTCTTAAATATGTATTTGTTATCCCCTCGCCAAATGTTTTTAAAAAAAATTGTAACATATTATTTGCATCGTAATTTTCATACGGATTATTGTTAAAGGCATTGATGCAATATTCCAAATCTTCCTTTGGCAATTTTGATAGATCATTTTCAAAAGGATACTGAACCCATCTTTTTTTATGAATAATTTGATTTGATCTTCGTAAATCATTTTTTCCCACATCTAAAACCGAAAGCATAAATTCCAATATTTCTTTATCCTTCGAAAAAAGAATATGAGGTCCTATATCATATACGTACCCATCTTTATGTATACTGTGGCACAATCCACCAGTATGTCCTTCTTTTTCTAAAATTGTAATGTGATCAATTTTCTTACTAGACTGCAAAAAATATGCTAAACTTATTCCCGCTAATCCACCACCTAAAATTACTATATCCATTCTCAATTCTCTCCCTTTCTACATATAATTTCATTTTTTCCACAAAACAAGTCCATCGTAACCCAATCCAGTATTATTCCGTCCTCACAATTTACCACCGCAATAGTAATCCCCCTATGTCTTTGAATATTGATTGATTCTCCATTGATAACAATTTTTGATTTAAAGAATCCACTTTCAAATCCTGCGGACATAAGCTTAACCTCAACCTGTCCTATTTTTTTGTAGTAAATTATGATACTTTTCGATTTTTCCTCAAAAAAATTAACGAAATTCTTAACAATTCCAACATAAGAACAACCTTTTTCATCTTGCATTCCAAATCCTAAGTTTTGCAATTCAGTGCATATATCCGTATCAATTCCTGTCGTTGCATTATCATCTACTGCTGCAATCAACATACAGTCTTTATAAGAAAATAATCCTTTTAAAAAAAATAAAATCTCATCCTTCATGTTCTATTCCATCTTTTCTTAGTCACATATAAACAATTCATTTTTATGATCAAATATATCCAACCGTACCGTCATAATTTCCTTTTCATCCAGTGCATCAAGAAGAACCATGTTCAACCCTCTTGCTCTGTCAATAACATACTCTACGCCATCATATATACAACTCGAAGAGCATGACTTAGTCTCTATCCCTGCGCTCTCCAAAAAAACTAACTTTTGGTTCATATCTATCCATGAGGATATTTTTTCTTTGGAACAATTCTCATACATACTTATTCCCTTGACAATAACAGCTACGAAAGAGAATTTATTGTTACGACGAATTTCAGTAACTATTCCTAACTCTTTTATTTTCTCAGCAACCCATTCATCTACACCGGAACTAGCATTATCATCTACCACCATTAAAACAATCAATTGATCTTTCAAGGCTGTTATACTCTGAAGAAAGCACTCCAAATCATCATTTTTTATCATGCTGCGCAACTTACTTTCCCTAAGCCATTTTTTAGGTTTAGGAATATCAGTATATAATAGCCGGCTATTTTCAAAGTCTTTCACTTTATATATATCTACAAAGGATGTGCCACACATTTCCCTCAAATTCTGAATACGATTCGTGTATTCCATTTCACGAATTCTATTATGTATAACATCTGGTAATTTTAAACTACCATCCCACTCTTTTTCATCAGAATTCAAAAAATATACTTCTTCTCCATTGGAAAAAAGAACATAAGTATCTGTCAAAGTTTTTACTGCACGATATTGCAAAAAACTACTAAGATAGTTTATGTTTTTCCCCTTTCGAATGATTTCCTTTGCATCGTTAATTTTAGACATACTTTGCATATCAAAATTTTGTAAAATAACATAGCCTTTATCAAAAGTTCTAATCTCACGACTTTTAATAATATCCTCAACAACTTTACAAAATTCAACATGACTATACAGGTCTTTTCTTTTACAACTAATTTGCTTATGGCTTTTTACCATAAACAAAATCTTACATCGCAAATCTGCATAGGAAACTTGATTACTTCCATGATCACTAAGAAATACTCTTACCACATCTTTCCCATAAAATTCATTATAAAATGATAATATTTTGTCTAATGATTGATGTCCCTTTTTTTCTTCTCTCAATCGAATGCCTTGTTGTTCCACCTTATATCCTTTAATAATTGGAAACTCTGCACAATATGCACTTGATTGGCTAGACAAAAATGGACCATGGGTTTCTGTCATTGAATGTATGATAATGAATTGTTTTTTGGGAGATAAAAGCATCGTACGCAATGCCTCCCACTGAAGTTTTGAAGAACATCCTACGTTTTCTATTGCTTCCGGCAATTTGAGATTGTAATTTTTATATGTGTTATCAATATAAGCCTCCTTCTCAAAATATGAAAATCTTTCTTCAAACTGCGGATACGCATAATATCTAAATTGATATCCATTTTCTTCCAACAATCGTAATAAGATACTATTTTTAGAAGTATATTTCATATTTGAAGAATACGACTTTCCTTCTATTCCCAGCAATCCCGTCACAAATTCAACCAAAGTGCTTCGAGTCCACGGAATATTTGTATACGCATTTTCAAAATAAATAGACTCCTCCCTTATATTTTTTAAAAACGAAAAATCCTCAATATTATTTCCAATATTATCAATCCAATTTACAATAATATGCTCCCTTTTATCCGTCCGAATTTTCTTTTTTAGCGCACTCAGAAATTTTTGTAGTTCATTCTTAAAGCACAAATAATTTCCCTTGTCATATCCTTTTTCTATATATTGGTCAATGGCTGTCCACAAGCTTTCAAAATCCCGGATTTCGCAGTACTCACAAATTAATTTCTCATAAAACCATTTTCTCTCATCATCATTAGCTGCCTCCAACGCTTTTCTTGTGCATAATATATTTGCATATGTAATTAGTGGTTTTTGGATTTTATAAAATGGTGTATTTATGTATACCCCTCTGCGCTGCATGTAAGAATACAAATTACATATTTTCCAATTCTTATTATTGCAACTATATAATTCCATTTCTATTTGCAAATTTGAATCAAAAGATACAATTAAAAAAAAGACTTCTTTTTCAGCAGAATTTCTCAAAAAATCAGATTCTTTGCATAAACAATAATTTACCTTTCTATTTCCTCTGATTATTCTTTTCATCTCATTCAAATCAGTCTGGTGGTCAGAAACAATATATATATTATCTACCGTTTCATTTTGTATTATTTCGTTTATGACATCCTCTATATATTCCAAATAGTCTAATTCCGGATACATATAATTAATTTTATATTTCCGGCATATTCGGTTCAGTTCCTTATTTATGTCATCAAATACTGCACAATATTCTGTCTCCTTTTCATCTAAGGGACTTTCACTTTCCGATCTGTTCAAATAGTAAGGCAAGCACTCCTCCCCCTCTCTCATCTCAGACTCTTCCAAACAACTAATTCCATTATTTGCACGCCAAGTCATATTTTCTTTTAACACTTTTGCAGGAATACCACCCAAAATTAAATTATTTGCGAATTTCCCCTTTACAAAACTATGAGCCCCAATAACACAGTTATTTCCAATTATTGTATTTCCAACAATTCCCACTCTAAATCCACACCAAACATTATTACCAATTTCAACCACACGGCGATTATCCAACGACGAACCATTCGTTCGCATTCCAGTAATTCCATCTAATATCGCATGCCCGTCACTTCCCTGAATTCGAACATCATCAAAAAAAGCGCAATGGTTTCCAATTAAAATTGATGTATAATTTTGTGAAGCCAAAAATATTTTTTTACCGAAATTACAAAACTCGTCTATACATATATTTGAGTTATTATACATATCTATTGTAGATTCTTCTCCGATTCTTACATTTTGGCTTATCATTAGATCAGAATCATCCTTAGAGCTAATTAGTCCATTTGTCAAAATAACATTATTTCCAAATTCTATTCTGTTATTACTATTAAGCGTAATTACGCTGTTCTGCATATTGGTACTTTCACCAAATACAATTCTATTACTATCTCCACGACAAATAATTTTTATTCCTCGCGGAATATTACGAATCTCATTTTCTTCAATAAAAGTGGTTTTATTTGGACATTCCTCTATCACAGAATATGTAGGATATTGTATGGTTTTTTTCCCATATTCGTAGATTATGGTAACATTTTCTTTCCAACGTCTTACATGGATATAATCTGATTCTTCATTAAATCCATTTCTGTTAAGCCATGCAACATCGTTATCCTTAATTGGCAATTTCGGAATCAGCAAATAGTACTTATTTCTCCCATTGTCAATTTTCTTCATAGGATATCTTTTTTGTTCTTCATCTATCTTTTTTTCATCTCCAAAAATATGAAAAGAAATCAACAGCCCTGCTTGCTCATAAAGGACATGTTCAAGATCCCTGTCCTCGCCTAACGAAACTAATTCTCTTCCATTTAAATTCTTTCTAATTATATCGATTACTTGTTCTACCTTCATCTCAGAATAAACCTCTCAAACTAGTAAAATAGAAATGCTATTCTATTCATTAAAAATAAATTTCTGGTTGAGGACATCTACACCATTATTCCTATCCCAGCTTCTATTTTTATTTAATACTTTTGCAGGATTCCCTCCAATAGAAACATTTGGAGGAAATTCTTTTGTCACGACAGAATCACTTCCAACAATACTTCCAGATCCTATATTGCTTCCATTTAAAATCATGCTCTGTGCCCCAATCCAAACGTGACTCCCAATAATGGTTTCCATACATTTCCCATTTACACGGTCTTTTTCGGCAGAATCAAAAATTGCATGTCCGTCACTTGCTAAAATCGTCACATTCCAAGAAAACATACAATCTTCCCCTATCATACATTTCTTTCCTGCGCCTACATCTATATGTACTCTTTTATTAAATGTGCAATTTTTACCAATAACAAGATTTCCATTTGGATATACGAAAATCTCATTTTCGCCGCCATTAAATCTATCCTCTTGCAAGGAGATAAAAGCGTTTCGATAACAACGAATTTGCATACTTGATCCTAAAACGCTATCTTGCACGCTAAGCTTTGAATCACTCCATAATTCAACATTTACATTTCCCGAGCAGTTTTTAAAATCAGCCTCTGCACCATATCCATATAATCGTATAGTAACTCCATTAGGAAGATTACGTATGACATTTCCTCTCTTATCGTGATATTCCTTTACCATACCTTTGATAATATATACTTGAGGAAAAATATAAACAAAATCCCGATATTCTTTCTTTTCAGCCGTCACCAGCATTTCTTCAATCTGAGCCGTCCACTTGTCAATCAAGAAAAAATAAGATTCTTTGTCAGAACACACCATTTTTTGTAACTCTGTCAATTCCTTTATATATAGCGATTCTTTGTTTAGTATAGATAAAAAATCTTTTTCAATTTTCCCATAACAAACTATCTTACGATTACTGTCCAATTGTTCATTTAAAATACGATATAGCATTTCCATTTTTGCACATTTTCCTTATTTTCTATAAAAGCCCTATTTCACGAAGCTCCTTCTCAATATTTCTTCTCCTTCTCCAAAATAAAGATGAGATAATTTTCATCACATAGAAAAGAATAATTCCTAAAATCGACAAGATTTCAAATATATATGCTATCATTACAATTCCATTTCCTATTGCATAATTCAGCATATGAAAAGCTCCAAAAGAAGATATTAGTAACATAATTGCCCATATAATCATGCACTTTTTGTATCTTTCCAATCGCAGCCCATCCTCACCAAAACTCACTAGTCTCTGCACCTTTGATGTGCCGAATATAATTTTTCTCTTTTCCTTCACCAGCTTTTCTACATATTTTGGATTCTTTTTAAACTCTAAAATTTTCTTTCGTTGAGTTTTTGTTAATCCTGAAGCTTCTTTTACATCCTGCTCTGATATGTTATCGTATAATCTAATAAGTCTCGCATAGTCTTCTTCCTTATAATCATAATTTGCATCCAAAATCCACCCGATGGTATTCAAATATTCATCTCTAAGTATATGAGGTGCAGCCTTTTCAAAAAGTTCCTTTTTCTCAGAGTATTTCTCATAAACTTCCTCCCAACGTGTAATCATACTTGATAAGTTAAAATTATTTGTTGTAGAGTCCTCATTCGTAATCCGATAATCATAAAATGGTTTTTCATACCATGCAACTTTATCTGTATTCACAAGTGTATCAATTCTAAAGCCTACATCAACATAAGCTCCACCTTTTGCACACACAAATTTAATATTGTTTTCTTTCATATAACTGTTTTTATATAATCCAGTCCATAATGAAGCGTGTACCGTTAACAATTGTGGAAATTGTCGTACTGAAAATACTGTATCTTTAGGAACCCCATCTGTAACTGACTGGGCATACTCACAAATTCTTTTAACTTCTTTTTGACCATCAAGTTCATCAAAATACTCATAATATGGTCCCTTTACAACATCTGCGCCTACTTTTTTAGCATAGTTATACAATTCTTCATACATTGTAGGTTCAACAAAATCATCGCTTTCTACAATTGCGATATATTCTCCTCTAGCTAATTCAAATCCCTTGTTGCAAGATGCCCCATATCCACCATTTTTCTCATGTGGGGCAACAACTCGATCATCTATCAATTCGAAATAATCTATAATTGCACGACATTCATCCAAATCCCCTTCGTCAACAACAATTACTTCTATGTCTTGTAAAGACTGGTTTAGAATACTTTCTAAACATTTTTTCAAAAATTTTTGTGTTTTGTAAACTGGTACAATAACAGAAACCTTTGGTTGATTCATTATTCTCTTCCTCCTAAAAAAAACTTGATAAAACTTTATACATCATATGATCAAAAGCCATATGAATATCTTCCGTTATCTGCATATCATCCACATTTACATGCATATGATAATCGGCCATCTCTCGCAATGTTCCACCTGAATATCCGGTAATCCCAACTATCTTTGTTCCAATCTGCTTAGCATACTCTACTGCCTTAATCACATTTTTTGAGTTTCCGCTTCCTGAAATTGCTATAATAAGATCCTCCTTCCTTAATTTATTCTTCAGTTGAAAAGAAAACACCTCATCATAGGAAATATCATTTGCAATCGCCGTCAAAACAGGGGTATTGTCACACAAGCAAATCAAATTAAATTTTTTATCTAGCTTTTCACAGATACCCTTATTAAAATCGCATACAAGATGTGATGCAGTTGCAGAACTGCCACCATTCCCGAACACATATATATTTGCTTCTCTCTCATATGCCTGTTTTATTGCATCAACAGCATCAGCGATTTCGGAATAATTTAGATTTGTAATTACATCTTTTTCTCGTTCAAAGTATTCTTTTATCATCTGTTCCATATCTCTATCTTCTTTCTAAACTCATTATCGTTTTGATTGCCTCACATAAATTACGGGCACAGTAATCTGGTTTTACTCTAAACTTTCCATCTAAACCAGCCACACCAGTTTCCACTAATATTGTTCTCATCCCCGCATTTATTCCAGTTTGTATATCAATCGTCATATCTCCAATCATCCAAGAATTATTCAAATCAATATTATGTTCCTCAGCAGCTTGCAAAATCATTCCAATCTCTGGTTTTCTACAGCTACACTTGATTTTCAAAGACTTTACCTCGCCTTCAAATCCTTTATCCGGATGATGCGGACAATAATATAAGTCATCAACATATGCTCCATCTTCTCCCAAAAGCATATGCATCTTATTATGTATTGCTTCTAACTCTTCATAAGTACATTCGCCTCTTGCGATAACCGGCTGATTAGACACAACAACTGCAAGGTACTCAGATTCATTTATCTTTCGAATTGCATCCGTTACATTCTCTTCCAATTCCATTAACTCAGCACTTTTCAAAAAACCAACATACTTATTGATGGTTCCGTCTCGATCAAGAAAGATGCATTTTTGCTTACTTTTCAGATTTCTCTTTTCACATATTCCATTTCGAAAGTCTGCCTCTACCTTCTTCAATCGTTCCGGCGTTCCAATATCTTTGACATATTCAGTACAAGAATATGCGTAAACGATCTCTTGGGGTATTATTTGTGTAATAATATCTTTTTCCAAATCTGTCTTTTTATTTTCCTCAATCCATTCAATAATCTTTGGAGAAATAATATATACGCCTGCATTAACTTGATTTTTATAATCTTTTTCACGAACAGAATTTTTATTACTCCACCCTATTACCCTACCATCATCATTTGATACAATGATATCGCTATCGTATGGATGTGAATTTGGATGTGTATATAAAGTGATATGTGCCCTCTTTTTTATATGATAATCATAAAAGCGCATAAAATTGATATTTACAAACAAATCCCCAAACAAAAGAGTAAAGTCTTCCGTCAATTCCCTTTTTAAATAGTACAAAGCACCTGCCGTTCCTAATGGTTCTTTTTCTTCATAATATGAAATTCTGACTCCATATTTTTCCCCATTTCCGAAATGATCTTTAATTACATTTCCGAGATGTCCAACCACTAAAATGATATCCGTTACTCCATTCTCTTTTAAATTGTCTATCTGATATTCCAACAACGGTCTTCCAGCCATTGCTACCATCGGCTTTGGAATATCTTTTAGTACAGAAGCGAGTCTTGTTCCTTTCCCCCCTGCCATTATTACTGCTTTCAACTTTTCTCCATTCTACAAATTCAAGCTATCTAATGTTGCCTGAACTGATTCATTTGAATTGTGTTTTGGTTTCCACCCAGTCTCAAATATCTTACTCAAATCATACTGAAATGCCGGAACATCTCCTTTCCATCCAACATTTCCACCAGTAAATTTATATTCCACCTCGGATAATCCCAACTTATTGCAAACCATATCTGCTATCTCTTTTACAGTTGTTGCAGTTTCAACTCCGATGTTATATATCTCTACACCTTTTCCCTGACGATTTGAAAATTCAAAAATAGCATCAACCAAATCAAGCACATACAAATATGGTTTGCATTGAGTTCCATCACCAAGGATTTCCAATTCTTTGGGATTGTTCTGTAATTTTTTTATAAAATCAAAAATAACTCCATGGGTTAAGTTTGGTCCAATAACATTAGGAAATCTAAATATGAGGACCTCCATATCATTCATATATGCATACGAAGATATAAACGCCTCAGAAGCAAGCTTGGCCCCTCCATAATAAGAAATAGGTGATAATCCACCAATATTCTCATTCAAATTAATACCGGATTTATTCCCATATACCGCTGATGTTGACGCAAAAAATAGCTTCTTGATTCCATTTCTCCTCATTCCCTCTAACACAGAAAATGTAGTGCTGAAAGTATTTGAGAAATCCACTCCGGGTATTCTTGCGCTCTTTTGAATATCTGAATTAGCAGCAAGGTGATAGACTCTTTCGATATTTTTTTCTTTTAAGAGATTACTAAATTCATCCACATGTGTAACATCCATTTCTATTAATTCAAAACATGGATTATTTATATATGCTTCAACATTTTCCTTTTTTCCTAATTCAAAGTTGTCCACACTAATAACGTTATGTCCCGCCTCTAATAATTTTCCTACCAAGTGAGAACCTATAAATCCAGCTCCACCCGTAATTAATACATTTTCCATACAAACTATTCTCTCCTTCTAATAAAAATCAGGCTTATTACCAACATAAATAACTGTCGATCCTTGCTTATCAAATTCAAAACGCATTTCGGGAATTTTTAACGCAGATCTTACTTCTGCTTGACGACTTTCCGGTACATAAAACAAAAGGAAGCCACCTCCCCCAGCACCCAATAGCTTTCCACCTAGAGCGCCATTTTTTATTGCCAAATCATAACATTCATCAATTTCTGGATTAGAAATACCACTAGCCAATGTTTTCTTTAATTTCCAGTTTTCATGCAAAATTTCTCCCATTGCATCTATATTGTTATGCTGTAATTCATCTCGAAGTTCTCTTGCCAAATCACACATAACTAATTGATTCTTTTCTTTTTCACCACTTGTTATATTATTACTTTGCTCTTTCAATATTTCGCTTGCAGAATGAAGTTGTCCTGTGTAAAACATCATTAGATTCTTTTCTAACTGTCTATTTGCCTCAGTTCTCATAATAATTGGCTCGACAAAAACACTCCCATCTTTATTAAATTGATAGAAATTCAAACCTCCATATGCAGCAGCATATTGGTCTTGCTTTCCAATAGGATTTTTCAAACGATCTATCTCTACTTCACATGCTTTTTGTGCAAGCTTTTCTTTTGAAACAAATTTACCTTTATAACTGTATAATGCATGTAATAATCCAACGGTAAACGAACTTGAAGAGCCCAACCCTGTCCCTGCTGGAACATCAGCAGTACTTGAAATTTCCACCCCATTAATACGAAGCATATTTAAGACTTCTTTGAAATATTTATGCTCAATTTGATCAACCTCTTTTACAATTTCTGTTTGCGAATATTTTAAAACGGTATCAATCGCTTCAAAACTAGGATGAACAGATATGTACATGTACTTATTTATGGTTGTGCTTAATACACAACCTCCATTTTTCTCATAAAATGATGCAATATCGCTGCCGCCTCCTGCAAAACTCATTCTAAAAGGTGTTCTAGTTATAATCACTTATCTTTTCCTCACATTTTTCTTTTAGTTTTATGTATGCCTCACATACATTTTTTGGATTTCCACTCATCCTCAGTTCCCCCTTCTCAATCCACACACACTTCGTGCAGTTATCAAGAATGGTTCCCATGCCATGGCTTACCATCAGTACTGTGCTGCCACCATGTATCATTTCTTTTACGCGTTTTAAGCTCTTCTTCCGGAAGAACTCATCCCCAACACTCAACACCTCATCTAAGATTAGAATCTCCGCCGCATCTCCTGCGGTTGCGATTGCAAATCCAAGTCGACTTACCATACCGCTGGAGAAGTTTTTTACCTTTTCTTCCATGAAATCCTGAAGTTCTGCGAACTCCACAATTTCTTCATAATGAGATTCTAAGAATTCTCTGCTGTATCCGATAATGGAGCCATTTAAAAAGACATTCTCTCTTGCAGTCAGTTCCATATCAAATCCGGTTCCCAGTGTAAGAAGCTGTATCTTCCTTCGATCCACCTCCACATGACCACTTGTAGGTTTTAGTGCTCCCGATACAATTTTTAGGAGTGTGGATTTTCCGGAACCATTGGTTCCGATAATTCCAACAATTTCACCTTTAAACACATCAAAGCTCACGTGGTACAAAGCAAAAAGTCTTCGGTAGGATACCTCTCTTTTAAGCATCTGAATCAGATACTCTTTCAATCCGGAAGGATTTACGGAGGAGAGATGAAATTCCATCGTGACATCGCAGATTCGAATCACCGGTTCTCCAAGTTCTTGCTTCTTCTGCTCATTTTCGAGAAGCGTCTGCACGGACATTCTCAAATCATCCTGCAAGGCTTCCTCATTTACAAAATCAATGATGTCTACATCCAGATTTTCCGGTTCATTGAATTTCCTTTTTCCCTTATTGGTTTTATTTATCTTATTTCTGCTTTGACTGTTTCCGTTGCTTTCCTTTTTTCTTCTTCTCACTTTAAGAAGATTCCAGATTACAACTTCAACAAGGATAATCAAAAGCACAATTGCCGCAAATATAACAAAGAAGATATTAAAAAAGATGGATTGATGCTTTTCTTTCCCCTCTTCAACTCCTGTCTCGCTGTTTTGCGCTGCAAGTGCAGCCTGTCGTTCTGCCTCTATGCGCTCCGCTTCCAGTCGCTCTGCTTCTTCTCTTTCCAGTCGTTCTGATTCTTCCTGGGCTGCAAGCTGTTCTTGCAGAAGCCGCTCCTCTTCCTGACGCTCCAGTTCCATCTGCTCATAGATGGCTGCTGCGGTGTCTTCTCCTTCAATATGGATTTCCACCAGTCCATTGTTGGTTATGTCAAAAGCGGTGAACTCATCGTTTGCCGGATATGCTTCTGCACTTAGCACCTCAAATTGAGTGTCTCCTCCGCTAATTGCGGTAAATTGAATCCAAAGCTTTACTTCCTGTCCATTTCCGGTTCCATCAAATATCAGGACGCCGTTTTCTTCATCCACTTCATCCGCTCCGCTTACATAATTCATTCGAAGCTGATCGTATTTCAGTTCAATGTGGTAAGTACCAATTGTTTCATTGCTGTCGATATACAATCCGATTGGAAAGGTCTGCCCATTCCTCTTGTTGTACCAGTTTGAACCATAATGTACCGTTGCTTCTGCGGCATATACCGGTTCCAGATTCCATGCCAAGAGGATGGATAATACAACTGCCAGGAAAGCCCTCACAAAGGGGCTACAAGTGGCGTATTTTTCCTTTCTATTTTCTTGAAAAATTCTTGCTTTAAACAATCTCATAACTACAAAAACTTATACCTTTTCCATCACTTTATTTTCCTTGGCTTTGAACACCACAAGTCCCAGAACAAGACTTCCTACACTCCAGGCAATCAGCTTGATCCACAGCATCGGTTCCGGCACTTTTCCATACATCATGCAGTCTCTGGCGAAGGCAATGGATACATATACCGGATTACACCCGATAAAGTTCTGCATTGCACCCGGCAGTTGATCCACCGGATAAAAAATAGCGGATAAATACATCAGCAACGTCAAGAAAACGGAATACAGATATTTGATATCTGCAAAAAAGACATAGGTCACCGACAGCATGTATCCGATTCCCATGGAAAACATGAGCAGACATACCACATCTACGAAAAATAAAAGCATAACAATACTCGGCTTGATTCGAAATACCAAAAGCATCAGTAAATAGGCAATACAGGTATATCCAAAATTAACAAGTGACGTATACACCCGGGACAATACAAAGGTCTGCTTCGGTAGTTTTGCTTTAATCAGAAGGCTTTTATTATCCACCAGCGCTGTCATGGCAGAGTTGGTTGCTCCTGAAAAAAGTGTCCAGAAAATCTGACCGGTAAGGTAATAAATCGGGAAATTCTCGATAGATCTTCGAAACATGGTTGAAAATATCAGTGACATTACAATCATGGTCAAAAGCGGATTCAGCACACTCCATATGATTCCCAGCGAGCTTCTGGCATACTTTCTCTTAATCTCTCTGGAGGTAAGTTCCTGTATGACAAACGCATACTGTTTCAAATCGTTTTTCCTTTGAATGACGGATTTGATTTTCTTTTTTCGATCTACACGTTTTTTGGAATTTGCATCATTGCTATGCTCTTGATTTTGATGCATTTTACTGTTTTTCTTTTCTTCTAGTTCTCTTGTATCCATGTTTTTATTGGAGTTTTTCCCTTGTATATCGTTTACTCCCATAGCTTTCCGCATATACATAAAGCGCTTATACATCCGTTCCTGCCGAAGGCTTTTTCGTACCTTTTCCCCCAGGAGGACAATGGATCCTTCCGGCCATGCGCTGTCATGTAAGTGTTCTTTGATTTTATTTAAACGAATCAGGGTTTTCCGTAAGAATCTCTGATTCCTTAATTCCTCTTTGTCCCATTCTGCTGCTACGTTTTGCATTTGAAGCTCTAATACATCATCGCAGAACTGTAATCTTCCATAGCTTTTTGCTTCCTCATGAGACGGTGTACCCATAAAGAGCTTCAGCAATTTTGGTACAACCTGTTTGACCTCCTGCTCCCACAAAATGGCTGATACGTGTTCATAGCTTAAATAGCTGTCTCCAAAATCCAGCAGCAGCCTTTTAAATTGTTGAATCTCTTTTCCGTTTGGATTTTTCTTTTCACTATGTACAGGCAGATATACCTGTTCAACCAATTCATACCCCAGGGTCATTCCCTGCAAAGCGGAGAAAACCGTTTCAAAAAGACAGTTCGAAAAATAGATTTTCCGTTTTACATCCTTAGGGTCAAAATAATAGCTTTGATACTGTCCCTTTTCTGCTTCTTTTGGAATCTCATAAAGTCCAAAATAGTATCCATAGATTTTTCGGTCTGTTTTTGTTGCATGAGCGATTACGTTTTGTATGCTCATCTGAAGCGTTCCAATCCATCCGCTGTCCACCAGCGCATAAGGGATGTTTTCAAACAGTCCTTCCTGCTTCAGATAGCCGCATACATTCTGATAGCATTCCTTTGAACGCCGCCCCATATATTGAAACAATTCCGGAATCTTTCGCAGTATCTCTTTTAGTTTTTGAATCTGCCTGTAATTTAAGCCTTCCGTAAACCGTTCTTCATATCCGGCCAGCCTTGCGATTTCTTTTGCTTCTTCGTCTGTAAGCAGCGCCCGCTTCATGATTTTTTCGAAGGTGATATCAATTCCTCCGACACAGATTGTTTCTAAGGCTTTTGGACCCAAAAAGTAATATTCCGCGGATCGGATGGCGTATCTGGAAACCTCCAAATATCGGATTTCGATATCCAGCTTTCGTTCTTCTGCCATCCTTTTTGCCAGCTGATACATCAGATAGCCGTCTCTTGCTAAAAAATACAGTCGCTTTTTCCCTTGGGAAATTGCTGTTTTTAGCACCCAGTTGACATATTCCGTTATGGTCGGCACCAGAACATATAAAAAGCTTAGTTCCAATACCGACAAAATTTCATTGTGCTGATTCCGGCACTCCTCGATAGGAAGCAAAAGATCCTGTCTCTGGGATAGAATTTTCCGATACTTCTCTATTCTTTTCTGATAAGCCATGCTTTCCTTGTGTCCTTTTCAAGATTTCCACCAGTTTTGCCGGTACAAAAATCGCCACAATCGGACGGAGCACATAAATCCACCCAAAGGGGAACAATATACCCAGCTTCTTATAGTTGCGATATCTGGTTTTTGCCTCATTGATGCGGAAATGTGCTTTTCTTTTCCTGTAGGATTCTCTGGTTTCCCGATAACAGAATAGTTCTTCCTGTAGGTTGTATCCCTTCTGCCCACGCTCCACGAGATTCATAAAAATCTCATAATCCTCGCATCGCAGGGTTTCTTCTGTTGCCAGATAGCCCTGGTTTTCATCAAAAAGCTCTGCCCTAAACATGACAGAGGGATGAACATAGGGTGAATAGTGAAAATAGTCCATCATATTCGGTACTTCCGGCATCGGCCGCATTCCCCAGACACCGTTCTCATCAAAAAGCTTTGTATTTGTACCGCACCAGCCATACTCCGGATGATTCTCCAAAAACATCACCTGCTTTTCCAATCTCTCCGGCATCGAGATGTCATCCCCATCCATTCTTGCGATATACCTTCCTTTTGCTAAGCGAATGCATTCATTGAGACTATAGGCAAGTCCTCTGTTTTCCTCTTTTCCTGCCAAAATAATCCGTTTGTCCTGCCCAGGCAGCTTCTGCAAAAGCTTCGCGGCATCCGGATGAGAGCCATCATCCCAGATGATAAATTCAAAATCCGAAAAGGTCTGATTCAATATGGAATTTACTGCTTCCTGTAAGATTTCTTCGTCCCATAGGTTATAGACACCCATGATGACGGATACGGTTGGTGTTTTCATATTCTCTCCGTGGCGAAAGAAGCATCCCTGTACACAATTCGCATGGTTTTTTCTACTTCTTCTATGGTAAATTTCATTGCTGATCTGCGGCATTGTCCTCTAAGGCTTTCGCGAAAGCTTTCCTTGCTGTACAAGGTCAGTATTGCGTTTGCAAATTCGTCTGCATTCGATGCCTGACAGATCAATGCGTTTACATGTTCGATGGCGTATTCTCTCGTTCCTCTATTGTCGGCTGCAATCAGAGGTACTTCACACAGAAGCGCTTCCACCGCGGCTACCCCAAGTCCCTCCCGGAAGGACGGGAATGCGAAGCAGTCTGCGGTCTGCAGGATTTCCTCCATATCGGTTCGAAAGCCAAGCATCTGCACGCGGTCTGTCAGATTCTTCTCCCGGATTAATTTTTTCAAGGCTTCCTCACCCGGGCCTTTTCCGCAGATGCTGTAATAGATATTTTTGATTGGTAACCGGCTGATTGCTTCAATGATTACCCTTTGATTTTTGTTTTCGTTCAGTTCCGCTGCTGTTACAATGTGGAATGCGCCCTCCGGAATTCCAAGAGCTTTTCGTTTTGCTTCCCTGATTTCCTTTTGCGGTCTGAATTTGTTCTTATCTACCCCGACACTATGTATCTGGAACACCTTTCCATTCTTTTTTAAATGGAATTTTTGTGCCCGGTTGTAATCCTCCTGATTGATTGTGATTAACGTATCCGTAAAATGTGCCAGAAAACGTTCTACGGTATAAAAGAACAGCCAGTTGAACAGGGAGGCTCCTTTATAAAAATGAAATCCATGTGCGGTATAGATGACATATGGTTTTTGTTTGCTTATCTGTGCGGCGATTCTTGCGTCCACGCCTCCCATTGGATTATGGCAGTGGACCATATCGATCTGCTCTTCGTCTATGACTTTTCGGATCTGACGAATTGCTTTGTAATTTGCTCCAATTTTCATTGGATTCTTTGCGATGTCGATCTGATGTAGAATGATCTGCTGTTCTCTCAGCGCATTTTCATCAAAGGTATAGACCGGGTTTTTGAAATTCGATGCATAGTGAATCTCGCACCCCTGCTCCTGCAAAATCTTTACATCATTCTTTTCAAATTGTGGTAAAAAGCCGCTTATGGTTGTTACAAACAACACCTTTTTCATATGTAAAACTTTTGCATCCCTTCCAACAGAATCTCTGTATGGGCAATTGCCGTGCAACCGCTCCTACACAAACCCCGTTTGTGATAACAGTCACCGGGGCAGAGCTTTTGGCTCCACCCGGCTCCTGCATTCCTTTATCCACCACATGATATTCGGAAAATAAATAAGATCTTATTTTTATAGCTTTTCTAAAAACTGATTATGCGAAAAATCTTTTTCCGCATACAGCAGCTCCTGCAAGACCAAGAACTACTACTGCAGCTGCCATTGGCATGGTAGAGCCGGTCTTTGGTGAAGTTGCTACGCTTGCTACCTCAAGCTTTACAATAGAGATTGGTGAAAGGCTTGCGGTTGCGAATGTTACAGATCCTGCTGCAACGGATGTAGGTACGATGGTCTCCCATGCACTTCCGTTGTAGTGAAGAACTGCGATTGCATCTCCTGCTGCGATGGTTGGGATGCTGAGAGTAACGACATAGTTACCTGTTGTATCCTTTACAGCAGTTGTTGGGTCTACTTCTACTACGGAAAGAACAGATGCTGTTACCTTCTTTGTAGAATCGGTTGCTGCAGCAGCAAGAGTACTGTTGCCAAGCTTTGTTCCGATAGAAGCAACATCGTTTAATAATTCATTCTGTACTGCAACAGCAGCTGCCTGAACGGTTGTTGTAGATACAGCTTCTACCTTAAATCCTGCTGATACCGTTGTAGCTGCTACATACTCTGCCGGAGTTGCTACAGCTTCTACGGTAGTTGTTGTTGTCTGTGTAGCTACAGGTGCCTCAGTGGTTCCTACTGTTGGGCTTGCTGCCATAACAGATACTGATCCCATAGCCATAACAGTGATTGCTGTTAATACTGCTAAAACTTTTTTCTTCATTTTTGATACTCCTCCTTTCCTAATATTCATGTGGCTATATCAAACCGGAAATGTGGTTTTCCGGTAGATACCAAATCAAAATATAATGGATTACACTTACTCCACCGGTTCGTAAAACAATTCCACGATCAGATCCGTAAGTGCCTCCTCATCCAGATAAAATTCTTCGAAATTATTTCCCTGGACTGCCTCACCCTCCAGGGTATAGATGTTATCCATATTAAAGTTGTAGCCAAGATACTCGGTGGCCATATAGGTAAATGTGGTCAGATCAATATCTGTACACATATATTTCTTAACCGTCTGGTACAAATCCACTGCTACACGGATATCCGACATAGACTGGTCTCTTGCCTTTAACGCAAAAGCTGACAAATATTGCTTTTGTCTTGCCAGACGAAGCTGATTGGAGTTGAACACATTCTCATTTCGAAGCCGGACATACCAGTATGCCTTTTCTCCGGTAAGGGTCACGGTATCCCCCTGATGAAGGTCCATATCATATTCCGGATAAATGATGTCGTCTAACACCTCTACGGTAATCCCTCCGACGGTATCATTTAAGTCCGGGATGGCATCCATGCTGATGGATGCATAGGCGTTTATGGGAATTCCGTGAAACATGCGGGATACTGCTTTTACCTGTCGTTTGCAGCATTCCTCTTCATCGTTTCCATATCCGTGCTGGAGGGCCACCTGTTTTGTAAAAAGGCCTTTATATTTGCCGTTTTCATCAAACACATCCACATCCACCATTGCGTTCCGGTTGACTGCAATGATATATACATTCCTGTCATGGGGATTGATGACCATAAGAAACAGCGCATCGGCCTGTCCTCCGCCGTATTCGCTTTCCTCTTCCTTGGTCCAGCTCTGACCTCCTACGACATGGTCTGTTTCCTTATCAATTCCCATGATTAAAATGGTGATCAGGTCTTCATTGAGGGCATAGGTTTTTCCATTGTACAGAATCTGGTTTTCCTTTAGCTCCTCACTCTCTGTTCCGATGTCTAAAGTGATTTCTTCCGCGCCTTCCACTTCTACGACCTTATACAATTCGTTTTTTCCAACCATTCGAAGTACAAGAACGATTCCAACTATTACCAGGACAATGGAGAGGATCGTAACTACCGTCAGAGCTCCAATTCCAAATTTTTTCTTTTCAACGGTTGTTTCCTTTTCTAACAAATTTGTAAATCTCCTATCATCATTGCTTCCGTTCTTCCTGTCGCGGATTGAGCAGTACGCCGGTAACAAGATACCGGTACTTTTCATTGCTATCCTTCGTGCAGGTAGAAAGTGTCACGATCTGATCTTCTGTTGTGACTTCTATATCTGTTTTTACATTCGCAACTCTTCCCTTTGCCTCATAGATGGAATCCAAGAAATCCTGATACACATACTCATTGTCAAAATCAAAGTTGATAAGCAAATGGAGATTGCTGTACTCATATGCCGCAAAGATTTCATAAACATAGACGTAATCCTCGGTATAGATGAAAATGTAATGATCTTTGGAAAACAGCTCCTCATCCTCAAAATTATGTAAAGAGGTAAACATCAGACCGCTTTTTAAGTTATGACCATAAATCACGGTATGAACATCGGAGAAATCCTTACTCGTTATCTTTTCTGTATAAATACATCCCGGAAACCCTTTTGTTCCATCCATGTTATAATTAAGGTAATAACTATCATCGGTGGGATGCTGCAAAATGGGATAATCCACATCCGTGTCCGGCACATAAATCCATGCATAGATGTCTTCACATTCCTCATGAAGCTCCTCCCAGTCCAGCTGTTTCTGGGGTATTTCGATTCCGTTTGCCAGAAGCATGTCCTCTGCTGTATCTACTACATCTGCTGCTTCTGTTGTGTCTTCTTGCGTTTCTTCCTGTTGGAATACCTCTGTATTAACCTGATTTTGAAGTTCTTCAAAAGCTTGATCCGCTTCTTTTTCATTTCTCCTCTGAAAAAGAAGTGCTACGCTTCCTGCAATGACAAGTGACATACATGTCAAAAACAGAACGAACCAGATCCATTTCTTTTCATTTTTTTTATCTGACTTAGCCATTTTCATCCTTGAATTTCAAATAATTTTTGCATATTTGGTGCAAACTAATATCATAGCGCCCTTTTTTCTTAGATTTTTTTAATCTGTGAAATGTCGACGTTTTTTCCTCTATTTGCTGTATTTAGGAACATTTCTGACCAACATAATGACCATAAATAGCATACAGATGATTCATGTGATTCCGTTTTGTCTCTATGGTAGAATGCACATACCGATTTAAGGTGATGGTTACACTTGCATGTCCGAGAATTTCACTTAAACTCTTTACGTCCACTCCTGCGTTGATGCAATTTGTGGCAAATGTATGACGTAAAATATGAAAATTTCTCTCCGTAAGTCTTGCCTCCTTCAGGCACTTTTTGAAATGATTCTGCAAGGTCTTCGGTTCCGTTGGCTTGTCAGGAGTAATGACATACTCACCGCCATTTTTCAAAAGAAGAAGTAAATGAATCAGGTTATCCGGGATTGGAATTTCTCGCTTAGAATGGACACTTTTTGGTATCCCCTCAAATAACATGGTTTTCGTATGTTGATCTTTTACAGACAATCTTTGAACGGTACGATTTACATAAAGTAATTTTCCCTGAAAATCGATATCGCTCCACTTAAGACCACAAACCTCTCCAATTCGAAGTCCCGTTGACAGGCAGATCAGAATCGCCAATTTGTATGAATCCATTTCGTGATACAGTTTTTTTAGAAGTGCAATCTGATCCGCTCGTGATAACACTTCAACAACACTCTGTTTCTTTTGTAGCTTAGGGCGAGGAATTTTCTCCATTTCAATATGATATTTTTCAAAAGCATAAGATGAGATTTGGTTGTATACGCAATAAATGCTTTTCTGGATACTGTCAGATTTACAGGACGCATAGATTTCTTTTAAAGAATCTGCACGAATTTCAGTGATTTTTTTCTTGCCAAGCACTTTGCGTAAGTGCGTTTCATAAATATTGGTATATTTGATATAGGTACTGTATTTCTTTCCAGCTTTCACACTTTCAAGCCATCTGTTTGCGAGCTCTTCAAAGCTCCACATCTCGTAATACAGTGAATGGTTGACCACTTTGGAATCTTTGACTTCTTCTGATTTTGCCAGTAATAGTTTTCTTTTTACTTCCGAATAGGATCTTGCATACACCGATTTGTACCGCTTTTTCCCTGATCTGGGTTCCACCTTAAGATAGCGTCCTTCCCATCTTCCGTCCTTCCTTTTGTGAATGTTTTCTCCTTTTCTGGCCATATATTTTCCCTCCTTCGACCATAAAATTGACCATTAAAAAATATTCTTTTAGTCACAGAATTTACATATGTGACAAAATGCGACGAAATCCGTCATAATTTTGTCCAAAAACATTGACGCACACTCTCAATTTGCGTATAATTTACAATGTTTATTAGGTGAATTCGTGCATAAATACCAATAAATAGGAAAAAGTAGCACTTAATTTTCCTTCCAAGATTAAAAAAATCTAAGAAATAAACGACGTTGGTTTTTGCTCCATCGTCGTTTTTTATTTTTACAAAGAGAAAGGAGACTACCCTTGTAGTCTCCTTAACGCAAAAATAGCGTGTTCCGAAACCTCACAACACGCTACTTTCTATATTTACTTTAAAAGTAAAACCATTATTTAAAGAACTGCAATACATTGGTAAGCTCTTTCGACTCTTCCTGCATTTGCGATGCCATTTCGGCAACCCCATGCATCATTGCATTTAATTCTTCAATATTTGCATTCATCTGCTGGGTTGCAGCCGCATTCGCTGCACTCACATCCGTAAGCCCGTCGCTGCTGGATGTAATACTCGTGTTCAGCCTTACCATTTCATTAATCAGATTCTTGATTTCCTCCGCCTTTTCTGCGGTAAGTACAATCTGCTCATCTAATCCCTTAAACTCATCTAAGACACTATCCAGCACTCTCTGCTGCTGGGCACTATCTCTTACAACAGTTTCAGATGCCCTTACACACTCCTGGCCTTCCTGTACAAGCTCTGCAATAATGGTTTTAATATTATTCAGCTCACCGCTTGTATTATCTGATAAAACACGGATTTCCTCTGCTACAACCGCAAATCCTCTTCCTGCCTCACCTGCCCGGGCGGCTTCGATGGATGCATTCAGAGACAACAGATTGGTCTGCCCGGAAATTGATTCAATAACAGATACAATGTCGCTAACCTTTTCCACAACTGAATTAACATTTTGGATACGCTGTGAAATCGTAGCAATTCCACTTTCCATCTTCATATTGCTTTCTTTCATATTGCGCATCTTTTCATTCATGGAGATACTGCTATCCTGTACTGTCAAAGTCTGCTGCTTAATATCAGCTACAGATAAATCAATGGTGCTGGTTTCAGAAGACATATCTCCAAGATTCTCATTAATGTCGGAAATTGAGGTAGCCATCTGTGTGGAACCTTCTGCGACGTCTTCTACCGCCTTTGAAATTTCATCGTTGGCTGCCAATGTCTGCTCGCTTGTCACATTAAGCTCTGAGCTGTTATTTGACATGGAGACGCCCACCTGACGGATTTTATCAACGATTCCACTTAAAGTCTCCGTCATCGTCTTTATGTCGCTTGCAATGAGTCCAACTTCGTCATTTGTAAGCCTAATCCTTGAGTAGTCCACATTCATATTTCCGTCTGCAACTTCTTCAACAATCTTACTTAAATCAACAAGTGGTTTTGCCAGTTTTTTTCCAAAGATATATGCTACGACAACTGAACTTAATAGAATAATAGCTAAGATAGCAATGGCAATGCTTGTTGTCCGATTAATGGTTGCAAAGGCATCATCCTCATCCGCTGTAATAACTAAGATATTATTGTTGGACAGGACATTATATCCCGCATATTTCATAACTCCTTTAAATTCATAGGTTGTAGTATCCATTTCCGGATGCTTTCCAGCCTGAAGATCTGCCACCAGACCTTTTACAACCACATTTTCTACCGGATTGCCAACCTTATCCTGTGTCGGATGGTATAGCATTGTTCCGTTCTCATCAACAACATACGCATAGGAGCTGTCCATTCCTTCGATCTTTACTTCCGATAAAATTTTAGAAAATTGTTCATAAGAGAGTTCATCGGTCTGATACACGGCCAAAGCATTCTCCGTCATAGCGGAATAGCTTTTTACCATATCATACATACTGTCTTGGACAATAGTTGCAATTGCATTACGCGAATTCATTACAACCAGTACTAAACAAATCACATTAGAAAAAACAACCATTGCCAGTACCAGTGAACAAATTTTTCTTGCAATGCTCCCCCGTTTTTTTGCCATCTTATGTACCTCCTTCAAAAACCATTTGTATAGTACGATTTTACCATATTTTTGATAATCTACAATAATAATTTGTGAAATTTATGTAAATTGTGCAAAAATAATCAGAGACAAAAATACAAATTTTCAGCCTCTTAATTAAACCTATGAACGATTTACGCATATCATAAATAAAAAAGGAGATTGCTATGCCTGATAATTTTGAAAACCGCCGAAGCTGGTGGTGTCCGCCTTGCCCGCCATGCCGTGACCGCAGAGACGATAGACGGGATGATCGTAGAGATGATCGCAGAGACGACCGTAGGGACAGACGCGATTGGGATGACCGCATGGACGGCCGCATGAACAGACGTGATTGGGATGACCGTATGGACGATCGCATGAACAGACGTGATTGGGATGACCGTATGGACGGCCGCATGAACAGACGTGATTGGGATGACCGTATGGACGATCGCATGAACAGACGTGATTGGGATGACCGCCGTCGTTATTGATATATTGTGCATGGGGCTGCTTTTGCAGCTCCATACCATGCTGAAATAGTTTCATAATTTGTTATATTTTGTATACTATTTTTTTCTACGCCTAAAAAACTTAACAATGAAATAAGAGCAACGAACCTAGACAATCTGTTGTTTAAATAGGAATTTAGAAGCTGATTCAAAAAAGAATTTAGGTTGCAGATTCTTTAATAACCCAAAACCATACGAAATTTGCATTCTGTAATTCAATTAGAAAACTTCATCAGGGAACAAATCTGAAGCGTAGATTTCTTAAGAACAAAAAGCAAACGTAAGGAATCAAACATGAAAAATCTTGCAGGATTCTTAATGCTTCTTCATTTTCTTCTTTTTCTTCTTCTTCTTTTTCTTTCTCAAATCTTTATTCTCTTTTGATTCAAGTGTACTCTCGACTGGTTCTATAACACTATTTGATTCTATACTTTTTTCGTTTATATTTTCTACTAACTTGTTATTCAGTACGCACAAAACCATTTTTCTTTCAAAATCTGAATTTTTACATGCGACAGTTAAAACTACAAATGCGGTAATCAATAATAGAAAAGCAACCACACAAGAATAATCTTCGTTTACTGAACTCAAAGACGCCAAAATAGTAGATGATCCTATTAAAAGTGCATATGCAATTTGCATTATTGATGTAAACCACGAATTTGAAGATTTACCATCAAAATAAGCTATTAATGATCTTAGTATTATTGTTTTATCCGTGGTTAGCTCAGATTTCAATATCTCATCTATGGTGCTTGATACACTATTATATACTTCCATCTCGCTCTTATTTTTTTTATTTGCGGTTTTTATTAATTGTTTATAATATTTGGTTTTTCCCATGATTATCACCTCATCGTTTGTATTTTGATACTATATGCCTTCTTTGAAATTTTCATACTCCCACAAATATCAAATCATATCCGCTAGATTTCCTTTGCAATATTCGCGCATACTAACAATGGAAAAATAATATGAACATCTTCTTTTTTCTTCGAAGAAAGCCCTTCTTTAACAGAAAACCGATTTCTAAACCATCTACGATTCCCACTTACTCTTCACTCTTTGAAATATCTTTATTTTGTATTCCATGCTCTCTATACAAGCAATGTACTACATTATTAGACTGATTGCAATTCCAGTTTTTTGCAAAAAAATAAACCGACCTATGGCCGATTTATCTTTTGTAGCATACGTGCAAGAATTCTCCTTTCTTGCGTATTTTATTTAAGTAATCACGAGTAATCAAAACATTTGTTACAAATTATGTTGTAAAACTATTGTTTTTACTGCATTTTGCTAAAAATATAAAAATGCAATCGGCGGGAATCGAACCCGCATTTCCAGAGTCGGAGTCTAGCGTTCTATCCATTATACTACGACTGCATCCTCTTTAATTTAGCACAAACGAATTTCCACGTCAATGATTAAAAATTTACTTACGCATATCTTATATACACATATCAGCGATGTCATAAATCAGTCTCTTGGAATCCTCCCAGCCAAGACATGGATCTGTAATGGATTTTCCATACACATGCTCGCCGATTTTCTGCGCACCTTCTTCAATATAGCTTTCAATCATAAGTCCCTTTACCAGCGTATGGATTTCCTGAGAAAGCTCTCTGTTATGCATAACTTCCTTTGCAATTCGAATCTGCTCCTTGAATTGCTTTCCGGAATTCGAATGGTTGGTATCAATGACTGCCGCCGGATTCTTAAGATCCATCTTTTCATACATCTCGTGAAGTCGGATCAGATCCTCATAATGATAGTTCGTTGTCGTATTTCCATGCTTACTTACAGCTCCGCGAAGGACAACATGGGCATACGGATTTCCGCTGGTTTCCACCTCATAACCGCGGTATACAAAATGGTGTGGATGCTGAGCTGCATAGACAGAATTCAGCATAACGGAAAAATCGCCACTGGTAGGATTCTTCATTCCGCTTGCCACATCAAATCCACTTACAGTCAGTCGATGCTGCTGGTCTTCCACAGAACGTGCTCCAATCGCCACATAGGAAAGAAGGTCCTCGACATATCCCCAGTTTTCCGGATAAAGCATCTCGTCCGCTGCGGTAAGACCGCTCTCCGTAATCGCACGGATATGCATCTTACGAACGGCAATCAGTCCCTCTACCATATCCGGTGCCTTTTCCGGATCCGGCTGGGAAGCAATTCCCTTATATCCCTCTCCTGTTGTTCTTGGCTTATTGGTATAAATTCGAGGTATGATAATCAACCGATCCTTTACCTCCTCCTGAATCGGAGCAAGGCGGTTCACATAATCACATACAGCTTCTTCATTATCTGCAGAACATGGCCCTATGATTACAAGGAAACGATCATCCTTTCCTGTCAGTACGTCTGAAATTTCTCTATCTCTTTTTGCTTTTAATTGTATAATCTCTTCAGAAAGTGGATACTGTTCCTTAATTTCCTGTGGAGTTGGCAAATGTTTTAAAAATGTAAAGCTCATCTTTTCGTTCTCCTTCATCTTTCGAAAAATGCACAAGTCTTATCTTAATTGAAAAAAGAAAAGATGTCAATTTTTCTTAGGATTCATTGCATTCTGAATTTCGAAACTATATAATGATTATGCATTAATTTGGAAAGGTTTATAAACTTATGCTCAAACAAAAGGAACTTGTTATCAAAGGGAAAACCATCGGAAAGGGAAAACCACTGATCTGTGTCCCGGTTATGAAGCCCCAAAAGGAACAGATTATTGAAGAATTCCAAAAGCTTGCCGCATTAAAAACGGATATGATCGAATGGCGTGTAGATGCTTTCGAAAACGCAGATGATTTGAATGCAATTCGTGAAGTACTTGACGCACTTGCCCCAATTGTAAAAAATACACTGTTTGTGTTTACCTTCCGCTCAAAAAATCAGGGCGGATTGCTTGCTTATTCCAAAGAGCAAATCGAAGATATTCATGAAATTGCTGCTGAAAGCCATATTGTTGACTTTATCGACGTTGAGTTTTTTGAATCCTCCCATGCAACAAGAGAAATCAAAAAGCTCCAAAAAATGGGCACACATACCATCTCTTCCCATCACGATTTTGAAGAGACTCCAGCAGCTTCGGTAATCGACATGCTTTTGGAACAGATGAACACCAGCGGCACAGACATCGTTAAGCTTGCTGTAATGCCGAATTCGCCGGAGGATGTTCTCACACTCCTGCAGGAAACCTTAAATTTCCACAAAAAATTTCCAAACAGACCGCTTATCACAATGTCCATGGATGCCCTCGGAGGAATCTCCCGGATATCCGGCGAGGTCTTTGGGTCCTGCGTCACCTTTGCGACAGCCGGACAGGCAAGTGCCCCCGGTCAGCTTCCTGCAGAAAATATTGATAGCATCCTTTCCATATTACACAATGGCCTTTCAAAGGAGGTATAGCATATGATTCAGCAAATGCTTCTTCTCTCATCCGAATCAGACAATTATATCATGTGGCTTTCCATGCTGTTATGCAGCATTGGCGGAATTGTTATTTTAAAAAACCGAAAGAAATAATTTCTGAAGGGCACTGCTTGAGGTCCATACTTCAAGTAGCGTCCCCACAAAAAACAATGTCAGCATAATGATAATCACCAGGATTCTGGACAGCATCTCGCCTTTTCTGTAATAATTTCTATTCTTGCTCATCAAAAACAACAAGGCAACTACCATTCCGTAAAATATTCCATGTGGCAGTAAGGAAATAAAGAATATGAGAATTCCTTTTAACCCAAACTGAATCAAACATATTTTCATGTACACTCCTGCCAGAAAGGATATACACGCAGCCGTGCAAAAAGGAACCCATTTTCTTACCGGTGTTGCCAAAAACACCATAAGCATCAAAAACAGCTTCCCTCTATTCCACAAGACTTCACAGAGCAGTCCCATTTTATCCAATTCTGCAACTCCAAAGTTTTGCACATGATATTCATTTCCAAATATTTCGGCCTCCCCGTTTCCAACAAGAGATGCAATACCAATCCCAATCAAAAATAATAAAATACACAAACAGGTTTTTCGTCTCATATTCTATCCAGAAGCTTCCTTCTTTAAAGAATATGTCCACCTATTTGATTTTATTACTGTATGCCATAATTGCAGAAACGGTCTTTGAATCCTGGATTTTTCCCTGATAAATCATTTCGCAGAGTTCATCCAGGGTATATATTTCAACCTCAATGGATTCCGCCGCATCTAAGTGCTGCTCTCCCGGCGTTAAATCTTCCGCCAGATACACATCAATAAATTCATCGCAAAAAGCTACCGTAGTACGAAGGGATAACAAATAGCTTACTTTGTCGCTGTGGTATCCGGTTTCTTCCTCCAGTTCACGAATCGCACTTACTTTTGTATCTTCGGTAAGGGAATCTCTGCAACCTGCCGGGATTTCAAGTGTCTCCCGTTCCAATGCATTTCGATACTGCCGGATCATAAGGATTCTGCCATCCGGAAGTACCGGAAGAACTGCCGCTGCTCCCATTCGATGGGAAACGAAATCCCACTCCTCTGTTTTTCCGTTTGCAAACCGCATGGTATCCTTATATATATCAAGGATTGTTCCTTTATATACAAGTTCTCGGTTTAATCGTTCCATCTTATCAATCATATTTGTTCCTCCTGTCCACTTCGATTATGTTGATCAGACACTTTAACTATGTATTTGTCATTTTCTCATTCCACCGATTTTCTCATTCAATTCCTCTCTGGAAAACAAATTATCAGTGTACATATCCATATATTTCTCACGGGACTTGCGAAGTTTATTCAACTCCACATTCAGTTCTTTTTCGTATTCAGTGTTTTCATCTTTTGCTTTATATACCGTTGGAATTCTCTGATTACATGGTCAATTTAAGTAACATCAGTTGATGTATTGATATTATTGAGTTATCAGAGCAGTTTATACAATCACAATTCGCTCATATTCCGCTCATTAAAATGAGCGAATTATGATTGAATTAATTATTACGCACATAAACATTGCCTTTTGTACTCTTTGTCTTTTTTACCACTTCCATATCGCACAACATTTTCAAATACCTACGCACCTGTGCAACTGACTTTCCAGTAATCTCAACACCGATATCTGTTGTAATATGGCCATTTATCTCCAAGTACTCGATAATTTTTACTACGGCTTCATTTTTAATCTCATAAACTTTCTTATTTAGTAATTCAGTTGTCTTTTCACTCTTTATGAAAGATTCGCCACGTATAATACTTTCGTCAGTACGATAAAAGCATACCACAAATCCAGATTTCATTTTCTTAAACTCATATCTGACTCCAGCAGCATCACAAGCTTCTGCAATACGCTTTAATCCAGTTCCAAAACTCTCTATATCTTTGGAATAATAAAGCATTCTTGCAATCTTAGGATTTCTGCGAATCGGTCTTTCTGCTTTATCAATAAAGTCTCGCGGTTCATATCCTTCCGGAAAAGCTCCCGGATTGTAAATCTCTACCCTGTCCTTATAAATTGCAACCTCATTACTCTGACCAGATGCATAATCCTTATGGCAGAACGAATTTAGTAATGCCTCTCTAATTGCGTCCACCGGAATCTCCGGTATCTCTGTGCGTTGTAAAGCTCCGGTAAACTCCACTCGCCAATGGATATTGCTCTTAATATAACTCTCTGCTATATCCACAAGCTTTAACACCGGTCCGTGATGACGCTGGATATCATTGAATGTCATCCTTTCATTTGTCGCAAAAATTGCCATCTGCACATCCTGTACGATGTCATCACTAAACAACACTTTCCCAGCATTCAGCAAAGCTTTGCCTTCGGTCAATTCCAACTGGTTTAAAACAGTCTCCTTGTCCGTGTAAGAAATCGCTATTCTTCCCACCTCATGTGCTTGCGTTGTATATTTCTTTAAAAGCTCTTCATCAATATCATCAATCGTTTTATTCGACACAAGATTTTCCCAGCGATTTCCCTCTCTGCCACTACGCAACAATAATTCCGTTATCTGCTCCGGAGACATAGTCAAATCCTCATCTGTCACACGTATCTTCGCAACGCCATATGCAAAATAAGGAACTTGGCTTCCCTCAAATTTCACATGAATACAATCCCTACCGTCTATAACCACCTTATTGATTTCCGGATAAATTTTCGGCTCAATAAAATTCTTGATTTTTTGACTGACTTCCCGCAAAGATTCTTCCGTAACAACTTGTCCTATTACTGTTCCATCAGGCTTTACACCAAAATATAATTCTCCATGCTGATGTTTGTTCAAAATTGCACAGATTGACTGTACTGCCTCTTTTAATTCACCAGTGGATTTCTTAAACTCTAATGTTTCTGTTTCAATCCCCAAATTCAAATCATCAGCCTCCTTGCTTGTATTTCTTTGCATAATCATTATTGTATGTCTATGACTAAATTCTATGACTAAACAATGACTTTCTATGACTAATTTTATATTTTTCTTAGTCATTAAACAAGCCATACATTTACTTTTCAATTATCTCATACCCCATACTCCGATATCCTTTACAACGCTTTCCATACATCTTCA
>JBJFCD010000211.1:0-2049 GCA_051888795.1 Lachnospiraceae bacterium | reverse complement strand
CTAATGCAGCATCGTAGATTTCTTCTTTCGACGAGTAATAGCGATAACACAATCCTTGAGAGATATTCAGTGCTTTTGCAATATCCGCGATAGTAGTCTTATCATAGCCTTTCCTGGCAAATACTCTGATTGCACCATCTAGTATCTCCTGCTTGCGAACATCTGGCTCTTTTACCGTTCTCATAATATCTACCTTTTCTTTCTTAGAACTATGTTAACAGTAACACAACACGCGCAGCCTGTCAATGAGTAATGTTCATTCATTATTCAAAACCGATTTATTCTTTCAAAAAATCCATCACCACTCGATTGAATTCTTCGGGTTTCCTATTTGCGATAAAATGATTTCCCCTGATGAGAACAAGCTCGGAATCGGGAATGTTTGCCGCAATCAATCTTGTATGTTTTTCCTTGATCATGTCTCTTGTTCCGGCAACGACCAACGTCTTAGCATGTATACCTGCAAGATCTGCTAATGCCACATTTGGCTCATTGACCATCAGACCGAGCACCTCTGCATTTAATCTGGCAGAATCGCTTTTATCTTCAAATTTTTTTGCAATTCTATAGCCGATCTCAATTGGAATCTGAGTGGTTCGTTTCACACCGCCTGCATTCAGATTTGCCCCATTCAATATCAATCGTTTTACACGATGGGGATACTGAATCGCAAAGATCATAGCAATATTTCCACCATCTGAAAATCCGATCAGATGAGCCTTTTCAATTTGATGTTCATCCATGAATTCCAACAAATCCTCTGCAAATTGCTGTATTGTAAAAGGCATATTGCCTCTCGGTGTCTTTCCGTGACCTCTCGTATCGATAGCATACACATGATATTGTTTGGAAAGCTCATCTATCTGTCCTTTAAAATAACTACAATCCTCTCCATTTCCATGAAGCAGAATCGTAGGATAGCCTTTCCCTTTCTCTATGTAAAAATGCTCAATATCCACAGATATTCCTCCCTTTCTTCTGCAACGTTTCTTCGGCAACTTTCCCTCGGCCTCTTACACTCATATTCTATTAATAATTTTGAAGCTGCCTGAGGATTCCTTCTACTCTGCGGATTGCTTCTGCAACCTGTCGGGAAGCCTGATTGATCCGATCCTGTACCATCCAGTCTACAACAAATCCGTCAAAAAACCAGTCGGCGAAAGAAAGAAAATCGCCTGTTTCAATATCCAGATGGCATGTCATATTGACATCATTCAGTTCCCTACTGAAATTTCTAAGATCATATCTCGCCTGCTCCATGTTTTGTTTCGCCCGGTCCATTTTGGAATGTTTAGCCATAGTAGAAATGAATCCCCCGCCAAACATATCCCAGATTCCCCAGTTTTTTGCACTGTTCAGATTTCCCTGTGCCTCCCTGAGACTTCTCAATGCCCGATTACCTGCATCGATTGCTTCTTGTTTTTCTTTTTCCAAATCATACATCATAATTATCCCTCTCTTTTCAATTTCAGACACCAACATAGAAAACGATCTGTTTTATAGGGAAATTATATCTTCTACACTAAAATAAATACACAATCTATGCGAGGAAATAGAATCCTGTATTTCACTGTTTTTGAGAAATCAATTTAGCTATGAGTTTCTCCAACGATGCTTCAAACCGTTTATCATCTTCCTCGGTTCGTTTTACCGGACCTTTTATATGATGCTTTTTCTTTGAATTTCTGGCTTTCTTCGCCAGGTGACGCTCCATCAGCATCTGATCTATATTTTCATTTGTATACCATTTTCCACTCTGATGGATGCCATAAGCACCTTTTCCCAGAATCATTGCTGCCACACCATAATCCTGCGTTACAACAATGTCTCCCTTATGGCACAGACTGACCAGTTTAAAATCTACTGCATCAGCACCGGCTCCCACAGTAATCACTTCACTGTAATCCGAATACAGAATATGATTTGTATCACATAAGAGAATAACCGGGATCTCATATTTCTTTGCTGTTTTTTCTACGACAGACACCACAGGACAGGCATCCGCATCTACTAATATCCTCATTTCTTCTTTCCTTTCGTCAGATCATA
>JBJFCD010000210.1:0-2053 GCA_051888795.1 Lachnospiraceae bacterium | reverse complement strand
TTTTTATCGTCAAATTTTATCAAGGCATATCTTTTAGCAAAATAATAAAAAATTGCCAAAAGATATGTTGATAATTTTTGCTTTTTTGATTACAATATATCTAACGGCAAAATAATTAAAAAATGCCGAAAGATGTGGAGGCGATAAAATGTGGTATGAAGATGTCGTTTGCCAATTGAATAAAGAACAAGTATATACAAGGCAACAGATATATGAAGCATTAGTTAATGAAAAACCCGAGCTAACATATAATTCTTTTAAATGGATTATTTCAAAAATGGTTGATAATGGAATTATTTCCAGAAAGCAACGTGGAGAATATGTTTTACAGAGTAATCCAATTTCAGAGAAACAAATTTATAAGCCATTAATGAATGAGCAACTTCAGGAGATTAGTGAAAAGATAGAAGCGAGATTTCCACATGTGAATTTTGTATGCTTTGCAAGTATTCAGTTAAATGAATTTTTGAATCATTTGATTGGAAGAAATACAATTTTTGTTATGGTTGAAAAGTATGCCCTTGACTTTGTTTTTCGTTTCCTGCAGGAAGAAACTACCTTGAATATTTTATTAAAACCAAGTGAAAAGGAATGGGATGCATATTGTACCGGAGATAACATTGTAATGCTTAATTTAGTTAGTGAATCGCCAAAGAGCATAGATGAGTATCACGGGATGTGTATTGAACAGTTATTGGTAGATATTGTTGCTGAAAAAAACTTTCAGTATCTGTATAGCAGAAGCGAATTGCCATATATTTTTAAAAATGCTGACAAATCATATTTGATAGATTATGTAAGGCTTTTGCGCTATGCGAGAAGAAGAGGCAAAGCAGATGAAGTAAAAAAATACATTGGAGGGTATGAGGGTGCTTACACAAGATAATTTTACAAAAGAGAATATAGAGAGATTACAAAAGATAAGCGGAAATGATCCGTCATTATTGGAAAAAACAGTATATGCATTTGGATTGTTGGAGGCAATATCAAAGGTAGGAATGCCATTTATATTTAAAGGTGGTACCTGTTTGATGCTTTTGCTTGATAAGCCAAGAAGACTTTCTACGGATATTGATATTATTGTTGAGCCAGGAACAGATGTGGAGTCTTTTATTCAGAAAGCAGGTCAGATATTTCCATTCAAAAGCCAGGAAGAGGATATCAGAAAAGGCAGAAATAACATTGAAAAGAGACATTATGAATTTACATATGACTCGCCAATTAATGACAAACCTTTAGTTATATTATTGGATATTCTGTTTGAAGAGAATCATTATCAAACTCTTTTGGAAAAGCCAATTAAAAATGATTTGCTTTTGACTGATGGTGAAGATTTGACAGTGAGAATTCCTGATGTGAATAGTATTCTTGGAGACAAACTTACAGCTTTTGCACCACATACTACCGGAATACGATTTGGTGTAGATAAAGAGCTTGAAATCATAAAGCAATTATATGACTGTTATACCCTTTCTAGAGAAATGACGAATTATGTTGAAGTGCGTGAAGTATATAAGTCCGTGGCAGTGACAGAGCTGGGTTATAGAGGAATGGACTATAGTGTTAATATTGTTCTTAGAGATACAATCAGCAGTTGTTTCTGCATTATTGCAAAGGGTGGCATTGATAAGGCAGAATATACATATTTTGCAGATGGAATCCGTAGGATAGGCGGTCATATTTATAGTGAAAGATTCAATGGTGAGCTTGCAGCATATATTGCTTGTGAAGTGTTGTATTTAGCAGCTTGCATGTATTCTGATGCTGAGTATGTGGTTATTGATAATCCAGAAGAATATATAAATGATAAGCTCAGCTTCAAAGGGGCAAGAGGGATTAATTATTTGAGAAAGGTTAATCTGAAAAGCTATGCTTATGTGGCTGCTGCGGTAAGGCTGCTGGGTGATGAAGTGGAAGAGGTTGTGTATTCGTTTGAGGAGTATCTGAAAGACATATAAAATTTGTTAATGATGAAGAGAGGGTGGTATACGTGTCAAAATTAATAGATATACCAGAAGGTACTGATATTATTGATGTAAAAAAGAAAATGAAT
>JBJFCD010000209.1:0-9100 GCA_051888795.1 Lachnospiraceae bacterium | reverse complement strand
AGTCTGAGTCTAAAGAGCCTGAGGCTAATGAAGCTGTTGAAAGCGACCATGACAGTGATAATGCAGCAGAGGCTAATGAGACAGAAACAGATGATGCAGAAGAAAAGTCTGAAGAAAAAGAAGTCTCTGGTGAAGAACAGTCAGGAAAGAAGCTGTTTGGCAAAAAGAATAAGAAAGATAAAAAAGATGAGAAAATTGAAGAACTGACAGACAGACTTACACGTCAGATGGCTGAGTTTGATAACTTTCGCAAGCGTACAGAAAAAGAAAAGTCTCAGATGTACGAGATTGGTGCGAAAGATGTCATAGATAAAATACTTCCGGTAATTGACAACTTTGAGAGAGGACTTAAAGGAGTTAAGGAAGAAGAAAAAGAAGACCCTTTTGTACAGGGAATGGAGATGATTTATAAACAGCTTATGACAACACTGGAAGGGATCGGCGTGACACCGATCGAGGCAGTAGGGAAGGAATTCAATCCTGATTTCCATAATGCAGTGATGCATGTGGAAGATGAAAACTTCGGTGAGAATATTGTTGCTGAGGAATTCCAGAAAGGTTATATGTATCGAGATTCTGTGGTAAGACACAGTATGGTAAAAGTAGCAAATTAGTTATTATTAAAGTAGCAAATAGTAAATTAGGAGGAATAAAATCATGGGAAAAATCATTGGTATTGATTTAGGAACAACAAACAGTTGTGTAGCGGTTATGGAAGGTGGACAGCCGACAGTTATCGCTAATACAGAAGGAGCAAGAACAACACCGTCTGTTGTAGCATTTACAAAAGCCGGTGAGCGTCTTGTTGGTGAGCCTGCAAAACGTCAGGCAGTCACAAATGCTGAGAGAACAATCTCTTCTATCAAGAGAGAGATGGGCTCTGATTACAGAGTAACAATTGATGATAAAAAATATTCTCCACAGGAGATTTCCGCTATGATTCTTCAGAAGCTGAAAGCAGACGCAGAAGGATATCTTGGAGAAAAAGTAACAGAGGCAGTTATTACTGTACCAGCTTACTTTAACGATGCTCAGCGTCAGGCAACAAAAGATGCTGGTAAGATTGCAGGACTTGATGTAAAACGTATTATCAACGAGCCTACAGCAGCAGCACTTGCATACGGACTTGACAATGAGAGAGAACAGAAGATCATGGTATATGACCTTGGTGGTGGTACATTTGATGTATCTATTATCGAAATCGGTGACGGAGTTATCGAAGTATTGTCTACAGCAGGTAACAACAGACTTGGTGGAGATGACTTTGACCAGAAGATTGCTGACTACATGATCTCTGAGTTTAAGAAAACACAGGGCGTTGACCTTTCCGCAGATAAGATGGCAATGCAGAGAATTAAAGAAGCTGCTGAGAAAGCGAAAAAAGAGCTTTCTTCTGCAACAACAACAAATATCAACCTTCCATTTATCAGCATGAATGAGAGTGGCCCGCTTCACTTTGATATGACTCTTACAAGAGCTAAATTTGATGAACTTACACATGATCTTGTGCTTAAGACATCCGAGCCTGTAACAAGAGCTCTTTCTGATGCAGGTATCACAGCTTCTGAGCTTGGCCAGGTACTGTTGGTAGGTGGTTCTACACGTATCCCGGCTGTACAGGAAGAAGTAAAACGTCTGACAGGTAAAGAACCAAGCAAATCTCTGAATCCAGATGAGTGTGTAGCACTTGGTGCTTCTGTTCAGGGTGGTAAACTTGCAGGTGATGCAGGTGCAGGAGACATCCTTCTTCTTGATGTAACTCCACTTTCACTTTCTATCGAGACAATGGGTGGTGTTGCTACAAGATTGATTGAGAGAAATACAACAATTCCTACAAAGAAGAGCCAGATCTTCTCTACAGCAGCAGATAACCAGACAGCAGTAGATATCAATGTTGTACAGGGTGAGAGACAGTTTGCAAGAGATAACAAATCTCTCGGACAGTTCAGATTGGATGGAATCGCACCGGCTCCGCGTGGAGTACCGCAGATTGAAGTAACATTTGATATCGATGCAAACGGTATTGTAAATGTATCTGCAAAAGATCTTGGAACAGGAAAAGAGCAGCATATTACAATTACAGCTGGTTCTAATATGTCTGATGAAGATATCGAAAAAGCTGTAAAAGAAGCAGCAGCATTTGAAGCACAGGATAAGAAACGTAAAGAAGGCGTTGATGCTAAAAATGATGCAGATGCTCTCGTATTCCAGACTGAGAAAGCACTTGGCGAAGTTGGAGATAAAATAGATGCAGCAGATAAAGCAGCAGTAGAAGCAGACTGCAAAGCTTTGAAAGAGACTCTTGAAAAGATTAACATGGATGATATCTCAGATGCACAGGTTGCAGAGATTAAAGCCGGAACAGAAAAGCTTTCACAGAGTGCTCAGAAAGTATTTACAAAGATGTATGAGCAGGCAGGCGCAGCAGCAGGAGCACAGGGGGCAGGCCCGAATCCAGGAGCACAGGGAGCAGGTCCGGCACCAGAAGGTTTCCAGGGCGATGATGTTGTAGATGGAGATTACAAAGAAGTATAAAATTCTTGACAAATTGGTTTTACAACAGGTTTGAAAGGAAAATAATCGGGAAATTATTCCGGGGAATCCGGTGGGGATGCACCCGCCGGATAACGCGGAATTTCCTTATGTTATCTTGAGGGAATAAAAAGGACAATTTCCGTGACTACAGGCGGAATTTCTGATAAGAAAGGGATAAATCATGGCAGAATCAAAAAGAGATTATTACGAGGTGCTCGGAGTCAGCAGGGATGCCGATGAGGCTACGTTAAAAAAAGCATACAGACAGGTTGCTAAAAAGTATCATCCTGACATGAATCCGGGAGATGCAGAAGCGGAGAAGAAATTTAAGGAAGCTTCAGAAGCTTATGCAGTATTGAGTGATCCGGAGAAGCGCCGTCAGTATGATCAGTTCGGTCATGCAGCATTTGAAGGCGGAGCAGGTGGAGCAGGCGGCTTTGGCGGCTTTGATTTCAGCGGAGCAGATTTCAGTGATATCTTTGGCGATATCTTTGGCGACTTATTTGGTGGTGGCGGCTCCAGGAGAGGGCGCAGTCAGGGACCTATGAAAGGCGCAAATATAAGAAAAAGCGTAAGAATTACATTTGAGGAAGCGGTATCCGGATGTGAGAAAGAGCTTGATGTTATTCTCAAGGATCCATGCCCGAAATGTAATGGTACAGGTGCGAAACCGGGTACTTCTCCGCAGACTTGTCCGAAGTGCGGTGGTAAAGGTCAGGTTGTATTTACACAGCAATCTTTCTTTGGAACTGTACAAAATGTTCAGACCTGTCCTGATTGTGGCGGAACCGGTCAGATCATTCGTGAGAAATGTCCGGATTGCAGCGGAACAGGATATGTTTCCAGCAAGAAAAAAATATCTGTTACAATTCCGGCCGGCATTGATAATGGACAGAGTGTTCGCATTCGTGAAAAAGGTGAACCTGGAATTAACGGTGGACCGAGAGGTGACCTCCTTGTTGAGGTAACTGTATCAAGACATCCGATTTTCCAGAGACAGGATATGCATATTTTCTCAACTGTGCCGATTTCTTTTGCACAGGCAGCTCTAGGTTCAGATATAAAGATTAAGACTGTTGACGGAGATGTGCTTTATACAGTAAAACCGGGAACAAAAACGGATACAAAGGTACGTCTGAAAGGTAAAGGAGTTCCTTCTGTGAGAAATTCACAGGTTCGCGGAGACCATTATGTGACGCTGGTAATTCAGACGCCGGAGCATTTAAGTGCGGAGGCAAAGGAAGCGCTCAGAAAATTTGATGAGTTGGCAGGAAATACATTAAATACTGAAGATGCATCTCATAAAGGACCAGGCAGCAAAAAGAAAAAAGGATTTATGGATAAAATGAAAGAGGCCTTTGATGATTAATCATCAGAGGCTTTATTGTTGAAATAATTTATGTGAAAATAACTACTATAATGGTATTTCTTATGTTACAATGTTCAGGAGATAATGACAGGAAGGTGATTCTATTATGCAGAGTTTTACACAATATATGCCAACGAGAATCGTGTTTGGCAAGGAGGCAGAGAAACAGGCAGGAAGGCTTGTGAAGGGAGCAGGGGCATCAAAAGTATTGCTCGTATACGGAGGCGGAAGTGTGATAAGAAGCGGGCTTCTGGATACAATTAAGGGAGAGCTTGATGCCGAAGGAATTCAATATGAAGAAATATCAGGTGTGAAACCAAACCCAAGGCTTTCACTGGCAAGAGAAGGTGTGAAGAAAGCGATTGAATTTGGGGCAGAGCTCATGCTTGCAATCGGAGGCGGAAGTGTCATTGACACAGCAAAGGCGATTGCGGTAGGAGCTGCAAATCCTGGGATTGATATATGGGATGTCTGGATGGGAAAGGAAAAGGTGTCTGAGGCAAAGCCGGTAGGTGTTGTCCTTACTATTTCTGCAGCCGGAAGTGAAATGAGTGATTCAACAGTGCTTACAAATGAAGAGACGGATAAGAAAGCGGGTTTCAATTCAGATATTGTACGTCCGAAGTTTGCTATGATGAATCCGGAGATTACATATACTTTGCCGAAATATCAGCTTACATGCGGGATCGTTGATATTTTGATGCATACACTGGAGAGATATTTTACTCCGGTGGAAGGAAATCAGCTGACCGATGAGATAGCAGAGGGGCTAATGCGTACTTTGATTAAAAATGGCAAAATTGCCTTTGAGAATCAGACGGATTATGATGCTATGAGCGAGATTATGTGGTGCGGAAGCCTTTCGCATAATAATCTGACAGGTCTTGGACGTATGAAGGATTTTTCATGTCATAAGCTTGGCCATGAAATTGGCGGTCTGTTTGATGAAGCTCACGGAGCAACGCTTTCTGCTGTATGGGGAAGCTGGGCGAGATATGTCTATAAACTGGATGTATCAAGATTTGCGAGATACGGGAAAAAAGTATGGGGAATTGATAACGATAATGAGGAGGAAGCTGCGGTTCAGGCAATTGAAGCTACGGAAGAGTTTTTCCGATCATTAAATATGCCTACGTGTATCGGGGAAATGCAGATTGGAGTGCAGCCGGATGAAATCCTGAAAAAAATGGCACAGAGTGCTACAAAGAACGATACTGTAAAAATAGGATGCTTTAAGAAACTTGATGCGCAGGATATGTATGAAATCTATAAAGCAGCAAACCACAGATAATTTAAATATTAACTGGAAGATATTTTATAAAAGTGTATTTTCTCTTGTTCTGCCTATGGCGATACAGAATCTGATCAATGTAGGTGTCACGGCAACTGATGTATTTATGCTTGGAAGAGTTGGGGAAAAGGTGCTTTCCGGATCCTCTCTTGCCGGTCAGATTCAGTTTATTATGATGCTTGTATTTTTCGGAATTACAGCTGGCGCAACAGTGCTTACGGCACAGTACTGGGGAAAAAGAGATACAAAAACAATTGAAAAGATTCTGGGGATGGGGCTTTCCGGAGGCCTTATGATTGCAGCGGTATTCACTGCGCTGGCACTTATCATACCCGAAAGACTGATGCACATTTTTACATCAGATACTATAGTGATCTCAGAAGGTGCGAAGTATCTTCGTATTGTAGGGATGTCTTATATGTTTATGGCCGTGACGCAGGTGTATCTGAACATTATGCGAAGTATAGAGAGAGTTGTAGTGGCAACTGTCATATATTTTATTTCTTTGCTCGTGAATATCTGTATCAATGCGGTTTTGATTTTTGGTTTGTTCGGTGCACCAAGACTGGAGATCGTTGGCGCTGCGATTGGAACATTAAGTGCCAGAATTACGGAGACAACACTTGTTCTTCTCTATGCTCATTTTAAGAATAAGATTGTGAAAATCCGATTAAAGAATATGCTTCATATTGACCGGATCCTGCTTCAGGATTTTATCCGATATTCTATGCCGGTTGTGTTAAATGAATTGATGTGGGGGCTCGGAACTTCATGTAATACTGCGATCATTGGTCATCTTGGAAGTGAAGCAGTGGCCGCGAACTCCGTGGCACAGGTGGCAAGACAGCTCGCACAGGTAGTAGTGTTTGGAATCTCAAATGCCACTTCAATCTGGCTTGGAAAGACTCTTGGTGAAGGCAAACTTTTACATGCAAAGGCTTATGCAAAGCGCTTCGCCATACTTTCTCTGATATTGGGTATGATTGGTGGTTTTGCAATCCTGATTTTTGGACCGGTTGCGGCAAATATGTTGGCGCTGTCCGAAACATCTCAGAAATATTTAAGATTTATGTTTTTCGTTATGTCTTATTTTGTTGTAGGGCAGGCATTTAATACAACGATGGTGTGTGGTGTGTTTCGCTCGGGCGGTGATACAAAGTTCGGACTCTATATGGATGTTCTTACAATGTGGGGATGCTCAATATTGATCGGCGCAGCAGCTGCATTTTACTTTCACGCCAGCGTGCCGATAGTGTATGCTATTCTGATGAGTGATGAGATTATTAAAGTGCCAATCTGTTTTTACAGATATCGAAAATATAAATGGCTTAAAGATGTTACGAGAGATCAAAAAGAATTGGAGGGGTGACTATGATATTACTCGGTAAAGATGAAATTGATAAGCTGGTCGACAGAAACGAGATGATGGATGAGATTGAGAATGCATATCGTATTTTCGGGAGCGGGGAATATTACATGCCTCCGAGACCATCCGTGGAGCATGAGAACAAGACATTGATGTACATGCCATGTTATACAAAGGAAAGCATTGGGAGTAAGATACTTACAATATTCCCTGAAAATGCAAAGTTAGGTCTGCCGTCTATTGATGGAGTAATATTGTTAAATGATCCTGTGACCGGAGCTCCGGAGGCACTTTTGGATGGTCAGTCTGTGACAGGATGGAGAACCGGTGCAGTGGGAGGTGTAGGAATCCGGCATTTATCCAGAGATGATTGCCATACGTTCGGTGTAGTCGGAGCCGGAGAACAGGCATTTTACCAGACTTTATATGCCTGTGCGGCAAGAGAGATCCGGAAAGTATCCATTTATAATCACAGCGACAGAGACCTGACAGAGTTTATAAAGAGATTAAGAAAAGCCATTGATGATCCAGGAGTAGAGATCGTATGCTGTAAGACGGCCGAAGAGCTTGCCAGAAACAGTGAGATTATCTGTACGACAACACCGGCTACAAAACCGGTACTTCCGAATGACAAAGAATTGCTGGATGGAAAATGTATCATAGCAATTGGGTCTTATACACCTAAGATGAGGGAAATCCCGGATGCAGTCTGGGATCTTACGGATCGCGTATATATTGAACTTCCGTATGCATGCGAAGAATCCGGGGATCTTTGCCAACCGATTGCTGAAGGAAGGCTGAAACCGGAGAATGCCGTGCTTTTCAGCGATTATCTGGCACTTCCCGAGGAGGAGAGGCAGAATATCCGAAAAGAAAATCATCAGTTAAAAAAGACAACATATTTCAAGTCAGTTGGTATGGGTCTTTTTGATATATGTATTGCAAAGAAATTATTAGAAAAAGCAAAGGAGAAGTAGATTATGAAAGTAGTAGCAACAGAAAAAGCACCAAAAGCATTAGGACCATATTCACAGGGGTATATTCATAACGGAATTTTGTATTCCGCAGGTCAGATTGCAATCAATCCGGCTACAGATGCAATAGAGGCAGATACAATTGAAGGCCAGACAGAGCAGGTTTGCAAAAATATCGGTGAAATCTTAAAAGCAGCCGGAACATCTTTTGATAAAGTTTTAAAGACAACCTGTTTTGTGGCTGATATGGGAGATTTTGCTGCATTTAATGAAGTATATGCGAAATATTTTACCTCCAAACCGGCAAGAAGCTGCGTTGCTGTAAAGACGCTTCCGAAGAATGTACTTTGCGAGGTTGAAGTGATCGCTGTAGTAGAAGAATAGGATGATAGAAAGAAGGTAACAAACCATGTCTGAGGAACAGAAAAATGGCTGCTCCCCATCTGACTGTGCGGGTTGTGCACATGCAGATTCCTGTGGCAGCAAACCGGTGGACTTTAAGAAACCGGTAAACAAATTTTCAAATATCAAAAAAGTGATCGGAGTTGTCAGTGGAAAAGGTGGAGTAGGAAAATCAATGGTTACTGCTTCGCTTGCAAGAATGATGCGCGAGAAAGGATACAACGTAGGTATTCTGGATGCAGACATCACAGGTCCGTCCATTCCGAAAATGTATGGTATTCATGAAACGGCAGTGGGTAATGATGACGGAATGTTCCCGTGTGAAGCACTGGATGGAACAAAGATCATGTCAGTAAATCTTTTGCTCCCGAATGAATCTGATCCGGTCATCTGGAGAGGTCCTGTTATTGCAGGAGTTGTAACACAATTCTGGACAGATGTCATTTGGGGTGATCTTGATTATCTGTTTGTAGATATGCCACCGGGAACAGGGGATGTTCCGCTTACTGTGTTCCAGTCACTTCCGGTAGACGGAGTTGTGATTGTTTCTTCCCCTCAGGATCTTGTGAAAATGATCGTAAAGAAAGCCTATAATATGGCAAGACAGATGGACATTCCGGTGCTTGGGATTGTAGAAAACTACAGCTATCTTGTTTGCCCTGACTGTGGAAAGAAGATCAGTATCTTCGGTGAGAGCAAAGTTGATGAAGTTGCAGATGAGCTTGACATTCCGGTGCTTGGTAAAATGCCGATTGATGCAGCATTGGCTGAAGCTGTGGAAGCAGAGAGATTTCATATGGTAAAAAATGAATATCTGAATGAAGCGGCAGAAAAATTATAAGAGTATAGATAGCAAAGAAGGTGTCTAATGGCATCTTCTTTCAGTTTACAGATAATTATAAAAATTATATAAAATAAGATATGCAGAAGCAATAAAATGTCATAAAAATAGAATAAAAAAAGTAAATAGTTAATAAATAAAAATGATAATATATTGACAATGACTTGTAATTGATGTACAATTTCTTGATAAAGACTGTTGTGAGTTTTGACTTTAATTGAGAAAGGAAGTGAAATTATGGAATTACAGATTCAAGACTTAGTTTCATCAATCCGAAAAGAAGGAATTGATGCGGCTAATGCAGAAGCAGAAACAATTATTT
>JBJFCD010000208.1:32366-37134 GCA_051888795.1 Lachnospiraceae bacterium | reverse complement strand
AGTCTCGGGTCTGCCTTATATGTATCCAGACAGATACTCATACCTCCAGCCTGCCCGCCCTGCTCCTGTGTTTCTCCCGGATGTACTACTCCGGCGCCAAGTGTGCCACATGCTGCATCGAGTGCTCCTGCGACAACCGGTGTTCCTTCCATAAGTCCGCATTCTGCCGCAGCTTTCTTTGTCACTGTTCCGACAACCTGATGGCACGGAACGATATCCGGAAGCATTCCCGGTTCCACACCAAGCTCCCGGCACATATCCATATCCCACACGCCTTTTCTCATATTGAAGCAGTGGAGTCCATAGCCCTGAGACAACTCCTGGGTAAATTCACCTGTCAGTCGGTATGCAATATAACTGTTGGACTGAAGAACCTTATAAGTTTTTCCATAAACCTGCGGCATGTTCTTTTTATACCACAGAATCTTTGGCGTTGTATAAGATGGCTTGAAAGGGTTACCGCACACTTCAAAAATATTATCTTCACCAATCTTTGCCCCTATTTCTTCACAGATGTCAGCAGCTCTTGTATCCATCCAGATCGGTGTATTAGTAAGCACATTTCCGTCTTTATCCATCGGAATCGCAGACCAGCTCTGTCCGTCAATACCAATACCTGCTATATCCTCTGGCTTTACATTTCCTTTTTCCAGAGTCTCACGGACTGCCTTACACACTGCTGCCCACCATTCATCAGGATTTTGCTCTGCCCATCCCGGCTTTGGATAATAGACCGGATAATCGCCATTTCCACTGGCAACTACATTGCCGTTTTCCTCAAATATGGCAATTTTGCAAGCACTCGTACCAATATCAATACCTAATAAATATTGTTTCATACAGCCTCCTACATTACTCTGCTTTTCCGTCGCATCCGCACATGATCATACGGCTCTTTACAACCTCTTTTACTGCTTCGATTCCGACTACTCCCAGTTTTTTCGGGTCAAATGTCTCAGGTTTTTCCTCAAGTAATTTTTTACATGCGTCTGTGTATGCCACACGAAGCTCTGTCGCAAAATTTACTTTACACATTCCGCGCTCTACACATTCTCTTACATCTTCTTCGCTGAGTCCTGATGCTCCGTGAAGAACAAGCGGTACAGATACAAGCTTCTTCACTTCTGTCACTCGCTCTTTGTCAAGAACCGGTGTTCCATGATAAAATCCGTGAGCGGTTCCGATAGCCACTGCCAGAGAAGTGACCCCTGTTCTTTCCACAAATTCTTTTGCTTCCTGCGGATCTGTATTTGTATCTGCATCTGCCACCAGATCATCTTCTTTTCCGCCGACTTTTCCAAGTTCTGCTTCAACCGGGATACCAAGTGCATTTGCAACATCTGCTACTTTCTTGGACACTGCCACATTTCCCTCGAAATCTTCATGTGATCCATCGATCATAACAGAAGTGTATCCTGCTTTCATTGCCTGCATAGCAAGTTCAAAACTACTGCCGTGATCCAAATGAAGGCAAACCGGAACGGTTGCTTTTTTTGCTTCCGCAGATACAATCGCAAAATAGGTCTCCAGACTTCCGTATTTTATTGTAGACGGTGTTGTCTGAATCATTACCGGAGCGCGAAGTTCCTCTGCTGCCTGGATGATGGCTTTTACCATTTCCATATTCTCTGCGTTAAACGCTCCTACTGCATAATTTCCTTTCTGTGCATCCTCTAACATTTTTTTTGATGTAACTAATGGCATGTTTCTTCCTCCTTTATGATATTTAAAGTTTGTTCTTTTTTTCCGGATAGATACATTCGATCCCTAACCTGTCAAACTCGCGCAGCCATAGCTGTGACGGTTTTTTATCGGTTACAACTTTATGGATTTCCTCCAGCCCTTTGATTCTGGTAAATGCTGATTTACCGAATTTTGAACTATCCACTACCAGAATTCTTTCTTTCGCCGCGCGAAGCATCATTCTCTTACTGTCCGCATCCTGTTCATCGGAATCCGTAAGTCCCGCCTCCATAGTTAATCCTTTACATGAAATAAAAGCTTTATCCACATGATAATATGAAAGCATCTGATTTGTTCTTGGACCAACCAGGGCAAAAGAACGTTCTCTCGACACACCGCCGGTAGATATCACATTCCACTCCGGAACGTCGAATAATTCCACAATAATCTCTACAGAATTTGTAATGACAGTAAGTTTTTTCTTTTGCCTTAATCCCCTAGCAATATACACTGCTGTAGAACTTGCGTCAAGCATAATTGCTTCACCGTCTCTTACCTGTTCTGCGATGAGCTCTGCTATCTTCTGTTTTTCCACAATCATCTGATTTTTACGTATATTAAACGGTAAATCAAAAATACTGTGCTCATTCAGAACTGCTCCACCATAACTCTTTATAACCAGTCCATCATTTTCCAGCTTCTCAAGATCTCTTCTGATAGTTTCCTCTGATACGCCATAATGCTGGCTTAGTTCACTGACAACGACTCTTTTTTCAACCTGGAGCTTTTCCAGTATTTCATTCCGCCTCTCAATCGCAAGCATTCTGACACCTCCTGCCCAACCGTCCTTTACTATTTCACTGCCGGATGTTTTCCTGAAAGTCCCATATTTCTTCTGATCTCATAGAGTTCTTCTACCCTCTTCTCATCAAGAATCTGGGGACCTCCGATCATCTTTGCCTGGTACATAAGACGTGCATAAAATTCTACGGATTCCATCTTATGATATGCATTCATTAAAGTATCGGAATAGGTGAGTGCACCGTGGTTTTCCAGCAGTACTGCATCATATTCCTGAATATATGGCATAATTGAATCCGGCACTTCAACAGTAGATGGTGTTCCGTATTTAGCAAGCGGAACACCTCCAAGAAAGATGACTGCCTCCGGCATAATAGGCTCCATAAGAGGAATTCCTGCAATTGCAAATGTAGTAGCATACATCGGATGAGCGTGTACAACTGCATTTACATCCGGTCGCTCCTGATAGACTCTCAAATGCATCTTTACCTCTGATGACGGGCGGAATCCTTCATTTGCTTCAAGGACATTTCCTTTTGCATCTACTTTACAAATATACTCAGGTGTCATGAATCCTTTACTAACTCCTGTCGGTGTACATAAAAATTCATTTTCATTTAATTTTACGGAAAAATTGCCATCGTTGGCAGCTACCATACCCCTATTATATACCCTTTTACCGATTTCACACATCTCTTTTTTGATTTCAAGTTCACTTCTCATTGTTTTTCTCCTTTTTCATATAAATATTTTTTCTAATTATTTATCTTTCTGAATACAACTTTATATCAAATGAATTTCGGATACATGCTCTTGCTTCTGTGAGATTTTTAAACACTCCGTCACTCAGCATCTGTACTGTGAGATTTCCGATTGCAGTCGCTTCGGTTGGTCCCGCAGAAACTTTACGTTTTGTATAACGGGATGTCAGTTTATTCAAATAATCTGCGTTGGAACCTCCACCTACAACATAAATGGTATCATAATATTTTCCCGTGATATCTTCCATCTGCTTTAATGTATCTGCATAACATTTCGCCAGACTGTTATAGATGACAGCAGCAAGTTCTCCTATTGTCTCCGGAACCTGCTGACTCGTTTTCCTGCAAAAATCTCTCACCGCTTCTGTCATGCTCTTCGGTGCAAGAAAACTCTCATCATTGCAATCCACGATAGAAAGAATATTTTCTTTCTCCGCCATAGCGCAGATTTCTCCGAAACTCATATCTTTAGCAAGCTCTTTTTTTACAGACTGGATCATCCAAAGCCCCATAATATTTCTTAAATATCTGTACCTGTGATCGTATCCGCCTTCATTTGTAAAATCCGCTTTCATACTTTGCACGGAACAATCCGGTTTTTCTCTTTCCACTCCCATTAAAGACCATGTGCCGGAGCTTATATAAAGTACATTTTCACCTTCTGCAGGAACGGCAAGAACTGCCGATCCAGTATCATGAGATGCCGGCAAGACTACTTTACAGTCAAATCCTACCTCTTCTTTTACTTCCTCAGACAGACGCCCTACAACCGTTCCAGGCATAGAAACGTTCCTGAATATTTTTTCCGGAAATCCGAGCATCTTAATAAGATCTGCATCCCAGTCATTAGTCTCAGCACTGATCAACTGACTTGTAGTTGCAATTGTGTATTCCATCTTCTTAACACCATTCAGCAAAAAGTGAAAATAATCTGACGTCATAAGAATAGAATCTGCACGTTCTAAGTATTCTGGATGATTCTCTTTAATTGCCTGGAGCTGATAGATCGTATTGTAAACCTGCTTTTGAATACCTGTTCTTTCATAAAGTTTTTCCTGAGGGATGATCGCTTCTATACTTTTGTCCATTCCCTGAGTCCGGCTGTCCCTGTATCCAACCGTCTGTCCAAGTACCTCATCTTCACTGTCAAGCAAAACAAAATCCACACCCCAAGTGTCAATTCCCATAGAAACCGGTATCTTACCAATCTCTTTGCACTTTTTCATCCCCTGCTTAATTTCAGCAAAAAGTCTGTCAAAATCCCAGCACAGCGCACCGTTTTCCTCCTGCATCCCGTTCTGAAAACGGTAAACCTCATTAAGCTTCATCTTTCCATTCTCAAAGGTCGCCAGAATATGTCGGCCACTGGAAGCACCAATATCCACAGCTAAATAGTACCTTTGCATTCTTAAGCCTCCTTTTGCAATACAAATAAACAGTTGTTTTCCGTTGTTTTCAAAATTATAGTAGCATATATTCCAACATAATTCAACTATTTATTTGTTGTTTTTATGTGGTTTTTT
>JBJFCD010000208.1:0-32266 GCA_051888795.1 Lachnospiraceae bacterium | reverse complement strand
ATAAATTTGGGACGTAGTATTTTTGCAAAATACTACGTCCCAAATTAAAAAATACCCTGTACCTTTTTGAACTAACGGATTCTTGTCAGTTCTTTCATATCGCCTTTCAAGTTATTATAAATGCTCTTGTAAAGTTTGAAGTATTCATTATACTTCTCATGATTTTCTTTATTTGGCATAATCTTATCATCCAGGACCTGCCATTTCTGTACTTCTTCGTATGTAAGAAGTCCTGTACCGATTCCGGCGAGCATTACGTCTCCCATATTTGCCTCTACATCATAGATTGGGCAAACAACCGGATACCCTGTTACATCTGCAAAAATCTGTCTCCATACTTTTGATTTTGTAACACCACCGGCAATAAGAATATATTCGCCAAGATCCTCGCCTGTTGCTTCCATCGCATCACGCAGACAGTATGCAACTGCCTCAAGAAATGCTCTGTAAAGATGTCCTTTTGTATGTGCAAGGGAAAGTCCTACAATTGTTCCTTTTGCATCAGAATCCCATATCGGGCTTCTCTCACCCATGAAGTACGGTAATACTACGAGGCCTTCGCTTCCTGCCGGAATCTGCTCTGCCTGTCCATTCAGTACGTCATACATGTTCGGACCGCCGTTTTTCTGATTCTCAAGTTCCCACTGGCAAAGTGTATTGCGGAACCATTTTACAATCGCACCGGCTGTGTTTCCACCTGCAAAATAGTAAGAAAGATGTTTTGCGTCATACAGATATGGCCATACGATCAGACCTTTTCCTTTTACCGGTTTATCAGAAATCAATGCTCCGCACATGGATGTTCCAATTGCCGCTGCATATACACCGGATTCAAATACTCCAAGTCCAATATTTGCAGCTCCACAGTCGATACCACTGGCAATAACCGGGATTCCTTCCCAGAGTCCAAGATTCTCTGCACTTTCTTTCGTCATGCCTCCGACAATATCTGTAGATTCCACAATACGCTGTGGCATCATAGATGCAGGAATTCCCATAGCATCCATGAGTTCTTCTGACCACTCACGTTTATTCATGTCAAAGATACCGCCGATATTTCCTGCTGAAGAGTAATCAATCGCAACTTCTCCTGTGAGTTTGTATATTACATAATCATTTGGAGGAAGGAATAACTTTGTCTTTGCCCAGTTCTCAGGCTCGTGATTCTTCATCCAGAGAATCTTTGTGTATCCGTAATATGGATCGGCACCATTATGTGTAATCTCAAGAAGTTTTTCCTCACCAATATTATCAAGAACCCATTTTGTTTCTTCATCAGCTCTTCTATCCATCCAGATCATACATGGGCGAACTGCTTTCATGTTCTCATCAAGCGGAATTCCTGAACCTCCATACAGACCACTGATTGCAATTCCTTTTACATCTTCCTTGGAAACCCCTGCTTCAACAGCTTTGGCTACACAATTGCGGATGGAGTCTTTTGTTGCCTCATACCACACATCCGGCCACTGCTCTGCCCAGAGCGGCTTTGGTGTCAGCACATCGTATTCCTGCAGATCCTGTGCGATAAGTTTTCCATTTGTGTCCATCATAATTGTCTTAGTACCTGATGTTCCAATGTCCGTTCCTAATAAATAATTCATCGTTCTCCTCCTATCTGCTTACTTTTATAAATATGTTTTATAAAACCTATTTAAATAATACATTCTATAAAGGATTCTGTCAATTAACAGAATCCTTAAATTATAACTTCCTTTTTTAGTTATATTGCACAATACCCTCTGTATGCACAGATACAGGCATACACGTTATATATCATTCATAAATTCATCAATAAAGAAAGCGGCCGCCCCGGCTGCCGACGCTTCAACTTTATAACGGCAAATTGACAAAAACTCCTTTGCATCATCATTAAACGGATCTTTGTCATTTACCCTGTCGGAAAGTTCATCCATATATTCACCTATATATGTCCCTACATATCCTCCCAGAATAACCTCCGCGTCAAACAGCATACGTATATTATGGATTGCCATAGACAAATCATCAAGATAACGACTCCACAGTTCCTTTGCTTTCTCATCGCCATCTTTCAGACATCTGAAAAACTCTTCCAAATTTCCGTCTGTATACTGATCAAGATTGCCTGCCTTACATACCGTGTCAAAACAGCCTCTTTTGCCGCAATAGCACATCTCGCCGCCCTGCGACACTACTGTCATATGTCCGATCTCGCCGCCCTTTTGCGTATCGCCACCATAGACTTCACCGTCAATGATCACCGCACCTCCGACACTGTTATTCAAGCTGATATAAAATGCGTTCTGACCTCTGTGATTATCCCATGTCTCCATATATCCTGCAGCATAAGAATCGTGAACAAGCCTGCTCTTATACGGAATATATTTCGCAATCTCTTCTTTTTTCTTTCCCGTAAATCCCAAAGTAAGACCATATTCAACAGTATTGCCATCATCGGATATGATTCCCGGCACCGAGATTCCTACTCCCAGAAGATTCTCATCAGAAATATTCGCTTCTGTCTTAACTTGCTCGACAACTTCTCCTAATCGTTTGAGATAAGCTTCATCTTCAAGATTAAACCGAATCCGTTCTTTCACCAGCTTTACAACATTTCCGGACAGATCTACTGCCACTGCATTCATATGATGTACGGTAAGATTCACTCCTACTGCCATCTTAGCCTGAGACGCGCAGGTATATGCTGTTGCATTGCGTCCTCCGGTATTCTTAATCTGTTCGGAATCTTCAATCAATCCCTGATTTTTCAGATATTCCAGATTCTGTGTGACCGTAGGAAGGCTCAGCTGAAGTGCCACCACTATATCTTGCTTTGACACTGCTCCATGTGAGCGGATATATTGATAAATCATCTGACGGTTTTTAATCTTTATTTCATTAACACTTATTTTTTTAGTCCCCATAATTCGTTCCTGTCTTTAATGTATTATTCATATATCCTTATTATAATACGGAATCCCACATGAATCAACATTGCTTTTAATCAGAAATTTTTATCATGGCTTTTCCCGCTCTCCTGAATTCCGGTTTTGTAAACACATCAACAATATTGTCCAGAGGTACAATATTAGTGATCAGACTTTCAAGCTCAATTGTCTTCGATTCAAGAACCCGGATTGCACGTTCAAATGTATATGGATTAATAAAAGAAGAGGTAATCGTAAGTTCCTTCTTGAATACATCATCCGGCTTTAGTGGCAACGCCTGATCTGGTGAAGCGAGACCAAAATACATAATCGTTGCTCCTTTTCCTGCAAATTTAATTGCATCTTCCTGTGTATGGATATTTCCGACACATTCGATTACGACATCTACGTTTTCGCAGTACTCTGCAAGCACAGCCTCTACATCCTCTTCAATCGGATTAATAACTTTTGTTGCGCCAAGTTTTAATGCCTGTTCTCTTTTCTCTTCGACAGGTTCTGACATAATCACCCTTGCTGCTCCTGAATTTTTTGCAAGCTGCATCATGATCATTCCAATCGGACCACCACCCATTACAAGCACTGTACATCCCGACCGTATATTACACAGATCGATTCCATGCAGGCAACAGGAAACCGGCTCTGCCATGGCCGCTTCAATAAAGCTTAAATCATCAGAAAATTTATATACCTGTTTTTCACGCATTATTACATATTCTGCGAAACCACCATCTACAGTAGTACCCACTCCAACATTGTTCGTACAGAAATGCTGCATCGCATTTTTGCAGAAATAACACTCTCCGCACATATCATTCGGATCTCCGCTTACTCTGTCTCCCGGCTTAACGCTGGTAACTTTTTCTCCTACCTTTACGACTACACCTGAAAATTCATGTCCCGGAATCAGAGGCGGATTTACCTCAAAGGCTCCTCCATCGCCATTGAATATATGCATATCAGTACCGCAAACTCCGCAATACTTTACCTGTATCATTACTTCATTATCTTTTAATTCCCTGACAGGAACTTCTTCCACCCTTAAGTCATGCACCCCATGATATACTGCTGCTTTCATATCTTCCACTCTCCTTTTTATGCAGAAAAACCCAGCAAATACAACTATTTGCTGGGTTTTTGAAGTTTTAAGTTATAACAATTTTCAGACTAGTTCTGACGTTTCTTATTCTGGATACAGTCAAATCCTACTGCACAGGCAAGTACGACACCCATAACGATCTTCTGAACATAAGAGTTAACATTCATAAGTACCATACCATTTTTAAGTGCACCGATAATAAATGTACCTGCTACAACACCTGACATCTTACCTAAACCACCAGTAATGGATACACCACCCAAAACTACACAAGTGATAACTTCAAATTCGAATCCGTCAGCACCAGATGATGCATTACCGGAAGCTGTACGGGACAGCATTACGATACCAGCAAGTCCTGCGAAAAATCCGGAAATAGCAAATACAAGATATTTGATTCTTCCTACACGGATACCGGAAAGTTTTGCAGCCTCAATATTACCACCTACTGCATAGAAGTAACGTCCAAAATATGTTTTGTTTAAGATAAAGGAACCAATCGCAAAACAAACTGCCATGATAATAACCGGGATTGGAACAATACCAACATATCCCTGACCGATAATAGCAAATCCATCAGAAAATCCGCTGATCGGCATACCACCGCAAATGATAAGTGCAAGACCATAGAAAGCTGTCTGTGATGCATATGTAGCAATGATTGCAGGGATACCAATTGTGGATACCATGAAACCATTCAAAACACCGATTAATGTTGCTGCAACCATTGATACAAGAACTGCTAAAACTGGGTTCATGCCCATATTAACCATCATGTAAGCACAGATAATATTTACAAAAGAAATAATTGTACCTGTTGAAAGGTCAATGTCACCAAGCAGGATAACAAATGTCATACCAATAGAAGCAATACCGTACATAGAAACCTGACGAAGCAGTGTAAGCAGGTTACTAGCGCTGATAAATCTCGGGTTAGCAATCGTAAAGACAATTACCAGAACAATAAGTACAAGCCAGATTGCCTTATCTTTTAATTGATTTAGAACTTTGTTTTCTTTCATATTACATTAGACCTCCTCAACTTTGGCTGCTGATGCATATGCCATAATTGTCTCCTGGCTGAACTCATCTTTGCTGAGTTCACCGGTCATGTCACCCTCTGCCAGTACTATAATTCTATCAGACATACCCATTAATTCTTCCATTTCAGAAGAAATCATCAGAATTGCCTTTCCTTCTTTTTCTACTAAGTCATTCATTAATTTGTATATCTCGTATTTCGCACCTACGTCAATACCACGTGTAGGTTCATCAAAGATAATCAACTCAGAATCAGCAGCCAGCCATCTTCCAAGAATAACCTTCTGCTGGTTACCACCACTTAAGTTCTTAACAAGTTGGTTCAGCGATGGCGTCTTAATTGCCATATTCTTCTCATATTTCTCAGCAATTTCCCATTCCTTTTTCGAATCAATGACACTCAGAGTTGAATTCTTCTGATATATCGGCATATTAATATTATTTTTAATGGATATACCAAGCATTGCGCCATGACGTTTTCTATCTTCCGGCACAAGTGCTATACCTAAATCTATCGCTTCCCTTGGACTCTTCGGGTTAACTTCTTTGCCTTTAAAAATAATCTGTCCAGACTCTTTTGTCGCTGCGCCAAAAATCATCTCAGCAAGCTCTGTACGTCCGGCACCTACCAGTCCGCCCAGTCCAAGAATCTCTCCTCTGCGAACTTTCAGAGAAATATTCTTATCGCCATTACCTGTAACGTTCTTGAGTTCAAGAAGTACATCCTGTTTCTTGATACAGTCTCCTCTAGGCGGATAAGACTCAGTAAGCTCACGACCTACCATCAGTTTAATCAGTTCCTGAACTTCACTGTCTTTTGTGATCAAAGTCTTAACGTACTCGCCATCTCGAAGAACAAGGATTCGATCTGACAAACGATAAATTTCTTCCAGTCTGTGTGAAATATAAATGATAGAAATTCCTTCCGCACGAAGCTGTTCAACTACTTTGAACATACTCTCAACCTCTGCACTTGTAAGAGGTGCTGAAGGCTCATCCATAATCAAAATCTTTGCATTCTGCTGAATTGCCTTTGCAATCTCAACCATCTGCTGATAACCTACTGTCAGGTTCTTCATCAATTCCTTTGGATTGATCTTAATATTTAATCTCTCAAAAGCCTTAGCTGCTTCCTTCTCCATTGCAGCCTTATCAACAATAACACCTTTTCTGATAGGGCGTCCTAAGAATAAGTTTTCTGCTGCAGACAATTCCTTTACGTTGTTAAATTCCTGATAAATAATTGCAATTCCATTCTCTGCCGCAAGCTGAGGTGTCATACTCGTGAATTCTTTGCCGTTTACAATAATTTTACCGGAAGTCGGAATAACCGCTCCGGAACAACACTTGATCAGAGTAGACTTTCCTGCACCGTTCTCTCCGATCAGCGCAAGAATCTCGCCCTGCTTTAATTCAAGAGTAACATCTTTCAGCGCAACAACACCCGGGTATTCTTTTCTTATATGCTGTAATTGTAATACATATTCTTCGCTCATATTCATCCCCCGTGACTATATTATTTGAAGGCGGCTTTATGTAGCCGCCTTCAGAACTATCATTTACTAGCTGTTAAGTTCGACAACTATTACATTCCTGCCTGGATTTCTTCGATATTGTCAGCGTTGATTTCCATTGTTGGTCTGTATACGTCTTTTCCATCTGCGAAGTCATCGCCATCAAGAATTCTCTTGAACATTTCGAAACAAGCCTGAGCTGTATCTGTATTGGATCCCTCGAAACCTACGATAGCTCTAACAGCCTCGTCTCCAGCCTGAAGAGAATTTAACTGCTCTGTTGTAACGTCTGTTGTGATAACACCTACATCCTCCGGAATCTTTCCTTTTCCGCCGTATTTAGCAAGAAGAGCTGTGTTGGAACCGATCATGGCACCTGCACCTACACCAACCCATACTTTACAATCTGGATGAGCCTGAAGAACTGTCTCAGCTTTGGACTGAACTTCGTTGTTAACTACACCGTCGATTGTAGCTACGATTTCGTAGTTATCTTCACAGTTTTCTTCAAGACCAGCTTCGATACCATTCTGTCTCTCTAACAGAACCTGTGTATCTGGTTTACCAATTACACAAACCTGAGCTTTGTTGTCAGCTGTATAGTGCTCGTTAATGAAAGCAGCTGCTGTTTTACCAATTTCTTTACCAAGAGCTGTGTTATCAAGAACCCAGTTAGCTGTAGTATTTTCCATCGGGTTATCCCAGCACATAACTTTGATGCCTTCGTCAAGTGCACGTCCGCAAACTTCTTCAACTGCATCTGCATCATTTGGGTGAACCATGATAAGGTCACATCCGGATGTGATGAAGTTCTCGATCTGCTCAATCTGTTTAGCAGAGTTCTCTTCACAACCTACGATTGTAGCTTCATATCCTTCATCTTTAAGAATCTGCTCGAGCTTGCTCATAACGCCTGCCCAGTAAGCATTCTCATAGTTCTGGATTGTGATACCAATTTTCTTTCCGCCTCCGCTTGCCTCTTCGCTGCTGTCATCTGAGCTTTCCTCTGAGCTACCTGAGCTGCTGCAGCCAACCAGCATTGTTGCAACCATTGCGATGCAAAGAATTGCACTTAACACTTTTTTCTTCATACATTTGTCCTCCTTAAAAATATAGTGTTTTTATATGTATAGCCGTATGCTATAACAATCCTTAAAAATTTAGAAACATGTAAATGCTCCGTCTACAACGATGTCAGAACCTGTTGTAAATGTGCTGGAATCACCTGCAAGATATACAAGAATTGACTGTAATTCTTCCGGTTTTCCAAGTCTTCCCATAGGAGCCATTGCATTCCACTCTTCAATCAGTGGTTTAAGATGTGGTGCATTCATAATCAAGTCTGTTCCGATATATCCTGGACTGATACAGTTTACACGAACACCTTTCTTAGCCCATTCAATAGCAAGTGATTTTGTAAGTAAGATAACGCCTGCTTTTGATGCATTGTATGCACACTGTGGCTGTGGAACGTTAACAATATGTCCGGACATGGATGCTGTATTGATAATAGAACCATATCCCTGTTTTAACATAACACGTCCTGCTGCTGTTGCACAGAGGAAAACACCATTCAGGTTAATGTTGATAACTTTGAGCCACTGCTCATATGTCATCTCTTCTGCCGGTACATTCAGTGCAATACCTGCATTGTTGTAGCATGCATCCAGTTTGCCATATGTTTCAACAACCTTTGCAACCATTGCTTCAACCTGCTCCTGATTTGTAACGTCACATTGGATGGCGATTGTTTTGGAACCTGTAGCTTCTGCAATCTCTTTTGCAACCTTCTCGGCACCTTCAATATTGATATCTACGATTGCCACATCTGCACCTGCCTCTGCGAATGCCATAGCTGCGCATTTACCAATACCGCTTGCTGCACCTGTTACATAGATTGCTTTTCCGTCCAATCTCATCTTTTCAATAATTCCCATTTTATCTTCTCCTCCTTCTTCTGCCATCCGCAAGCGCACTCACGGATGATAATAATGTTGCTTTTGTAAAGGTGTTTTATAAATGTTGTTTTTATTATATCTTTGAACCTTTTTTTGTACAATATGTAATATTATCCAAATTATACTTTTATTTTTTAGCTATTTTTCACAATAAGCTATTTTTACATTTTACACAGAAGAAATATAATTTTCAATTTGATAGATTGCCGCTCCCAGAACAGTTGCTGCTTTTTTATATTTACACGCGCGAACATACTCGCCATTATCACCAAAGATACTCTTGCCGGCAAGTCGCTTTCTGATTTCAGGAATATATGGTTCCATGTAACATCCTACATAGCCCCCAAGCACAACCTCACAATCAAAACACATTCTCAGGTTATCAACCGCTATCGCAAGATCATCAAGATATCTGTTCCATATCTGCCTGTATGCTTTATTACCTGCTTCCATCTGTTCAAAAAATCTCTCCAGCTTTCCATTCTCCAGATCTGCCAGATTAATCGCCGAACAATACGCATCCAGACATCCTTCTTTTCCGCAATAACATTTTTTTCCATTCGGGTGGATCACCATATGACCAAACTCACCGCTTCTCCACTCATCTCCAACGTACATCTTTCCAAAGCTTCCACCCAGAGGATCCGTTATGTTTTTCTCATCTTCCTTTGTCCAGAAAATGATTGCACCCCCTACAGTATTGCTCAGTGACAGATACACCATACTTCTCTTGTCGCTATACCGAATGTTTTCAGTCATTGCCGCTGCATTTGCATCATTGATAAATTCACACGGATAAGAAATATGTGATTTCCATTTTTCACAAGGTACATTATACACATCCAATGCACGGGAATTCGTAATCAGGTTTCTCTCCAGATCTACAATGGCCGGCACTGCAATGCCAACCCCGGTGATCTTTTCATCCGGCAAATGATTCTCCTTTGCAAATCTGCACACCATATTACCCAATTCACTGAAATATCCCGGCGTATCCTCAAATACTTTCTGAACTCGTTCATATTTGAGCGTCTTTCTGGATAAATCTGTATATACAATCCCGACATGATTCTTTGTAATATCAAGACCAATCGCATACCTGCTGTCCTTCACAGATGCAATTGCTTTTGCCTTTCGTCCTCCGGTCGATTTAAATTCTCCCACTTCTGTAATAAGCTGATCTTCTTTCAGCTCGTTTACAATGGTCAGAACCGTCGGACTACTTATGTCAAGCGCTGCCGAAATTTCCGGCATACAGGTCTCACCTTTGTCATTAATATAACGAAACACGCGATTTCTATTTAATTTTTTGACTTCTGAATTATTTGTGCTTCTTTTCATCGCCCATGTTCACTCATTTCCATGCCGACTTTATTAAAATGTTTATTTAAGTATCTTCTAAACATGCCTTTATTATAGCATGCTCATTCTCATATTTCAACATACTTTCATCCATTTTTAACAACACGACTCCTCAAACTCAATATTTTATTGTCTATTTTTTATCACATCCCGAAAATCAGCAAAAAAAGCCGACATTTGTCAGCTTTTTCACATTTTTTCCGATTTGTCCCAAATATTTGTTTTTCTCAAAATTGACAGGTTTTACCAAACTTCTAAAATGTCTGCAACGTCAAATTTCCCAAAAGGAGTATCTATTTTTTTCCTCGGCCACTGGCTTGTTTCTGTGAATATCTCCACTCCATTCTTTCCGAGATACGTTGTCTCTTCACATTTTGTTCCCTGAATTGTCGGATTCCATGCATATGCACAGCCTGCATGCATCACTTTATCCATATCAGGCGTTACCACATATTCCCGGCACGCATATCCGGTAGGTCCGCCCTGATGATGCATTTTCCACTCTCCGCCGTACCCTGCTTCATTATACAGTTTTTCCACATTTTTAAAATACTCACAGTAAGACTTTCCATCCGCCATCATATTCTGCATACATGCAAATATATATGCAGTTTTATCATATCTTTCACGAATGATTGCCGAAACAGGCGTAAAAAACACCATTCTTGTCATGCTGATATTAAGTCCGTATTTTTCCCCTCCAAGTACTACCATGAGACTCTTTTCAATCTTTTTATCTGTCGGCATAGGATGACGGAAATCCAGGATTCTTTCATCCGCCCCGACAAGCACACAATCCGGGCTCACTCCGTTCTCAAGACATCTGCATTTTAACATACAGGCAATTTTTTCTTCTGTATCTCCCGGTCTTGCATCCCGGCATACACCTTCTACAAGATTTGCGCAAAGCAAACCAATTTCCCGATACTTTTCAACCTCTGAATCTGATAAATTCATTCGAAGCTCGCACAATTCCTCCTGAACATTTACTGTTCCACCGATCCCTGTATCTGAGACATAATTTTTCCCGCGTGTCTTTTCTCTTATGTATTCATCCATAGATTCATACCACGGTACAAGAATCCCTTCCGCATTCAACGGGTTCTGCTCCTTTGTCATTCTGGCAAGATCGCTGCTGTCTGCAATGAGCTGCACACTGTCTTTCCGGATGACATAATATGCAACCCCTGTTTCTTCTGATGAAAGAACGTGATTTTTAGCGCCTCCGCTGATCCATGTATAATTATCTCTTCTTCCAAGCAAAACCCCGTCGTATCCTTTTTCCGAAAGCCAGTTTCTGACTTTTAAAAGTGCTCTCATTTTATCTATCCCCTTTTACTCCATCTCGTGGTCTATGCAGACTTTTCCGGTTTTCCCTGTTGCGAATATTTCAAACGCCTTATCTGTTTCGCGAAGTGGAAATCTGTGGGTAATGATCTGACTTGGATGGATTTTTTTACGGTCGAGAAGCTCTACCAGTTTTTCCATGTTTCCAACAGATGTAACCCATGAACCATGAAGTGTAAGATTTTTGTGAAGTAAAAGCGGACTTGGCTCAAATGTAACCGTTCCCTGTTCTCCAAGATATACAACATTGCCCCACATCCTTGCTACTTCCAGACATCTGTGACGACCAATGCTGCTGCCGGAACAGTCAATTGCAACTTCCACACCTTTCCCGTTTGTCTCTTCCATCACGCGCTCCACAACGCTGTCATCACCTTTCAGAACCAGATCCGCCCCGATTTTTTCAGCCATAGCCATACGCTCTTCAGAAATATCTACTCCTATCGTCTGAGCACCAAGCGCCTTTGCCAGGATGAGCACTGCCTGTCCCACAGGTCCAAGTCCCATTACAAGCACACGGTCTTTCCCTGATACACCGGCTCTCAAAAGTCCCTGGTAAGCAGTACCAAACCCGCATGCTATCATTGCACCATCTTCATAAGTAAGGAAATCCGGAAGATGGATACAGGTACTTACATCCGCCACCATATACTCTGCAAGCGCTCCATCTCTCTGCCACCCATAAGCTCTTCTCTCCGGCTGTTGACAGTTGATAAAGAAGCCTTTCCTGCATTCGTCACAGTATCCACAGCCCTGAATATGATAGACAACCACTCTGTCGCCCACTTTAAAATCATCCACCTTATCACCAACAGCCACAACCTGACCACTCGGCTCGTGTCCTGCGATCACGTCATCATATCTTGCTCCGCCAGTCTTGTCTGTGTGCTCGTAATAGATAAACTTAAGATCACTGCCGCAAAGACTCGCCGCTTTCATCTTAAGGAGTACCTGTCCCGGCCCCGGCTCAGGCACATCCACTTCAACCGCTTCAACCTTTGCCCCACCCGGAAGTTTCATACCAAGCATTTTTTTCGGAAGTTTCAGATCCATAATTATTCCTCCTGTCTTTTTGTCTATATTTCCACAACTTTCTATCCCGATTATAGCATGATTTTTTTACTGCCAAAATTCCTTATCCTATCATTTCATGGACTATCTTACTCACAGTAAAAATAATCCCCATTTTTGTAATCTTTCGGTGATACTCCTACCACTTTTTTAAATATCCTCGAAAAATAATACTGATCCGCATAGCCTAGTTCTTCGCTCACTTCATAGATATACATGTCAGTGGACTTAAGAAGTTTACACGCCTCCTGCATCTTAAGATGGATAAAAAACTCTACCGGAGCACGTCCTGTCTGCGCTTTAAATATAGAGTTCAGATAGCTCTTGGAAAGTTCTACCTCATCAGCAATTTCCTGAAGTGAAAGATTTCTGTGAAGATTCTGATACATAAAACGAATTACCATAGTCACATGTCGATCCTGAGTTGTGCTTTCATCGATTTTTTCCCGAAAATAAATCTCCGATAAGATCAGTGACAATACCTGTGAAATATAAATAAAGTTCCCCAGTGTATAGTTCTTTTCCAGAACCCGGAACAAAAGTTTAAAAAGAACCATTACCCGATTATCACTGTGACGGGAATTCATATGGATAAGCTTTCTCTCTTCCAGTGGAAAATATTTTGTGTTTTCCCCTTTAAAATGAACCCATAAAATACTCCATGGTTCTTTTTTATCCGCATAATATCTGTGCTTTTTGTTTTTCGGAATACAGAATGCATCAGATTTTCCAAGCTCGTATTTTTTCCCTTCTACTTCAATGGTTCCTTTTCCTTCTGTACAGTAAATCAAAATGTATTGATCCGCGCCTTCCTCTCTTTCTTTGTAATGCTCTCTAGCTTTCGGAAAGAATCCTACATCCGTGATATAGGCTGCTTTTACCAGAGGATGCTCCATATATTCCGTAAAAGACTCAGTAGGAATGATAATATACTTTTCATCCCGAAATCCTTCGGCTTTTCCTGACATTTCTTCTGTATTAATATCCTTTTGAACGTTTTCATATGTATCTTCCATATGTTTCACCTTCTCACCAATCTTTTTTTCAATATATCACCGGTGAAGAATATTGTCCATTTTTTTATGGGATATGACATTTTCTCTCACATTACCTTATGTTATTCTAAAACAAGAAACTTTCATTAATGAATGGTCGAATAAATATATAAATCAAATTTTAAACTCAAAATTTCGAAAGGAGAGACTCATGCATACGAACAAAGTCCACGTTTGGGAGGAGAAAATTGTTATCCCGACATATAAAGCTGCTGCACCGGAGAAAGGCCCTCTTTTTCTTGAAAACAGAGCTTATCAGGGAAGCACCGGAAAAGTTTATCCTCTCCCGGTCACAGAAAAAATATCTGATGTGAAGGAAGACGTAGAATATCAGGCCATCTATATGGAAAATGATTATCTGCTGATCATGATCCTTCCTGAGCTTGGCGGAAGGATCCAGCGAGCGTTAGACAAAACCAACAATTATGATTTCGTATATTACAATCATGTGATAAAACCTGCTCTGGTAGGGCTTACCGGTCCATGGATCTCCGGTGGGATTGAATTTAACTGGCCACAGCACCATCGTCCATCCACCTATTGTCCTGTAGACTATTGTCTTAAGGAAAACGCAGATGGTTCCTCCACTGTATATATCAGTGAAATCGACAAAATGTACGGCACAAAAGGTATGGCTGCATTTACACTGTACCCTGACAAAGCTTACATAGAAATCAAAGGTCAGCTTTATAACCGCACAGACACTCCGCAGACTTTTCTCTGGTGGGCAAATCCGGCAGTCCCGGTAAACGAACATACTTATTCTGTATTTCCACCGGACGTACATGCAGTAATGGACCACGGAAAACGCGCCGTATCCACATTTCCCATTGCAACCGGGGAATATTATAAATATGACTATTCTGAAGGTGTAGATATTTCCTGTTACCGCAACATAAAAGTTCCGACTTCTTATATGGCTGCCCATTCTGATTATGATTTTATCGGAAACTTTGATGAAAAGCTGGACGCCGGACTTTTACACGTAGCAGACCATCATATCTCTCCCGGCAAAAAACAATGGACATGGGGAAACAGTGATTTTGGTCAGGCATGGGACAGGAACTTAACAGAAACCGATGGTCCTTACATTGAACTTATGACTGGCGTGTATGCAGACAATCAGCCCGATTTCACCTGGTTAAAACCTTACGAGGAAAAGACCTTTACCCAGTACTTCATGCCATACAAACATGTCGGCCGTGTAAAAAATGCCACAAAAGATGCTTCTGTCAATATTGAGCTTTTCGGCAAAAGCTGTCTGATCAGGGCTTACACATCCGGTCTGTTTGAAAATGTAACTGTAAAAGTATCCAGAGAAAACGAAGTCCTTTTCAGAGACCGTATCTCCATTTCTCCGACAAATGTTTATGAGGCCTCTTTCTCCACTGATCTGGAAACATTAGTTGGCTGTACCATCACACTGGAAGAAGAAAACGGACATATTCTTGTCTCTTACACCGAAGCAGCGCCTGAGCTTGTTCCAACGCCGGAACCTGCCAATCCACTGCTTCCTCCATCTGAATTAAAGTCCACAGAAGAGCTGTACCTTGGCGCACTTCATCTTGAGCAGTACCGCCATGCTACATTTTCTCCTGATGATTACTATAAAGAAGGGCTGAAACGCGATCCGTCCGATATCCGTTTGAATAATGGATATGGCCTTTTGAATCTGCGTCGTGGAAATTTTGAAGAGAGCATTTCATTATTTAAGAAAGCAATTGAAAAGCAGACATGGAAAAACCCAAATCCATATCACGGGGAATGTTATTTCAACTTGGGGCTTGCACTTGTTATGAACGGAGATGACGATGCCGCATTCGATGCATTTTACAAGGCAACCTGGAGCTACGAGACACAGAGCAGCGGCTATTATTGGCTCTCCTGTCTGTCGTGCAAAAAAGCGGCTTATACTGATGCCCTTGCCTTCATCGACCAGTCACTTATCCGGAACTGGCACAATATGAAAGCACGTACATTAAAGGCTCGCATTCTTCGCGCCTTAGGTAATGACTGCACTGCATTCCTTGACGAAAGCCAGAGCATTGACCCGCTGGATATGGGAATCCGCTATGAGAAAGCGCTTTTTTCAGGCAATCTGAATGAATGGACAAAAACCATGAGAACACCTGCGCATAATTATCTCGAGCTCTCTCTGGACTATATAAAAGCCGGCTTTTACGAAGACGCACTTCGCATCCTGTCTTCCTGTAAAGACGAGTCCCCGATGATTTTTTACTACCAGGGATATGTATACTCTCTTCTCGGAGATACAAAAATGGCCCAAAATATGTGCAGTCTTGGTGAAAATGCTGACTATGCTTACTGCTTTCCGAACCGTACCGAAGAAATTCTGATTCTCAATCACGCAATCCGAATTCTCGAAAAAGCGCCAAAAGCCCACTATTACCTTGGTTGCCTGTTATATGATAAAAAGCAAAGTCAAAAAGCAATCGCTCACTGGGCGTCATCCGCTAAAGAAGATCCTTCTTTTGGTATGAGTTTCAGAAATCTTGCAATTGCTTATTACAACAAAGAGAAAGATACGAACAAAGCGTTAACTGCAATGAAAAATGCTTTTACACTTATGCCTGATAACTCCCGCTTTCTTATGGAATACGACCAGCTTTGTTCGAAGGCAGGATATTCGGTAGACGACCGACTTACATTCCTTGAAAAACACGAAAATCTTTTAGAAGACAGAGATGCTCTGTATATCGAGTATATTACTCTGTTAAACGACACGGCGCAGTACGAAAAAGCACTTTCCTGCCTCACCTCTCATAAATTCCATCCATGGGAAGGCGGCGAAGGAAAAGTCAGTACACAGTACCGCTATGCACTGACACAGAAAGCACTTCTCCTACTAAATGCAAAAGAATATAATGAAGCAATCTCACTGTTGGAGAAAACAAAACTCTATCCTGAAAATCTGGGAGAAGGAAAGCTTCCTAATGTTCAGGATACTATTGCAGATTACTATCTCGGAATCGCTTATGAAGAAAAAGGAGAAGAAGCAAAAGCACATGAACATTTTCTTCTTGCTTCCACAGGACTTTCTGAACCGGGAAGTGTGCTTTACTATAACGATCAGCCTTCTGATACCATTTTATATCAGGGATTTGCAAACGAAAAACTGGGAAATGTAAATGCCGCAAGGAAATGTTACCATCAGCTTCTCGCCTTTGGTGAGAGACATATTTTCGATAAAGTCGGATACGACTACTTCGCCGTATCTCTGCCGGAAATCGAAGTATTTCCGACAAACATTCAGACTCGAAACGACTTATACTGCCGATATCTGATCGCGCTGGGACATCTTGGCCTCGGTCAGAAAGAAAAAGCCGCTTCGAAACTCCAGGAAATCCTTAAGGATACGCCTGATTATCAGGGGGCAATCTGTCACCTGAATTTAACCAAATAATGCCATCTACCTAAAAATTGATATCTCTCAAAAAGGAAGCGCAGTAAAGCCAATCGGATAAATCCAAACCGGTTTTACTGCGCTTCCTGCATTTTTCCGTTATAAAAATTAAAAAGGACTGCATTTGGGAGGTTTGCAGCCCTGAGGAAAAAGTTATGAAAAAGAATTATTTGTGTTCGAATCTTTCCTTCGAACAATTATAGTATATCCAGAAACTGTGATAAAAATGTGATTAAAATAAGAAAATTTTGTTAACAAACCTACTTTTCTGTCTGTCCGTAGTAAGCATTTGCTCCATGTTTTCTATAATAGTGTTTATCCTGAAGTTCCTGTGGCGCCGGCTGATTCTGCAGATTTATCATCTCACATCTCGCTGCCATCTTGGCTACTTCTTCCAGAACTACTGCATTGTGAACAGCTTCATATGCATCTTTTCCCCATGTAAATGGTCCGTGATTTTTACAGAGAACTGCCGGCATTGCCTCGTAATCGATTCCTTTTGCTTCAAAATCATCTGCAATCAGAACACCTGTATTTTTCTCATACGCTTCATCAATTTCTTCTTTTGTAAGATTACGCACACACGGAACCTCACCATAGAGATAATCCGCATGAGTTGTTCCATAACACGGAATACCTCTTCCCGCCTGTGCCCAGCTTGTAGCCCACGGTGAATGTGTATGTACCACTCCTCCGATATTCGGGAAGCGATTGTAAAGAACCACATGGGTTGCTGTATCAGAAGAAGGATTATATCTTCCTTCCACCTTATTCCCTTCAAGATCTACAACAACCATATCTTCCGGAGTCAGTTTGTCATAATCAACTCCGCTTGGTTTGATTACGAACAATCCCTTCTCCCGGTCAATTCCGCTGACATTTCCCCATGTAAATGTTACAAGATTATGTTTCGGAAGAAGCATATTTGCTTCATATACTTCTTTTTTTAATTGTTCCAGCATTATTTAATCTCCTTTTTCTATGTGCCCGGGATATATTCCCGGGCACGTACCTAACATTTTAAATCAGATTCTCGAGAGCAGATAATTCAATCGGGATTCCTTTTCGATATCTCTCAATAAATACTTCATATCCTTCTACGTCTTTAGGATCCGGTTCCATACTTGTTCCGGTATTTCCTGCAAACACTTTATTTGACAGATAGTCCTCCAGGCTCTCTCCTTCTTCTCTGCGAATCATATATGACGCAAGAAGAGCCATTCCCCAAGGTCCACCTTCTCCGGCTGTTTCCATAACAGATACCGGTGTGTTTATCGCTGCCGCAAGAATTCGCTGTCCTACACCTTTTGTCTTAAATAGTCCACCATGTCCCAGAACGGAATCAATTGCAACATTTTCTTCCTTTACAAGGAGATCCATACCTACTTTAATCGCACCAAGCGCAGTAAATAAATGTACTCGCATAAAGTTTGCAAGATTAAATTTACTTTCCGGAGATCTTACAACCATCGGACGTCCCTCTGGCACTCCGGTAATGTTCTCTCCTGAAAGATATCCATATGACAAAAGTCCGCCACAATCTGCATCACCTTCCAGTGCTTTATTGTACAAAGTGCTAAACAGCTTATTCATATCAACTTCAATACCGAAGCTCTCTGCAAATTCTCTGAAAATAGAAACCCACGCATTGAGATCAGATGTACAGTTATTTGCATGAACCATAGCTACCAGGCTTCCATCAGGTGTTGTCACCATATCAAGCTCAGGATAAACTTTCTTTAACTCTTCTTCTAATACGATCATCGCAAATACGCTGGTTCCGGCAGAGACATTACCTGTACGTTTTGCAACACTGTTTGTTGCAGCCATACCTGTTCCCGCATCTCCTTCAGGAGGACAAAGGGGGATCCCCCCCTTCAGTGTCCCTGTTTCATCCAGAAGTTTTGCTCCTTCCTCTGTCAATATACCTGCATTTTCTCCTGCGAGAAGTACCTTTGGAAGAAGGTCTTTTAAGTTCCACGGGTAATTTTTATCTGCAACAAGCGCATCAAACTTTTCAATCATTGATGCGTTGTAGTCTTTTGTCTTAGGGTCAATTGGGAACATACCGGAAGCATCACCTACACCAAGTACTTTCTCTCCGCTGAGCTGCCAGTGAATATATCCTGCCAGTGTTGTAAAATATGCCACATCTTTTACATGCTCTTCACCATTTAAAATCGCCTGATACAGATGCGCAATACTCCATCTCTGCGGAATATTGTACTGGAACAGTTCCGTTAAAGCTTCAGCCGCCGGTCCTGTTGTACCATTTCTCCATGTACGGAACGGTACAAGAAGATTATCTTCTTTATCGAATGCCATATAACCATGCATCATAGCACTGAAACCAATTGCACCGATTGTGGTGAGTTCTGTGTCATATTTTTCTTTCACATCTTCTGACATTTTCCTGTAACTGTCACGGAGCCCTGTCCAGATGTCATCCAGTGTGTATGTCCATATACCGTTATCCAGTCTGTTTTCCCATACATGGTCACCGGAGGCAATCGGATTATGATCAGCATCTACCAGTACCGCCTTAATCCTTGTGGATCCAAACTCAAGGCCAAGCGCTGTTTGTCCGGCTTCAATCATTTTTTTAATATCTTCTCTGTTATTCATGGAATCTTCCTCCATTATGATGTTTTCTTAGCTTTTGGTTATTTGCGAAAAGCAACGCTGTTCCATAAAAGTTCATTCTTGAACTGACGAATTGTAGTATCTTTATCAATGTAAACAGCTTCAATACCCATACTTGCTGCCCAGTCTCCCATCTGCTCTGCTGTCAGATCATAAGAAAATGCTGTATGATGAGCGCCTCCTGCCAGTATCCAGGCTTCTGCTCCTGTCTTTAAGTTCGGCTGCGGTGTCCAGAATGCTGTTGCAACCGGAAGCTTCGGCATTGGTTTTTCTACTTTCTTGCAGTCAACATCGTTGATGATAAGACGGAATCTGTCACCAAGATCAATTAAAGATGTAGCAACAGCCGGTCCTTCTTTTGCAGTAAATACAAGTCTTGCAGGATCCTCTCTGTTTCCCATGGAGAGTGGCTGTTCTTTGATACTGATCTTTCCGTCAGCAATTGTCGGGCAAACCTCTAACATATGAGCCTGAAGGATTCCCTCCTTGCCCGGAACAAGATTATATGTATAATCTTCCATAAAGGAAGTACCTTTTGCATCTTTCATTCCCTGTGTCATAATCTTCATAATACGAACCATAGCAGCTGTCTTCCAGTCACCCTCTGCTCCGAATCCGTATCCTTTTTCCATAAGTCTCTGGATTGCAAGACCCGGAAGCTGTTTTAATCCGCCAAGATCACCAAAGTGAGTAACAATAGCCTGATAGTTCTTTTCTTCAAGGAATCTCTCAAATCCGATCTCTATTCCTGCCTGTACAGCAACATGTTCGCGGAATTCTTTCTCATCTCTTCCTTCCAGAAGGATTTCATATTTGTCATAATATTCTTCAACAAGAGCGTTTATATCCCCCTGAGATACTGCATTAACAGCTTCTGTGATCTCATTTACCGGATATGCATCAATTTCCCATCCGAACTTGATCTGAGCTTCTACTTTATCGCCCTCTGTAACTGCAACATTTCTCATGTTGTCTGCAATTCTCATTACACGCACATGACTGCTCTCAATAACGCCGACAGCTGTGCGCATCCATGAACCGATTCTTTTCTGAACATCTTCATCTGCCCAGTATCCCATAACTACCTTTCGTTCCATTCCGAGACGTGTGAAAATGTGTCCATACTCGCGGTCGCCGTGAGCTGCCTGATTTTCATTCATGAAATCCATATCAATAGTATCGTACGGAATTTCCTGATTGAACTGTGTATGAAGATGAAGCAATGGTTTTCTGAACTCCTGAAGTCCTAAAATCCATGACTTTGCAGGAGAAAATGTGTGCATCCATGTGATAACACCGGCACAGTTCTCATCCGTATTTGCCTCGTTAAATGTCTTTCTGATCAGTTCATTTGTTATCAGTGTTGGTTTCCACACTACTTCGTATGGAAGATTTCCGGAAGCATTGAGTGCGTCAACGATTATTTTCGAATGCTCTGCAACGTGAGCAAGGCACTCATCTCCGTAAAGGTCCTGTGAACCTGTGCAAAACCAAAACTGATAATTTTTTGTCTTTAACATATTCGTCCTCTCCTTTTCAATTCCATATATAAATTTCGTTCACCTTTCTTTTATTATAAGAATATACACCTTTTTTCTTCAATTTCGTAACTCTGCATCCATTTCAAAAAAGTTACCTAATCCGACCAGTAATGATTGCATTTAAAATCAGAAAAGCTTAAAATAAAAACAACATTAGAATAGTTCTATCATCGAGACTGGTTTTTACGAAAGGAACGTTGCACATGAATCTTCTTGAATTATGCCAACAAATCACATCTGAAAAATCTAATATGCTACCGCCAGATCACAGACTGAACAACCGTCTTGTCTGTCCAGAATATTCCAAATCCGTGCAGGAAGTAAAGACTTATCCTCTTCTGCAAGATGAGCGTATCTTTGCACTTTGCTGGAATGTCAGCCAGACAAACACTATTTACACAACGATGTGTCCGTCTCCCAAAACATTTTGCTGCAAACTTCATTTTACTGCTGGAGAAAAAACTCAGCTTCACACTCATGATTATATTGAACTGGCCTATGTAGTAAACGGTGAATTTCGACAAAAAATTCTTGGAAAAGATATTACGTTCTCAAAAGGGGATTTATGTTTGATCGACAAAAACTGTCTCCATCAGGATTATCTGCTAAATCAAAATGCAACCATTCTTTTTCTCGGAATTGCTAATGACATGTTTGCAGAAATTATGAACGAAAACATTACAACAAAAAAAATAATTTCATTTTTACAATCTGCACTTTTAAAACAAAAAGATTTGCAGCAATATCTGCATTTCAAACCAAATGCAGCATCTGGTCAAAAACTGGAAGAAAGTCTATATCTTCTATTAACAGAGCTCTACCATGGCGATATTGGCTCTCACTATATCCGAAAAGGTCTTCTGCTCCGCATTTTCCGAATTATCAGTGCAGAATATGACTTTTCTCTTTCAAAAGAACAACAAAAAACAATGAACTGGATTATTTTCGAAGAAGTTTCAGAATATATCCAGAATAATTATGCGGATATCACAATTCAAAATCTTGTAAATACTTTTCATTTTCAGGAAGACTATTTTAACCGCCTGATAAAAAGTAAAACCGGATTGACCTATTCCGCTTACGTGCAAAAACTTCGCCTTGAAAGAGCGGAACATCTGCTTTTATCCTCTGATAAAAGCATAGAAGAAATTGCTGCAATCGTGGGATACCACAACAAAGGATATTTCTATAAAATATTCCAGGAACGCTATAAGATGACCCCATCAAAATATCGAAAAACAGGAGGCAACTAACATATGAAAAACAAAAATCTTTTTCTTGTCCTATGCCTGACTTTTTTATTGTGCTTCGGTATTGTCTCCAGCATGTACTTTATAAAAGAACACCGCGAAAATCTGAACAAACTGGAAGAAACAAAAAAAACAATCACCGTTGGATTTTCACAGGTTGGTGCCGAATCTGACTGGCGGACTGCTAACTCCATTTCTATCAAAGAAGCTTTTTCGGTGCAAAAAGGTTATGATCTTATTTTTTCTGATGCACAGCAAAAACAGGAAAAGCAGATTATGGCAATCCGAAGTTTTATTCAGCAAGGTGTGGATTATATCATACTTGCTCCTGTGACAGAAACTGGTTGGGATACCGTACTGAAAGAAGCAAAAGATGCAGATATCCCAGTTATTATTATTGACCGAATGGTACAAGTAGAAGACGATGACCTGTACACCGCATGGATCGGCTCAGATTTTTATCAACAAGGGAAAAACCTTTGTGATTCTCTGCAAAAATATCTTGAAGAAGAAGGAATCAAGGAAGTTAATATTGCTCATATACAGGGAACCATTGGTGCATCTGCACAAATAGGAAGAACCAGGGCACTGGAAGAAGCCGCCAAAGAAAATGGCTGGAATATTGTAGAGCAGCAATCCGGAGATTTTACTCAGACACGTGCTCAGGAAGTTATGAAATCTATGTTAAATCAAAACAATAATATTAATGTCGTTTATTGCGAAAATGACAATGAAGCATTTGGCGCTATGGAAGCGATAAGTGCCACTGGAAAAACACTGGGACCTGGTGGTGATATCTTAATTGTATCTTTTGATGCCACCAAAGAAGCTCTTTCTTATGTTTTAAATGGAGAAATACTTATTGATGCTGAATGTAATCCTTTGCAAGGTCCAAGAGTAGAAAATCTTATACAACAATTGGAATCAGGCGACACGCCTCCGAAAAAATTTTATATAGATGAGCAGATTTTTATATATGAAAACGTTACTTCTGAAACCGTTCAAAACAGAAAATATTAAAAAATTTATCCACAAGAGGCGATACTACTGCTGAGCATCGCCTCTTCCCTATAAAAAAATCTATTATTTCTTTTTCTTTAAACTTCCCAGTATAGACTGAAGCACAATAAAGAAGCAAAGTAATGCTGAAAGCACAATACGTACCCACCAGCTCGACAGAGTTCCCTGTGTTGTGATAAGACTGGAAATTGTTCCTTTGATCAATACACCAAAAATCGTTCCAAACGGCGTTCCAACACCTCCACTGAGCAATGTACCGCCAATAACAGCAGAGGAGATTGCATCCATCTCAAGTCCTTTCGCCTGCTCAACAAATCCTGCACAACTGTTCAGACAGAACAAAAATCCACCACAACCCGCCAAAAGACCATCCAATACATAAGCTTTTAACTTTGTCTTTCTTACATCCAGGCCCATCATCATTGCACTTTGTGCATTTCCACCAACCGCATATACACTTCTTCCGAATTTTGTAAATTTCATAACAAAAATAATCAAAACCACTATAACCAAAGCAATTACAACTGTTGGATAGATATATGCCGGCAAAAATTTTCCTCTCTTGCTATAGGAACCAATCGGGAGATAAATTTTATAATTTGCCCATGCAAGAAACGTTTTATTTTTAATAGAAATCATATCTTTACTGATGATTGCTGTCATACCGCGTCCGAAAAACATACCTGCCAAAGTTACGATAAACGGCTGAATTTCAAGATATGCAATTAAAAACCCCTGTATTAATCCATACGCAAGACCAATTCCAAGCGCAATTGCCACTGCCACATACGCACTCACACTCATTTTTTCCATAGAATACGCAGATGCCATACATACTAACGCAGTCACAGAGCCAACCGAGATATCAATACCGCCAGAAATCATCACTATTGTAAGGCCCATACTGATAACCAGAAGTCCTGCGTTAGAAATAAACAAATTTAAGAACATCTGTGGTTTTGCAAATCCTTGGTCTGAAAATATAATCATACCTGCGATGTACATAGCCAAGAATAATCCTACAGTAATCACCAAAAGAAAACTTGTTCCACTTATCTTTCTTTTTCCCGAAGGAGATTTGTTTAACTTGCTCACTACTGATTACCTCCTTCCAAAGCTGTTTTTGATTTTTCTCTCTTTACCTTAAGACCTGCAGTATATTTTTTAAACACCGGACTCTGAAGCACAACAATGATCACAACAACAATTGCTTTATATACCGGAAGCTGATCTCCAGATACACTCATAGCATAAAGTGCTGTTGTCAATGTCTGAATTGTATATGCTCCAATCACAGAACCCATCAGACTGAATTTACCCCCGCTTAAGATGTTTCCTCCAAGAGCAACTGCCAAAATAGCATCCATTTCAAGATTCAATCCAATATTATTTGCATCAGCAGAATAAATACGGCTAGAAGCAACAATACCTGCAACACCTGCAAGCACTCCACAAATAATATAAGTAAGCAATTTGATCTTCTTAGAATTTAAGCCTACCAGACGGGATGCATTTCCATTAATACCAACACTTTCAATATAAAGTCCAAGTGCAGTCTTCTTTAAAATCAGATATGCAATCACCACAACAATAATCGCAATAAATATAGGTGTTGGCACCGGACATTTTCCAATATAACCACCGGCTACCATATAAGAATCCACACGGATATATGTAATCTGCCCTTTTGTAATGAGCTGCGCAATTCCTCTTCCTGCAGTGAATAAAATCAAAGTTGCAACCATTGGCTGAATATTAAGATAGGCCACCAGTACTCCGTTAAACAGACCACAAATTCCTGCAACTGCAATTCCTGCAAGCATTGCCAGCACAAGAGGTGCTGCAAGTTCTGTAACAGATACTTCTCCGCCAGACAATATCTGACAGCAAACTGCTCCCGCAACTGCCATAACCGCACCAACACTGATATCCTGTCCACCAGATGCTGCTGTTACAAGTGTCATACCAACTGCCAGAATTACTAACTCAGAAGAACGGTTAACAATATCTACAATATATCCGTACAACACTCCATTCGTTATAGAAATTTTAAAGAATCCCGGAATCGCAATTGCTGCTACAACAAGCATTGCAAGCAGACATACGATTGGTAGAAACAGACGCATGGACGTGATTTTTTTGATATTGAATCCTTTTTTATTCATCTCCTTCACCTCCTGCAATTGCTTTCATAATTCCTTCTTGGGTAAGTTCATCACCTGAAATTTCCCCAACTTTCTTCCCGTCTCTTAAGACTCCCATACGGGAACAGGTACGGAGCATTTCTTCCACTTCTGATGAAATAAATGTAACTGCCATTCCCTGATCTGCAAGGTCAAGCACCAGTTTCTGGATCTCAGTCTTTGTTCCGATATCAATACCACGGGTAGGCTCATCAAGAATCAGATATTCCGGATTTGTAAGAAGCCATCTTCCGATAATTACCTTCTGTTGATTACCACCGGACAGACTCTTGATCGGTGTCTCACGACTTGCTGTTTTAATCTGTAAAAGATCAATATACTTATCTGCCGCTTCTTCCATCTCTTTGCGGCTCATCAGCTTAAACATACCTCTCTTAGCCTGCAATGCGATAATAATATTTTCTCTTACAGACAGATCTGCAATGATACCATCTTTCTTACGGTCTTCCGGCAGATATGCCATACCCAGTTTCATAGCATCCAGCGGCGAATTAATCTTTACTTCTTTCCCGTTAACTTTTAATTTACCACTGTCAGGTTTATCTGCACCATAGATTGCACGTACCAGCTCAGATCGTCCAGAACCAAGAAGCCCTGTAAGACCCACAACTTCTCCTTTATGAATTATGAAGTTAAATGGCTTAATACTTCCTTTCCTTCCAATTCCTTCTGCTTCGATAATTGGAACAAATTCCTTAAGCTCACCATGTGTACTTTTAATATCGGCAAGATCATCAAAATCTTTACCCATCATCTTCGCAACCAGCATGACTCTCGGAAGATCCTTAGTCGTATACTCTCCTACCAGTTCTCCGTTACGCAGCACTGTAATTCTGTCACAAACTGCATATACCTGCTCCAAAAAGTGTGTAACAAATATAATTCCTACGCCTTCATTTTTTAACCTTCTCATAAGGACAAATAGTTTTTCAACCTCGTCATCATCCAGAGATGAAGTTGGTTCATCAAGGATCAGAACCTTACACTTCATATCTACTGCACGGGCAATAGCAATCATCTGCTGCTTTGCCAAAGAACATTCTTCAAGTTTATCTGTAGCATTCGCATCTATATCAAGACTCTTCAGAAGCTCTGAAGATTTTCTGTTCATTGTTTTCCAATCGATAAATCCTGCTTTTCTCGGCTCACGCCCGATGAAAAGATTTTCTGCCACAGTAAGATTCGGACAAAGATTGACTTCCTGATATACAGTGCTAATCCCGTTATTCTGCGCATCCTGTGGTGATTTATTAATAATTGGAGCATCATTTCCTGCCATCTTAATCTCGCCGGATTCAAAATCATGCACACCTGTAAGAACTTTGATCAGTGTAGATTTTCCTGCTCCATTTTCCCCCATAAGCGCATGAATCTCGCCTTTTCTGAGCGTAAAATCTACATGCTGCAAGGCTTTTACACCCGGAAATGTCTTGGAAATATCCCGCATGGTTAATACAATATTTTCTTCCATAATTTGGCTCACCTGCTTTCCTTTTCCGATTCAGTTTTTTGTATCAATTTTCTTTTTTTACTTTCTTCTCCATAAAAATCGCTCACTTTAAGCAAAAATAGCGCGGCAGCATATACAGGCTGATATGCCCCTTTATTCTACCGCACCCTTTTACTCAACAGAAAATCTTTATTCCTGCCATATACTCAGAGTTACACCATTATGTAACCTGAAATTACATTTTAGTAAGCACGTCCGTCTACAACTTCCTGTGTTACTTCTGTAACTTCATAGTCTGTTCCGTCGATTTTTACACTTGCAACATCTGAACCAAAAGCGAAAATACCTTCTTCTACGAATGCTTCTTTTTCTACTTCTTCACCAGCTTCAAGAGCTTTGATGATTTCTTCTACACGTGGTCCGTGAAGTGGGTTACACTCTGTATTGCAGATGATTTTTCCGGATAATGTATCTGTGATACCAGCGTTTGTAGTATCGAAAGACATTACAAGGATATCTCCATCCGGTCCAACTGTCTTACCTGCTGCTTCGATAGCATCTATAGCACCAAATGCTTCATTATCATTCTCGCAATATACAACATTGATGTTATCATGCTGTTTCAGCATAGACTCCATAACTTCCTGACCTTTAGCCTGTGTAAATTCACCTGTCTGCTGTGCAAGTAAGTTCCATCCGTTAGCTGCTACAGCTTCATTGAGCGCTTCTGAACGTCCAATCTGGGCTGAAGCACCGATTGTTCCCTGAATATCAACGATATTGATTTCGCTCATTCCCTTTGCTTCTGCATATGATTTTAACCACTCACAAGCTTTTTGACCTTCAAGTTTAAAGTTAGAACCAACCCATGCTGTATAAAGGCTGTCATCAGATACATCTACCATACGGTCAACGATGATAACCGGGATATCTGCATCTTTTGCTTCCTGAAGAACTGTATCCCAACCTGTCTCTGTTACAGGAGCAAGTACAATATAATCAACTTCCTGCTGGATAAAGTTACGAATTGCTGTAATCTGGTTTTCCTGTTTCTGCTGTGCATCATCGAAGATTAATTTGTATCCGTTTTCCTCGCTGAATGTTGATTTCATAGATTCAGAGTTTGCTGTACGCCAGTCTGACTCAGCTCCTACCTGCGAAAAACCAACTGTGATCACATCACTTCCACCCTCAGAAGAACCTTCACCAGAAGCAGCTTCTTTGTTGCCGCATCCTACTGCAAGCGTTGCAACCATTGCTACTGCCATTAATGCTGCAATAATTTTTCTTTTCATGTTACATATCCTCCTTATTATCTTTGATTGATTTCTTATCAATCTCTTTATGGATATGTTAAAATGTTATGATTCTTTTATAAACAGAGTTTCATTTCACATTTTTACAATATTTTTCGATTCCGGAGAGAGAAGTATGTTTTTTTATACAAAAAGTTGTTTTTTTTCTGCCTTAATCGTAAGCGTAGCCTTTGTGCCCACATTTTCTTTACTTTCAAACTGAAGCCCATATCGTTCTCCATAATAGTAGCATATTCTCTGATTTACATTCGTAAGACCAAAACTGTCCGTCATGTTCTCATCTTTCTTTTTTTGAATATTACGGCGAAGATCGTCCAGTTTGTCTGGCGTCATTCCTTTCCCATTATCACAGACCTCAATAATGATCTCTTCATCACATTTATGACCTATAATTTCGATTTTTCCTTTCCCTCTCTTATTTTTTATTCCGTGATAAAGTGCATTCTCAACCAACGGTTGCAGTGTAAGTTTGGGAAGGACATATTCCTTAATATCGTCATCTATTTTTATGCTATAATCCAAAATATCCTGATAGCGGAACTGCTGAATCTCAAGATAGCTTCTGACATGAGATTCTTCTTCCCCGACAGTAATAAAATCTCTTCCTTTACTCAGCGTTGTCCGAAAAAAATTAGACAAGGCAGTTACCATTTTTATAACATCATCTCGCTTCTCCTGCTCTGCAAGCCATACAATTGTATCTAGCGTATTATATAAAAAATGGGGATTAATCTGTGCCTGCATAAGTTTTATCTCTGTAATATGCAGATTTCTCTGTTTTTGTTTAATATCTTCAACAAGTGTTCCTATCTCTGCTGTCATCTCATTAAAACTATTTGACAGAACCCCAATCTCATCTGTATTCACGACTTCTGTCCTTGCTGTAAAATCACCTTCCGCTACTTTTTCTGTCATATCACATAAATTTCTGATGGGTATCGTTACACTTCGTGTCGCCTTTGTCGTCAGAGATATAGCAACGATAATTGCAAGTATTGATACCATGCTACAGATCATAAAACTCTGACGTGTTCTCGCATCCAATGTCTCTCTGATTTTCTCATAATTCGTTGTCTCTACATAAATATAATCCTGAATTCCTTCTCTGATCAGTGATGTCAGCATATAGATATTATTATCCAGATAAACCATTTTCTCCTGATACGTCCAGTCACCTTTAATGCCGTCTTCCAGCATTTTTACACATTTCTCCAACGATCTGAGACTGTTTTTTACACGTTTGATCTGATTGCGGTTGCTGCTCATCGTTGCATTCTCTGACATACGGTCACATGCTTTTGTCAATTCCTCAATATAAACATAAGGATTTACTGTCACCACACCATTTACCGTAGTATCACCATTTCCCAGCTCTTCGACTGTTTTTTTACTGATAACAGCCAGATACATGCTGTAATCCATCCGTGTTTTAAAATCCTGCGTATATTGATTCGCATAAGCAATATTCTGTGTAATCTTACTGTAGGCATCCGTCGCATTCGCCAATGAAACAAGCAGGTAGATCATCACAAGGAACATTGGCACAAACACGGTGACCGAGATTGTTGTCAGCTTACGATTTAATGATGCTTTTGTGTTTTTCCTCATAGTTTATTCCTTCCTTCTGGCACGATACTCTTTCGGCGAACACCCTTGTGTCTTTTTAAAAATATAGCTGAAATAATGTGGATCTTTATATCCAACTTCATAACCAATCTCAGATGTTTTCATTGGAGAACACATAAGTAGTTCCTTCGCCTTATCCATTCGTATTCCGGTAAGATACTCCACAAAAGTCTTTCCCATTTCTCTACTGAATACAGAACTAAAATAACTTGGGCTCATTCCTACACTGGCAGCTACCGTATTCAGAGAAATATCCTCTGACATATATGTTTTTTCAATCTGTGTCTTTGCTGCTTCGATAATATCTGAATATCGTCTCCCACTTGCTTTATCACGTAGTTCCAACGCTTTTTCCAGTAAGCGTTTCATATATCCGCAAATCTCATTAGGCTTATGAATTTTCTGAATGGCCTCTTTAAATTTTTCTGCCTCACTTCCAAAACCCTGATCGGAAATCTCCAGTTTTTCGCAAAAAGACATAATTACGATATAAATATCCATGATAATATATTGTCTCATCAATGTAGATTTTAAATTTTCCACTGGTATCTCATTGACGTAAACTTTTGTAAAACTGTCAATCTCTTCTTGCGTTCCATTATTCAAAAACTTTTCAATGGTTCCTCTTGTTCGTTCCATCTCACCAAAGCTTTTCACTTCAAAATTTTCAAGCTCATGTGTATTTTCTATCTCTTCAATATTTAGAATCTGGTTAGGTACATTCATAAAGCGTCCTGAAAATGCATAATCTGCATCTGCAAATGACTGTCGAAGTTCACGAACTCTCAATACAGGTCTTCCAATTCCTCCAAAATACTCAAGTTTATTCCAATTACTCATCATATTCTTAATCCGTTCCACAAAACGTCTTGTTTTCTGTCCAATCTGCTCTTTGTCTTCTGCTGTAAGTAGAAATGCCCATCCATCTACCCCTCTCTGAAAGCAATAAACATACGGGGTCTTAGACAACATTTTCTCCAAACTTTCACATGCTTCTATTACTTCCGTTGACTGCACATACCTGCCAGCAACATTCATAATCTTGAAAAGAATTATTTCATACATCTGCGCATTTAAATTAATTCCATATCGTTTTCCAGTCTCGATTAGTTCAGACATAGAAAAATTACCAGAAATCAATTGCCCAAAAAATTTCATTTTTTCATGCTCTGTATTCTCCCGCATTTCTTCTGAATACTTTTTCAGTAACTCTTTTTCTTCTCTCTCCTGTAAGATTAATCTGCTGACCCCATGTAATGATTCCAGAAGTTTTGAAGCACTTACCGGTTTCAGAAGATATTCTGTAACCCCAAGCCGAATTGCTTCTTTTGCATAGTCAAATTCATCGTACCCACTTAAAATCAAAATTTTCAAATTGGGAATCTCCTTTTTGACAAGCCTGCTTAATTCCAGCCCATCCATAAAGGGCATCTTAATATCAGTAATAAGAATATCCGGTTTTTTCTTTAAAATCATAGGATATGCGAGCTCACCATCACTCGCTTCACCTACAAACTCATACCCTTCTTTCTCCCATTCAATTCCATTTTTAATTCCATTTCGTATTATAATTTCATCTTCCACAAGAAATATTTTTATTTTTTCCATCTTTCGCCCCATCACTTTCTCTTCTTACTCTTATAATACTGTTTTTTTCATCTTCAAAAGTGTATTTTTTTATCACAAGTGTTAGATTTTTTTTGATAAAATCACAAATTCTCAAACCGTTTATTCAAAGGGATACAAAAGCTAAGAGCAAACATCCGGAATGTTTTCACAAACCGAAATGTTTGCTCTTAATCTTTATAATAAATCAGTCACTTATTTATGAATCATACAGTCTCCCAGCATCTTTTCCGTTCTTCAGCCGGATAATCCGCTGATTTTTACTTCCCCTGAATTTGAGAGTGATATCTTTTAATTCCTGCACAAACGGACCATCGACCAACACATCCAAATAGGAAAGCATCTCCTTTGTTACTTCTGTATAGGCACGTCCACCCTCCACCATGTCCACATCATAAATGTACCCCGAATAACTCCAGATATCTTTGTCTGGGTAAGTCTCCCTGACTCTCCTAAGCAGTTTTACAAGCTCTCTTTGATTTTCCGGTTCGAAAGGTTCTCCACCAAGAAGCGTAAGCCCCTGAATGTATCCCGGCGCAAGAAGACGAATAATCTCATCTTCCGTCTCTTTTGTATAAGGTTTTCCATAATTAAAGTCCCATGTATCCGCATTAAAACAACCTTTGCAGTGGTGCCTGCAACCTGATACAAACAGGCTCACACGAACACCCGGTCCATCCGCAATATCGCACTCTTTGATTGTTCCGTAATTCATAATAGCATCCTCTCCCGTACTTTATTTCCAATATTTTTCCACATTCTGTTCCGCCTCTTCTCTGGAAAGATCAAACC
>JBJFCD010000207.1:0-2069 GCA_051888795.1 Lachnospiraceae bacterium | reverse complement strand
TACCGTGGTATGTATTTGAAGTGCCGGTCATTGTCATTGGCTGTGAATCTCCTACTATGTTGGCAGATATTCCGCAAGCCCGTACTTACATTAATACTTATGATGCGAAAGAAACGACCATAGATGTACTAGTGGAAAAGCTGATGAGAGGTCCATTAGCTTTTCAGGGGACGGATCCCATTGACAGTTTTTGTGGTTTGTATGATGCGCGTTTGTAAAGAAAAGGAGGAAGAAAATGAATGAAATAAAAAAGCCTAAAAAACCTTTAATTTATTATTACTTTGTTGTTCTTTTAGTTATTATGCTGTTTAATCTGCTATTGATGCCGAAGATCATGCAACGTCAGATTCGAGAGACTGATTACGGTACATTTATGACTATGACAGAAGAGCATAATATTGGACGTGTACAGATTCAGGACAATCAGATATTATTTACAGATAAAGAAGATACTACTGTTTACAAAACAGGGCTGATGAATGATCCGAATCTTGTAGACCGATTGAAGGAATCCGGGGCAGTTTTTTCCAGTGAAATAGTTGAAGAAACTTCTCCGTTACTTTCTGTCTTGCTGACATGGATTCTTCCTATGATTGTATTTATTTTGATTGGACAGATGATTTCCAAGAAGATGATGGATAAAGCAGGCGGTCCTAATTCTATGATGTTTAATATGGGAAAGAGTAATGCAAAAGTCTATGTCAAATCATCTGATGGAATAAAGTTTTCAGATGTGGCAGGAGAGGATGAGGCAAAAGAAAATTTGACGGAAATTGTTGACTATTTGCATAATCCGGGAAAATATAAAGAAATTGGCGCTTCTATGCCGAAGGGTATTTTACTGGTCGGACCTCCCGGAACCGGTAAAACGATGCTTGCCAAAGCGGTAGCCGGTGAAGCAGATGTTCCTTTTTTCACTATGTCTGGATCGGAATTTGTGGAAATGTTTGTAGGTATGGGTGCTTCTAAAGTCAGAGATCTGTTTAAGCAGGCGAAAGAGAAAGCTCCTTGTATCGTGTTTATTGATGAGATTGATGCCATCGGTCAGAAACGTAGCAGTGGAAAGATGGGAGGAAATGATGAACGTGAGCAGACACTGAATCAGCTCTTGACAGAAATGGATGGTTTTGAAGGTAATAGCGGTGTAATCATTCTTGCAGCTACCAATCGACCTGAATCACTGGATGCGGCACTGACTCGTCCGGGACGTTTTGACCGGCGTGTGCCTGTAGAACTGCCTGATTTAAAAGGGCGTGAAGAAATTTTAAAAGTTCATGCAAAGAAAATTAAGGTCTCCGAAGATGTAGATTTCCTAAAAATTGCCCGTATGGCTTCAGGTGCTTCCGGGGCCGAATTAGCGAACATTGTGAACGAAGCGGCATTACGTGCAGTAAGGGATGGACGAAAGTTCGCAAATCAGGCTGACTTGGAGGAATCTATAGAAGTGGTTATTGCTGGTTATCAGAAAAAGAATGCTATTCTTACGGATCATGAAAAACTGGTGGTGGCATATCATGAAATCGGTCATGCGCTTGTGGCTGCCAGGCAGACAAACTCCGCACCTGTGCAAAAGATTACAATCGTACCACGTACCTCTGGTGCTCTAGGTTATACTATGCAGGTGGATGAAGGAAATCATTACCTAATGACAAAAGAAGATCTGGAAACAAAAATCGCTACCTATACCGGTGGACGGGCGGCAGAAGAAATCGTGTTCCATTCCATCAGCACTGGTGCATCGAACGACATTGAGCAGGCAACCAAGCTGGCTCGCGCTATGTTGACACAGTATGGTATGAGCGAAAATTTTGACATGGTAGCATTGGAAACTGTGTCTAATCAATATCTTGGCGGAGATGCTTCTCTGGCTTGCTCCGCAGAACTCCAGGCAAAGATTGACTATCAGGTTATTGACTTGGTAAAAGACCAGCATGAGAAGGCAAAACAGATTTTGTTAGAAAACCGGGAAAAGCTGGATGAACTGGCACAGTTTTTATATGAAAAAGAAACTATTACAGGAGAAGAATTTATGGGAATTCTTAACCAATAGCTGTTCAAATAAGAAATTC
>JBJFCD010000206.1:0-2085 GCA_051888795.1 Lachnospiraceae bacterium | reverse complement strand
TCCTTCCGCTGATTGTATGCATCGCTCTCTCCTATCTTTTTACTCTGGATCATTACAACATCACGCTTCTTTAGAATTCAATTCTACAACATTTTCAAATATTTGTAAATACGTATTTATGATGTTGGGGTCAAAAGCCCCTCTATAGTACCTTGAAAAATTCATATATTTTGTAGTAAATTCCCCAAAACATCGCAGTTTGCGATATAATAGAGATAACCTAAGAAAGCAGGTATTCTCTATGTCATTTAAAGAAAATGCGTATCAACAGCTATCCATTACAGACAGTTTTTCAGGTCTTACAGCCAGAGAGCAGAAAGCTTTGGAAAAATCATGGGCAAAGGTCTTTGCGGATGAACTTTTCCCGGCAATTGATGAAAAAAGATTTGCCGTTCTTTACAGTGACCAGGCATCCAGGCCGAATACACCGGTCAACGTAATCGTCGGTGCACTCATTATCAAGGAAATGTTTGACTACTCTGATGATGAGATGGTTGAAAATCTGATGCTGGATCTTCATTTTCAGTATGCATTGCACACGACAAGCTTTGAAGAACAGCCGCTTAGCGACAAAACCCTCAGCCGCTTCAGGAAACGCTGTTACGATTATGAAATGCTTCATAATGTAGATCTCTATCACGACTGCGTTAAAAATCTAAGCGACACCATTGCAAAAATCATGGGAATCAACGGACGTGTCCGCCGCATGGACTCCATGATGATTGAATCCAACATCCGCAAGCTCAGTCGAATGGAACTACTGTACACCTGTATTTCCAAACTGATAATTCTAATCAATAAAACCGATAAGGAACTGTTGCCTGAACAGTTGAAGCACTATGCTGAACCAAATGATTTTAATCAGGTCATTTATCATCAAAGAAGTACAGAAACTGACGACCGGATGCAGACGCTTTTAAATGATGCAGATACACTTCTTTCCATTTGCAGTTCTGCCTACGAAGATACCACAGAATACGAATTATTCATCCGGTGCCTTTCCGAGCAGACCATTGTTGAAAACAAAAAACGCAGGCTCCGCACGAAAGAAGATGGAACCATGAATTCCACGGCATTACAGAATCCGTCAGATCCGGAAGCAACGTTCCGTACAAAAGCAGGAAAAGAGCACCGCGGTTATGTGGCAAATCTGGAAGAGACTGTTGGTAAAAATGGTTCTGTGGTAACGGATTATGCATACGAGCAGAACATTCATAGTGACAGTCAGTTCTTAAAAGAACATCTGGAGCAGATGAATGTACAAGAAAAAATCGTTACAGTTGTTGCCGATGGAGCCTATAGTGGAACAGAAAACACAGCACTTGCAAAGGAAAAGAATGTAAACCTTATAACAACCAGTCTTACAGGGCGGGAAGCACCGGATATCATTGCTGATTTTGAGTTCAATGAAGAAGGAACCAAAGTGCTCCGATGCCCAGCTGGATATCAGCCTAAGAGTTGTACGTATATGGCACCAAGCAAACAGTGTCAGGTATCTTTCAAAAGAGAACAGTGTGCAGTGTGTCCGTACCGGGATCAATGCCGTCCTAAAATATATAAAAGGGTGGCAAAGATTATTACATCAAAGGCAGCTCATGACCGAGCCGTTATCCAGCGAACCATGCACAGTGAAGAATTCAAAAACTATGCACGACTGCGAAATGGAGTTGAAACTGTTCCGTCCATCCTTCGGAATAATTACCGTTTAGATAAAATGCCACGAGGAAAACAAAGAGGTAAATTTTTCTTTGGTTGCAAAATCATGGCATTGAATTTCAAAAAGCTCTTCACTTATCGAAAGGGCTTGGGGCATTATGCTCAAAATCTGGTAATTGCATAAATGATACGCAAGGAGGAATAGGGTTATTTATCGAAAGATCTATTAACTTCCACAAAATATAAATTTTTCAAGGTACTATAGATAATAGTGGGTGTCGAGACATTATGTTTTGACCCCAACATCATACTTATATATTCATATAATCCATCGACATCCATATTTCAATTTCCGGTATATCGGCATTGATATGATAGGTTTCTACTGCATCGGGTATTTTTCATATGTTAAATAATGAGGGGGAGGCA
>JBJFCD010000205.1:0-2118 GCA_051888795.1 Lachnospiraceae bacterium | reverse complement strand
AACAACATGTTTTAAATATACTTCATGACATAATTAAGATGCTGGACTAAAAAAAAGGTGTTGCCAATTTAAGCAGCACCTTTTTATATGTAAAACATTTTTCATGAAAACAATCTGCAATCTGCAATCTCTGTAATATAGAGTAAAGATTTAGTTGGTTAATAAATAAAAAGTGAGAGTATCCATATTCTTTGATACAATGGTTTCGACGAAAAAATCATTCAACAAGAAGGAGTACTCTCACATGGACATTATATCACTTTTAGACACTTTATTAACATCTATTTTTGATGCTGAAAAAGATTTCTTTGAAAATCCCAAGAACTTTAGTGACCTTGAAACATCCGTCAAGTCGTCAACAGAGGCATTTGCAGCAGGATTTTTAGGAACCATACTGTCTGAGATGGATCAGGCAATACGCAACTGTTCCTGGAGAAATGAACGCTACACCATCCATCGAAATGACACCAGAACACTGATAAGCTCCGTAGGTGACATTTCCTTTGACTGCACGTATTATAAATCAAAAACAGAAGAGAATACATTTACTCACCTTCTTGAGGATCTGATTGGTCTTGAGAAGAATGAGAGATTTACTGAAGCGGCTGAATCGATAATGCTTTGCGAGGCTCTAAAGACCAGCTATGCTGAAGCAGCAAGGGTGCTCCCGTCAAAGCAGGAGATAACCAAAACCACAGTAATGAATAAAGTACATTCCATAGCGGATGAGATACCGGACAAACTATATGAAAAACCAAGATCCGTACCATATCTGCATATAGAGGCAGATGAGGACCATGTAGCCGAACAGCATGGCCGTTATGGAGAAGAAAAAAATGCCAGCTTTATATCCAAGCTTGTATACCTGTATGAGTACAGGCAGGAATCAGCTAATGCAGAGGGGCGTTATGAACTTGTAAATAAATACTACTTCAGCGGCCTTTATCCGGGAGAGGAAGGAAATAAGCAACTATGGTCCAGGGTGAACTCTTTCATAGAGACAAACTATGATACAGAGTCGCTAAAAAGAGTGTTCATTAGTGGCGATGGAGCCGGATGGATTAAATCAGGGGTTACGTATGTTGATAACTCTGTATTCTGTGCTGATAAATATCATCTGATGAAGTATGTCAATACCGCAGCAGCCCAAATGCTTGATGAAAAAGACGATGTAAAAGCAGAACTTTGGCATCTGTTGTATTCCGGGAAGAAAAAAGCCCGGGAAAATTTCGATACCTATACGAAAGCCATGATGAACTCAGCGAAAAAGCCGGAAAAGATTGATGAGCTTAGGAGATATGTACTGGGTAACTGGTCAGCAGTAAGAAGAACACTCCGTAATAAGCTTGTGAATGGTTGTAGTGCAGAAAGCCACGTCAGTCATGTATTGTCAGACCGCCTTAGTTCCCGTCCAATGGGCTGGAGCCAGACCGGAGCAGACAGAATGAGCAAACTTAGATGCTATGACAGAAACAATGGCAGGGCTGCAATCATAGATCTTGTCAAATACAGCAGAGAGCACAGACATCTTAAAGCGACAGGAACTGATGGTATAGCACCACAGAACCTGCAGCTTAGAAATATCGTTGCGGAGCACTATAACCAGGCAGGAAGTTATATTGAGCGTATACAGGCACATGTTCCTTATGGGACAGTAAGAAAAACGCTGTCAATCAGGGAAAGACTGTATGTGTTATAAATGCGCCATGGCGCATAATAATACTTACTCTGCTTGACTAACAGTGTATCTGTCATCAGCAATTCGTCAACCCTGCGCAGAGCGCACCGCAGGCGGCTATGGGGTTGACAAAATGCTGATGGCAGATAAGATGGTCACCAAGCAGAATAAGGATTATTAGTGATAACCAGATGGTCATCATTAGTCTCAAAAAAATTTGACAAATGGTTGTTACCAAATGTAAAATGTTGGAAATTAATCAATCATTGTATTCATGGAACACATCTTTAAGGGGTACCTTACTTATTTCCAACCAACAACAACTTTACGCTATCCTAAATCAAAAAAGCGTTGATTTTTTCAAAATATGTGCGTATAATATAGTTAAGAACAGAGATGTTCTTCTTCATCATCTTTGATGAGTCCTGTGACGGTTCTGA
>JBJFCD010000204.1:0-2118 GCA_051888795.1 Lachnospiraceae bacterium | reverse complement strand
ATCCCGTTTTCGACAGTTGGAAGAGATGAGAAAGGCGATAAACCGCGTAGTTATGCGATTTGTCGCCTTTTATGCCTCTAAAGAAATGTTGTATGGGAATTCTTCTTAAAAAATTTTTTTGAGTTTTTTATTTAGCTCCTTTGGCTGATAGTATTTTCTGTCCAGCCCCAGATCAAAAGTAGCGTTTAACGCCGTACAGACCTGAGAACAAGTGTAGGTTGACATGTAGCACATGTCCTCAATATTTGCGACTTCCATATTTCTTAGTGTTTCTACGATGTTTTCCACTGTGAAATGCACTCCTTGATGATCCAGCTTTTTCTCAAGCAGCCGGTAGATCAGAAGGGCGGTGTAACAAACCATGAAATGTGCAATGATCCGCTCCCGTTTCTGGTGGAAAACCGGCCGGGCTGAAAAGTTCGTTTTCATTACTCGGAAACAGTCCTCTATTTTGTAACGTTGTGAACTGATTCGAATGATCTCCTGTGCGGGATCGTCAAGGTTCGTAGCTACTGCATAATAACCGTCGTATTTTTCTTCCTCATCAATGATACTTTGATTTATTTCGTACAAATCTGTAACTGATTCTCCTGATTTGGTAGAGGAACGTCTCTTGATAAAACGTGTCACATCATGAGGCCCTTTTTTATACGTTTCCGGATCGAGAGTCTCCAATAGTTTTTTTGCGCGTTCAATCTGACGGTTTCTGATAAATCTCTGATATTCCATCATTTTTCTGGAAAACGTAATGATGATTTTCTGCTTAACGGTTGCTTTTGATTTTACTTTACGCTTATGCCCATTCTTTAACGTTTTCTCTTCATAAAATCCAAGATCAAATGCTTTGTCTGCTAAGAGAATCTTGTAAGCTTTATCTGAGTACAGATCTCTGTTGGCAGGATCATTTTTATCAAATTTCTTCAAGGTTTCTATTGAAATTTCCTTATCAGAAGAAAGAAGACGATAATCACAATCATTAAACACAGCTTCCTGCAAAACTTCGGACAATTTTTTGATGGACTGCGTAACAATAAATGCTCGTCCACCCATGGAGTTGAAATTCCGAATGTTTAAGGAACCGAGCCCGGCATCAGCACAATAGATAAATTTTTTTCCCTTGAACATTTTGGTAAGCTGTTTTTCCAGAGGGATAGCAGTTGTCTGTTCATTGTCGGAGCCGGAAGTGATACACATGGAAAGAGGGATTCCATCCCCGTCCATAAATAATCCCATTTCCACAAGTGGTGCGGGCTGGTGCTGTTTCGACGGACCGTATTTGCGCAGACCTTTGATCGTTTCACCAGTTACTTCGTCCACATAATCCTCATCCTGGGATTCGATTTCAAAGTAGTAGTTTGTGCAATCATAGTAACAGACCGATGTATTGCGTTTTAAAATACTACAGCTTTTCTCATAAAGATGGCTGATGTAGTCATCATAATGTTCCTGCATGATATCCATAGTTCTTAAGATATGGACATAGTCAAACTTCGGTTCTTCATAATAACGATACAGATGCTCAAAAGTCCCCAGCTTGGAATCCGGTTCCAGAATCCTTGAAAAGGTGAGGAAGCGATTCACGAGGTTTGGATCAAAGGTAATCTTAGAATCTGCGGTCACATTTTTGAAGAAAGAACTGATATCCAGCTGATGATAGAGCTGCTGAAGGAAGAAGTACCCAATGTTCCGGTTGGTACTGGAAGATACAAGGTCGTTGCTGATTTTAATTTTTTCGTTAAAATCAATTGTCACCTCCAAAGAGACCTTGTTATTTTTCTTTTCTTCCTCATTGTATTTGGCAACCTGTTCTTTGGCATAAGCCAGAGGATCATCTGTTATCTTAAGCAGTTCAGAATGCTTACCAATGCGAGCAATATTTTTGGTTGTAGTTTTCTTTCCATTACGATATCCCTTTTGGATAAAGTAGGTTGGATCTTTTGATTTTTTGTCGTAATTAAGTTTCATACTTAATTATAACATAAAATACAACGCCGTACAACCCATACAACAAATATTTTTCAAAAATTTGACACACCCAAACATAAAAAAAGCCGCTGTTTAAGCGGTTTCTAGCGATTTTGTATGAGATTTTTCAAGAGGGTAACTGTCGAAGACCCG
>JBJFCD010000203.1:0-2126 GCA_051888795.1 Lachnospiraceae bacterium | reverse complement strand
GAATAACTGAAAGAGATAAGAAGTATACGGAGAGCGAAGTGTGTAGAGGTTCGATAGGTTTTTTGTCTGATCAGAAAGGACTTCATATAGTAAATATTTTTCGAGATTCCATAGAGACGTTTGGTTTGTCATTCTATCCAGATTGTGATAGTGAGTTTTATTATGTGGATCCAAGTGATAGAGATTCTTATATTGCTCTTGACGAATACTTTAATTATTTGAAACAGGTACGCATCAATGAATTACAAATAATTGCACAGAATCTTGGGGCAAAGCATTTTAAAGTCACCTACAAAGAAGAAAAAACTTCATTTTCGGAAAAGAAGGTAAGCAAAAAAGTAACTGCGAAGTCAATCGCATCTGTAGATGCGGAACATAATTATGAAGATAAAAAATATTCAACCGTAGAAATTGCAGCGGAGATGGAATGTCCAGGACATGCTCCGTTAAAACCGGTGTTAAAGTATATGAAATATGATCCGAGTATAAAAGGACTTGTAGAAATGAGGATGAATGAGAATGGACCGTTGCTTCATCAAAAATTGATGATAAAACTTAGTAATTCTTCTGGATTAAAAGAAGGTGAGGCGGCAAAAATTGATGCGGTTCTAAAGGGAATGAAATGTACTGGAAATTCAACTGTAGTAAATGAAACCCAGAATGAGTCCAGAAGGTATTTGGAATATGAGATAGATTTTTAAAATTAATATTTTATAAGAAAGTAATAAGAAAGAGAGGAACATACATATGAAAAATAATAGAAATGAACTTGAACATATCGAAGATTTTGATGATGCAGCTGATAACATCAAACACATGTCTTTTGTCAAAAGAAAAGTGGTGATGTGGATTGGAGTTATATTAGTAAGTGCATTAATTGGAGGTATATGCGGTTGGAAAATTCATGCATATTTTACTAAGGAAGATTCGATACCTGTGAATTATATCACGGCTAAATTGGAAGACGCTTCTGAATTAACCACTCAGACAATAACATATACTTCACGAGTGCCAATGTCAGATGGATCAATACCTTTTATTACAAAGAAAAGTTTTGTTATGTATTATGATGCCACTCTTAGAGCTGGCGTGGATTTATCGGATGTAGAAGTAAAAGAACGTGGTGATGATAAGATAGTAGTTAAATTACCACATGCTATTGTTCAAGGAACTCCGAATGTTGATCCGAATTCCATTGAGTTCGTGGATGAAAAGAAAGCTCTTTTGAACTGGAATAAGAAAGAGGATGTTGCAGAGGCGTTAGCAAAAGCCAAAGAGGATTTGGAAAACAATCCGTCTATTGATATGACATTATTGTTGGAAAAAGCTGACGAACATGCAGAAGAACTAGTACACATGTTATTAGATGATACATATGATGATTACGAAATTATAGTTCAGTTCAAGAACTAAATTTGAAAATTAATATTGATGAATTACTGAAACTTTTGTTTCAAAAAAGTTTAAAGGCTGTAAATATTATTCGAAATTCAAATAAATATGCAACGCCAAAATCGAGGGTATGGGGAATCGAAATCCCCATCAAGTATGCCAAAGAATGTATATTGAAATTTCATGAAATGGAGTTTCGGTAATACATAGGCGTATCTTGCTTTTAGAAAATAAGAAAAGAAAATATTTGAAATTGTTGAAACCTTTGTGTCTATTGAAGAATTGATGGATACAGAGGTTTTTGTTTTCGGCAAACTGCTTTATGAGTTGATTGTGGATTTGGAAATTCAACCAGAAAATGTTGTATAAGACTTCCTCAAGGTTTGGATATATAGAGGGAGATTTTTTGGACTATTTCCAAAAGACTTCTCATAGTAATGGACAAAGAGAAAACCGCAGGGAGGAGGTGGATGCTCCGCTATGCAGAAAAGAAAATTAAATTATAGAATACATAATCCAAACTCAGCGGCAGCAACCGCCGAATACATACTAAAAATATTAATAGATGCCAATTCAGAAAAGGTCGAAAGAGCGATTCGGGCTGCGGCGGATCAGGTTGATCAGGAAACGGAATGTGAAGAGGGGGATTCTGCGTAAATGGTGCGTGGAATCTCCTTTCTTGTAAATTACAAACAAAAATATGAGATTTTATCGCAAATATTGTTTACAAAATA
>JBJFCD010000202.1:0-2137 GCA_051888795.1 Lachnospiraceae bacterium | reverse complement strand
ATTCTGGTGGGATTTAAGGAAGCGCAGTGGGAGGAAACTCTGCTGTCGAAATAGCAATAGCGTAAAATAAATTTCGGGTAATGGAAAGTTATGTAAACCAGAAAAAGGAATAAAAAGAAAGCCCCCCTTTGTGATATTATAGTTTTGCAAACATACACTCACAAAGAAAGGTGCTTTCCATGATTAACAGTATACAACATTTTATCGAAAAAGAAACCTATGAAATTGAAAAGACCATGAGGAAATTTGTGGAAGGAACTCTTGATATTGATTCCTATGGGAAAGAACTTCAGGAAAGAAGCCTGAATCTGGCACGGAACATTCTGGTAGAGACACTGGAAACGATGGACCAGACCATAAAAAACAGTGCGGAACGCTTAGAGGCCTATGTAGTTGAGCAGAATGGCCAGCCCAAAGAACTGCTTCTGCCGCTGGGCAGTATCCGATTTAAACGTACCTGCTATACATCAAAAAAGACGGGGAAATCCGTATATCTGCTGGACGAGGTGATTGGAATAGAGGGACATCAAAGAATCACCATGGGGGCTGCGGCAGCCATACTGGAAGAAACATTGGAGAGCAGCTACCGCAAGGGCGGCGAGCATGCCAGTTTGATGGATTCCGTAAGCAAGCAGACGGTGAAAAACCTGGTGCATGATACAGTAATCGAACTGCCGATTCAGGAACGGGAGGAGAAAAAAAGAATCCGGCACCTGCATATCGAAGCAGATGAGGATCATGTTGCAGCCCAGTTTTTTGAGAAGAAGGGGGATTTGAAGCGAGATAGAGAGGGGAGAAAGAACAATACCCTGATGCCTAAGCTGATCTGTGTTTATGAGGATATTGTAGAAGAGAACGGAGAGAAGTCCAAGTCCAAGAGATACCGTCTAATCGGAAAACATTATTTCAGCGGACTATATCCGGGAAAAAAGAATGAAGAGCTGTGGGAAGAGGTAAGAGATTATATCGGAGCGACCTATGACATGGAATACCTGGAAAAGATCTATATTGCAGGAGATGGAGCTGCGTGGATTAAAGCAGGGTGCGAGGTCCTGGAAAAAGCCCATTTTGTATTGGATAAATTCCATATGGAAAAGTATATCCAGAGATCGGTGGTTCACCTGTTGGATAGTGCGGAAGAGGTAAAGAATGATATCTATGAAGCAATCTATCAAAAAGAGCGCAGCCGTGTGAGAAAACTGTTCCGCCAGATTATTGATGTAACGGAGAAAGAGAGTAAATGCCGTGAGGTGGAGGAAAGCCTGAACTATCTGATGAACAACTGGAAAGGGATAATAATCCATGCAGAAGAGGCAGGCGCGGTGTGGGGCTGCCATGCAGAGGGTCAGGTGAGCCATGTCTTGTCAAGCCGGATGAGCAGCCGTCCGATGGGCTGGAGCCGGAAAGGAGCGGATCAAATGTCCAGGCTGAGGGCATATCGGATGAATGGAGGAAAAATCATAGATCTGTTGATCTATCAGAAGAATAAGCAGAAAAGAGAGAAACGGATCGAGAAAAAAGAAGAGCTGGTGAAGGAACTGCGGAGAACGCAAAGGGGAAGGAAGTACGCCGAGAGATTACAGGGAAGTATCCCCGGAAAAGAGATGCACAGCATGAAATGGATGAGGGATATATTGAATCAGCAGTTAATCTGCTAGAGAAGGACATACAGTGCTTAAGTGTAAAGAAACACTTTATTTGATGCCATAAGTTTGTAGAATTCCGCAAATTAAATGTGTGCGTAGCAGAACATCTTTATGTTCTGCTTGACTGCTTCTAATTACAGACAAAGCCAATGTCAATGGGGCATTTATGCCGGCGCAGCCCTTGCCATTGATATTGGATGCAGTCTGTGATAAGCAAAAACAGTATGTTTTATTCTGATACACAAGCCTCAACTAAAGTTCCGTTCTACACTTAAGTACTACACACAGGATGAGAAAGAAGTCAAGGGCTACGTAGCAGTTCATAAACCCATGAGTTCTTTCTTTCCCATCCGTAAAATACAGAAGCAATGGATGGATAAAAAAACCAGTAGAGTAAAGGTAAGGAACCTGGTAAAATAGGGGAAGCAAATCAAAACCAATCACAAGGGTGATTTCTGACCTTTCGTTTCCGAAAGTAAATTGACGCTACC
>JBJFCD010000201.1:0-2139 GCA_051888795.1 Lachnospiraceae bacterium | reverse complement strand
GAATACAGAGGTAAAAAGGTAATTCTGTATTTTTACCCGAAGGATAATACCCCGGGATGTACGAAGCAGGCTTGTGGCTTTGCTGAGCGTTATCCACAGTTTCAGGAGAAAGGTGCGGTGGTACTTGGCATCAGCAAAGATTCTGTAAAATCTCATAAAAATTTTGAGACGAAATATGAGTTACCATTTACGATTCTATCTGATCCTGACCGTAAGGCGATTGAAGCTTATGATGTCTGGAAAGAAAAGAAAAATTACGGAAAAGTGTCCATGGGAGTTGTGCGCACAACGTATTTGATCGATGAGGAAGGAATCATTGTTAGAGCCATGGATAAAGTAAAGGCAGCGGACAATCCGCAACAGATGCTGGAGGAATTGTAATGAGAATTATCCTTTCACCTGCGAAGAAAATGAATGAAAACATGGATGACTTGGCACCGCAGGGATTGCCGGTGTTTCTGGAAGAGACAGAAGAGATTATGCACTGGATACAGAAGCTTACTTACGAAGAAGCAAAAAAATTGTGGGCATGCAATGATAAGATTGCAGAACAGAATTATGAGCGCTTTGAAAAAATGGATCTGTATCGTCGGTTGACTCCGGCTGTTTTATCTTATGAGGGAATTGCGTATCAGTATATGAGTCCATCCGTGTTTGAAAATGGAGAGTTTTCCTATGTGCAGGAGCATTTGCGGATATTATCTGCATTTTATGGAGTATTAAAACCTATGGACGGAGTGACGCCGTATCGTCTGGAGATGCAGGCAAAGGCAAAAATTGCCGGAACAAAGGACCTTTATACATATTGGGGAGATCGATTATATCGTGAAGTTCTGGATGACAGCCGTGTGATCATCAATCTTGCATCTAAAGAATATTCGAAATGTATCGAGAAATATCTGACAGAGGATGATACTTTTATCACATGTGTTTTCGGAGAATTTTCGGGAGACAAAATTGTGCAAAAAGGTGTTTATGCTAAGATGGCAAGAGGAGAGATGGTCCGGTATATGGCAGAGCACAATATAGAAAAGCCTGAAGAGATGAAATGCTTTGATCGGTTGGGCTATCGGTTTCACAAAGAACTGTCAAATGAAAAAGAGTACATTTTTATAAAAGAATAGATTGCAGAAATGCGAAGAGGAAGGAGCAATCAAGATGTCAGATGTTACTTTGAAAAATGAAAATTTGAAAATAGAAGTCAATCTTCATGGTGCAGAACTTAAGTCTTTGTATAAAATGGACACAGACACCGAATATCTCTGGTGCGCGAACCCTGCATACTGGAACCGTACATCACCGGTGTTGTTCCCGTTTGTGGGCGGAGTAAAAAACGGTGTGTATCGTCACAACGGTGTGGAATATAAGATTGGACAGCATGGATTCGCCAGAGATAAAGATTTCACATTGCTAAGCCGGACAGAAGATACAGTATGGTTTGCTCTTGACGATGACGAGGAAAGCAGAAAGATTTATCCGTTTGCATTTCATATGGAAATAGGGTATCAGCTTATGAAAGACGGAGTGAAAGTCATGTGGAAAGTAAAAAATCCGGCAGAGAATGAGATGTATTTTTCTATTGGAGCGCATCCTGCTTTTAACTGTCCTTTACATGCAGGAGAGCGTCAGACGGATTATTATGTTCATTTGCAGGACAGAGAAGGAAACGATGTGGCATCTTTTGTAAATACGATTTTCGGACAGGGCGGAACGGTTACTACAGAGCATGAAACTGTGGAATTAGAGGATGGTGTACTGCCAATTACCGAGCATACTTTTGATAATGATGCAAAAGTAATTGAAAATAGTCAGGTACAGAAAGTAGCACTAAGAAATGGAAAAGGCGAGGAATATCTTGCAGTAGAATTTGATGCCCCTCTTGTAGGAATCTGGTCACCACCGAAGAAGAATGCACCGTTTATCTGCATTGAACCATGGTATGGGCGCTGTGACAGCGAAATTTTCGACGGTGAGCTGAAAGACAGAGAGTGGGAGCAGGTGCTTGGAGCCGGAGAAGAGTTTTTTGCAGAGTATAAGATTATTGTGTAAAAAGAATATCGTCCTTGATTCAGGAAGTGAGAGCCAGGTAGTAATAGACAGGACGGCAAATGCGTTCAGAGCGACACCGAATATAGGAGC
>JBJFCD010000200.1:0-9573 GCA_051888795.1 Lachnospiraceae bacterium | reverse complement strand
ACCGTGATGAGCAGCCGGGAGTTAAGAATCTGATTGATATTTACAGTGCATGTACAGGAAAGACACCGGAGGAAGTAGTAAAAGAATTCGATGGAAAAGGCTATGGCGATTTCAAGATGGCTGTTGGTGAATCTGTTGTTTCTGTACTGAAACCACTGCAGGATGAGGTGGCAAGACTTGAAAAAGACAAAGCCTATATTGACAGTGTGATCAAGAACAATGCGGAGAAAGCAAATTACTATGCAATGAAGACACTGCGAAAGGTACAGAAAAAAGTTGGTTTTCCTGAGAGAATCCGATAATCACAGTGAAAAATGGCAGGAGAGATCAAAAAACTCTTATTTTTGTTGACAAAGAGAAAAAAGCCCATGAGATTTTTTTGTGTAAGAAGAATGAGAGAGATGTAAAGGAGTTTGAAAGGATTTATTTCGCTTTAAGTCAACGTGTCGGTGTGTAAATAAAATTTTAAATATATGTTATATAAAAAACAGATCCGGGCAGGACCTGTTTTTTATATTGTATCATTAATATTAAGTTTAGTCGTCTTCTTCGCTCTGTACAGAGTAAGTCTGTCGTTTTCTTGCCATTTCATCGCTTTCGAGATATTCATCGTATGTGGTAATCTTGTCAATCAGCTTTCCGCCCGGAACGATTTCCATAATTCGGTTGGCAGTGGTCTGTACAATCTGGTGGTCTCTGGAAGTAAAGAGAATTACACCGGGGAATTTTGTCATTCCGTTATTCAGTGCGGTGATGGATTCCATATCCAGATGGTTGGTAGGCTCGTCCAAAATCAAAATATTTGCGCCAGAGATCATCATTTTGGAGAGCATGCAGCGGACTTTCTCTCCACCGGATAAAACACTCACTCTTTTCACACCATCATCTCCGCCAAAAAGCATTCTTCCTAGAAATCCACGAACATAAGTGGCATCTTTTTCTTCGGAATACTGTGTCAGCCATTCAACGATAGTATAGTCATTGTCAAATTCATTGCCAAAGTCCAATGGGAAATATGCCTGTGAAGTTGTAATTCCCCATTTGTAAAAACCTTCATCCGGCTCCATCTCGCCCATGAGGATCTGGAAAAGAGTTGTCTTTGCAAGTTCGTTGCTACCGACAAAAGCAACTTTATCATCGTGATTTAAGGTGAAAGAGATATTATCAAGAACTTTTTCACCATCGATGGTTTTGCTTAAGCCTTCCACCGTGAGAACGTCATTTCCGATTTCACGGTTCGGACGGAAATCAATGTAAGGGTATTTCCTGCTGGATGGCTGGATCTCATCGAGCTGAATCTTTTCCAGTGCACGTTTTCTTGATGTAGCCTGTTTTGATTTGGAAGCATTGGCACTGAAACGGGAAATAAATTCCTGGAGTTCTTTAATCTTTTCTTCTTTCTTTTTGTTCGCTTCTTTCATCTGGCGGATGAGAAGCTGACTGGATTCGTACCAGAAATCGTAGTTTCCGGCGTAGAGTTTGATCTTTCCGTAATCAATATCTGCAATCTGAGTGCAGACTTTATTTAGAAAATAACGGTCATGAGATACGACGATGACTGTATTGTCAAAGCCGATAAGGAATTCTTCAAGCCATGCGATGGCATCAAGATCCAGGTGGTTGGTCGGCTCATCCAGAAGAAGAATATCCGGATTGCCAAAGAGTGCCTGAGCAAGCAGTACCTTTACTTTTTTCGGACCGTCAAGATTTTTCATGATCTCATAGTGAAGCTCTGTCTCGATGCCAAGACCATTTAAGAGGCTCGCTGCATCAGATTCAGCTTCCCAGCCGTTCATGGCAGCAAACTCTGCCTCCAATTCACTTGCTTTGATTCCATCTTCATCGGTGAAATCTTCTTTTGCGTAAATGACTTCTTTTTCCTTCATGATTTCATACATGCGGGCATTTCCCATCATAACAGTATCTAAAACCGGAAACTCATCATATTTAAAATGATCCTGCTGCAAGAAAGAAAGGCGTTCTCCCGGAGTGATGATTACTTCGCCTTTTGAAGGTTCAAGCTGACCGGAAAGAATTTTCAGGAAAGTTGATTTTCCGGCACCGTTTGCACCGATGAGACCATAGCAGTTTCCTTCAGTAAATTTAATATTAACATCTTCAAATAATGCTTTTTTTCCGACACGTAATGTAATGTTACTTGTACTAATCATTCTTTGACTCCTTAAAATAATATTTAGTAGACTGTTTTGCCTTCATATGATATACTTCTCTAGTATCTCGTAATATAAAGTGTTCTTTTACATACAAGGCTTATCTTATCAAATATATACGTAAATAGCAAGTTTATTTAAAATTTGGTTTTCGATAATGTAAAAACGGTATATAATAGTGAAATGAGATACTTTTATAGTACGAGGAGAGTGTAAATAATATGGTAAATGCGACAATAGTATTAGAAGGCGGTGCAACAAGAGGTGTTTTTACCTCGGGTGCCCTTGATTTTCTGATGGAAAGGGATTTGTATCTTTCTCATGTGATCGGAGTATCGGCAGGTTCATGTAATGGTGTGGATTATGTCTCAAAGCAGCCAGGGAGGACGAGAGACTGTATGATCCATAAAGATAAAGAATATAACTATTACAGCAATGTGCGTAAAGTTTTTCGTGAAAAGAGTTTGCTTGATATGGATCTGATCTTTGACAAGTATCCGAATGAATTGTTTCCGTTTGATTATGACACTTATTTTAATTCGGAGATGGAATGTGAGATTGTCACAACGAACTGCATTACAGGTCAGGCCGAGTATATGACAGAGAGAAGCGATAGAGAGCGTCTTATGAAAATCTGTCGTGCTTCGAGCAGCATGCCACTTGTGTCACCAATGGTAAATATTGATGGAGTTCCTTATCTTGACGGAGGGCTTGCGGATTCTGTTCCGATTGTGAGGGCTCAGGAAACCGGAAATGAAAAGATTGTTCTGATTCTGACGAGAAATCCTGGATACAGGAAAAAGATGACCAAAAAAACAACAGCAAATTTGTACCGGAAAGCATATAAAAATTATCCGAATCTGGTGCGCGTGGCTATCCGTCGCAATTACGAATATAATCAGACAATGCTTATTGTAAGAAAGATGGAAGCGGAGGGGAAAATTTATGTAATTCGCCCGACTGAACCGACAGTTTCAAGGTTGGAGAGAAACTATGATACATTGATGAGATTTTATGAACATGGTTATGAAACGATGGAGGGCGAATACGATAAATTGCGCAGATATCTGGAATTATAAATATATCTGATGCAGAACCTGAGGGAGACGGAAGGAGGAGATTTTCGAAAGCTGGGGTATACATTAGAAAAAGGTTGGAATGAAAGTATGATTTAGGAGGTATGAAAATTTGAGTACACATGAAAAAAGAAGTAATTTTACCGGTTCGTTAGGGTTTGTCCTGGCTTCAGCCGGAAGTGCAGTCGGTCTGGGGAATATTTGGCGTTTTCCATATCTGGCAGCAAAAGGAGGCGGAGGAGTATTTATCCTTGTTTACATTATCCTTGCGCTTACCTTTGGTTTCACTTTGTTAACTACCGAAATTGCAATCGGTAGAAAAACAGCACAGGGACCACTTACAGCATATGGAATGATACATAAGAAGTTTAATTTTATCGGCGGATTTGCATGGGCAGTTCCACTGATCATTCTCCCGTATTACTGTACAATCGGCGGATGGGTATTAAAATACTTCATCGCATTTTTGACAGGTGAGGGAGTAGAGGCTGCTTCTGACGGATATTTCGGAAGCTTTATCACAAGCCAGTGGGGACCTATCATAGGTCTGGTTCTTTTCCTTGCAGCTACAGCCTTTGTAGTATTTAACGGTGTTAATAAAGGAATTGAAAATTACAGCAAGATTCTGATGCCGATTCTTTTCGTTTTGATTGCGATTATTGGTATTTATTCACTTACGCTTCGTCATGCTGACGCCGATGGAACAGTCAGAACGGGTCTTCAGGGACTTAAAGTGTATCTGATTCCTGATTTTACAGGAATGACATTCCGTAAGTTCTTTACAATTCTTATGGATGCAATGGGACAGCTGTTTTATTCAATCAGCGTTGCTATGGGTATTATGGTAGCTTACGGATCATATGCAAAGAAGGAAACAAACCTTATGAAGTCAATCAACCAGATTGAGTTTTTTGACACATTGGTTGCATTGCTCGCAGGTCTGATGATCATTCCGGCAGTTTATACATTCATGGGAATGGATGGAATGTCTGCAGGACCGGGACTGATGTTTGTATCATTGCCAAAAGTATTCCAGGCAATGGGAGGTTTTGGAAGGATTATCGGAATTCTGTTTTTCTTAATGGTAATCTTTGCGGCAGTTACTTCTTCAGTATCTGTCCTTGAAGCAATTGTTTCCGGTATTATGGATAAGTTCCATTTCTCAAGAAAGAAGAGTACGGTAATTTCAACAATTTATGCACTGATTACTGGTATTATTGTATGTCTTGGCTACAATAAACTGTATTTTGAGTTTACGCTTCCAAACGGAACAGTGGGTCAGATTCTTGATATTATGGATTACATCAGTAATAATATTATGATGCCGATCGTAGCAATCTCAACATGTATCCTGATTGGATGGGTTGTAAAACCGCAGACTGTGATTGATGAAGTTACAATTGGCGGATGCAAATTCGGAAGAAAGAAACTTTATATTGCAATGATCAAATATATTGCACCGATTCTTCTCATTATCCTTCTCCTTCAGTCAGTTGGAATTTATCTGGTATAGAATCCGGATGGATAATATTAAACAAACAGTAAAGAATCATCAAATAAATGAGCCTGAGAGAAATATAGTTCTCCCAGGCTTTTTATTGTAGAAGTTATATTTGTCTGATGCAGATACCAAGGTGCAATGCTTAGTATGTGATCTCCTGAAGATATAATCCTTTGGGATCACATGGAGCACTTGCAGGAAGGCTACCTTCAAAAATATCTTCAATCTCATCTTTCTTTCGTGTGCCAAAGCCAATCTCCAAAAGTGTACCGATAATGATTCTTGCCATGTTGTGGAGAAAGTCATCCGCATGGATCATAATCTGCATTTCTTCCCCATCACCATAAATATCAATTTCATAAATTTCACGTGTAGTTGTTTTGGTTTTCTTTGCGGTTGAAAAGTTTTTGAAATCATGACGTCCGATCAGTAGTAAAGAAGCTTGCTGCATCAGCTTCTGATCGGGAGTTTTAAAACAATGATAGGTGTGCTTACGGTCAAATACACTTGGGACATCTGTGACATTCATGCGGTAGACATAAGTCTTTGATGTTGCATTGAGCTGGGCGTGGAAACGGTCTGGCACTTCCTGGACATCTGTGATTGCGATATCCATTGGGAGATAGCGGTTCAGATAGTGTTTGATCTCCTGTATGCCCATGTTAGTCTCTGTCTTGAAATTTGCAATCTGCGCATAGGCATGTACGCCTACTTCAGTCCGGCAGCCACAGTTTAACTCAACAAGATATTCTCCGGTCATTTTTTTAAGCACATCTATAATTTTGTTGGAGATAGTATTATTTGATTCATCTTTTCCAAGACGGGTCCAGCCCTGATAACGGCTTCCGTCATATTCTATCGTAAGTTTGATATTTCTCATGTCTGTTCTCCTTGTACCGTATTATCGCTCGAAACGAATAAGATATTTATCAAAAGATAGTATAGCAAATCTTGAAATTAAAAAAAAGGCTTTTTCATATAGGATGATACCATTTTTATTGTCTGTTCAATCTGCGCCTGTTCTTTTTCGCTTTTTCCTTCTTTTAATATACTGATAATTAATGAAAATTCGTCAGGTGTAAAATGAATTCCTTTTTTATTTGCGCTTGTTATCAATGCCATCATGATCGGAGCCATTTCTTTGCCGCTTTTTGCTTCAGTCTGTTTTGCGGCTGTTTTGATGAGCTCAAGTTTTGCGGGATCGATATTTTTCATCGCAGGGTGATTAATCCATTCATTCATAATCTGCTCCTTTCTGAGAATCAGAATGATCCATTGCCTGATCGAAGATATGGCTGTACATCTCAAACATATTCTGCTGTTCGGGATCCATCATTCCCTTCATTAAATTAAGAGGAGAGAATCCTTCGCTGTTGTCTGAGGAGGCAAAATCGGATGCATTCTGCACTTGTTTCATCATTTCCATCATATTCATCATGTTTTCCATTTGTTCCATCATTTCCTGCTCTTCAGGTTTCATATAAGGCTTAAGATCCTTTATAATGCTGTCGGGGCGGTCATCTGTACAGGAACAGTTAAATCCGTGGAAATTTTCGATTGTGTTTTTTAATTCATAAAATTTAAGGAAAATTGCCACAATACGCTGCATGGGAACAGGAACATATGGAAGCAGAAGCTTTAATGTATATAAGCTTGTCGGGGTGACAAGTTCATCAAATGGTGTCATTGGCCTGGGTGGGTTCTTTTCCATAATGACTCCTTAAAGGCAGCGTTGTAAATATATATGAATAATTTAAGAAAAATATGCAGAAATCTAAAAGAGATGAGGTATTGAATACCCCATCTCCATAAATTATCGTATTAACATCCGCATCTGTTTCCGCATCCGCCGCAGAAGATAAGAAGAAGAATGATCCATAAGCAGCTGTCATTGCAGCCACATCCGCATCTGTCATCTCTGTCGCCCCATCTGCTGTTTCCGCATCCGCCACAGAAAATGAGAAGAAGAATGATCCATAAGCAACTATTGTTGCCGCCAAAGAATCCGCTGTCACATCCACAGTCTCTTCCACATCTTACAGAATCGTCACATCCGCATCCACAATTTAAATCGCTCATACTAAAAATCCTCCATAAAGGTTATTTACAGTACATAATATGCCCGGAGCGAAAATGTGTGAGATAAAAAAATCAATACTTCATCAGTTTTTTGACGGAACGCTCATAGCTTAACGCTTTACTTTTCATTCGGATCTTGTCAACCTGACCATACTCTTTCTTTAAATGTTCATCATACATGGAGAGAAGGTAGGCAGTTGTATAATTACGGTTTTTGTACCATGCAAAAAGAAGCCAGTTCATAATATCGGGATGCCAGTATTGTTCCGGAATTCCGGCATTTCTTAATACAAGAATAGGCTTAAGTGCCTGCATAGCAAGCTGACCGAGCTTTGCAGTCTGTTTCTGGCGGTAAAGTTCATCGCTTTGTAAAACAATATCATATAATTCTCCGGCAGCTTTCCAATAAGTAACGAATGTCGGTTCGGTGCTTTCCGGAGCATCTCCGGACTCACGAAGATCAAAGGTCTGCATGACAGACTTTCTTCCGGAAATTTCACGGTCATATTTTGCTCGTTTCGACGGATCAGATAAAACACGATATGCCTCAAGTATGAGCTGCATCTGTTCGGTTGTGTCAATTCCGTCTTTCATATTAGCATCCGGGTGGTATTTTTTGGCGAGTGCGTTCTTTGCTGAAGTGATCTCTTCCAGAGAAGCTTTTGTAGAAACCCCTAATATTTCATAATAATTCTGATTCTCCATCATATCCTCCCCTTATTAATACATGGAAATAGAACAACTTTATCTTACGCTAAATTCTGGAAGAAATCAAGTGAATCAAAGGAAAATGAAACGGATCGATAAGTGATTTTGAGGTGTAAAGAAAAAATACTTGACACTATGGATGTTTTGGTATAAGATATCACAGGTGAGTAATATGAATGAAATATTGGAACAGGCTCTGCTGTATGATTTTTACGGTGAGCTTTTGAATGATCACCAGAAAGAGATTTATGAACAGTTTGTTTTAGAGGACTTGTCTCTCGGTGAGATTGCGAGGGAAGCAGGTATCAGCCGTCAGGGGGTGCATGATCTTATTAAGCGGTGCAACCAGACTTTAAAAGGCTATGAAGATAAGCTTCACCTTGTGGAAAAATTCATGTCGATTAAAGAGAAGATCAATCAGATGAATGAGATTTTAGATGACTGTGATTCGAAAAATACGGCACAGCTTGTAAAAGAGATAAAAGAGATATCTGATGCGATTATAGAGGAGTTATAGTATGGCATTTGACAGCTTGACAGAAAAACTTCAAAATGTGTTTAAAAGTTTAAGGAGCAAGGGTCGTCTTACGGAGGATGATGTAAAGGAAGCTCTCAAAGAGATAAAGAGAGCACTTCTTGCTGCAGACGTTAACTTTAAAGTTGTAAAAGATTTTATTAAGAATGTGCAGGAGAGAGCCATTGGTCAGGATGTAATGAATGGTCTGAATCCTGGACAGATGGTGATCAAGATTGTAAACGAAGAGCTTGTAAAGCTTATGGGCTCTGAGACAACAGAGATCAAGCTTCAGCCGGGAAGTGCCATTACAGTAATCCTTATGGCAGGTCTTCAAGGTGCAGGTAAGACAACGACCACCGCAAAACTGGCGGGCAAATATAAATTAAAAGGTAAGAAGCCTCTTTTGGTAGCATGTGATGTATATCGTCCGGCAGCAATCAAACAGCTGCAGGTGAATGGTGAAAAGCAGGGTGTGGAAGTATTTTCCATGGGTGAGAACCATAAGCCGGCGAACATTGCGAAAGCTGCTTTGGAGCATGCTCAGAAGAATGGCAATAACATTGTGATTCTGGATACGGCCGGCCGTCTTCACATTGATGAGGATATGATGGCAGAGCTTCAGGAAATCAAAGATACAGTAACGGTACATCAGACAATTCTCGTTATTGATGCGATGACTGGTCAGGATGCCGTGAATGTGGCTAAGGAATTCAATGAAAAAGTCGGTATTGACGGTGTGATCGTCACGAAGCTTGACGGTGATACAAGAGGTGGTGCTGCGCTTTCAGTTAAGGCAGTGACAGGAAAACCGATTCTCTATGTAGGTATGGGAGAAAAGCTTTCCGATCTTGAGCAGTTTTATCCGGATCGTATGGCGTCCCGCATCCTTGGCATGGGTGATGTGCTGACGCTCATTGAAAAAGCAGAGGCTGAAATCGATGAGGAAAAAGCAAAGCAGATGACCAAGAAGCTTAAGAAAGCTCAGTTCGATTTCGAAGATTATCTGGAAAGTATTAATCAGATGAAAAATATGGGCGGTCTCGGCAATGTTATGAGTATGCTTCCCGGTATGGGAGCTATGGGCATGGGCAAGATGAAAGGCATGGATGAGGAACAGACTGCTCAGGCTGAGAAAAAAATGGCTCGTATTGAAGCAATCATTTACTCGATGACTTTGGAAGAAAGAAGAAATCCGGATGTGCTGAATCCGTCAAGAAAGCACAGAATTGCCAAAGGCGCGGGAGTTGATATCAGCGAAGTGAACCGGACTGTGAAGCAGTTTGGCGAGATGAAAAAGATGATGAAGATGATGGGAAAAGGCGGAAAACGAAATAAATTCCGTTTTCCTTTCTAAAAGATTTATTACAGGTTATACCGTACAAAGTACGTTATATACAATATAAACTAAAAAAGAATGATTATTTTATGGAGGTAAAGAACAATGGCAGTTAAAATCAGATTAAGAAGAATGGGACAGAAGAAGGCTCCTTTCTATAGAATCATCGTAGCAGATTCCAGATC
>JBJFCD010000199.1:0-114397 GCA_051888795.1 Lachnospiraceae bacterium | reverse complement strand
CGGGCGGATTCGGGACTTACACCCGTTGGAAACGTGCGCCGCTAGGCGCACATCAGACAAAAAGACTGTCAGGAAATCACACCATCCTGACAGTCTTTGTTATTATCTTCTATAAATATTTTCTATATCTCAAGTAATTTTCTTCAGTTTTAATTCAGCATATCAACATGCACGGTGACATCATTATACACAATACCATTATTATCAAGTTCACGTCTTACGGTCATCCTTGATTCTTTACTTCTGTTGCTGTAATCATTTTGTCCTCCTTTACGCCATATAAATCCAAGCCAGAAATAATGCATTAATAATAACCATCACTATTTTTCCCTGCCTATTTTAAGCATGTTCTTCGGTTCCAACCATATCTAAACGGAATAGCTCCGAAGAACTGTCTTGTAAAAGACAAACTATAATTATTTTATCACATCTAGCCACCGTGCGCACCCTCTCAAGTATCTCTTTGCTATTTTTATGTGTACAACAATGGACAAACCCTATGTTTTATCTATTCAACAAATCAGAATACAGCTCTTGCGGATATACTCCGTCCTCAATCAACTTCTTAAAGCTTTTTACAACTGATTCTTTATCTTCTTTGTATGTAACACCAAACCATCTGTCATTGGTTTCCAGTGCTTTCACGGTATATTTCCCGTCTCTGAGCAATCCACCAATCAGCGTCGGGAGCAAATATTCTGCTTTCATAGGATTAGACAAAACATCCGTTTCAAAGAATGTTTTAAATTCTTTTTCCAACACATCAATAAATGCAGGGGCACAACCTTCCTTTGCCGGAAATCCCCACATATTCATGGACACATAGGACTCGGGATCTAATTCAACACCATCTGCAGATGCACCAATCATTCCTGTTACGTTATCGACGGTCTTGATAATGTTACTGGTCTCCACAACATCAACGATGTGTGTATGACCGTCTGCCACCTTGCAGACACCTCTAGTCACACCACCATTGTCGGACAGTGTATTTTTCAATATAAAACCAGCCATCGCAATTGCGTTATCTGCATGCTCTAAGACAAGCCAATCATGCATCTGACGATACGCTTCTTTTCCGTAATAATCGTCCGCATTGATCACCATGAAAGGCTCATGAATAATCTCTTTCGCAGCAAGAACAGCTTGTCCCGTCCCCCAAGGCTTTGTACGTCCCTCCGGGACAGCAAAACCTTCCGGAATATCAGAAAGGCTCTGAAATGCATACCCAACCTCTACGCCTAAGTCTGCACAAATTTTCTCTATCCTGTTGCCAATAACCTCCCGGAAGTCATTTTCAATATCCTTTCGAATAATAAACACAATTTTATTAAACCCAGCTTCAATTGCATCATGAATGGAATAGTCCATGATGATTTCATTATGTAAACCGACTGGCTCCAATTGTTTGATACCGCCGCCAAAACGGGAACCGATACCAGCAGCCATGATTAGTAATGTTGTATTATTCATAAACTCTCCTTTTCCGCTTTTATTTTTCAAACCTTGATACACGAATAGCACCAGATGCATTTGCTTTCATCAATCCGGAAATGCGCAAAACCTTCTCCGTCCTTGGCCATTAATACTACAAACTTAAGACAAATAGCATAACAGGCCGTACAACCACAGTACTCTTCTTTTCTGTTATATAAAACCAGAAGTACTCTCTCTGCCATTATTCGACCAACTTCCTTTTTATCTTCTAAACCCTCGTTTTATGCGACAAGTCCAGAAACACAAAGTATATTTGATCGTATATACTTTTCCCTTATTATTTAATCTACAATTAAGCTTTTGTGAAACGCCACAAGCCTCATAAATACGGCATTCTTTGATTGCCCATAACAAACAACTCTTCACCCGGCACATTGTTCACATTCTGAAATGCATAACCAATTCCGACATTTTGTTTCTCACAGATGATTTCATTATGTAAGCCAATCGGCTCCATCTACTTGATTCCGCCCGCCAAACTTAAGCCTATATAAACGACCATTATAAGTAATGTTGTGTTTTTCATATTCATAGGTTTTATCCTTGTTTTTTCTTTATCTTTGATTATTACTGTCGTTTATTGTATTACTATAAAGCACTCAGTTTGTTAGATAAGCCGATATATCACAGTGTTCTGATAATTATTTTATATATCATAACGTATATTCAATCGCTTCTTTTTCCCCCTAAAAGTTTAGCATTAATGAGTGCTGTTTTTATTTTTTTCTTAAAATATATTTTAGGAACACTAATAGCAAAAGCAAAATAAAATCCATGTGATATATTACGTAAAAAGCGTTTTCGTTCAATAGGCAATACAGATGGATGTCTTAATTGGTGATTCGTCTCTATAGCATTCGCCAACTCAATGTCATGCAGAATGAGACCAGCGTCTTTTACTAATTGCTTGCCCTTTTCTGTTTGACACAAAATAAGAGAAACTCCCTTCATCTGTTCTTCTTTCGATAGATTACTAGACCAAGAATCCCCTAATGTAATATCAGAAACACGATCAAGACTAGCGTAAGCACATGAATAGCAGTTTTCTGTATAATCTAATGCATTTAAAAAAGCATAAGTATACATATCTTGAACACCGGCATGTGAGGTCTCAATATAATTCTTTTTACTACTTTTAGTAGAAATCTCAAAAACTGTTTTTCTCCGAAAGCTTATATCCTTTATTTGATTAATATCAATATTATTTTCTTCTAAGAACATGTTTAAAATCTGAGGAGAGGGTGAACCATGACAAATTAAATCTATCGTATAGAGATTATTATGTTCTTTTGAATTTAAATAATTTTTTAATCCAGCAATTTGACACGGCAATCCCAAGAACAAAACTTTTCTATTTTCACGTAAAAGAATACTAACTTTTTTATATACTCCTATAGGATTACTTTTGACATATTTTGAACCAGCAAATTTCCTGATTCTTTCCTGTTCATTCGTAACATCAAAACAGAATTCTCCATTTTTAAACAAGCAAGAAGCAACATATCCTCCCTGTTCAATAAACCTTTTCATAATGGCAGAAGCTACACCACCGGAAGCAGTGTACTCCCTAATAGCATCGCAAGCCCATCCTTCATACCATTCAATTGGTTTGTATTTAGATATAGGACTATTATTTGGACATACCCTATGACATAAACCACATCTAATACACAAATCTTCATTAATTACCGCATTATACGCATTAATAGAATCCTTAATTTGAATAGCATTTTTAGAACAGCTTTCAATACATGCCATGCATCCTGCACATTGATTCTGTATACATACAGTCTTCATATTACTTCACCTCACAAAACATAACAGCAATTTTTCAAAGAAACCTCCATGTAAGCACTCCAAAATGTGTAAAGTTACAGTTCGTAAAACTACTGATAATATTAACATCGTAAGTATAATTAAAAAGGCATTTCTAACATAATACACAGAATTAAGACCCATGCATTTATACATGAAATAAAAATAAACAATCTGAATTACAATAAATGAAATCACCAAAAGAACTGTCGTTATATATATGCTGTCAAACACATAATAGCCGCATAAAACACTTAAAACCGAAAATATAGTTTGTGAAAAGCAAGTATACAAAACATACTGCTGTTTATCCAACACAATATCTAAGCCTTGTGTAGCCGTGGATACAAAATTAAACAACGAACGATATACAATGATCCGACAAATTACACCACCAATCGCATATTTCGTGCCAAAGTACAAAACTACTGCGGCATCACCATATGCAGCAAGCAAGGTCATCGGTATAAGCGCAATTATCATACCACGATTAATACTCTTCTCAACAAATTGACCAATAGATTGTCCTTTTCTCCTCATTTCGGCTGTTTTCTGATAAAACACTTTTCCGAGAGCTTGCCCTAAAAAGGTAATCGGAATAGTAAGCAACTTTTGTGATATAGAAAAGTACCCCAAAATCTCGTTTCCAAATAATCCACTAATCAATAAATTCGGCAAATCGGTACGAAGGGTGACAGTAATTGAAGCGGGCAATTGATATCGTATGTAATTCACATTTTTTTGTCCAAACTCGATATACTCACACATCCTATTATGTAATTCGATTTTGGGAAGATACCGCATCATATGTACCACAGTGACGAGTTGCCCTAATACATTTCCAATATAATAACCAAAGCTTCTATAATTCAATAATCCCAGCCCGATAGACACAAATGCTACTACTGAAAAACGAAGGACAGAATTAACCATTAAAATATTGTATTCTTTATTTCGGTTCAGGATAATTGAGCAAATATTAACCCATCTCAGCAAAAACGCATACAAAGCAGAAAAACCGCCTATTGTTAATGCGTATGTCAAATCAGATCTAGCTAACAATAGATACAGCGAAATAATAATACCGCTTATTATACTAATAGAATTAGACAATTTAACAACGATACTATACCATTTAGGTATCATCTCATCTTGACACATCATCAATGAATTAGACAATCCTAGATCACATATATTTGTAACGATATTTGCAAAAGATGTTACTACCGTCCAAATTCCGATAATTTCTACTCCGTATATTCTCGTAATAACCGGAAGCGTTACTATAGAAATTACCTGTCCTAAAATTGTTCCACCAGATATCTTAGTAATATTTTTAAGTGATTCAGAAGGAATTCTTCTCATAGCCCAACACTTTCTATGTACTCAAATGACCGTTTTTTTTCATGCTCAATTATATCGTGACACTCTTTTAGATCATCCTGCTGCGATAAAACATCTTCTAACATGGTTAAATCAGTAACCTTATGATTTGTAATTTTCAATCGTTCTAACAAATCATCCAATTTATTTGCATTACTATCACGAACAATCACAGCAAACGGCTTGTTAAATTTTACGGAAAATATGGTTCCATGAAATGTATCTGTAACAATACATACTGCATTTTTGAAATAGGCAAGTACTTGAAATGGTGAAAGTACTACAAATTCATCGCACCACGGCAAGGAACCTCCCACCGCAACAGTCCTTAGATGATGTTTATGAGCGTAGCTCTTTATGGCTTGAATTTCATTTTTTGATTTTATTCTATTATGATATGCATATATAATCATATATGCTTCTTCTGGAACATCTTCTTGGATAATAAATTTTTCTAAATCGTATATTAACACTGGATCCAAATGCTCTTCCGGGATTTTGTCTATCAACTGATCTATAAAATTTACCGTGTTCTTATCTCTTACGGAAATTTTCGTCATTTTCTTTAAAGCAATTTCTATTGTCTCCCTGTCTTCATCTTTCAAATTACTTGCATCTGTATATCCACATGATGCTGCATAGCTAACAACAATGTTCACACCATGGATATCGCCGAAACGTTGTCCATTAATCCCCCATTTGCTCTCTGACGAACAATTAAATATCTCGTCGCTCCCAATTACTACAGCATCGCATCCATTAGAACCCATCCAACTCCTATCTAAATTGAGATATTTTTCCTGACTTTTCTTAAAAACGATATCTAATTTCTTGTTCTTTTTACTATCAATAATTCTTCTTAATAAATACCCGTCTATATTTTTTAGTTTTCCTAACTTCCACAGTATACTCTTACCCTTCGCATTATTAATGTGCTCATTTTTCTGAATATCAACAAATGTAACCTCATGTCCTCTTTCTTCCAAAATGTTTTTCAATGCGAGTGCTTGCATAAAGGACCCATAATTAGGAATCCTTTGCATGGATAATATTCCCACTCTCATTTCTACACTCCTCCTTCTTTTTTGCTACTCGTTGCGTAAAATAATGCCATTGCCATGAAGACAATCATATGTGTTAAGTTTATCTCAACAAGTGAGGCAATAATCATCGCATAAAAAAATGCGCTTATAGGATATAATTCAATTAACTCCGATTTTTTCGGATGCTGAAAACTTTGCAACACAATTAAGCCGTAAAAAACTAATCCGATGATTCCTGTATCTATTAACTGCTTAAGCACGCCATTTTGTGGGTTTCCAAATCCAACTAATTGATCAACAGCATTATTATAGTATCCATATCCCAAAATTGGTCTTTCTCTAATCAATCCGAATATTCTTTCCCATATTATCAGCCTTCCTTTCCAAGTATATGACTTTCCTAAAACATTATATATAATATTTTCAAAGAATGGCATACTGAGAAGCGAATATGTACCTAATACAAGAATGTTAATCACAGATGTTGCAATTAGCATTGTTTTGCCATCTGAAATGAAGGATTTGATTTTGCTTGGAAGTATTATTACCAGAAGCATCGTAGCACAAGTGATTATACCTGTTGAACAAGTAACTTTTGCACAAATCATTAACGAATATACATAAAAGACAATTGCATACAAATAATCAACTGTCTTATTTGCCTTTAACATTCCTTTACGGAAAGACAAAAATTTCTTGTTGTTTTCCTTTGTTTTTGCCTTCACAAATGCTAGCATCGTAACAAAGCAATGTAGGTATGAAACAACAAATTTATTTCCTAAAAGATACTCTTCATTGGGGTTGCTGAAATTATATTTTACAAAAAGCATTAAAATATCATTGACCAAAAGCAAAAGAAAGAATGTAAGCATAATAACTCTTACTAACTTTCCTAAAGATTTATGGTGTATGTAATATATGCATATCAGAAAAATATCTACAATTTGAATCCCAAACATAAGTGAAGCAAATACGGTATTAAAAGACATTCCATTTATTACGGAAGAAAAACAAGTCATTAACCCATATAAAGCTATAATTGTTAATAATATCTTGTTCTTCCGCCATTCTTTATGATACTGATATAGAGTCCAAAACAAAACAAGATACTTAAATCCAAGAAAAACATAGTGAGGAACTACAGTAATCTCGTAAAATGTTAAGCACAACAATACTATATTTAAATCAGATCCTTTAATTTTCATCAACAATCCCTCACCTTTATCTTACCCATTTATTTATATTGTATAGATACACGACATTGCGACCTTTCAGTCTTAATGTCATAATCACTTTTATTTCCACCATTTTTATCGCAATACCGTAGAAAATTCTAATAATCTACAAACAGCAGTTCCCTTTCCTTTGCCCAAGAAATTCCTCTGCTGAATTTATCATCAAATTCTGTTTTGTACTATATACATCCATTTGTTCCTTATCATTCAGATTGAAAAAAAGAATAATTACTCATCCACAAAAATTGCTTCATAGTTTCCGTCATAATCTACAGCTTCATCTAATTGTTTTGATAACCTTTTATTATAGAATTTATCCAATATCATGATTTTTCGTGCTGGGTTACCTCATGAACAGAATTGCTCTCCGTTTCATCACTTACAACACTATTGGCTCTAATAATCGTATTTGAACCGACATTGCTTCCTACTAAAATCGTGACACCCCAACCAACAAACGTTTTTCATTGATTTCCAAGGATTACACCGTACTTGCGTTTTAATACAGACCTACTATAATCATGCATTAGAGTCGTGAAAGAATAGATCCGTAAGTACCTTCATAATTTTCCAAAAGTCTAAAACTACGCAGGTGCCAAAAGTAGTGTGTGAATATAACAGACAATGATATAAAGCGATATTTTCCTTTTATTTGATTCGTCTGGCAGGTATACCGCCAATCGTAATCCCTGGTTCAGTGAATGATGAAACAACAATCGCACCAGCACCTATCATAATATCATCAGCAATCACAATGTCTCCAATCAGTTTTGCACCAACTCCAATGTCCACATTATTTCCAATTACTGGACACGCATGCGATTTTCCATCATTCCCAATACAGTTGTCCCCATGAAGAACGCACCCCCCACCGACACGAGAACCTCCATTCACAACTATATTTCCGAAATGCCAAATATGTAAATTCTCACCGAATACACCTGCCGGAATTGTATATCCTAACTTACGTCCAAGCGTATTTTTCCTCCATCTATAATAGCTTTTAACCAGATATTGACTTGCCTTTTCCTCGTTTCTCAATAATTTCTGAAATTTGTATATATACCACTCATGTTCACGCAACAAAAAACATTTAAGATAATTCTTTCTACTTGTGAAGTAAATGCTTCTTATATCCTCCATAGACCATCTTCCTCTCTATATCATCCCCAATTTCAACAATACACCCATCACTGTAACTAGTTTATATTTTATGATAATTAAAAACATCCTTGCCTGAAACTGGGTCCTTTCAATGGGATAAGTATTTACTACTTTTTCAACAGTTGAACAACTTACAATATCCTCCAACCGCTTTCTGAGCGTTGTCTCTCTCTGCCCCATCATATGGTTATTCTCTTGGCTGATACACATTCTTAAATTCACAAAAAACTGTCTTTGGAGGCGCGTTGTTTTCTCCACATCTCCATTCAATCGATTCTCCATTTCTTTATAAAGCGTGCATATCATCTCCAACATTTGAGGCTTATATTTCTTCGTTAAAGAACCTGGCGTGATTCTATAGCTATACGCCGTAGATGTAATCACCTTTACGCAATCAGCATATTTATAATATTCAGAATCCCAGATAATATCTTCTGAAATAAACTCTCTCTCTGAAGGAAAGCGTAAGCTGTGTTGCTTAATTATATCCATGGAATACATTACGTTCCAAACAGACATTCTTATCGAATCATGTCTGTCAGGTGCACTCCCCAGCATTCTAGCAAATAGACCATCATATACAGCTTCTCCGGTATACACTGCTTGGGTATACTGCTCTGTGAATGTCGTTTTACCAGTCTCATCAACGCGCTTAAATCCTCCTATACAGGTATCCGCACCACATTCTTCAATTCCTTCCATTAGCAGTTCAACAAGATTTAAATCTGCAATATCATCCGAGTCTATAAACGTAACAAATCTACCCGTGGCAATTTCAAGTCCACTATTTCTTGCGAAACCCAAACCGGCATTCTCTTTATGAATTACTTTTACTCGCTTATCTATATGTAAATATTCGTCACAAATCTCTCCACTGCTATCCTGAGATCCATCATCAACTAAAATAATTTCTAAATTTTTATAAGTCTGCCGAAGTAATGAATCCACACATTCTTTCAGATATCTTTCTACATTATAAACTGGCACTATCACTGACACAATTTCCATATCCGTTACTTCTTCCTTCCCTTTCAACTCGTAAATCATTTTAAAACTTTAGCCCAAACTCCCATAGCCTTATTATGGGCTGGAACACCTTTGATAACTACCATACCAGCCGCTATAACAGCACCTTCTCCTATATGAATACCTTTTAGAATTGTAACATTCGCTCCAACCTAAACATTATTCTCAATATAAACTGGTTAATCTTTCAAACTACCACTTGCCATACCATCTTTAATAACATGATTACGGTCAACAATAATCACATCATTGGCGAACATGCAATTATAGCCAATTATTATCTTTTCTACATTTGTTATGCTACAATTGTGGTAAAAAACATTCATTTCCTATTTGAATCTGTGTTTCCTCCATACATTTTATATACATAGGTCCACGTGTCATCAAATACTTTCCAATGGTAACCTTTCCGCCATTAAATATTTCTACTCTAAATCTTCCTTTGATCGAATTTAACGGGCTCCACGTAATTCTAGAGAAATAAAGCAATCTATACTTCAAATAATGAAACAGAGATATTATTCCTAAAAACACTTTCCTAATCATATTCATCATCCTCTGTCTTTAAGCGCACATTTATCCCGTAAAAACAGAAATCAATCTTAAAAGGAATTTCTTAACACGCTAATATCAATATATTTACTTTTGCCAAACGGCTCATATGACGCCATTATGCAGTCATATGATGGAAACTGCTTAACAACGTAGCAGTACTCCCCCCAGAAAATTTATTTAATCCACAGATATTCCATTCCCTACAGGTAAAGAAAACTCTATTTTTATAATTCATTTTCATAAACGCTTCAACTTCTTTCTCTGTGCAACCATTCTGGTCATTAAATTTCACAAGCAACTTATCCCAGTTAATACGCTGAATGCGCCTCTTCCATTTTCCCTTGCTTGTTGTTCACTGTAATAATGAAGAAAAAAATTTCAATAGTATTCTTTCCGTTAGATAGTACTCCTACTGGATAAGTGCTATATCTTTTACTCCCCGATACCTGGGGAATATCTTTCCACCGAGACTGCTCAGGTTTAATAAAAGTCAAATTTCCGTTGACATATTCTTTCAAATCAGACAGAAGCTCAATGTAGTCCTTAGCCATAAAAAATATTCCAACTGTCGGAGATTCCTTTGGTAAATTATAGCTTTCATAAATCATTCCACCCCAGCAGTTATTAGAGATGATTGTAAAGTCTGTAGATTTTAACTGCTTTCTTCGATAATTAGCCAAACCTACTCGCCAATACTTTAATATTTTTAATCTTAAACCTTCATATGTTGGCAAAACCATTTCCTTTCAATTCATAATTTCAAGGTATTTTCATATAGGTTAATATACATTTTCTTCAATATTCCGGCCCCTGTTGCGATATCATATCCAGCTGCTTTTATCTCATCGAAAATCTTATTTTTATTGCCATTGCGATCTTGTATCGTCAGCTTTTCTATATCATCAGCCCAAACCACAGGTTGCTCCTTGATTGATTCAAATTTTACCAGCGATGTTATGGCACATTCTTTTGTAATGGAATCTGAAATAATACAAGGCAGCCCGGAAATCTGCCATTCAATCACAACCAACGGAAGTCCCTCATATAAGCTTGGTAACAACATCACATCAAAAGCTGACAGATAGTCAGAAGCATTGTCTATCGCTCCAGTAAAGATAACGCAGTTTTCCAGCCCTAACTCTGCAACTTGCTTTTTAATGTTATCCAAGGTAGTCCCTGTTCCAACAAGTACCAGATATGCATTCTTGTTTTTTTTATATAACTCATCAAAAATCCGAATCAGATATTCATGATTCTTTTGTGTATTAAACCGCCCAACATGTCCGATAACTAAAGCGTCACCTGGAATTTTTAAACTGTTTCTGTATTGTATCCGTTTTTCAGAGTCGTACTCATACTTTTGTAGCTTTCGTCCATTCGGAATAAAGACAAATTTTTTTTCTAAAAACATCCACTTGCCAGCTTCCTGACCGCATGCAAATGCATCTGTGTAGGCTCTATTAAAAAGTGGACGCAACATTTTATCCGTTTTTCTATTTTCGCAAGTTGTATTGTGACTATGTGCTATTCTAACCTTACAGCCAGCCAACATTGCAGCAAGAAGTTCAATGCTCATAATAGCACTGCTGCCGTGAACATGAACAATATCTATTTTTTCTTGCGTTATGTACTTATATAATTCAAGAAAATACTTAATGATATTTGTTTTTCTATAAGGGATTGAAACAACCTTACAACCGCTTCTTTCAATTCTCCGAATAATACTTCCTTCAGCATGATTTGTTGCTAAAATCCGGATATCCATCCCAGATTTGTCCATTGCAGTCATATACTCAACAATACAACTAAGTATTCCATCCAAAAACAATCCACCAGTTGGAATCTGAAGAATTTTCATTGGTTTCTCCCCTTCTCATTTATTTAGGATTTTCGCGTAAAAAGGAGATACTATATGTTAACCTCCCCCGATAATTTTGGCTTTAATAAGCTGCCGCTTTATAATTTGCTTAAACCACTTTTTTTTACAACACTTCATAACAAGTCTATTAAATTTCTTTCCTTGTTTATATCCAGAAAAGAAAGAAGCTCTTTTTGCTGGCATAACCGTAGCAGCTCTTAATTGAGGATTTGAGGCTATCGCATTTTCAATATTTACATCTGTAAGATACACATTCCCCTTTTTTACAAGTTTTTTTCCCTGCTCAGTATTACATAAAATTAACGAAACACCTCTTCCTCCTTCCGATAATTCTGTTCCCCATGAATCACCAATTGTTATATCTGTTACTCGTTTAGAATCGGCATATACACACTCATAACAATTTTCAGTATAAATTAGGCCATTTAGAAACGCAATTGAATAGCAGTCCATTGTTCCCGGAGTAACAATATGCTTTTCATTTTTTTCCAACGAAAATTTACCCTTATCTCTGAATCTGATGGTTTGAATATCTTTTAAGTTACAACTATATTGATTAAAGAAGGCGTTTAATGTTTTCGGCGATGGTGTCCCATGACAAATCAAATCAACAGTATATAACTTTCCCTTTTGTACTTTCTCTGTTGCTTTCTTTACTGCTGCGCATTGGCATGGCAATCCAATGAATAGAATCGTTTTTTCGCCATTAAGCTGTTCTTTGATTTTTTTGTAAACACCCATCGGATTGCTTTTTACATATTTTGACCCAGCAAATCCTTTCAATTCTTCTATGCTTTCCGCAAATTTAAAGATGAACTGACCATTTTCAAACACGCAACTGCACACTACTCCCCCTTCTTTTACAACAGTTCGAGAGAGTTCTGCTGCCAAACCACCCGATGAACTCTTTTCACGGACATCATCACTTTTACTCCACCCTTGAAACCATTCAACTGGCTTCTTTTTTTCAAGTGGATAATTCACCTGGCAGACTTTTTCACAGAGATTACAGTTAATACAACTTTTCTCATCAACAACTGCGTTTACACAGTCTGTACTATCTACTATCTGAATTGCTCCTTTAGGACACAGTTCCTCACAGGTATGGCACCCAACACATTTATTTAACTTGCATACGGTTTTCATATCCACTCGTTTTCCTTTTGTATTTTTGTATAGATGAACTGTATAATATCAGAGTCAACCGTTTCAGAAAATTTGCGAGCAAACAGATTTCTATTTTCTTGCAATAACTTTTCGTCTGTGCCTCGGAAAGTATAAGGATTTCCGTTTTGTCCGCGTATCCAATCAATAAAACGGACATTACCCGACATTCCATCTTCTGGAGAATAAATTTTATCTCTGAATCCACAATTATAAGCCACCGTTTGGACAAAAAGTTCGTCTGCGCAGTTCGTGCACGAAAAGACCCTTATTATCTTAGCTTTTTGTTTAAGAATCTCTGTTACCAGATTGTTTGTAATGCTAACCCAGTTTGAACCGTATTTAATCGTCCATTCTAAATCTTTTACACGGTTTACATGGAGTACAATTTGAATCACAAGAAGCACTCTTTCCAGAAAACTAAAGAAGTTGTTCTTCCACTTCTTTGAATACCTTCTTCTATAATTCTGCAGAAAATGATAATACTTCGCTCTTCGTGTTATTTCTGGATCATTTTTCAATTTATCCTCGTCAAATAGAACATACTCCATTCCATTATTCTTTTCAAAGAACAAATCAATATCTCTATTACATTTTAGTGGCAAATCTGCTCCAGAAATCAAATGATAATAATCATATTGCAATGCGTGCGCCTTTTCAAAAAGGAAAAGTTCCACTTGTACTTGAGAAAACCCACCCCAAAAAACTTCATACTCTTGAAAAATAGAAATTTTGGATTCTTTTGTAATATTAAGAAATTCCTTTTCCCTGAAATCTCTACTCTTTTTATCTATATGGATATAAATATCGTGGTTCTCCGCATCTAATAACTGAATCAATTTTTTCAGCTGTCTCCAGTTATTATGTGCTATAATCAAAAAAGCGTGTTGCATTCTCGTAATTCCTCTTATTCCAATAATGCTTTTTTTAAGTATCCTATACCCTTTTCTCGAATCTCATCCAGTTTCTCATTAACCATGTTATAATCAATAGGTCTTTGAATTGTCCTTACACAATCATCCTTAACACTTACAGTTCTGTCATTCAACTCGATCTGACCTAAGAGTCCTTCAATTCTATCATCAACGCATGAGTAACCATTTTTATCAATTTTAGTTGGTCTGCAGAACTGTTTCCCAAAAATAATAGAAAAAGCAATACCATGAAAACTATTGCTACATATATATGCTGCGTGTTTCACTAACCACAGAAATTGGGCTGGTCCTACATCATAAAGAACCTTGATTCCAAATTTATTACATTTCACACAACTGTATCCTGTAAATGCCGCATAAACTGGTATTCCTAACTCTTGAGATAATCTCTGAGCTACCGCTAATACTTCTTTGCTATAGTTAATTGTATACAAGAAAATATAAGGTTCTTTCACACCTTCTTCTGTTCGGATCAGGCTCTCATACTCTTTTATATTCAGTAACAGAGTTGGATCGCAAACTGTTTTCACATTTTCATCTGGTAATATCCTATTTAAAAGTAATTTACCCGCAGTTTCACGGACGGATATATTAGAAAAGCCTTGAATATTTTTCTTGACTTTTTCCAAATCAACATTTTCTATATGCGATCCAAATGATGCAGCATAAGAAATTCGTCGCTTATCTCCCGTCATGAAATACACATCAGAATAATCTCTTGCCTCTGTATTCCAAATCTGGTCGCTTCCACATATAATCACATCATAGGGCTTAATCAGATCATAGACCTCTTTCTCTGTTGTACATCTTTTTGAAAGTATCAGATGTTCTCTCCGCATCTGTTCAAAACGTTGATGTCTTCTGTTCAAGCAAGTATAGTGTGCCAAAGAAATCAGATTTCGTCCAACATCTCCTACCGAATGAGGCTTCCGAAACACACTATATTGCCTTTCTTGCCGCTCCGAATAAAAATCAATGATTTCATTTTGCACATGACATTGATTAATTAAAGTATTTTGCAAAGCATACGCTTGTAAAAAAGAGCCGTTATTATTTGGAGCATGAAAAGTTATTGTTCCTGTTTTCATCGTTGTGTTCCTTTACATAAGTTCTTCTACCAACTTCTTCAGTTCCTCATTGAACTTCGCATTGTTGCTATTCATCCCCTGTCCTAATCCAGCAACAATCTGATCATATTTTGTTATAACATCTCCAAGCGTTTCAATATTCTCCACCGGAATAATCGTTCCCATTCTCTTCGCCACATTCCGTACAAATTCCACCTGATGATCATTCACATGTTCATTGAACTGATGCTGGCGCGGCACAACGATTGGTATCTTTCCAATCTGCAACGGCATAATGAAACTTGCCGGGCCACCGTGGGTGATTACAATACAAGCATCTGCCACGTTCTGCACCATCTGCTGATATGGAAGCAGATTACTCCACTGGCAGTATTTTGGCTCATATGTACTGAATCCTGTCTGAATAATCACATCATCCTGAATTATACCGTCTTTTTTTAATTCATCTATTTTCTGAATCAGCCGATTAAATGGCTGTTCATGTGTTCCAACCGTCACAAATATCATCGTATTTTCCTCATCTACTGAAAGTTATTAAAACAGGCTTCCCAAATTAATAGCCTTAGGGTATACCTGCTTCATTTCTTCCCACTGAACAATAAACCGGTCTGTCACGGGATAACAAAGTTTTCCAGCAATTGTTGAAGCATTTATCCGATCGAACACTTCAATATAAATCGTTTTTGCTCCATATAGTTTCCCAATATAGAAAAATGGAATTGCTGGTGCCGCACCAGATGAGATAATCAAGGCTGGCTTTTCTTTCGGAATAATCTTTAACGCTCTCCATGTGTTAATAATCAAGGCTTTTATGCTTCTATTACTTGGATAATAGCAGGAGTACATTTTTTCTCCCTGCAAAAGACTTCTAGCATCTTCTTTGTCAAAAGTCACCCAAAATCTATCCTTATCCTGCCAAAATGGCTTTAGCATATATAAATGAGTCAGATGTCCACCCGACGAACCAACCAAACACACTTTTATTTTTTGAATATTCTTCATATGACTTTCTCCTACTTTCCTCAATCCCTGGCAATCTGCGTTCCTTCGTGTACACTTTCTCTTTTACATCATCCGAACGCCAATGTACTTATCACTTTATCGACAGGTCCATCCCAAAATGCACATACTCTTTTCAAATGATTCATCTATCTCAGAAATGTCCATCCTCAGCTTCAAAACCTTCTTTTCGTAGTTTATATCTTGAAAAACCACTAACTAATTTTCATATGTAAACCTCTCATTTCGCTTAAAAACAGGCTTCACTCACCATAACCCACGAGAAATCGACTGAAAGTTTAAGATAGACATTATAAAAACCTAGTGCTGAAAATAATGCTCATATTGCCTGTTTTCCCCTAGATACTCTTCGTATATCCAAATGGTATCGTACAATCTTATTCAATTATGCTATCTCAGCATTTGATTATTCTTAATAACTAAACTGCTCCTTCTCCTGCAAACACAATCTTCACAGTCTGCCACAGTATTTTTATATCCATGCGCAAATTCCAGTTTTCAATATACTGAGCATCCAAAGCTACTACTTTTTCGAAATCTACGATGTCGCTTCGCCCACTGACCTGCCACATTCCGGTAAGTCCCGGTTTCATGGCAAGTCTTTTTCTGTGAGGTGCCTCATACTGTTTATATTCATCCACTGTCGGAGGTCTTGTCCCTACAAGGCTCATGTCGCCTTTCAGGATATTCCAGAACTGCGGTAGCTCATCTATACTCATTTTTCTCATGAAATGTCCGATGGGTATAATTCTCGGGTCATTGTCCATTTTGAACATAAATCCCTGCATTTTATTCTGTTCCATAAGTTCTGCTTTGCGCTCTTCTGCATCCAGATACATGGTACGGAATTTATACAATTTAAATGTTCTTCCGTTCCTCGCCACTCGTTCTTGAGTAAAAAAGATTGGTCCCGGTGATTGATGATAAATAATAGGTCCAAATATGATAAGAGCGATTCCTGTAAACACAAGTCCCACAAGTGCTCCACATATATCCATCAGTCTCTTGAAGAAGATCTGGCGGAAAGCCGCAACTTTCATACTTGAGGAGAGCACCGTATACTTTCCCAGTAGATTTACTCTCCTGTTTTTCATACCATCACCAATTGATATGAGATTCATATGAGCCACAAGCCCCATCCCCACGAACAGATCCATCAGATGTTCTGCTTCATCTTCATATCCCTTCAGATCGATAAATATCTCATCCACAATATTTTGCTGAATATATGTGAGGATTCTGCTTTTATCTGCCACAACAGGTACTCCGTATATTTTTTCACCAATACGTTCTGCATTGTCATACAGAACAATTGCCTCTACTTTATAATCCCTATAGGGCACCAAAAGTCCTTTCACAAGTTCCTCTGACTGACTATCAGTGGTAATGATCATGATTTTTCTCAGGTCTTTTCGGAACTTTATTCGTATTCTAAGTACTCTCTTCCAAAAAAGTCTCGCAGGATATACAATGCAGACACTAATAGGGTACATTAACACTATAATGATCCTGGAATACGCACTGGACTGCTTGATAAAGAAAAGCCACACAATGATTGCCACAACTACCCAGCCACAATGAATCAATACCTGCTTGAATTCAATCAGATATCCACGCTTTATAATGTCCGAATAGCTGTTACAGAAAAACACACCACAGATATCTGCAACTATTATCATCAGCATTAAAGTCCTGTAAAGTGCCGGCATCATTCCGTTCGAGACACCCTGCCGAAACATATATGCAATTATAAAACTGATTTCCAGGCATACGATGTCAATAACCATGAAATCCGCATGCTTGATCCAGCCTTTAATTATATCCTTGTACATAACTCCTGCCCCTCATACCTTTAGCAGTTTTATCCTCTACTCTGATCTCATTACCTGTTTGATCCTCTCGGAACTTGTATCAACCGATATCTCATCCGGCCACATAACATAAAGCTTCTGTGATCCTGATGAATAGCACGCCTGACTGTCTCCCTTTCCGTTTGACGCCTGTGAAGCAATATCCCAGCTTGTGCCGTCCGAAAGCTGTTTATTAATGAATTCAGCCATCTCATTTTTCGTCATGTTTGTCTCTACACTATCCCCCACAGTTGCCAATATCTTATTGGCATTTTTGAGGATCGCCGGTGACATTGCTTTCTTTAAGATTGCCGTCAAAACCGCCTCCTGGTTCTTTCCTCTCTGGCGGTCTCCGTCTGCGAAACTGTACCGCTCTCTGGAGAATCCGAGTGCCATCTCTCCATCCATATGATTCATGCCCTTCTTGATCTCGTAATGACCATGGGTCGTAGTAAATGCATACTTTGATTCAACATCGACGCCTCCCAATGCGTCTACAATCTCAATCAGCGAAGTGAAATTCACTCTCGCATAATATGTAATATCAATATCGTATAGTTGTTCCAGTGTCGCCATGGAACGGTCCACACCATATATACCCGCATGGGTAAGCTTGTCCCTCTGTTCTCCGGATACCCCTGGAATCTGTACATAATAATCTCGCGGTGTTGTAGTCAGAAGGATCTGCTTTGTCTTCGGATTCACTGTCATAATGATGTTTACATCACTTCGGCTGTTTGTTGTGATCGGACCTGCCACATCGATACCGCTGATATAGATGTTAAAAGAGTCCTTGATATTCGTCTCTTCCTGCTCAATCTCAGTATCAATTCCGTATTGATACAGGATTCTGACTTCATCCGAATATCCTTCGATAGCCTCTTCAATGATCCCGGTAAATGCTTCATTGTAAATTGCTGCTTCCACTTTTCCGTCAAGGAGTGCCTGTGCTTCTTCCTGAATAGTATCCCACTCTATAAGCTTCAATTCACGCCCCACAACAGTCTCCACATCCTGTAACATCAATTCATTATTTTTCTGATCCACCGCTGTCTGATATCCAAACCGGTAGTTTTTGGCATCCAGAATGTTTTCTGCGGAATCATTCTTCTTGACTACTACTACCATATTGTCGGTTTTATAAGTAGCTCCTCCAACATCTGTAAGCATCTGCTCTGCCTGTGTGAAATACAAAATCATAACCAAAAGAATAATCGTAATCAATGCACTGATGAGCATTCCCACCATCTTTATATTGTTTTTCACAAACTGCAGGGCGAATGTAACCAAAAAAAGTACGATAAGCACTCCCAAAACAGCCAACAGATATTTCTCAGGAACCATCCCGCTGTTCCAGACGATCATGACCAACCCTACAGAAACTGCTAACTGAATGATAGTAATCAGTTTTCCCGCAACGTTTGCGTCTCTCTTACTCATATGATGCTTCTGTTTCATCTCACTGTTCCTCTGTTATCTATCCTTTTCTCCGTAACTGCCATAATACTTACCATAGTATTTGCCATAATATCTATTCCGCTTCATATCAACCTTATTAAGCACCACCCCAAGAATCGGACAGTCAGACTTTTCTAACTGTTCCTTTACAGAACTCGCAAATTTGTGGTTGATCATATTAGCTGCAATGACCAGGATAGAAGCGTCGGATTTTTTCGCAATGACTGCGCTGTCTATTACACTACCAAGCGGTGGCGCATCGATAATCACATAATCATAAGTTTTTCTTGCTCCGGTCAAAAGTGCCTCGAATCTTTTATTCCCCAGAAGCTCTGCCGGATTCGGCGGAACTACTCCTGCAAATATAATAGAAAGTCCCGGCTCCTGTGTCTTCATCACAATATCTTTCAGTTCACTCTGTCCTGATAAGAAGTGACTGAGTCCCTTAATCTCTCCGGTCACTCTATGCCTTCCCACCAGAATGGATTTGCGAAGATCCGCATCAATGAAAAGTACCTTTTTGTTACCTTCTGCCAGTGAGGCTGCCAGTGACAAAGACACCGTGCTTTTCCCTTCACTTGGAGTACAACTTGTAAACACAATGACTTTTTTTTCCTCTCCCGCAAACTCTATATTTGTCCGAAGGGTCTTATATGCTTCATTGCTCCGGTAATCTTTTACCAGATTCTTTAATACTACTTCCTGCATTTTATCTCCCTCCTGCTTTATCGTCTTGAATCTTTCAAAGCTTTCTTCTCTGCCTTTTTAATCTTTTTATTAGATTTTTTACTTCCCCCCTGGATAGGTACAGACGTAAGAACACTGAGTCCCAGATAGCGCTCCACATCCTCCGGAGTCTTAATCGTATCATTCATCATAAAACGAACAATGATGATTCCGGCCGCAAGCAAGACTCCCAACATTCCTCCAAGTATAATATTCTTCATCACATTTGGAGAAGATGGGGCTTTTGGAAGGCTTCCATCCTCAACCGTATTGACAGAATCCGCATCCATAACATCCTTAATCTGAATACTGACAGCTTCTCTGACTGCATCTGCAATCTCTTTTGCTCTTTTAGGATCCTCATTTTCAATTTTTATCGTAATGATACGTGTATCCGTCTGTGTCTCGGCAGTGATCATATTCGCCAGTTCATCTGTCTCCATGTCCAAATTCAGAACAGCGACCACCTGCTCTAATACAGGTCTGCTTTTTACAAGTTCCACATAATCTTTCGTAAGCTGTGTCCCTACCTGAAGATCACTATAAGTAACTCCCGAACTGCTATCCTGCTTTGAGAGCACATATACTTTTGTCACAGATGTATACATAGGAGTAATGAGAAACTTTGTACCGACAAAAGCCACTAGAGCAAGCAAAATGCCTGAGAGTAGTATGATATGGAACTTTGACCACAATTCTGCGATCAGTTCTGTAAGATCTATTGTAATTTCATCATTATCAAAATCTTGATTTCTTCTGCTATCTTGAATCATCTTATCTTATTTTTCTCAGCATCTTCATAGCATTACTGAAAAATATCCTCCTTGCATATTCTTCTCCATATTCCTTCTTTACATGTTCTGCAGCTTTTCTCATATGAGGCGCTCTCTTTTTAGCACCATGAGCGTCTGTTCCTACACAAAAAACAAGATCTTCATTCATAAGACTTTTTACAAACTTTTTAATCTTTTTACCATTATCGCCACAGATACTTCCGGCATTCACCTGCAGATGTATGCCCATTTCCCATAACTGCACAGCAAATTCCAGATTTTCAACAATACAGTCATACCTTTCAACATGTGCGAGTATCACTTCATACCCACTAAACTGAATCTGCTGCAGGCTCTGCTTTATATACGAAAATGTTTCACCATATGAAAATTCGATTAGCACATAATTTCTTCGGTTCATGGTCAAAATATGCTTATCCTTAATTTTTTTGATAATATCCTGACCAAAATAGATTTCCGTTCCAAGATAAATACGAAAATTCTCATCGATTGCATGCGCTTTGTCTCTCAACAAAATTGCCCGTCTTCGTATGACTTCCGGCCTCTCTTTTCCGCGACGTGGATGATAATGTGGTGTAGCTATAATACAGCGAATCCCATCTCTATACGCAATTCTCAACATTGCTTCCATTTCAGCAACACTTTTTGCTCCATCATCTACATCAGGCAATATGTGACAATGCATATCAATATAGCCTTCCATCTCTTACCTCCCACAAAGCACAACTCATATTGCATGTATCAGTTATAAAATCACATTTTAAAACATTATATGCCTTATAATAGCACATTGTCAACTATATGTGCTTTTAAAAGCCATATTTTTTCACATTATTCACATATAATGAAGGAGATACAAATAAAGAGGTGATAAATTGTACGAAGAGGAATTTTGCAAAAGATTATCAGAACTACGAATTCAAAAAGGAGTATCCGCACGTGACATGAGCCTCTCTCTCGGACAGAACGCCGGATATATTAACCACATTGAAAACCGACAGGCCCTGCCTTCCTTGCCAGTTTTTTTCAACATATGTGAGTATTTTGATATTACACCTGCAGAATTTTTTTCCGATGCCGACAGACCTACTATAGATTACGTTAATCTTACATCGGTGACATCAGATTTAAGATCATTAAAAGCAGAACAACTGGCCTGTATCTATTATCTTATTAAAGAACTGAAAAACAAAAGTTAAAAATCATTCATAACTTGCTTGGCACAAAAAAAGGACAAGTTCTATTGAACTTGTCCTTTTCTATTATTAATAATTAATAATTCGCAATTATGCTTCATCTATCGCTTTTCCGATATCATGTCTCATATATTTATTATCAAACTGTACCCACTCAGTTGCAGCATAAGCATTCGCTCTTGCCTCTTTCAGATTTTTTCCTTTTGCCGTAATGCCAAGTACACGTCCTCCGTTTGTGACGATCTTTCCATCTGCAAATTTTGTTCCTGCATGGAAACAGTAATACCCTTCATGTTTTTTGAACTCATCAAGTCCTGTAATCGGAAGTCCCTTTTCATAGGAAACCGGATATCCTTCACTTGCAAGCACAACGCAGACTGCCGCATTATCTTCAAACTGGAGGTCTATCTGATCTAAAGTACCATCAATGCAGGCCTCTACTACATCAATAATATCTGTCTTCATTCTCGGAAGAACAACCTGTGTCTCCGGATCTCCGAATCTCGCATTGTATTCCAGTACCTTAGGTCCATCCTCTGTGAGCATAAGTCCGAAGAATATAACGCCCTTAAACGGTCTTCCCTCTGCTTTCATGGCATCTACAGTTGCCTGATAAATATATTTGTTGCAGAACTCTTCTACCTCCTTTGTGTAGAACGGACTTGGGGAAAATGTGCCCATACCGCCTGTATTAAGTCCTGTGTCTCCATCTCCCGCACGTTTGTGATCCTGCGCAGAAGTCATCGTTTTGATTGTATTTCCGTCAACGAATGAAAGTACGGACACTTCCCGTCCTGTCATGAATTCTTCGATTACCATCTCGTTTCCGGCCGCACCGAATTTCTTGTCCAACATAATTGTCTTAACGCCGTCCTCAGCTTCTTCGAGATTGTTACAGATCAATACACCTTTTCCGAGAGCAAGTCCGTCAGCCTTAAGTACGATTGGAAATTTAGCAGTCTTTAAATATTGAATTGCCTTATCCGGGTCTGTGAAATTCTCATAAGCTGCCGTCGGGATATTATATTTTTTCATAAGATCTTTTGAAAATGCTTTAGAGCCTTCCAGAATTGCTGCATTCTTTCTTGGCCCAAATGTACGGATACCTGCTGCCTCCAGCTCATCAACAAGACCGCCCACCAGCGGGTCATCCATTCCTACAATTACAAGATCAATTTCTTTTTCTTTCGCAAATGCAACAATTTTTTCGAACTCCATCGCTCCGATCGGTTCACACTCTGCATATTCTGAAATTCCTGCATTACCTGGTGTACAGTAAATCTTATCTACCTTATCGCTTTTTGCCACACTGTATGCAATTGCATGTTCTCTTCCGCCGCTTCCAACAATTAATACTTTCATATGCCCTCCTTATTCAAGAATCGTTACCTTTCCATCTACAATTTCTACTCTGTTATTCGCAATCAGATCTATCGCATGAGGGAGTATCTTCCACTCTGCCTGTTCCATCACGCGTCTCTGCAATACTTCCGGTGTATCACCCTGTCTTACCTCAACAGCTTTCTGAAGGATGATCGGTCCGGTATCCGTTCCCTCATCTACAAAATGCACAGTTGCGCCTACGACCTTTACTCCTCGCGCAAGTGCCGCCTCATGTACTTTCAGCCCGTAAAATCCTTTCCCACAAAATGACGGGATCAGAGACGGATGAATATTGATAATACGATTCGTATATTTTTTTATCATCTCCGGAGGGATCACTACAAGAAAACCTGCCAGCACAATGAGATCAGGATTCATCTCATCTACTGCTTCCAGAAACTTTTCATTAAACTCTGCTCTTGTCTCAAACTGCTTCGGAGAAATGCAGGCCGCCTCTATCCCATGTTTCTTTGCCCTTTCAAGCGCATAGGCATTCTGATTGTTGCTTATGACTCCTGTGATCCTTGTATTTGTAATATCTCCGGATTCCACCGCATCAATGATTGCCTGAAGATTTGTTCCGCCGCCGGACACAAGTACCACTATATTTAACATAATGTAACTCCTTTTTCGCCCGCTTCAACATGACCAACTACATAAGCCTCTTCACCTGCTGCCTTAATTGCCTCAATTGCCTTGTCAACATCTGCCGGATCAAGTGCAAGAACCATTCCGAGTCCCATATTAAATGTATTGTACATCATCTGTTCTTCGATATCTCCGGTCTTTGCCAAAAGCTTAAAGATAGCCGGAACTTCATAACTGTCTTTTTTTACAACGGCGCGCACACCGTCAGGAAGCATTCTTGGAATATTCTCATAGAAGCCACCACCTGTGATATGGCTGCAGCCTTTAATTGTCACTCCGCTGTTTTTAATACTCTTCAGAGCTTTTACATAAATCTTCGTCGGAGCGATAAGCGCCTCTCCTAAGGTCTTTCCAAGCTCATCATAATATGTATCCAGAGATTCCTTTGTCATCTCAAATACTTTACGTACAAGAGAGAAACCATTGCTGTGTACTCCGCTGGATGCCATTCCTACAAGGACATCACCCGGTTTAATATTTTCACCGTTGATAAAATCTTTTTTATCAACAACACCTACTGCAAATCCGGCAAGATCATATTCATCCACCGGCATAAGTCCCGGATGTTCTGCTGTCTCTCCTCCTACCAGCGCACATTCAGACTGTTTGCATCCTTCTGCGACACCGCTTACGATTGTTGCAATCTTTTCCGGATAATTCTTTCCGCATGCAATATAATCCAGGAAGAATAACGGCTCACCGCCGGAACATGCAATATCATTCACACACATTGCAACTGCGTCAATACCAATTGTATCATGCTTGTCCATTACAAATGCAAGTTTCACCTTTGTTCCGCATCCGTCTGTTCCGGATAACAGGATCGGCTCTTCCATATTTTTGATACCGCTCAGATCAAAAGCACCTGCGAATCCGCCAAGTCCTCCCAATACTTCCGGTCTCATTGTCTCTTTTACATGTTTCTTCATCAGTTCTACTGACTTATACCCTGCTTCAATATCAACGCCTGCGTTCTTGTAATCCATAATAGTTCTCCTTGTATTTTATTTTTACTTATAATTAAAGAAATATATTACTTATTTCTGAGCAAGATAAGCCTCATATCCAATCTCATCAAGCTTTGCTGCCTTAGCCTCAACAGTCTCCTTCATTTCTTTTGAGTATGCTTTCAATTTATCCAATATCTCTGTATCAGAAGCTGCAAGTATCTTCGCTGCCAAAATTGCTGCATTTTTTGCGCCGTCAATTGCCACTGTTGCGACCGGAACTCCCGGAGGCATCTGCATAATAGAAAATACTGCATCCATTCCGTCCAAATTCTTTCCCGAAAGCGGAACACCGATAACCGGAAGCGCAAATAAAGCCGCACACATTCCCGGCAGAGCTGCTGCCATTCCGGCTCCTGCAATGATCACTTTCACTCCTCTGTCTTCAGCACCGCGTGTCCATGCGATAAGTTCATCCGGCTCACGATGTGCCGATATAATTGTCATCTCATAATCAATTCCAAATTCTTCCAGCGTAGCGGCAGCTTTACTCATAACCTTAAGGTCTGAATCACTGCCCATAATAATTCCTACTTTTGGCATAATCTTCATCCTTTCATGTTTCATATATCCTATGGCTTCCTATTCATTTCTTCTATGCGCCCATAATACCTTATTTATCAGTATTTTTCAACGGTTCATTTAAAATCTCTGTACCCGGAAGTACAAATTTTCCATTTTCAAGAAGAAGGATTTCATCTCCGTTTTCCTTGATCACTACAATACTTTTTAATTCCTCATATGGAATGGTGATATCTGTATGGCATTGGAAATATGCTTTCGAAGCATCCTCTTTTCTCAAAATTGATACAGAATTGTCTCTCGCAACGATTTCTTTTCCGTTCGGATTATATACTTTGACATCTTCACACCAGCTATAACAGGTATCTCCCACTGCAAAGTGAGGTCCCATCTTTTCGGCAATCAATATAGGAAGTTTATCCTCAATTCCATATTTTTTCGCAGCAACATAAGCTGTAGTATTTGTCCCGATTGCAAACTCTCCCAGCGGAAGGGTCGGATGTTTGCGAAGGAGATTGTCATGGATATATTCTTTATTTTCCATTTCCCGGTCAAAATTTTTACAATTATAATCCGAGATCATGCCATTTGAGAACTGAATCTCAAGATCTTTATACTGCAAGTCATGCAAAAATACTTTGCTGACATGTAAAGTACCATTCGTACCTTCCAGAACCGGTGATGTAAACACCTCACCGACCGGAATATTTACATCTGCAACACAATTTTCAAAAATTGTCTCTTTATCCGGATCTTTCAGTTCATAAAGCCGGACGTACAGATCTGTCCGGTTTCCGTTTCCTCCCAGAATATGAACATATTTTCCCTGATCCAAAGCTTCGATCAGTGTCTGCTGTACCTTTTCATACACTTTTGCGTCAAGTGTATTGATCTTTATGATCTCATCAAAAATCTCCGGATATTTTTCCCCGATCTCCGGAACCGGATAAGCAATCATCGTAAAGCTTCTCTCGTCACCCGGAATGTATTCATTGGTAAGCTGGCTCTGACGGCTGTCAAACTTAAGTGCCAGTTCTTCCTGCTTCTCTGTAAGTTTGATAACTTCTTCTTTCTGTTTCGGCGCAAAAGGTTTTTCCCCGAACACATCCATACAAGCCGGTCCCGCAAATTTTGCAGCCGCCTCTTTATAATTTTCGAATGTTGTATGGATCACTTCAAGCTTTCGCTCTATAAATTTCTTATCCAGGAACAGAGCCTGATCATTTCTGTGATCATATTCATACTGCGGATTTGCAACCGCTCCGAAATATCCGGTCTTTCTTTGCGGCCGCTTTGTAAGCACACCGACAGGTGAGCGGTAGATCACAGGCTCTAATCCCATCTTTTTGAAATTCTCAATTGCCTTTTTCACCACACGCTCAAAACCAAGAACATATCTTATGTCTACCGAAGATTTCTTCGACAGATCCTTTCCGGTATTGATAAAACCGATCCGATAGCCTTCTGTATACACATCCGCCATCTGCTGAACCTTCTCTTCCGGGAGGCTTAGGATGTATTCGGCACTTTTTCTCTCGTTATCACTGACATATTCTCCAAACTGATACAGATATCTGAGATCAGTGAGGTTACTGTTCATAATAATATCTGCTGCCAATGATCCCTCCGGCAAAATCTGCTCTTTGATATGATCCGCAACAAACACATCACAGTAATCGCTGGCATACCAGTAGATAATGTCTTTCACACTTTTCACATCCGGATGCGGTTCTTCTTCAAACCGGTTATACACTTCAATCAGAAGTTCCCACAGAATATCCAGATATTCTGTTTTCTTTTCAAATGTGTAAGGTATTGCTCCCCGAAGCTCTGCATACAGGAAACTTAAGATTGCGCCGTAATCCTCTCCCAGGCTTGAAACAGCATAGGAAGGATTCGCGTAACTTTTTTCATATTGTGCCGGAAGAATATCATAGTATAATCTTTCATTCCAGCTTTCCAGTTTTGAAATCTCAGAAGCCTGATAAGAACCGTCTTCCAGGCTTTCTTTTAATTCATCAATCATAATGACAAAATCAGCCATCTTCCGGAAATAATCACGAAACTGTACATCTACTGTCTGCTCCGTCAAAATCTCCCGAACCCGGCCGATTGCAAGTTCATATCTTTCTTTTATCATTTAAAACAACCCCCTGACAAATATTCCACACATAAACAGTAAAAGAAGCCCATTAAAGCATGCGCCTACTTTACATGTTATGTAATTTTTATCTCTTTCTCTGAACCCTCGAACCGCATAATCAAGCCCTCTCCACGCAACTATGAGTGTTATCAGTGCTGCCAGCCCTGTCAAAATACCGACATCTCCTCTTGAGCGGAAAGAAAGCACGATCATAGCAGTCAGGAGTATACACCCCAAAGCAGCCAGAAAACAGGACTGCACACCTTTTTTGGCATGCCTTTTCTGCTTCTGGCCATATCTTGTACGTATCATCTTTTTTCTCTGCTTCTCGCGCTTTTTAGCAAGTTCTCTGGCTCTATCTTCTTCCGTCATCTTTCCTTTTCTTTTTATAAACATATTTTCTCCTTATTGCACAACACATCACATATAAAATATATCCTGCTATCCCGCCTATTGTATTTAACAGCAGGTCATCAACATCAAAGCTCCCTACTTTTGAAACCAGCTGAAACACTTCAACTCCCAGGCTCAGACCAAAACTGTAAAACAGCGTTGTAAAGAAATTCCGGTGTTTACTTGCCATGGGCATAAAAAAACCCAATGGCATAAAAATGAGAACATTTCCAAACAGATTCGTAAACATAGCAAATAATCCCAGCTGGTTCCTGTACCGCCAGAATCTTTTTATCTCCCTGAATAACACCAGATTATAATGGTATTCCTGTCTCACACCGGTTCGTCCATACCAATCGGAAAAAATAAGAAAATATATAATAAATGCAATATAGAGTACAAACAGGACTTTACCGATCATTCGGATAATTTTTTTATCCCTTATACTCAAAAAATACAGCTCCCCTTTTCCGGCCTAAAATGTCAGCCCTTTCTTGTCTTTTAACAATTTTGCTCCACTAACTATGGCAATAATCCCTACTGCTGTCCCTACTACAAGAGTCACAATACCTATTGCCACACTGGCTGCTCCTGTTATATGCATTGTTTTATATGCTTTTTCGTTCATATGCATTCCTCCTACAAGACAGTTGTACTATTTCGCGCCATACTGTTCATAATATGCATCAATAGCTGATTTTAATGTATCATCAATAACAATTTTCCCTGCACATGGCTTATTATACAAATGTTCTACAACTTCTTCCATTGTTACGATTGCGCTTGTCTCAAAGCCATATAATTCCTTAACCTCATCCAGCGCACACTTTTCGCCGCCTTTTCCTACTTCCATACGGTTGAGTGATACCATGAGGCCTTTAATCTCTACATCTGCTGCGCCCTTTACTTTCGGGACTGTTTCTTCCATAGATTTTCCGGAAGTTGTCACATCCTCAATCATGATTACTCGATCTCCGTCTTTTAATTTACTTCCTAAAAAGCTTCCTTTATCGGCTCCGTGATCTTTTTCCTCTTTGCGGTCAGAACAATAACGGACTTCTTTTCCATACAGTTCGCTAAACGCCATAGCAGTCACAACTGCTAACGGGATCCCTTTATATGCAGGTCCGAAGAGAACATCGAATTCAAGACCATAAGTATCATGAATTGCTTTTGCATAATATTCTCCCAGTCTCTTAAGCTGTGATCCTGTCACATAAGCACCTGCATTCATAAAAAACGGAGATTTTCTTCCACTTTTTAATGTAAATTCTCCAAACTTGAGCACATCACTCTCAACCATAAATTCAATAAATTCCTGTTTATATTGTTCCATATCCTTTAATCCTCCGTATCCACAGGTTTCTCGTTTTCAATTCTAACATACCTGATACACATTTTCAATTCTGGAATTCACCTGCACTTTTTATTCCAGGTCAATACTGTATATTTTTGTCGGTCGTCCACGCATGTGACTGGATTTCTGAAAACTTGCTTTTGCAATTCCGCTTTTTTCCAGTTTCTGAAGAATTCTGTTGGCCCCTCTCAGCGATATATGAAATCCCTCCGCCAGATCCATACTGGTGATTTCTCTTCTTCCAAGCAGTAAAAGCAACCTTGAGAGACGGTGGATTGTTGCTGTTGAAAGAGATGACTTCTGGGAGATTTCCTGTATTCTCGGTGTTATCATATTTGAGGACACCGTTTTCTTGTCTGCACACAAAGGGCCTATAAGTTTCTGCTCTTCATCGACAAGAAAAGAATCCCCCGAAATACCTTCTGCACGGAATGCAGTCTGGGCATTCACCAGCGCTTCGTCGATGGTATTACCGATACCATATGAAATACTCAGGTTATAATCTATATTTTCTTTTAAATATGATGCGAGATGATTTTGCTTAAAATCATCTGTAATGTAAGATATGACAGCTTTTTCTGTAATCACAAGTATTTGTTCCATCTTTTTCTGAAGCAGAAAATCCAGGTCATTTTTATAGGCAAAATCCAGCAGTGCTTTCTGGAGTGCAATTTCCATACGTTCTGTCCAAAGATTATCCTTCGTTTCTCTTGGTCGCACAGAAATTACTGCCGGGGCATGGGCAGTGATTTTTTCAATTTTTATTTTTGCAAGCAGATGCTGCAGAACATCATGCACATGCTCATCGGTTCCATTTGCAAAAACACACGGGATATTCAGTTCCTTTAATCGGGGGATCAAACTACTGTAGCGACAGATTACCATATCTATCTTATCATTCTCCCACAGGCTCTTAATCCGCTCCAAGGTATCATTTTCAACCTGTTCCAACTCCTCAAGGGGCGCACACGAAAGCCATTTGAAAAATTCCGGGAACATAGTATCCACACTTTTACTTTCCAAGAGGCTTAATACCGAAGCCTGAGGCACTACATTTACGAATACATCAAAAACAATCCTTTCCGGATCAAAGGAACGGTTTTCAATCAGCAGGCTCAACGGGATCCGGTAAAAGCTTTCGTTATCCGTTCCTAGAGACAGCATCGGTTTTAAAGGTCTATTAATGGTACGCTCCAGCGTTGTCTGTACCACAATACCTGTAGTAAGAACGCCATCTGCCCAGCTCTCATTTTCAAGATAGATTTCTTCCAAATCTGAAAATTTCTGATATTCAGCAAAACGAAAAACAATATTTTCAGGCGGCATTCCCAAAGTATCTTTCATATACTGGGACAAATATTCAGATGTAATAACAAGAATATGACAAATCATCTTCATTTCCTCCTCTTATCTCTTCTTCTATTGTGTATCAAACTGTTCCATAAATCAATATTTATCTTCCATAAACAATAATTAAACTTCTAATTCTGTACACATTATCCAAATTTACGCACAATAATATATAAGTATTTGATAATTTCAGAATCTTGACTTATAATTCAAATAAATAAGTGTTCTTTATTTATTCCTTAAATCAATAGCGAAGGAAGGGGGAAGCGAAGAATGGATGCAGAACAATTATTAAAAGAAGTAAATGAGTATGAACAACAGCTCATTGAAAGAAGGCATTATCTTCACAGACACGCCGAAACCGAATTTGACTTGCACGATACAGTTGAATTTGTCAAAGCGGAACTCAAAGCAATGGGATATGATCCAAAGGATTGCGGAAAATCCGGTGTCGTTGTAACAGCCGGAGGTAAGAAAAGCGGAAAAGTATTTCTGATCCGTGGTGATATGGATGCTCTTCCTATCCAGGAAGAAGCTGACGTGGATTTTCCATCCGAAACAGATAAAATGCATGCCTGCGGTCATGACATGCACACCACTATGATGTTAGGTGCTGCGCAGCTTTTGAAGAACCATGAAGATGAGATTAACGGAACTGTAAAGCTCATGTTCCAGCCTGCAGAGGAAACCTTTGAGGGTGCAAATGATATGATTCAGGCAGGTGTCCTTAAAAATCCGGATGTAGATGCTGCTTTAATGATCCATGTCATGGCAGGACAGCCATTCCCGGCAGGAACTGTTATTGTAAGCGACGGAGGCATCAGTGCACCGGGAGCCGACTATTTTAAGATCCACATTCAGGGAAAAGGCTGCCATGGCTCTATGCCAAATACCGGTGTAGATCCTGTTACAATTGCAGCTCATATCATTACTGCTCTTCAGGAAATCCATGCAAGAGAGTTGGGATTGATTGATGAGGCTGTACTTACAATCGGAAAAATCCATGCAGGGCAGGCTGCAAACGTTATTCCGGATACTGTGGACATGGAAGGAACCATCAGAACTTATGATGAAGAAGTCAGAGCATTTATCAAAGAAAGAATCACTGAGATTTCCCAGGGAATTGCAGCATCCTTCCGCGGAAGCGCTGAAGTGATCTTCGGCAGAGGATGTCCTGTTCTTAAAAATGATGGTGATCTGTCTGCATGTGCCGCTAAATATGTGAAAGAGCTTCTTGGTCCGCAAAAAGCATTTACGCAGGCACAGCTTTTTGCAATGGCAGGAGGCGGAAGCGCATCAAAAGCGGCCGGTTCGGAAGATTTTGCTTATGTAAGTCAGGAAGTTCCGTCAATCATGCTCGCTCTCGCTGCCGGTCATCCGGATCTTGGATATGCATATCCACAGCATCACCCGAAAGTAAAATTCGATGAATCCGTTCTTGCACCCGGAAGCGCAGTCTATGCATACGCTGCTATGAGATGGCTGGAGGAACACAGCTAAGGTAACGAAGGAAGAAAGAGAAAGGAAGGAAACATAATGAAAGAAATAATTACAAGTCCTTTATTGTTAGCATTGGTAATAGGCGGTTTAGTCTACATCGTAATCTTCTCACTGCTCTATCTGAAAAAGGCATACAAAAGATGTCTGGAGCTTGGTATCAGTGAGCAGACTGTAAAAAAAGTAATCAAATCCAGCCTTGTATTTTCAATTGTACCAAGTCTCTCCATTGTAGTTGGATTATTTGCGCTGATCCCGGTACTTGGAACCGTATGGTCCTGGTGGAGACTTTCTGTTATAGGCTCCCTGTCCTATGAAACTTTGATCTCAAGCAGTGTTGCAACAGCAATCGGCTATGAGACAAGCGCACAGATGCTTGAGAGCGCAACCGGAAGTCAGTTTGGTGTTGTAATGATCTTAATGAGTATCGGTATGCTGAGTGGTTTCTGTGTATTACTCCCTCTAGGCAAAAAGCTTTGCATGAGTGTATCTAAGACAGAAAATGCAAGCACCTGGAAATACGTACTCAGCGGAACATTTATGCTTTGTCTGTTTTCCGTTTACGTTCCGGTTCTCTTAATCGGAGATACCATTCAGGCAGCAGTTATGCTTACCGGTCTGGTAATCGCAGTTGCTCTGGGAGTTCTGGCTTCTAAACCAAAATTGAAATGGCTGAATGATTTTATCATGGCATTTTCCATGATCGGTGGTATGGTTTCATCCATCCTTTGGACAAGCATTTTACAGTAAGAGGAGGTAAAAAAGATGAGTAAGGATAAGAAAAATAACGTAGTAATGGATCCATTCCAGCAGTGGTCTCACAGCAAAGGACGTATTGGCACTCTGATAATGCTGATCTATATGATAGCCATTCCTTTTATTGTATTGACTTATTATGATGCAATTCCTTCCTTTGGTGAAGTATTTAATCTGGCAACAATAAGTATCCTCATGATTTACATTCCGGTTGGTATCTCAGAGGCAATCAGCTACACCCCAATCCTCGGAAGTTCTTCCTATCTGACCTTCCTTACAGGAAATATTATGAACCTGAAGCTTCCTTGTGCAATCAATGCAATTAAACTGTCCGACACAGAGCAGAACACTCCGGAAGGTGATGCAATTGCTTCTGTTGCTGTAGCTGTTTCTTCTATTATGACAGTTGCGATTCTGGCACTGGCAGCACTTCTGAGCTCCAGAATCCAGTTTGTATTTGAAATACCACAGGTAAAGATAGCTTCAAATTACATTATTCCGGCTTTGTTCGGTTCACTGACACTGGGATTATTCTCTAACAGCAGCTCCGGTGATAAGATTGTAAAAGGTGGCGTAAAAGGCGTAATCCCTGTACTGATCATCGTTACAGTTATCTCCCTTCTTGTACGAATTACTTCCGGTGGCTCTCTGTTCGGAGCAATTGGATTCCTGATCATTGCAATGCTTCCAATCGCAATCATCACTTCAAGAATCATGTGGAAGAAAGGAATTATCACAGTTGTCGATAATCCGGAAACTACAAAGAAGAACAAATAATTAGTTATTTTCTATAAATACCAAATACAAACAGATATTTTAATTTTCATAAAAATCAGGGCTCTGCATATGCATAAATTGCATAATACAGAGTCCTGCCTTTTTCATATAATCTTACTCTTCTTCCAGACGCTGAATCATATCATAAATTGCCTGTACTGAATTGAAATTTTCTGCTCTCATTTCATCGGAAGAAATCTTTATATCATACTCGTCTGTGATTTCTGAAATGATAGTGATAATATCAATAGAATTGATAATCCCCTCATCTACCAGATCAAGATCTGATTCCCATTCTACATTTGGCAAGATTTCTTTTAAGATTTCCAGTAATTCCTGCATAGCATCATTCTCCTTTTCTTTACATTAATTTTTTTCTTTGGATTTTTCCGTTATAAGTACGAGGAATGGCATCTATCTCTTCTATGATCCTCGGAACCTTATACACTTCGAGCCTTTCCTTCAGATACTGATATATTATATCATAATTAAATGCTGTTTCATCCTCCATAACAACAAAAAGTTTAGGTTCTTTTCCCAGAATAGGACTGTCTGTCGGTACACAGGCACAATCTTTAACACCTTCACATTTTATTGCAACTTCTTCAATCTCAACCGGAGAAATTTTATTTCCGCCGCTCTCGATTACATCTCCTTGACGTCCAAGCATATATATCAGACCATCTTCTCCCATATATGCCATATCCTGGGTCTGAATGTATCCATTTTTAATTGTTTCCCGATTCAGCTCTTCTGCTTTATAATAGCCTACCATATTCATCTCACCGGCACAAGCCAAAAGTCCCGGATTTTCTTCTGTCGCATGAAATGGATTACCCTCCTCATCCATAAATGCAAATTTTGCGTGACAGGTAGGTCTTCCTATACAATTCTTTTTATCCATTGCATTGAAATCGAAAATGCAGGAACATCCCGATTCTGTAGTTCCATAAAAATTATATAATCTTGATTTCGGAAGTAATGTACGCAGAGTTTGTTTATCTCCCTCCGGTATCGGAGCCGAGCCAAGCTGCACATAACGGATCTGGTCTTTATAATCACCCAGTTCCTCTCCGGTCAGTTTTAACAGCCCGGAAAGTGCTGCCGGGACAAGATCTATTGCGGTAACGCCATATTTCTTTATTGAGCCAAATACAGCCTGCGCAAATACAATACTTCCCAAAATCACAACTGAACTTCCGTTTAACATATTTGCATAATAGCGTCTCAAGCCATGAGAATGACTGAGCGGAACCGGAATCATCTCTACATTATCCTTGTCCATCTCTACACCATCGATTACGTTTTCAGCCACCGCAACTACGTTACCGTGAATCAGCTCGATTCCTTTTGATACGCCAGTTGTCCCCGTAGTAAACAGAATTTCTGCCGTGTCTTCCAATTCAGGGAACGGGAACGTACCGTAATCTGCATTTTCATCACGATAAGAGAGCACACTTGTCATCTTTTCAAAAGGACAGAATATTTCAAGTGTTCTCGCAGCAATATAACATTTCGCATTTACAATTTCTGCGATTTCCAGTATACGGTTGTCTGCCACGTCTTTTTCCAGTGGTACAAAAACTGCCCCTAATAACTGAATTGCCAAACCTGCCGTGAGTACTTTTATATTCTGTGAATTTCTTACAACTACACAATCACCTTTTTTTATTCCCAGTTCCTGCAAATGTTTTGCATAGCCAAAAATACATTCCCAATATTCGCGATATGTCAGCTCATTTGAGCCATCTGCCAGACAAAATTTTTCCGGCATTTCCTGTGCATGCAAAGCTACTGCTTCTACAATTGATCGTACCATTTTTCTTCTCCTCTCTACCTGGATGCTATTTTTGCCTTAGTTTTTTCCGCTTCAATATTATACTGTTCAAGCATATTATTCCAATCATCAGTGACAGCTTGTGTATGATCTGTGTCGATATCATAATTTTCCACAATATAGTTCCCAATAAAATCAGTTACTTTTTCAGCACCAACCAAATTGGTATGCTTTGAATTATAAAAATCTTTTTCAAAATCTAAGCCAATCTCATCAATGTACTGATTACAATCCAAAAAGTTGAATCCGTATTCTTCAATCAGATTACCAATGTAACGATTTTTCATCTGTCTTTCAGAATCAATCTGCCATGGTGTAGACACAAACAAAACCTGAATATTTTCTTTCTGACATTTTTCCATCAGCTGAACTAATGCTTCTTCAGCAACCTCAGGAATTGCTATCGTTTCTTCTCCTGATATGATTTCCGGCTTATCAACAGAAACAACTCCGTCAGCAAACTTCCACCCTTTAAATTTATGCGATTGTTCATTATCAATATATTTCAGATTATCATATGAAAATTCTTCCCAGCTGTCATGGTATGTTATAATGTCAAAATATGCATCAATCCGTTTTGACCAACTATCAACTGTAGAATTTATTAATTCTATTCTGTTCAAAGAATATTTCATATTATCATGAACCATGCAAAAACGATTTGAATTCGCACTCTTACTTTTCGATGTTAAAAATCTTCTTGTTTCGACTATAATAAGCTGTGGGTGCTGCGTTTTATGTATTTCGTCAATCAGATCCTCAGCAAAAAAACATGACTGACTCGGCGTTCCTACATTATAGGATGTCAACCCGTATTCATCCCACAGATATGGATTATCCAGATAACGGTAAAGTCCACTGCTTCCTATCGCTACAACATCAAGAGTATCCTCTTCTTCTGCATAAAATCCGGTAAATTCGTTCCGAAAAAACGTGTTATTCAGAGGACGCAGCAAATAGGAAATGTGAACAAACATCACAATACCAATCACCCAAAAAATCACTATGCCCAATATCTTCTTATATACTTTTTTCATCATCATTACTCCTAAAATTGCTCATATATAAATCCTGCTGCATCATATCCCGGACCATACTTTCCAAATACCAATACCGCAAAAAACAGTGTGTAAATAATGATCCATCTGAAAACCAGATTCTGTTTGCTTAACAAATTTACAATACTCTCACTTGACTTTTCTTCTAAAATACTGACAATCAATAATACAAGTGCTGCAATGATAACTACCAGCATATTTTTCTCATTTAATCCATAATTATATATATTACCATTCATGATCTGAGCCAGTCCTACACCACTGAATATCCGTTTAAATATTCCCAACGCTGCTCGAAGACCATCTGCCCTGAAAAATACTCGTCCAATACAGCAAAGTGTAAATGTCCTTAACATCTGGAACAGCCGAAACCAGAAACAGTCCGTCCGGATGTTAAACTTCTTTACAAGATTTTGATTATATGGAGTAAAAATTGTACTCAGAATGATCAATGTTCCATGAAACAATCCCCAAACAACAAATTTCCAGGACGCTCCATGCCAAATTCCTGTCAAAGCCCATACCAATAAAATCGGTAACGAAGAAGCTATGATTCTTCCTGCACCGTCTCCAAATGTTTTTCTCGCCTTTTTATTAAGTTTTAATAACGCCTGTGAGATTGAAAATGGGAAAAACACATAATCTTTAAACCAGTTTCCTAAAGACACATGCCAACGTCTCCAGAATTCAGGCATTGTTTTCGAAAAATAAGGACGAAGAAAATTCGGCGCAAGCTCTATTCCGAACATTCTGGCAGAACCTGTTGCTATATCCATGCAACTGGAAAAATCTGCATATATCTGAATAGAATAAGCAATCGTTGCCAATACCAGAATAATGCCATTATATGAAGTATAATTATCATATATGCTATTAACAAAAGTGGCTAGTCGCTCTGCAAGAATCAATTTCTTAGCAAAGCCCCATACAATCCAGACTGCTCCATCCCGAATATTATCATAATTAAATTTCTGCGGTGTCTCCAACTGTGTCCCAAGCTGACTGTATCTCGGGATAGGTCCTTGTGTAACACTCGGAAAAAAGGAAATATACAAAGCATATCTCATAAAATTCTTTTGCGGAGCTATATCTCCTTTATAAACATCAACCAGATAAGATATAATCTGGAAAGTAAAAAACGATACTCCCAACGGCACTATCAGCTTTACTGTCATAGAATCTCTTCCCATGCCCACAAGGTTAAGCAGACCATTTACATTCTTAAGTACAAAGTTTGTGTACTTAACAACACAAAGAGCTCCTATCACAGTTACAAGACCTATCAGAAGAAATTTTCTGCGGCGCTTCTCAAAGGCTGCTTTTACCTCCTTTAGCTGCTTTCTGTCATAATTTCCCTGCTTTTTTATAACCTTAAATTCATCATGCAATTTCCCCATTTTTAATGCTACAAAATAGGAAATTGAAATTGCACACAAAAGGTAAACAAGATTATCCCATCCTGCAGCAGCATAAAATACCATATTAGCCGCAAGAATTACAATCCAACGATTCTTTAACGGAATCATATAATAAATCAGGCATGAAATCGCTAAAAAAACCAAATAAATAAATGATGTATACGACATACTTCCTCCATCTGTATCTGGAAAACCAGAGAACATAGTTATTCACATAAAATCACGGCGTATATTATATAGAACAAAGATTAAAATCAGATTAAGATTTGACATTTTTTTGTTTACAACACCATAATTTCACATTCTTTTAATGCTGTTTATTTTTCCTTTAGTATGGTAAAATAGTAAAATAATATGATAATCAACATTTTATCTTGAGGTGAAATTATGCATAAGGAATTTTTAATGGGAAATGAGGCAATTGCTATGGGTGCAATTGCTGCCGGTGTAAACCTCGTATCAGGTTATCCCGGAACACCTTCTACCGAAGTTCTCGAGACCGTTGCTAAGCGCAGACCTGATACCACTTATGTAGAATGGTCAGTCAATGAAAAAACTGCCATGGAAGTTGCTGCCGGTGCTGCATATGCCGGTGCCCGCAGTATGGTCACCATGAAACAGGTCGGATTAAATGTCGCTTCAGACCCTCTTATGAGTCTGGAATATATAGGCATCAAAGGAGGTATGGTCATCCTTGTTGCTGATGATCCGGGACCGGTATCATCACAGACAGAACAAGACACAAGACATTTCGCAGCATTTTCAAAACTGCCCTGTTTTGATCCTTCATCCGCACAGGAAGCTTACGAAATGGTCCAGGAAGCATTTGAATACTCTGAAAAATATGGTACTCCGGTCTTTCTCAGACCAACCACAAGAGTCTGTCACGGATATGCTTCTGTTACAGTCAAGGACACAAGTGAGTATCTTTTACACAAACCGGAAGGCTTTATCAAGGATTCCGGACGCTGGGTAATATTTCCACGCCTTTCCTACCAGAATCACATAAAAATTGAGGAGAGAAATGTGAATCTTGCCGAAGATTTTTCTTCCTATAAGAGAAACCGGATTTATTTCAGTTCCGATCATACTTCCTCAACTGCAAACTCCAGAAAAGGGATTGCAGCAGGCGGGATCAGTTTTACATACGCGATGGAAACACTTAACTCTGTTGATGACTGCGAAAAACCAGTTCTTTTCAAAGTTTCAACACCTCATCCTTTTCCGGAGAGGTTAGCTTATGATTTTCTTAAAGATCTTGACGAAGTACTTTGTCTGGAAGAACTCGATCCGGTCATTGAGCGGGAACTTACTTATATAAGTGGAAAATACAATCTCCCTGTAAAGATTTACGGAAAGCTTACCCATCATGTGAAAAATGCAGGTGAAAACACCAGAGACAGTGTAAATAAAGACATAACAGCTTTTCTAAAAACGGACTGCGCAGATGCTGAAACTGCATCCGGATCTGATATGCCGGCTCTTCCGGTACGTCCTCCGGTTCTGTGCGCAGGCTGCCCGCACCGCGCTTCTTTCTATGCGGTAAAGACTGCTATGAAAGGGAAAAAGACTATTTTCTGCGGAGATATCGGATGCTATACACTTGGCAATGCAATGCCGCTTGATATGGTTGACACCTGTCTTTGCATGGGTGCCGGTCTTGGTATTTCACAAGGTGTAGGCAGAATTGAACCTGACACGTCTTGCTTTGCATTTGTAGGTGACTCTACCTTTTTTGCTTCTGCAATCCCCAGTGTTATCAATGCTGTCTACAATCAGGCTGAAATGACTCTTGTCATACTGGATAATTCCACAACTGCCATGACCGGTCATCAGCCTCACCCAGGCACCGGCCATACAATGATGGGAGAAGTGGTAGATAAAGTAAATATTGAAGCTGTCCTTCGAGGCATCGGTCTTACTGTTGTTGAGACCTGTGATCCTCTGGTTCTTGACAATGCCATAGATTGTGTAAAACGTGTTTCTGCCTCCCCAGGTGTAAAAGCCATCATTTTTAAATCACCCTGCATTGCAATTACAAAGCCATCCGGCTGTATGCATGTAGATTCTGAAAAATGTATTGGCTGCAAAAAATGTGTCAGGGAACTCGGCTGTCCTGCTCTTATTATTAAAGAAGGAAAGGTCTGCATTGATTCTTCCCTCTGTACCGGTTGTACACTGTGCAGTCAGCTTTGCCCTGTAAATGCTATTGCCGGAGGTGAAAGTCATGAATAAAAATATTGTGTTATGTGGTGTCGGAGGTCAGGGAACTGTACTCGCATCTAAACTGATAGCTGCCGCTGCTATGAAAAAAAATATTCCTGTAATGAGCGCCGAAACAATAGGTATGGCACAAAGAGGCGGAAGCGTTTTCAGCCATGTACGTCTTGGAGATAATCTTTATTCTCCGATGATTGCTGAAAATGAGGCAGACATCATTCTTGGATTTGAACCTGGCGAAACTGTACGTATGCTTCCATTCCTTAAAAAGAATGGTCAGGTAGTTGTAAGTAAACGGGCGATCATGCCAATTACTGCTACTCTTTCCGGTTCTTCTTATAGCGAGGAAGCGATGATTGATTACTTAAAAAGACATGTGGAACATCTCCTCGTTGTAGATACTGACGAAGCATGTAAGGAAATTGGTTCCTCAAAAGTTTTAAATATTCTTCTTCTTGGTGCTGCCATTCACAGTGGTGCACTTGGCCTGACCGAAGAAGATATAAGACTCGCAATAAAAGAACGATTGCCGGAAAAATTCCATCAGCTGAATTTCCGGGCACTTGAATATGTAAGAACTCACAACTGTTAATACAAGAAAGGATATTTTTATTATGCAGATTTCAGAATTACAGATCAGTCAGGTTAATAATCAGATCCAGGCACTCAGAAATGCCGGTAGCTTTTACGGAAAAAAGCTTGAAGAAGCAGGGATCTTTGGTATCTCTACACCGGAAGATTTTGAAAAGCTTCCGTTTTCCGAGAAAAACGATCTCAGAGAAGCTTATCCTCTCGGACTTATGACTGCCCCGGAAGAGGAGATTGTAAGAATACACTCTTCTTCAGGTACTACAGGACTTCCTGTTATTATACCGTATACTGCAAAAGACGTAGATGACTGGGCGATTATGTTTGCCCGCTGTTATGAGACAGCCGGCATTACAAATACGGACCGCATTCAGATCACACCTGGCTACGGATTATGGACTGCCGGTATCGGTTTTCAAAATGGTGCTGAAAAACTTGGCGCAATGGTTATCCCGATGGGCCCCGGCAACACTGATAAACAGCTCCAGATGATGATGGACATGAAAAGCACCGTTCTGTGTGCAACTTCTTCCTATGCGCTTCTTCTTGCTGAAGAGATAGAAAAGCGCGGCATCAAAGATAAAATATGTTTGAAAAAAGGTGTCATCGGCTCTGAGCGATGGGGCGAAAAAATGCGTAACCGCATAAGAACAGAGCTTGGAATTGAGCTTTATGATATTTACGGACTTACAGAAATTTACGGACCGGGTATCGGTATCAATTGTAAATATGACACCGGAATGCATTACTGGGATGATTATATTTACATTGAAATCATTGACCCGGTAACATTAAAACCTCTGCCGGATGGAGAACTTGGCGAGATTGTTATCACTACACTCGTAAAAGAGGGGGCTCCACTGATCCGTTACCGCACACATGATTTATCGCGAATCATTCCGGGAACCTGTCCTTGTGGCAGTAAATTCCCAAGACTTGACACTATTATGGGAAGAACAGATGACATGATGAAGATTAAAGGTGTAAATGTATTCCCAAGCCAAATCGAAGAAATTTTGAAGGAATTCCCTGAGGTTTCCAGTGAATACCAGATCCGAATCTCTCATCTGGATGGCCGCGATACAATGCGTATCTATGTTGAGACAAATGGAAGTGTTGATTTCTTAGATCTCGCAAGACGAATTGCAGATAAAGTCAAGAGCCGCATTGGATTCACTCCTCTTGTAAAAGTTGTTGAGCTCGGACTGCTTCCGAGAAGCGAGAAAAAGACAAAACGAGTGATTGATGAAAGATATGAATAAATCTTCCAAACTAAGTGGCATTTTAAAAGGGCATTTTTACAATGCCCTTTTTTGTTTACGGATTTTTCCATTGCTATTCTACTATTCTGCTATTCTGCTATTCTGCTATTCTACTATTCCAACCATATCGGACACATGGGAAAAGCCATACTGTTCCATGTATCTCTCAATACCGGCTACAATTTCCATCGTCACTGCCGGATTGTGGAAGTTTGCGGTTCCAACAGATACTGCATCTGCACCTGCAAGGAGCATCTCGATCGCATCCTCCGCTTTTGCGATGCCTCCCATACCGATAATTGGCACCTTGACTGCATGCGCTGCTTCGTACACCATGCGCACTGCAATCGGGTGAATGGCCGGGCCTGACACACCGCCAGTCTTATTCGCAATTACAAATTTGCGGCGGTTTACATCTATTTTCATACCGGTCAATGTATTAATCAGAGATATTGCGTCAGCTCCACCGGCTTCTACTGCCTTTGCCATCTCTGCAATGCTTGTTACATTAGGACTCAGCTTCATAATAACCGGCTGCTTTGCGTATTTTTTTACCGATTTTGTAATATCTTCTGCCGCTTTTGGATTCTGACCAAAAGCAATCCCGCCCTCTTTGACATTTGGACAGGAAATATTGATTTCTAACATGTCCACATCTTCGTCCGCAAGGCGCTCGACAACCTCACAGTAATCTTCTGTGGATTTTCCGCACACATTTACAATGATCCTTGTGTCATACTGCTTCAAAAACGGAATGTCTCTCTCACAAAAAAGATCGATTCCCGGATTCTGAAGTCCCACGGCATTCATCATGCCTCCGTATGTCTCTGCAACTCTCGGCGTCGGGTTACCGGCCCACGGGATATTAGCCACACCTTTTGTGGTCACAGCACCAAGTTTATTTAAATCTACAAACTCTGCAAATTCCGCACCGGAGCCAAAAGTGCCGGAAGCTACTGTCACCGGATTTTTCCACTCAACACCTGCTATATTTACACGCATATCTACTGCCATTAAATTTCCACCTCCGTAGACAAGAATACTGGGCCATCCTTACAGATTCTCTTGTTATTTACATTGCTGTGATGATCTTTTTCTTTCGTCTTACACACACATCCAAGACACGCACCGATACCACAGGCCATTCTCTCTTCTAAAGAAATATAGCATTCTATATCTTTTTCTTCGGCATACTGTTTAATTGCGCGGAGCATAGGCATCGGCCCGCAGGCAAAAATGATATCAGCATCCAGAGCATTTTCTCTGATCGCATCCATAACATTACCTTTCGTCCCTACACTTCCATCTTCCGTCGAAATATATAATCTGCCGTTTTCCTCAAATTGTTCCCTTAAAAATGTCTGCGCGTCACGATATCCTACAACAATCTGTTTTTCCGCACAGTCAATCTGTTTTGCAAGTTCCAGAATCGGAGGCACGCCAATACCGCCTCCCATCAGAAATACTTTTTTTCCAACAGCCTTCTCAAAAGGAAATCCATTTCCCAAAGGCCCAATCACATCAAGCGTATCTCCCGCTTTCATTCTGGCAAACTGCTCTGTTCCCGTATTTTCACCAGTCACACGATACACAACCCTCAAAAGACTCTTTTCTCTGTCAATCTCACAAATACTGATCGGTCTCGGCAAAAGCTTACTTGGATCATTCGTATACATAGCAATAAACTGCCCCGGCCTGGCCTCAGCCGCCACATCCGTACGAATCCACATACTGAAGATCCCATCCGCCAGCATATCCTGCGAAAAAACCGTCACACATTCTTTCCTTCTATCCATAAAAACTCCTTTCAGGTACACCCCATTTTCCAATTTGGGACGTAGTATTTTTAAAAAAGTCTACGTCCCAAATTTGTGTTTTATAATGCGCTTTTGATGTCTCCTACCATGTCTTCCACTGCTGCTCTGGATGCATCGCCGAAGTTTTCCGCTCCATATTTTGCATATTTTTCCTGTTTATATGCGGCGATGATTCCTCTTGAGGAATTTACGATTGCGCCCAGGCCGTCTTCGTTGAAGAAGTGTACGAGGTCTTTTCCTTTTCCGCCTTGTGCGCCGTAGCCTGGTACGAGGATGTAGCTTTTTGGCATGATTTTTCTAAGTGCTTTTCCCATCTCAGGATAGGTTGCTCCTACTACTGCTCCGATGTAGCTGTATTCATCTCCCATGCAGTCTGCGCCCCACTCGGCTACTTTTTCGCCTACGAGTTCATAGAGTGGGCGTCCGTCGATGAGCTGATCCTGGAATTCGCCGCTGGATGGATTTGATGTTTTTACAAGGATGAAAAGTCCTTTCTTTTCTTCTTTACATACGTTTACAAATGGATTTACACCGTCTGAGCCAAGATATGGATTTACTGTGACAAAATCTTCATCAAATGGAGCATAAGTTTTGCTTCCTACCTGTACTTTTCCGATGTGTCCGACTGCATATGCTGCAGATGTGGAGCCGATATCCCCTCGCTTAATGTCTCCGATCACCACAAGGTCTTTGCTCTTACAATAATCCACGGTCTTTTTAAATGCTAAAAGTCCTGGGATACCGAACTGTTCATACATAGCAATCTGTGGCTTTACTGCCGGAATCAGATCATATGTCTTGTCTACGATTTCTTTATTAAACTGCCAGATTGCTTCTGCTGCTCCTTCCAGTGTTTCTCCGTATTCAGCAAATGCTTTTTTCTGAACATGCTCCGGCACATAATTTAACATCGGATCAAGTCCTACTACAATCGGCGCTCCTGTCTTTTTAATGTTTGAAACTAACTTGTTGATCATTCTCATTTCCTCCTATTTATAAACTCATTATGCCTGGTAAACAACTTTTCCATCCACAAGAGTATATTTCACTTCTCCGGATACTTCAAACCCGTCAAACGGTGTATTTTTCCCTTTAGAAACAAATGTGTTCTTATCAATTTTATAAGTTTTATCCGGATCAAAGATTACAATATCCGCAATTTTACCTTCTGATACAGAACCTTTTTCTGTCAGTCCCAAAATCTTTGCGGGATTATAGCTCATCTTTTCTGCCATGCCCATCACACTTAAAATTCCTTCTTTTACAAGATACGTATATGTGAGAGCAGCACTTGTCTCAAGCCCGACGATTCCAAACGCTGCCTTTGCCATAGACTTGTTTTTTTCTTCAGCAGAATGTGGCGCATGGTCTGTGGAAATTACATCCATTGTTCCATCTTTCAGTCCCTGTTTCAATGCTTCCACATCTACTCTGCTTCTAAGGGGCGGATTCATCTTATAATTTCCGTCATCTTCTTTAATATCATCGGATGTCAGAATAAAATGATGCGGACACACCTCTCCTGTAACCGGAAGTCCTTCTTCTTTTGCTTCTCTGATCATCTTCACGCTGTCCTCAGTAGAACAATGACAAAGATGGAGCCTTACTCCTGTTTCTTTTGAAAGAAGAATATCTCTTGCAACAATTACATCTTCCACAGAATTGGTGATTCCGCGAAGACCAAGACGCTCTGTATTCTTATCCGCATTCATGACACCGCCTTCTACCATGTTAATGTCCTCACAGTGTGCGAACACGGAAATCCCCTGTTCTTTTGCAATCTTCATGCCTTTTCTGTACAAAGATGCATTCATCACAGACTTTCCGTCTTCGCTGATCGCATGACATCCTGCCTTTGCCATTCCCTCAATGTCTGCCAGTTCCTCGCCTTTTTGTCCAACTGTCACAGCTCCGATCTGGATCACATGTGTCAGAGATTCTTCTTTCGCTCTTCTGTGTACTTCAGCTACTTTTTCACCATTATCAATGACCGGTTTTGTGTTCGGCATTGCGCAGACTGTTGTTACTCCGCCTCTCACCGCTGCCTTTCCTCCGGTCTCCAGTGTCTCTTTATATTCCAGTCCGGGATCTCTAAAATGTACGTGAAGATCGATAAATCCCGGCATTACATAGCATCCATCTGCTTCGATTATCTGATCCGCCTTTTCCTCTATCTGTTTTTCAACTTTTACAATGCGGTCGCCATCCACCAACACATCAGAACACTCATCCGTTTTTGTCAAGGGGTCTACCACATGGCCATTTTTAATCAGTATTTTCATGCTCTTATATCCTTTCGTTTTATTATCAAAAACTCTCTGCACTATTACTGCATGTTATAATCATATAAAATGATTCCAAAAACATTTTATCATACGAAAATATAAAAGGGAATGCCGATTCGACATTCCCTTCACAAAATTACATTTCTTTTTTTAATTCCTGTATAGCTTTTTCAAGCTGATTATCTGCTTCCGGATTATCTTTGTCATATTCGTATTTGACTTCTACATCCGGTGAAATTCCTTTCCCATCAATATTGCGTCCTTTTGGAGTATAATATTCCGCAACCGTAAGTTTCACACAGGTTCCATCTTTCAGATCAAAAATTTTCTGAACGACTCCTTTTCCGTATGTCTTTGTGCCGACAATCTTTCCAAGTCCGTAATCCTGTATTGCTCCGGCATATATTTCTGATGCACTGGCACTGTTAGCGTCTACTAAAACTGTCATAGGAAGCGTAAACTGGTGCTCTTCATCAGAAGTCATATCCTGACGTTCACCATTTTTATCCTCTGTGTATACGATCAGTCCTTCCGGAAGCATCAAATCAAGGATGTCACAGACGGTCTGCAGATTTCCTCCCGGATTTCCCCTGAGATCCACAACCAGTGCTTTCATTCCCTCATCTTCAAGCTCATTCAGCCCTTCTTCATACTGATCATAAGTAACGGAATCGAACTCACTCACCGCAAGATACCCTATTCCATCTTCGAGCATTTTAGCTTCAACCGTTTCAACTTCAATCTTACCTCTGGTCACAGTTACTGTAACTTCTTCACTCTTTTCCCCGCGAAGAACAGTCATCTCTACTTCCGTGCCTTTTTCACCCCTTATATGGGATACTACTTCATTCAAATCCTCTCCGGTTACTTCCATATTCTCAACCTTATAGAGGATATCATCATCCTTGAGACCGGCCTTCATTGCAGGAGAATCTTTGTACACATGTGTGAGAGTAATGATTCCGCTGTCTTTGTCCTGCTGCATGACCGCACCAATTCCCTCATATTCTCCCTCTGTCGTCTCCATAAGAGACTTTGTATCTTCTTCGTCATAATATACTGAGTAGGGGTCATCAAGTCCACTGATATAACCTTCATATATCCCCTGCTCCAGTGCTTCTACATCTACTTCATGAAGATAATTCTCATCAATCAGACTTTGTAACGTTGAAAGCTTTTTCTTAACATCTTCCGACATAGTCTTTTGGGAGGAAGCACTCCCTTCACCTGTTTTCAATCCACAGGACACAAGTCCTATCACTAATAATATAGCAAGGGCGCCGCATAGCGTCCCTTGCCAAAAACTTTTTTTATTATTCATTTTTCAATTCCTGTCTTATAAATAATTCAATGGATTAACCGGAACACCACCAGACATTACCTGGAAATGAAGATGTGGTCCCGTAGAATTTCCGGTCGAACCAACTGCTCCGATATTCTGTCCCTTTTCTACCTTTGTACCTGCACTTACATAAATCTTACTGCAATGCATATAATATGTCTGAAATCCGTTTCCATGATTAATAACAATCATATTTCCCGCATTACCACTGTAACCCGCAGAGGTAACAGTTCCACCTGCCGCTGCATAGATTGGTGTTCCTGTAGGTGCAGCAAAATCCACACCTTTATGATTGGTGCTTGCTCCGGCGAGTGGTGCCGTCCTGTAACCAAATGTACTGGAAATACGACTGTAACCAGGGCACGGATGAGTAAACATACCATTGCCGCTGACTACCGATGCTCCTGCTGTTCCACCGCCACCGGCTGCTGCTGCCTCTGCCTGTTTTCTCGCAGCCTCTTCTGCAGCCTTCGCAGCTTCTTCCAGAGCTTTCATCTTTTTCTCATTTGAACTGATTTCTTTTTTCAGAGAATCAATCTCTTCATTTTTACTTTCAAGCAAGCTTTCCATGTTAGACTGTTTCTCGATAAGTTCATCCTGAAGAACCTTCATCTCTTCCTGTTCTTCTTTCAGTTCCTTTTCCTGCTTTTCAACAGATTTAACAACCTTCTGGAACTTTACCAGCATATTCCTATCATATTCAGATATTGTGGAAATATACTCAGTCTTATTCAAAAAATCACTGAGATCTTTGGACTCACAAAGAATTTCTACAAACTGACTGTTGCCATTCTCATACATGTACTTGATCCTTTTTTTCATACTTTCGTACTGATCATTCTCATCTACTTTGGCCTGGATCAGTTCTTCTTCTTTGGCTGTAATCTCTTCTTCTTTTTTATCAATCGTTTCCTGCATCGATTCCATATCGGAAAGGATGGTATTCAATTGATTGGCAATGGACTCTTTTTCTGCCTCCGCGCTTTTCTTTTTTTCTTCCAGCTCTTCGGCCTTCTTCTTCGTTTCGCTGATACTTGAGGCTTTTGTCTCACTGATCATCCCAAAGCACAGCACACCTACAAGCAGAAGACTTATCATCCTCTTACCTCGCATTTATGTATCCCCCTAAATTTATTATACACGTAAATGTTTATGGATTGTAAAGAAACTACCTACAAAACCAATTCCTACTCCAAGTGCGATACCAACCGGAAGCAAGGTCTTATATACTTCCGATACCGGAAGAAATGTCATAATATTATTCAGCAGGCTGAATCTTGTCATAATATAAGATATTGCCTTATCATACATGAAATACAAGAGTACCAGCGGAATAATTGCTCCGACTACTCCGATAAGCAGACCTTCTATTACAAACGGCGCACGCACAAATCCATCCTTCGCACCTATGTATTTCATAATCGCAATCTCTTCACGTCGAACAGTAATACCCATCGTTACTGTATTGCTGATCAGGAAAATAGACACTGCCAGAAGAATAAGGATAATCGCTGCAGACACATAATATACCAGCTTATTAACACTAGTCAGTGTCTTTGCAACAACATCTGATTTATTAACCTTACGCACACCATCCAGACCTTCTGCAAATTTAACAACGTCCTTCTGTTTCTCTACATCAGACATATACACTTCATAGTTATCTGAATTGGCAAGAGGGTTATCGTTTTTAAATCCTTCCGCTGCATCCTTAGAATCTCCGAAATAATCATCCTGAAAACTCTCCCATGCTTCATCTGCACTGATATAATTAACTTCCAAAACGCCTTCCTTCTTTTCCAGTTCGGCACCAATGTTATCTTTCTGCTCCTGTGTTGCGTCCTCATCAAAAAATACTGTGATTGCAACTCCTTCTTCCGCTTTCTCTACAATATGATTAAAGTTAATTACAATAGAATAAAATAAACCAAACAGGAAGATACATGCAGCCATTGTCGCGATAGAAGCAATGGAAAACATCTTATTTCTTCCTATGTTCTTTACCCCTTGTTTCATCGAATATCCAAATGTACTAATTCTCATTATTATACCCACCTTTTTTCTCGTCGCTTACGATCACTCCCTTTTTCATCGTAATAACGCGCTTTTTCATCTCGTTTACAATTTCCTGGTTGTGAGTAACAACCAATACAGTTGTTCCTCTGTCATTTGCTTCTTCCAAAAGCTTCATGATTTCCCATGAATTGGTCGGATCAAGGTTTCCGGTAGGCTCATCAGCCAGCAAAATTGCCGGCTCATTCACAATAGCTCTTGCAATCGCAACTCTCTGCTGTTCTCCTCCGGATAACTCCTTCGGAAATGCTTTATATTTCTGTGCCAGACCAACCAGAGACAATGCAGCAGGAACTTTTTTCTTGATAATTCTGCTTGGAGTTTCTGTTACACGCTGTGCGAATGCAATATTCTCATAAATATTTCTGTCTTTCAAAAGACGGAAGTCCTGAAATACAACTCCGATTCTTCTTCTGTACATCGGTATTCTCCGATGCTTCATTTTATTAAGATTCTGTCCGTTTACGATAATAGTTCCGGATGTAGGATCAAGCTCTTTCATGATCAGCTTAATCAATGTTGATTTACCAGATCCACTGTCTCCTACAATAAATACAAATTCGCCCTGCTCAATTTTTAAATTGATACCGTTGAGGGCCGCAACCCCTTTTGAGTATTCTTTCCTTACGTCTCTTAATTCAATCATAAGCTCCTCCTAATTATTAATACTCCAACGACTCCATATACTTCATATATTTAACAACCATCAAGGCAATCTTAAAAGTAATGGCATCCTCAAACACTCGCAGATCCAGCCCTGTGCTTTTCTGGAGTTTATCCAGACGGTATACCAGCGTATTACGATGAATATACAATTGTCTGGATGTTTCTGAGACATTCAGATTGTTTTCAAAGAATTTGTTAATCGTTGTCAATGTCTCTTCGTCAAAATCATCCGGTGATTTCCCCTCAAAAATCTCTCTTATAAACATCTTGCAAAGCGGAATTGGCAGCTGATAGATCAATCTTCCGATTCCAAGCGTACTGTATGCGATTACATTTCTTTCAGAGAAGAAAATTTTTCCCACATCCAACGCAAGCTTTGCCTCTTTATATGATTTTGACACTTCTTTGATATCATTCACAATTGTACCATATGCAATCAGAACGTCTTCTTCCCCATCATTTTTCAAAATATCATAGAAATTATGAGCAATCTTTTCCAATTCCACATGACCGTCATTTGCATCAAGTTCTTTAACGACAATAATATTCTTCTCATCCACAGCAGTCACAAAATCCCGCGCCTTGCTTCCAAGAAGACTGCGAACATTATCAAGCGCACTGCTGTCCTTTTCATGCTTCGTCTCAATAATAAAGATAACACGTCTCACTTCTGTGTCAATATGTAATTTTTTGGCACGGTTATAAATATCAACCAAAAGGAGATTATCCAGCAAAAGATTTTTAATAAAATTATCCTTATCAAAACGCTCTTTATAGGCTACCAGCAGATTCTGGATCTGAAAAGCTGCCATCTTACCAACCATATAAACGTCATCACCGCCGCCATTGGCAAGAAGAATATACTCCAACTGATGTTCATCGAAGATCTTAAAGAACTGATATCCCTGCACAACTTGACTATCTGCCGATGAGTTGACAAAAGATAACACTTCATCCTCATGATTGCTCTGTTCCGAAAAAGTACTTGCCAGAGATTTTCCATCAGTGTCCATAACGCAGAAGTCGATTCTTGCAATGCTTTTCAATCCTTCAATTGTGTTTTGAAGTATTTGATTAGATATCATATTCCATCTCCTCCACTCATTTCAATATACATTTTTCACAACAAAAACTGATTCTTATATGAAAAACTGCACACTTATAGAGATTATATTAATATATATTGCCAAAAAAATAAAGAGGAAATAGCAAATTTTTGTCTATTTCCCCGCTTTTTTTATGATTTATCCTTTTGTGTAGAATGTACATAGTAACCAAAGAACATTTCCAATAAAATTCTTAGGATTTTCTTATTTTTACTGTATCACTGAATTGAAATCTCTCTTTTTCTTCTCTCGACTTCTTTCTGAAAAACTTTTTTCAATAAGAACTGTGTAAAGCGCCCCTGCATAATACCCGTCTTTTTCAAATCAAGATTTTCTTTCCCAAGTCCAAGCCATACGCGGGCATTCAAAAGACTTCTGTTTTTCAAAATAAAATCTTCCTGCAGCGGAGATGACATTATAGAGATAACGCAATCAATATCTGCCCCGTTTACAGCATTCACAATCATATCATCCGCACGATCCTCATCCGCAACCTTCGCCATACCACCTATCTGTATCCCATGATAATGACGTTCCAGAAAGTCATACAAAATCTGCCCTTCTTCCTGTGTATCAACCAAGAGATAAACCCTCTTATGATTCTTATGAAGATATCTAAACAGCATTTTTAAAAATGTCTGCTTTTCTGTCTGAGTCAAAAAATTCTTATCCGTAATCCCGGCAGATTCCAAAATCGTAGTCTCTCCTGCCAGAATCAGCTCAAAGTCACCGGTATTCTCTTTAAGTCCCGGAGTTTCAGCCATCTGCATGAGACTTTCCACCGTCACCATCTCAATGACATCGATCGGCTCCGTCCGGATGAATTCTACAAAACATTTCATTGCTTCTTTCGCTGTATAATTGTCAATACTAATATCCAGAACGTTGATCCTGTTATCCATATTCTCCACCTATCACCTGCATCTTAAAGCCAAATATCAGCACTATACCGGCTTTTTCGCATTATAGCAAAGGGATTTATCATTTTCAACATATGTCAGGAAATTTTCATACAAATTAATATTCGTAATATTTTCGTTACTTTTATTCAATCATCTTTTTTCTTTTTGCAATCATTCCGCCTATTTTTCCTGTCTCTTTCGAGGAAAGTGAACGCCACCCTTTTTCCATTACCTGATCTAAAAGTCCCAGCTCTTCAGCAATTTCATATTTTAATTTTTCTTCCTTTGTCAATTCATCAAGTTTTATTGGTTTTTGTTCCTTTTTTGCCATCAGGTATTCTCCTTTCTGCCACCAATCTGTACAATAACAGTACTTCAGCAATCTCAATGCTTAAAGATAAGTATTGACAACAATTATGGAAATATACCGAAAAGAGAACACCTCGCCTCATTTAATTTATTTTTGGCTCATCCGGAATTATGATTGCGGCAATAAAATATGCCAGGATTCCACTTCCGGTACAGGCCAGGAGTACAAGTCCCAGACGAATCAGCGTCGGGTCTATGTTAAAATACTCTGCAATTCCTGCACACACACCACAAATCATGCGATTATTTCTTGATCTGTATAATTTTTTCGGTTCCATAAACATTTCCTCCTTAATTAAAAATAAAATCTTATAATTTTTCTGCAAATTTTACGGTTACTTCACCAACTCCGCAGTCGATATTCATCTCTTTGTCTGCGCTATTATTAATCTTCTTGTCTGCTCCAAGCCCGGAATAAGAATTGCTGCCACACGAAATCTTACCGACTCCGCAATTGATCTTATAATTGTAATCTGCTTCTTTTCCCAATGTTGTATAAGAAATTTTACCAACACCACAATCAAGATCTGCTTCCTTCTCTGCAATTCCTGCAACATTCATCTCGCCTGTTCCACAATCAAACTCTGCTTCATCAGCATGAAAATTACTGATATCCGCCTTCCCGGCTCCCATTTCAACAGACAACTCTCTCGCCTGTATGTCTTCTATATAAAGAGTTCCAGCTTTCATATCCAGTGAAAACTCTTCAAATGTATATCCGGCTGGCACATATATACAGATTTTTCCGATTTTCGTTCCGGTTATCCCTGTTATCTTTTTGTTTGTTGTGATCTTAAACTCATTTCCTTCTTTATAATATTTGAGTTTCAGTCGTTCATCTATATTTTCTGTCACAATCTTAATCCCATCCATGAGGTCTTCTGCAGTACGTATCTCAACCTCTCCGGCAGAAATGTCACCGTCAACAGAAACAACTCCTTCAAATATCTCTCCATCACCCTTTACCTGATTTCCTGATATATCAGAACTTTCATGACTGTCTTCATGGTGATTTTCTCCGTCCGAATCATTATTCTCTGAATCATCGTAATAATCTTCATCGTAATAATCTTCATCGTAATAATCTTCTTCATAATCATCCCCTGAAAAAATAGCAATTCCATGCGGATAACGACTTTCAATTGCTTCCACAGTTACCCCCAGTGCAAAAGATGCCGCACAGCATATCAAACCAACTGCAGCCAGAGATGCACATACAATCCAAAATATTTTCCATCCTTTTTTCATTTTTATGACACCGCCTCCCTATGAAAAGGTTTTCTGCATACCCATACAATTCCTCTTATAATCCCCGGGAATACAATGATACATAGTCTCACACTTGCCACTGTTCCAATCGCGCCTATTACTCCAATGATCAGACCAGCTCCTAAAAGAGCAAGACCTACTGCTATTTCCGGAATCAACGCCGCTATTCCGGCAATTACAAGTGCGACGCCTACGATAGCCAGGGCAATAAATAAAATTACCAAACCGATAAATATGGCAAATAATGCTGCCACACCGCCAACGATTACTGCCAGAACTCCAATTGTACACGGAATGATTACCGGTCCGCCCACCAGAATAATCGCTATTATCAATATAATCTTCAAAGCATTGCTGCTCCATGGTTTTTTCTCTTTTCCATCAGTATATTCATACTCAGCTGCTTTATATTGTCCGGGACACTGTTTTGAAGAGGAATCTTCTTCCTGATTTTCCAAAATATCTCCCTTGATTTTATCTGCAACCTTTTTCGGGCTTTCCAATTCAGCAATTACTTCCTGCTCTTTGTCCTCTCCGGCATCATCGAAATAGTCATTGTAATACTGCATCGCATCATTTCGTTCTTCCTCCGGTAAATTCTGCAAAAGCGCAGCCAGTTCAGTCATAAATTCTATTCGATTCATGCAGTCTCTCCTCCTTCAAACAAACCATTAATCTTACTGGAATAATTCTTCCACTCTACCCGATACAGATTAAGCTGTGCCATTCCTTTTTCCGTCACCTTATAGTATCTCCGGTTTCGTCCGTCAAACTGCTGGTCATATACTTCCAGGCAATCATCCTTCTGAAGTCTTCTTAGCACCGGATATAATGTAGATTCTGATACATCTATAGCTTTCCTCACATCCTGTGTGATCTTGTAGCCATAAGTGCCTTCCTTGTCTCTGGATACAACCGCCAGTACAATTGCATCCAGCAGTGCTGCTCCTGTGTTAAATACCATATGCCCACTCCTCTTTTACTTCGCAGGTTCTTGTTTTTATAATATTATTTGTTTAGTCATATTATATGTCATATAATATTGTGTGTCAATATAATATTTCTGAAGATTTTCGAAAGAAAATCAGAACATAGAGTAAAAAAGCAGCACATTCGTTACTATGAACAAATGTGCCACTCTTCTCTTCTTAATCTTATTCTATCTCATCGCATCTTTCATTGACTTCACATATTCACCAACATATCTTGGTGCTTCTTTTCCATATTGGGAGAGAATCTTGATAATCGCAGAACCGACAATCGCTCCGTCCGAAATATCCGACATTTTCTTTGCCTGTTCCGGGGTAGAAATACCAAATCCTATGGCGCACGGGATATCTGTATTCTGCCGGACTACTTCAACAATAGAAGCAAGATCTGTCTTTATCTCACTTCTGGTTCCTGTCACACCCAGACTTGAAACGATGTACAAAAAGCCTTCTGCTTCTTTTGCAATCATCGAAATACGATTTTCGGATGTCGGTGCAATAAGAGATATTAAATCCACCTCATACTTATGACAAATCGGCAGAAATTCTTCTTTCTCCTCAAATGGCAGATCCGGAAGAATAAGCCCGTCAATCCCAATATCACGGCATGTAGAGATAAAACGCTCTGCCCCGTAGGAAAACACTACATTCGCATAAGTCATAAATACCATCGGTACTTTTATGTCACGTCGCAGATCTCTAACAAAATCAAAAATCTTATCTGTCGTCACGCCACCACTCAATGCACGGATATTAGCTCCCTGGATGACCGGTCCCTCTGCTGTAGGATCAGAAAACGGTATTCCAAGCTCAATCAGGTCTGCGCCATTTTCCACAGCCGCGCGTACACTGGCAGCCGTTGTCTCCAAGTCCGGATCACCACAGGTAATAAATGGAATGAATGCCTTTCCGTTTTCAAATGCTTTTCTTATGTTACTCATGGATATCCTCCCCTCTGTAGCGGGCAATGGCAGCACAGTCTTTGTCGCCTCTGCCGGAAATAGTAATAACAATGATCTGGTCTTTCTCCATTTCAGGTGCAATCTTCATTGCATGCGCAACCGCATGTGCTGATTCGATAGCCGGAATGATGCCTTCTGTTTTTGCCAAATATTCAAAAGCACACACTGCTTCTTCATCGGTAACCGGAACATATTCTGCGCGGCCACAATCATGCAGATAAGCATGCTCCGGTCCAACTCCCGGATAATCAAGACCTGCAGATATGGAATAGACAGGGGCAATCTGTCCGTACTCATCCTGGCAGAAATAGGACTTCATCCCATGGAAGATACCGACTCTTCCTGTATTGACAGTCGCCGCAGTCTCAAAAGTATCAATTCCTCGTCCTGCTGCTTCACATCCAATCAGTTTCACATCCTTATCATCAATAAAATGATAGAAACTTCCAATTGCGTTGGAACCTCCTCCTACACAGGCAATGACTGCATCCGGCAGTCTTCCTTCTTTCTCAAGGATCTGCTCTTTGATTTCTTTAGATATAACTGCCTGAAAATCGCGCACAATTGTCGGAAATGGATGCGGTCCCATCACTGAGCCGAGACAATAATGGGTATCATCGATACGGGAGGTCCACTCTCTCATCGCTTCAGACACGGCATCCTTTAATGTTGCAGTTCCTGTTTTTACAGGAATGACTTCTGCGCCCAGAAGCCGCATGCGGTAAACATTAAGCGCCTGACGGATCGTATCCTCTTCGCCCATGAAAACCACACATTCCATTCCCAAAAGAGCTGCGGCAGTTGCTGAAGCAACTCCATGCTGACCCGCTCCTGTTTCTGCAATAAGTCTCGTCTTACCCATTTTCTTTGCAAGAAGCGCCTGTCCCAGCACATTATTAATTTTGTGGGCACCTGTGTGATTTAAATCCTCTCGCTTGAGATAGATTTTTGCGCCGCCTAAATCTCTGGTCATCTTCTCTGCATAATAAAGCCTTGAAGGTCTCCCCGCATATTCATTAAACAGTTCCGTAAGCTCTCTGTTGAATTCAGGATCATTTTTATAAAAATTATACGCTTCTTCTAGTTCAATAACCGCATTCATTAAGGTCTCCGGAATATACTGCCCTCCATGAATGCCAAAACGTCCGTTTGGATTTGTCATAGTTATCCTTCCTTTCTGACAGCAGCTACAAATGCTGCCATTTTATCTTTATCTTTCACTCCATTCGTTTCCATACTGGAACTGACATCTACTGCATAAGGTCTTAACATTTCTATTGCCTCTTTTACATTACCCGATCCAAGGCCTCCGGCAAGGAAATACGGTCGCTTCAAATGTTGTATCAATTCCCAGTTAAATGCTTTCCCCGTACCGCCGCTTCCTGAATCAAGCAGTATATAATCAGCACTGCTTAGCTGTGCATCATCAGCATCTTCTTTCGTTTCAATACGAAATGCCTTTATAATTGGCTTATCTGTAAGTCTCCTGAGATGCTGAATGTAACTTTCGTCTTCCCCTCCGTGAAGCTGTGCGATATCTATAATTCCTTCGTTTAAGAGACCGGCAACGACTTGAGGTTCCTCTTTTACAAACACTCCCACAGCCTTTATCCCAGGATCAAGAAGCTGTTTTAGTTCTTTTGCTTTTTTGGATGTAACATACCGTTTACTTTTTTGTGCCAAAACGAATCCGACATACTCCGGTTTCAGTTCATTGACAGCTTCTATATCATAAATTCTGGAAAGGCCGCAAAGCTTGATCTTTGTCATAATACACCTCGCAGTTCATCGAGTTTTGCTTTTTTATCGGATGCTCTCATAAGAGTTTCACCAATCAACACTGCATCGGCTCCGATTTCACGAAGTCGCTCTACATCCGCATTAGTTTTCACACCACTTTCCGAGACAAATAATATATCCTCAGGAATCCTCTCACGGAGCCTTCGGCTATTATCCGTGTCCACTGTGAAATCCTTGAGATTTCGGTTATTTACACCTATCATGCGTGCGCCTGCGCCCAGTGCCATTTCCACTTCCTTTTCATCGTGCGCTTCCACCAGTGCCGAAAGTCCGAGTGTATCGCAAATTCCAATATACTCTCTGATCTGCTCTTTACTGAGGATTGAACAGATCAGAAGAACTGCCGACGCGCCAAGCATTTTTGCCTCATAGATCATATATTCATCTACTGTAAAATCTTTGCGAAGGCAGGGAATGGAAACTGTGTCTGCAATCTCTTTCAGATACTCATCTCTTCCGAGGAACCATTTTGGTTCCGTTAATACCGAAATACAGTCACCTCCCGCCGCCTCATATTCTTTTGCAATCTGCAGATAAGGAAAATCAGGAGCAATCAGCCCTTTAGAAGGAGAAGCTTTCTTGCACTCGCAGATAAAGGAAATGTCCGATCCTTTCAATGCATTTTCAAAAGCGAAGGTTCCTTTAGGAAGCGACAGCGCCTGCTGTCTCATATCCTGAAGAGATACTTTCTTTTTCGCATACTCAGTACGCTCTTTTGCGTACCCGGCAAGCTGTTCAAGAATCGTCATATTTATACCTCCGGACGGTTGCTGATTTCAATCAGTTTGTTCAATGTCTCCAATGCTTTCCCAGAATCGATCAATTCACCGGCAAGAGCGATACCGTCTTTCAGACTGTCAGCTTTTCCACCAATATAGAGAGAAGCACCTGCATTCATAAGAACTGCATTTCTCTTAGGTCCTTTCTCACCACTTAAAATTTCTCGTGTTATCTTCGCATTTTCTTCAGGAGTTCCACCTACAAGCTCCTCTTTCGTACAGCGTTCAAGTCCAAAATCTTCCGGAGTAATCACATAAGTTTTATACCATCCGTCTTTGATCTCACAAACAGAAGTCGGAGAACTCATAGAAATCTCATCCAGCTTATCCTGTCCGTAAACTACCATACCACGTTTCACTCCAAGACTTATCAGTACCCGTGCCAGAGGCTCAATCAGATAAGCGTCATATACTCCCAAAAGCTGCATGGATGGGCTCCCTGGGTTTGTAAGCGGTCCAAGAATATTAAATACTGTACGAAATCCCAGTTCTTTTCGGATCGCACCTACATATTTCATAGATGTATGGTACTTCTGTGCGAAGAAAAAGCACATGCCAACTTCATTCAAAAGCTCAATACATTTTTCCGGACTCTGCTGAATGTTAACGCCCAGTGCTTCCAGACAGTCCGCTGTTCCGCACTGTGAGGAAGCAGCACGATTTCCATGCTTTGCAACCTTGATACCTCCTGCTGTCGCAACAAGTGCAGAAGTGGTGGAAATATTAAAGCTGTGAGCATTATCCCCACCGGTACCAACAATTTCAAAAAGTTCCATATCCGTCTCCACTTTAACTGCATGAGCTCTCATAGCAGCAGCACATCCGGCAATCTCATCTGTAGTCTCAGCTCTTGCGCTTTTTGTAGAAAGCGCTGCGAGAAATGCCGCATTCTGCGTCGGTGTCGTCTCACCACTCATAATCTCATTCATCACAGTATAGGCCTCATCATAAGTGAGATCCTGTTTATTTACGATTTTTACAATTGCTTCTTTGATCATAGCTTTACATCTCCTTTATAAAATTTCTTAACATTGTTTTACCATCCGGTGTCATGATAGATTCAGGATGGAATTGTACGCCGTAAACAGGGTATTCTTTATGCTGCACTGCCATCACTTCGCCGTCTGTCGTAACAGCAGTCGTTTTCAGACATTCCGGAATTGTCTCTGCATCTGCTGCAAGAGAATGATAACGGGCAACAAGTGCTTTCTCCGGACATCCTCGAAATAACAGACAGTTCTCATTAAAAATAACTTCCGACTGTTTTCCATGCATCAATTCTTTCGCATAAGTAACCGTAGCTCCAAAAGCTGCGCAAATAGCCTGATGACCAAGGCAAACACCGAGAATCGGAATCTCTTTGCCAAGTTTCTTTGCAACTTCTATAATTACACCTGCATCCTCAGGCCGCCCAGGTCCGGGTGAAAGAATAATACGGTCAGGCTTTAATGTTCTGGTTTCTTCCACTGTCATTTCATCATTGCGGATAACCTTTATATTCGGGTCAATCTCTCCTATAAGCTGATACAGGTTATAAGAAAAACTGTCATAATTATCAATAAGTAAGATCATACATCCGCCTCCTCTGCAAGCTTTAAGGCATTGACAACTGCTTTTGCCTTGTTGATACACTCCTCATATTCTTTTTCCGGGACGGAATCTGCCACAATGCCAGCTCCGCTTCTGACAAACACTTTGCCGTTTTTCTTATAGGCAATCCGAATAGCAATACAACTATCCATATTTCCTGTAAAATCGATATATCCGATGGCACCGCCGTAAATACCACGTTTATTATTCTCAAGTTCTCCTATAAGCTGACATGCTCTGATTTTCGGAGCCCCGGAAAGCGTTCCCGCCGGGAGAACTGCTTCTATTGCATCTAATGCATCATGCTCTTTACTGATTTCACCCCGAACAGTGGAACCTATATGCATGACGTGAGAATACCGTTCAATGGAATGTAATTTTTCAACCTGAACTGTCCCAAACTTACTGATCTTTCCGAGATCGTTTCTTCCCAGATCTACAAGCATGTTATGTTCGGCAAGCTCCTTTTCATCGGCAAGAAGCTCTGCTTCCAACACTTTATCTTCCTCATCCGTTTTACCTCTCGGTCTGGTTCCCGCAAGTGGGAACGTATGAAGGACTCCGTTTTCTAGCTTTACAAGCGTCTCCGGTGATGCTCCGGCAACCTCAACATCCATTCCAGAAAAATAAAACATATATGGTGATGGATTGATGGTTCTCAGAACGCGGTAGGTATTTAAAAGACTTCCGTCAAAGGAAGCGCTCAAGCGGTTTGAAAGTACAATCTGAAAAATGTCTCCCTCGCGAATGTAATTCTTTGCTTTTTCGACCATGCCGCAATAAGTATCTTTATCAAACAAAGGTGTAACTTCCCCCAGGAGATGTCCGCCCGGCTCTTTTTTCTTTTCTCCAGTTTGCAGAAGTTCCACTAGCTGTTTTAATTCCATAACCGCTTTGTTGTATCCTGTCTCCGGCTCATCAAGCGGCATGTTTACAATAAGAATAATCTTTTGCCTGAAATTGTCAAATGCAATTACTTTATCAAAAAGCATCAAGTCAACATCCCTGAATGCTTCTGTATCTTCCACATCACATTTGACCTTCGGCTCGCTGTAACCGAGATAGTCATAAGAAAAATATCCAACCAGACCACCTGTGAAAGATGGAAGGTAATCAAAACGGGGACTTTTATAATCCGCGAGAATCTGTCGAAGATATCCGGACGGATCATCGGTTTTAAATTTGATATTTCCGGCCTTCATCTCTCCATCTATACATGTGACTTCAAGTTTCGGATCAAATCCGAGAAACGTATAGCGTCCCCATTTATCATTCGCCCAGGCTGATTCCAGCATATAACAGTGTGTTGATACATTTTTCAGTATCCTCATAGTCTCAATAGGTGTCGTGAAGTCCGATAAGATCTCACAGCTGACCGGCAGCACCTTGTACTGACCTGTATCTGCAATCTTCTTAACTTCACTGAAATCCGGTAAAATTTTCATTGTCTCCACCTCCTGTAATGATAAAAAAGCATACAAAAACGTCCTTGACAGAAATACTTTTCTGTCAAGGACGAATAAAAATCTCTATCCGCGGTGCCACCTTGAATTCACGGGTACGACCCCATGCACTTAACAGGATACCTGCATATCCCTGGCAACTGACGTATGCCCACACGTTGCAGAATACTCTGTGAAACTTCCATTATCATATACTCTCTATATATTGTTCACATTTGACTGCACCCTCAGCGACCCATTTGCCAACTTGTTTCTCACCTGAATCTCAGCACCTCAGGCTCTCTGTAAAGGCATCACTGACGTTATCTCCGCTTCATCGGTTTACCATATTAAACTATAATTACAGTAACACAAATAATTTTGAAAGTCAAGACAGTTTTTTGAGCTCATGTTTCGTTTACTTCACTGTTACTGTCCTTGTCTCTACTTTCCGGTTCGCAGTTGGTGTATATTTTGTATCACTCCACGCACTCCAATTGCCCCATTTATAGAAATGATAAATCGTATTTTTCGTTCTGGTGCGATAACGGTACGCATTTCTGATAACGACTGCAGAAGAATCCGAATCTATTGTACCAACTGCTGTAGAATTTAAATTTCCACTACTAAAATTCCATCTTAATCCGTCTCCCAGAGATGTCGTGTATCTCTTATATGTCGCATAAGAATATGTAGAGGAATTTGAACTTGAATATGCTATAGGGAACCATTTTTCCTGCCAGTTACTTGCTGACAATGTGTATTTCTTACAATCACTGGCTCCCTGAAGCGGTTCCCGACCACCACATACCGGACAGTAGAAGCAATAATAACGATACTCTTTTCTTGTCTCCACTTGCTTTGAATCACTTGCCGTCTGAGCAGTTGCACTCCATGCACTCCAATTGCCCCAGCTTCCCCACTCAGTAGTTGTATCATATAATGTCCATCCACTTAAACTGGATGAAGTGCTGGTTGTTGTAATTTTATCACAATAACGATACTGTGTTTTTACTGTAGCCGTCTCAAAATCTTCCGTATGGTAAAATTCTAAATTGACATAAACTAAACCACCATGCTTTTTATTTTTCAAAATCATATACACCTGCATATCGTTTCCTTTAGGCCATGTATACGTTTTCCCATTTTTAATATTCCAGCTCTTAACATTTCCTTCTTCGTCTTCTATAGCTACGTCTTTCGAGACAAATTTCCATCCAGATTTTAATTTGTAATTGATCTTCATGGAAGTTTTATTTGCAATATTAAATCCATCGTGGATACATCTCATAGTTATTTTTTTACGATAACTCTTTCCTCCAATTTTCAAGGTCTTGAATGGATTTTCATATTTTACCAGTTTAATTGTACCTTTACTTTTAACTTTTTTCCCATTAGAAACTGCAGTGACTGTCACTTTTACAGTTCCTGTCTTTTTAGGATATAAAACCAATACTCCATACTGCATTTTTGCTTTTAAAAGCTTTTTATTATTTACTGACACCTTATAATTTTTTGAGTTGGCAGGCAAATTCAAGTGCATACATATGCCGTCTTTTTTCTGATTTCCTATAGGCATATATACTGTTTCTTTAAAATTTCTCTTTGAAATCCAATATTCATTATCGTCTGCTTTTGCCGTCATTGCCGGACAGATTAACAGTACGAGAAACAAAACTGTCATAAGCTCTAATATTTTCGTTTTCATTCTTCTCATAACTCTATTCTCCTTTCTCACTTTTCTTTTTGTCAATTACCTGTTAGCCTCCATTAGCCACAATAATGTTCCAAGAACCCTTATTATACAGTAATTGAACCATTTCATTACATTCATCCAAATTTTTTCCATTCTTATATGTTTTTACCGTTCCATCGCTTTCTATATAGCGATAACATTTTCCATCTGTACCATAATATGCCCGGTAATCTTTAAGCTTACCATTCACTTTTTTATACGCATACGCAAAAACAAGTTTCTCATTCTTATCGTAATAGTACTCCACAGTGTAATGATTGATATCCATATCACCATTTCCCGGATACATAATTGTAAGTCTGATTTTCTGGTTACTGCCTAAGTATTCTTTATAAACACCGTCTATTCCACAGTTCTTATATGTACCATCCTTTATTTTTTTATTTGTACCGTAATAATATGCTCTGGAGTTAGCAATAACCTTATCTGCCTTAGTTGCATATACAGTTATTTTACATGTATATTTCCTTTTTCCAATTTTTGCTGTTATTGTAACTTTTCCTTTTCTTTTTGCAGTTACTTTTCCCTTAGAAGAAACCGTAGCTACGCTCTTCTTCGATGACGTCCATTTAACTTTTTTCTTTGTTCCCTGCACCTTTAATTGTGTGGTCTGTCCTTTAACCAATGATGCTTTACTTTTATTTAGTTTTACTTTTGTTGCAGCTTGCACCGTATTAAGTCCATGAATCTGCGGTGTTGTTGTCTGTACAATCGCTGCCATACAAAATACTGCCATCGCAAAAAAGATTCTTTTCCAATGTTTCTTTAGCATAAGCATAATACTCCTTTCCCTTAATCTGATTTTAATTATATCATATAATTCCTTTTTGATTTTTTAACTGCGTAATTAACCTCATTTTTGTCACAATTTGCACAGGAGACCAGAAAAGGGTATGCATCATTCGACACACACCCTATACAACTCTTTTCTTTTTGAAATTATGTAATCTTAATCGTCACAGTCTTTTTCTTTCCGCTTCCATCCGTCGCCATTGCAGTAATCTTAACTTTCTTTCCTTTTCCCGCCTTATATGTTGTCACTTTTCCGGAATTGCTTACCTTAGCATACTTTGTATTGCTACTTGTCCACTTCAGTTTCTTATTCGCACTCTTTGTAGCTGTCACTTTCGCCTTTAATTTCAATGATTTTCCTGCTTTTACAGACTTGCTTCCGGAAATGGAAACCTTTTTTACAACTCCTTTCATGGATTTAATCTTGTAAGTTGCTTTTACACCACTTCCATCTTTTGCCGTTGCTGTGATCGTAACCGATTTGCCGCCGGATCCTTTCTTCATCGTAACAACACCTGACTGAGTAACTGTAGCAACCTTCGTATTACTGGATTTCCATGTTACGGCTTTATTCGTTGCGTTAGACGGAAGAACACTCGCCGTCAGTTTTATTTTCCTTCCTGCTGCGATTTGCTTTGATATACCGGAAAGCGTGATCTTAGATACTTTTACCGGAGTATCTTTTTCCGGAACTTCTATATTCTCTTCCGGTTCTTTCTCGACATTCTTCATCATAAGCACATAATCTGTATTATTTAATATATTGGAATCATCCAACGATGTCTCTGCAACCATGTAAACTCTATATTTATTATTTACATAGTCGGCCTCGTCTATATCCAGATCAACAATATACATCCTTGTCTGCCCTGCCCGAAGAGACGGAATATCTATTGTCTGAAATGCCTCATTTTCTGTACTCATACAATATAATTTCAGAATCGCATCCGTAGTAATAATACCCTGGTTAGTAACCGATACAGCTAATCTGTATTTATCCTGTTTTTCGCCATATTCAAGTAATGAATAGTTAACTGCCACATCCATCTTTCCTAATGAAATAAGCTGTGTATTATTACTTTGATCTGGATCATCTTCTACTGAAACTACCACCTTATATTCACTATTATGTGATATAGCATCAGAGAAACTGAATCTTATTGTCTGTTCCACACTTTCTCCTGCCATAATGCCATCATCAAAGGTCTGGCTTGCAAGTACGTTTTCGCCCTGAACTAATTCAACCTTATAGCTTCCGCCTTTCAATTGACCAATATTTTGAATTGTTGCATCTACATCTAATTCATAGCCTTCATCTGTAATTATTGCATCGTCATAATACAAATCTGCCAATTCATAATCAGAATATAATTCGGATACCGTGGAATAAATACTCATGACATTTGCCGTATTATCGGAAACATATTCATTTGCGGTAATTATCTGACCAATTTTTCCATCCGATGTAAAGAATCCGTTTGTGCTCTGTACTCCTGTATTCAAATCTGTCAGCTGAGTTGCTTTATTCCATACTTCTGCGGTTTTATCGTATGTGTAAACAAATGACTCTACATTTACCGTATCATTTGAATTTTCCTGATCAGCATTATTTAATAACAAAATATAAATATAATTTTCATTTTCCAATATTTGATATTCACTGTTTACATATCCGGAAAATCCAAGGAAATTTTCTTCCGTTGCGGACACATTTTTCAGGCATTTTAGTCCGTTTGCTTCGCTCCAAATCAAATTTCCATTATAGTAATAAGGTTGTGACAGATTATTCTTCCCTTCGTAAGAAAACAGTTTCTTGCCGGAAAAATTCATTACATACATACTCGTATCATCAGTTGTCGTGTAATTTCCATCACCATCGGTTATATAAGTCACAACATTGCTCTCTGAAAGAATTCCCGCCTCAAAGTCTTTGATATTAGAAATTCCACTTGCCAATTCTGTTGTATTTTCGTCTTCGAGCGAATATGCGAACACGTTATTAGTACTATCATTACATAACGCATTATTTGATGTGTTCTGTATCCAACTGATATAACCTGCTCCATTTTTTATAACAAGCGATGGCATGCAGTCATAGGAAGTGTTGTTTGTAATATTTTTACATTCTGTAAAGCCATTTCCATCAAATCTTGCAATGGCAATTTCCATTGCAGGAAGAAGGTTTGTAAATTCCGCATCATCCCCAAACTTTCGATTTGCATTCATCCAGGCAATCCAAATATTTGACCCATCTGTTTCAATTTCCGGCATATAATCTCCAGTACCATCATCCCACACTGCTTCAGGAGTGGACCATGTGTCAGATTCTTCATCATATATGGAATATACCAGTTTTGTACGGTCCACAGCATCCCGATCTGCATCATCTGACAAAAATACCATCATCGTAACATCATCTGTCTGCACCAGTCTCATCTGAGGATCATCATAAACAGATGACTGAAGTATGGTCATACCACTTTCTTTATCATCTACAGATAATGATGCCATTTCCTTATTAACTGCTACTCCTTTATTCCATTCTGATTGCGTCTCCAAATACGTCCGTTCTGCAACTTCATATTCATTTTCATCCATTATAATATTAAGTGGATTTACGTTGTTTCCCTTTGTCTCAACATTTTTACTTTGCTTTACTTCATTATCATATTCCTCATATATCGTCCATGGTCCCCCTTGGAGGAATTGAGGCGACACATCCGTTGTAAATCCCAGAATATTTGCTGTAAGATACAATTTCCCTTTTAGCTCAGCTTTATTATAGCCTTGATCAAACTGTCGTGAATAGCTAAGGGTTCCCTCTCCATTCCCTGTCAAACTCATTATTTTGGCATATCCAATTCCCACACCTGCAGATACCGAAACAGAAAGAGTAACTTTTCCTGTTAATTTAAGATCACCAAGAGTAGATATTTTTGACATACTAACTCCCCAGTCTCCCTCTACACCACCTTTAATTCCTACTTTTATAATAATTGGAGGTGAAAGTAAGATCTGATTCTCCGTCTCAGCTTTTGCCGTACATTTGATAACAATCGCACCTTTTATGTTTTCAATATCCTTTAGTTGTCCCGAGTCAGACAGTTCTCCTTCCAGATATCCGTATACATCCATTTTCAGCGATCCTGGTCCTACTTTTGCCTGCATCTGTTTCATGTATCTGGCATTCCATCCATAACTGTTTGTATTTAACCAAGAGCTGAATCTGGAGATATCCTTTTTATTCTCGGCTAATGTTTTAAGCATATTCCACGAATCCTTGTCGAATATACCTTTAGAATTGTTTTTTTCATTTGTTGAAACAGTTCCGACATTAACAACTATTTTTACTTTCTTTCCTTCTACACTAAACTGTATAGGCAGATCTACTAAATAATCCAAATCAATTTTTACGCCCCCTACAATTGGGAAATTTATCGGGACTGTACAGGATAGTCCTTTTCCTAAATCTATTTTTTCCTGTACTTCTTCACTTTCACCGTATACAGACAATTTTGTACTATAGGAATATTTATCTCCTTTTTCACCTTCTACCTCTATTACAATATTATTATCCCCAGATTTAAAATCAGACGCCGTCAATTTTTCAAAGCATCCCGTATTATTGCTTTTCAATATTTTTCCAGCTTGCTTAATCGCATAACTTTTTATTTCTCCACCTTTATACCCTGCAGTCACAGTAAGCGAAAAAACATCCTTATCATCATAGTACAAAGATACTTCATTTTTCACAATATCAATATAGGAAGTGTCTCCTTCATATTGCAGGTCACACCGATAAACAGTAGGAACCTCAGCTTCTTTTGTCAACCCGATCGGATAGACTTCTCCCTGTTTTAAAACAATTGATTCTTTCTCTGTATTATATCCTGTTTTTGTAAAACTTAATGTCTTTGCTGTTCTCTCAAAAAGAGACACTGATATCTTAGCAAATCCTTCTTTATCCGACTCATATCTTTCGAGCCCATACATAAAGCTTACGTTAGATAAGCTTTCGCCGGTCTCTGCATCATAAAAATAGAAGGCGCACTCATCTTCTTTCATATTCAGATACGTATCGCCATTAATTCCGGCAGCAATTTCCTCGAATTTTGTTGTAATATCTTCTATTTCTGTTGCATCATAATATCCATGCGTGCTCAAATCTTCCAAAAATTTTTTTGCAAATTTTTGTTCGCTCTCACTTAATTCTGAGAAAAATCCTACTGTAAAAATCCTATAGCCTGCACTAAAACTTTTCACCAAATTATAAACTGCATTCGCATATTTATAATATGTAGCTATATCGCTACTTGTATATGGACCATCATTGGACACTGAACCGGTAATAGGGATACCATCGGTCATAAGCATGATATTTTTTTCATCTGCATTTACCATCTTAAGGAATCTGTTTGCAGATAATGCAGCATCATATATATTTGTGCTGTTGTCACACTCAATATTATTGATATAACTCTTTATATCATTCTTATCTGAAGAAAACCCAAATGCTTTACTGGTTCCGCAAAACGGTACTATACAAAGAGCTGTTTTATATTTCATTTTATTTAAAATATTATTGCAAAATGCTGTAGCAGCTTCTTTCATGTTTTTCAACGGATCCCCATCCATACTCCATGAATGATCAAGCAAAAGAACACAGACTCTGTCATATTTTTCGTCCTCATTGATAATAACTATACCCTTCTTTGCCATATCACTCTTGAATGTTTCCTCTGTCCATCCATCTGTTCCGTCGCGGTATCCTAATGCTGTATAATCATTTTGGAAAACATTGCTTGACATTTGAGGTGCATTTCCTTTAAAGTGAACTGCTTCCAGTGAAGAACAATCTGCCAGTGCATAATCTCCCATACTATTCAGTGATGCAGGCATTGTCACTTGTGCGATTGAATTACACCCTGAAAAAGCATATTTACCAATATTTAGTCCCTCTGAAACTTCCATCGTTACTACATCCGTTTCAGCGTCTTCCAAAAATTCTACTTCTTCTAATACTGAATTATTATAAAAAGCATAATCTGTAATTTGTGTGACACTTTCCGGAATACTGCATTTTGTTATATCGGATTTATTTGGGAAACATAATAGAATCTGCTTACCTTTATCATACAGCACCCCTTTGTCACTGGTATAAGAAGTATTCCCTTCATTCACTTCAAAATTTCCAATTGGAATTTTCTGGTAAAATGCACTTTCCAGAGACATAACATTTTCTCCCAATGCCAGCTCATTCATCTGTGCTCCAGTGAACGCGTCTGAGGAAACTGTTATATCCGAATTTATCTCAATCTTATCCAGCGCACTACAATTATAAAATGCCTTTGTACCAATCGCTGTAAGCTGTTTAGGCATAGTTACATCTTTCAGATTTTTACAATTATAAAAAGCATATACTCCTATTTTAGTCACATTATCCGGCATTACAATATCCGTAAGATTGCTACAACCTGTAAACAAAGCACTTATATAAGTAGCTTCAGGACCTATCGTCACCTTCATTTTCCCAACGCCGGAACCACAACCGGTAAATGTACTATAACCACCAGTATTATATGTAAGCTGATAAGACGTAGCATTGAAAAATATTTCATCTAATGACTTACAATTTTCAAATGAACGAAACCCCAAATTTGTAATATTCTCAATTGTTATGGAGGTTAATCCTGATTTTGAAAAAGTGTATTCCCCTAATTGCTCTATATTTTTCAAGTCAATTGTCTTGAGTCCTGTACAATAATAAAATGCATAATCACCGACTGATTTCAGTTCTTCAGACAATATAATATTATTCAGTGACGTACAATAGTAAAACGCATACCCTTGAAGCCCTGTAATCCCTTCCGGCAATTCTATCTGTTCTATTGACGCACATTGGTTAAAAGCCGATTTTCCGATTACTCCTGTTACATTTTTGGGTATCTCCACATTTTTTAGTTTTTTACAACCAAAAAATGTATGATTTTTTATTTCGGTCAGTGTATCCGGTAAATTTACTGTTTCCAAATAGTCACTCCCGTTAAATCCAAATGACGGTATTGCTGTCATTCCTTCCGGAATGGTAATCTCTGTCAAAGCAGTACACCCTTTAAAAATCTGTCCACAATGATCTGTATCTATGGTACTTTCCTCCCAAGATGGACATTCATTCCAGTTAAGTGGAATATTGATATCTGATAAAACTTTACACCCATAAAAAGTCCGATATCCTATTTTCTTTATACTGTCCGGTAAGATTACTTTTTCCAATGCTGTACATTCATTAAATGCATACAGCTGTAGTTCCGCAATTCCTGATGGGAGCACGATTCCCTCTAATGAACTACAATAACAAAATGCTGATTTTCCAATAACTCCTTCTACACTTTCTGGAATTTCTATGTTTTTTAATTTTTTGCAGTTAAAAAACGTATGATTTTTTATCTCGGTCAGTGTATCCGGTAAATTTACTGTTTCCAAATAGTCACTTCCGTTAAATCCAAATGACGGTATTGCTGTCATTCCTTCCGGAATAGTAATTTCTACAAGTGCTTCGCATCCTTGGAAGATCAGTCCACAATGATCTGTATCTATGGTACTTCCGTCCCAAGATGGACATTCATTCCAGCTAAGTGGAATATTGATATCTGTTAAGGACTTACATCCAATAAACGCTTTATATCCTATTTTTTCTATACTATCAGGCAAGACCACCTTTTTTAAAGCTACGCATCCGTCAAATGCAAATGACTGCAGTTCAGTAATCCCCTCCGAAAGTTCCATCTGCTCTATTGATGTACATTGGCAAAATGCCGATTTCCCGATTACCCCTGCCACACTTTCCGGTATTTCCATTATTTTTATTTTTTTACAACCAAAAAATGCATGATTTTTTATCTCGGTCAGTGTATTCGGCAAATTTATTGTTTCCAGATAGTCACTTCCGTTAAATCCATACGATGGTATTACTGTCATTCCTTCCGGAACTGTAATTTCCACCAAAGATTCACATCCTATAAAGATTCGTCCGCGATGTTCTATATCACTTGTACTTCCATCTGTAGAAGGGCACTCTTTCCAGTTTAATGGGATATTAATCTCCCCTAAAGATGTACATGATGCAAACGCCTGAAATCCTATTGACTCTATACTATCCGGAAGCTGTACACTTGCTAAAGATGTGCAGCCATAAAATGCATTTTTCCCCAAACTAATCACGGAATCAGGAATATCAGCGCTTACTAAGTTACTGCAACCACTAAATGAATAATCACCTATTCCCGTTACAGTATCTGCAATTACAACATTCTTCACGTTCTCGCGATCATCATACCATGGTACACTTGAAGCATTCTCATAATTTTCCATTGTTCCAGAACCGGAAATTGTCAATGTACTACTTTCTGAATCAAACTTCCAGGTAACTTCCTCTGGCTCTTCAGTTGTATCAGTTTCATCCGATGTATCTTTTTCCGATGATTCATTAATCGGTTCTTCTTCTGACAAGGTCATTAGTGATTTCATCTGATTTGATTCTTCAGTCACACTATCATCCTGAGATTTCTGATCTAAAGCATTTTCCTCCGCTACACTCTCCAATTGATACTGCGTTTCTAAAATCACATGGTATTTATAAGCTCCTGATTGTTTATCGTACTCTCCTTGTAAGTAACAACTAATTTCCTGCGGATATCTGTCTTCTTGAATTTCTTCACACGAAGCACCAATGATTGATTCTAATTCTTTTTTATAATCAATTTCCTTTGACTGATATCCAAATTCTATTGAAGTTTTCTGACTAATAAACTTTTTAGACAGATATTCAATAACCTTTTCAACAGAATCATAATATTTTTCTATATTACCGAATTTTTTGCTTTTCTCGGTAATTTCACTATCTTCAACAAAGCCTTCCCCTCTGTATATAAAATAGTCGCTTATTTCTGCTATCGTTTTGATACCATCTGCAGAGCTTTCCTGTAATACATCTGCAACTTTTTGTTCTTCTTTTTTCTCCTCTTCTTCCTTTTTTTGTTCAAGCATTTTTTCGTACTCTTTTGCAGTGACGGAATCTGACTCATCTACACTTTCAATTTCTCCTGTTGTTTCATTCGTCTCTGCAAAAGTAATCATACTTTCACTTGTAGAAAGAACGAGCATAACCATTGTCAATACTATGGCAATATATCTTTTCTTTTTCATCACTTTTCTCCTCCCATCGACTTTTCCCGTTCTATAAATTTATCTCAATTTTACCATATATCCCTCTCATACTGCTGCCTGTTTCAAAATCGACATGATTTTTGTCACAATTTGCACAGGAGAGAAAAAATGAGGTGGACAAAATCCACCTCGAAAAAATCAACCTATTTTAGCCTTTTTGTGCTCCCTCTTCTTTTTGATCAAGAACCTCTACTATAATCGTCCTGCCCAGTGTAATTCCTGATACGCCAGCATAAAGAATCCGCCTACTTTTGAAATTTCCTCAATCTCATCTACAGCCTTACCTTCCGGATAATCATGAACAACACCGTTTTCATCAATATACCGAATACATTTTGACATAGTTTCTTCGCTTACCTGTATATAAAATCGATATTGTTCTTTTTTATTATATACAAATACAAACACAGGTCTTTCATCTTTCGTATAATAATACTCTGCTGTATAATCTTCAAGATCACCATAACCATCCATCTGATCATATGTCCCCGGAGGTGCAACTATCTTTCTAATCTTATCGTTTTGCAAATATTGCACAACTTCTCCCGCATCAAATTTTTGCATTTTTGAAAGATTATTTTTTATTTCATCATAATTCTGACGTATTTCTTCTATCTTTTTGTCAAATTCAGACATAGAAGATTCCTGATTCTTTTCGGTATCATTTCCCTGATTCTCAACATTGTTATTATCTTCTGTATTCTCAGCCTCTTCTTCCGTATCAGTCTCAACTTCATTCTCATTAGATTCTTCAGTTTGTTCAATGTTTTGTTGCTCTTCTGATGAGTTTTCTTTTAAAGCAGAATCACTTGAACAGCTTATCAGAAGCAGACTCCCAATCAGAATAAAAAATGGCAACATCCTTTTTAACTTCATTTTGTATCCTCCTTGTTTTTTTCATATTAGTATTTATCTGGCATACTCAACTTCTTGAAACATTTTATTTTCAGTAAAAGTATCTTTCAATCCTTTTTCCCAGCCTGTCTTCCCACTTTGCAATTTCACATGCAAATAAATGACTGTACACTTTGAATTAATATATAATTTATCAATTGTAATCATCTGCCCTTTTACCACTGTTTTAACCTTTTTACCAGAATTTGGTGAATTATAAACTGTCATCGAACGATTAGCAGGCAAACCATATTGTCCTGACCAGCTACTATAGAATATCTTTGTCGCATTTTGTACTGATTTACCTTTACTATATTTGTAAATCAAATTAAAGGTAATGCCTCCCAAAGAACACGCTTTTTTCCCTTATATCTATAAATTGCGGCTCTCGGTGAAAATGTATCGTCCTCTCTCGTGCTGGGTATTATAGATAGAAACACTTTCTTATTTATGTAAATATCATAGGATTTAATCATGCCATAATGATTAAAGTTAAAAACATTCTTCTTTTAGAATAAATTCTCCCACACATAATTGCCACCCCATTTAATAGTTTTGTAATCATTGTACCACATGATTTACTTTTGATTTTTTTTACAGCATAATTATCCTCATTTTTGCCACAATTTGCACAGGAGATTAGAAAGGGTATGCATCTTTCGACGCACACCCTTTTCACCTCTTTTTTTTGAAATTATTTAATCTTAATCGTCACAGTCTTTTTCTTTCCGCTTCCATCCGTCGCCATTGCAGTAATCTTAACTTTCTTTCCTTTTCCCGCCTTATATGTTGTCACTTTTCCGGAATTGCTTACCTTAGCATACTTTGTATTGCTACTTGTCCACTTCAGTTTCTTATTCGCACTCTTTGTAGCTGTCACTTTCGCCTTTAATTTCAATGATTTTCCTGCTTTTACAGACTTGCTTCCGGAAATGGAAACCTTTTTTACAACTCCTTTCATGGATTTAATCTTGTAAGTTGCTTTTACACCACTTCCATCTTTTGCCGTTGCTGTGATCGTAACCGATTTGCCGCCGGATCCTTTCTTCATCGTAACAACACCTGACTGAGTAACTGTAGCAACCTTCGTATTACTGGATTTCCATGTTATAGCTTTATTTGTTGCGTTAGACGGAAGAACACTTGCCGTCAGTTTAATTTTTTTGCCTGCTGCAATTTGTTTCGAAAGACCAGAAAGCTTAATTTTCGTTAATTTTACACTATTAGAAGTTTTATCATCTTTCTTATTAATTATTATTTCTTTTGGTTTACTTTCCGTTTTATTTCCAGCTTCATCTACAGCAATAATTACAACTTCTACTTTTTTATTTAGATTGCCACTATTAATTATTACATACCATCCGTCATCACCTTTTTCCATTTCATAAATAGCAGAATCAGCATCATCCATAATTCTTACATACACATGTTTTAAATTATCATCATTAACATTAACAGAAATTGTAAATTTTTCTTCATCACCTATACTATTGGGAATCTCTATTTCTGAAATTTCCGGTTTCTCCACATCTACAGTCCATTCAATTGTTACAGGCTTGCTCATGCCATTTCCAGTTGAATCTATAAACGAAATAGAAGCCGTATGTTTCCCTTCTTCTAAAGGTTCATTTACTTTATATTCAATCAATCCAAGAGATTCGTCATAATATTCCTTATAATTTTCATTATTAATCATTTCAATATCATCAATAAATAATGTACATCCACTAATTCCTGAGAAATCACTAACATTTGCCAACATAATCGGATTTTCTGTTTCATCAGAAACTTCAAAAGATGTAACAATAGGTTCATCTGTATCAACTGCCAATATATATTCTCCATTTCCAATTACGCGGGCAGTAACCTTTTTAGTATCTATGTCAATTTCAGAATCGTTTAAACGCCTATACAATTTCTTTTCAACATCCCAATAAAAAATGGCTATTTTATCCATTTCTTCCTCTGTCAGTCCAAGATTCTGAATATCTTCTTCTGTATATTCCAATGATAAATAAATGGGCTCATTTGACAAAAGTTCTTCAGTCGTCAATTCAATAGTTTGAGATTCATCGGTATATATCCTTACACTATATGCATCTCCTATTGTTACTGTATTCATTCCCGAATTTTTTTCTTCCAAAGAATCTTCATCTACAGAAAGTACATTCATTGATTTTGATGATTTAGTTGACAATAGTGGTGACTGTACCGATGCAATTGTTGCATTCCATCCATTTTTTATATTTCCCCAAACTGAAGCAGCATTACTTTTAACACCATCTGATACTTTTCCTATTTCATATAAAATAACATCATTTAAAAAATCACTCAATCCATCTACTCCTAATGCTAACATCGCCGGTGCAGAATATCCGAGATTCCATGTCTTTCCATCAGGAAAATTATCACTATTGTCAATTACATCATAATAATTACCTTTGTAAAGTACTCCTTGTCCTACTTCAAAATCGTATTTTTTTGTTCCTGAATATGATAACTCAATACCTTGTCCTTTCGTATTAGGGACATCTCCATCTACATATAACTCAATACCAGATTCATATGATTTGTTTTTTTTGTATTCTCCAATATAATCAGATTCCCATAAAGAATTATACGCATTCTTTATGTCTGTTTGCGAAAAAAGTCTTTTTTTCAAATTAATAAGGTTTTTAAGATCATCGCTATCATTAACGATTGATTTTGCTGCATCATCTTTAAAAGATACTTTTGAACTATTCGTTGTTTTGACTGAAGTTGCGGATATTTTATCAGATGTATTTGTTTCCCCTTTTACTGAAACTCCCTGTACTTCACCACCATTTGTCTGAACCTGTATTTCATGGGAAGATGCATTTTTACTGCTTTCGTAAATAACCGACCCTACTCCAAAAAGCCAATCTCCTTTTATTAAAATTCCTCCATCTTTCTGTCCAGCTGATGTACCATATGTAACATTCCCTGATGACAAATCTTTATTAATACTGTTAGAAAATGTAATTTTCGCTCCCGCTGTTGTAAGACTATATGAACTATCCCCTAACTTTCCGCTTGCAGTTGAGTTTTCGTTTACGTCCAGTGTAAATTTGAGGCTTTCCTTTTCTGTTTCCAAACTTGTAATTCTTGTTCCATACATATCATAGTAAAGCTTGTCTAATTCAGAAGACGTTACATCACCAATTTTGTCAGATATTCCTTTTAACATAAAACATCCGATAGCCCCCATCTGCTCATCTTTGCTCAAATCCGGATCAAAATTTTCAATAGTCATTGTTGTCGTATTTGTTCCAGACAAATTCTTTGTAGATGATACTCCACTCTTAAAAGCTTTTAATTCATCTGATTGTACAGTAATGCCTGTTGTTGCCTTACCATTTACTTCCGCTGTATTTTGCATAGATAATGTAATATCGCCATCATCATTATCAATTTCCATGACTGTTCCAGTTGTGGCTCCTATACCAAGCCCCAGGATACTGGCAAGTTTTCCATCAAATTTAAATGATAAATCCATATCCAAAGTTTCTTTATACGATAACTCTTTTGTATGTATATTCACAGTTGAATCTTTATCTTCTACAGAATACCCTTCAACCGTACATTGGAAGGAGAGCTCATTATCCCCTTCACTCCATTCTCCTGCATATAGTGGAATCTGTATCACTCCATTTTTTACTTTAAGACGTTTTTCACTTTTTTTGTCGTGATTAACATACGCAATGATTTGCAAATTATCCGGAGCTTCTGTACCGTCCGTTAAAGACACTTCAACAGGAACCGTTATATCACCATCTGCATTGCGAGTTATCTTATTTACAAGAGATGTAAAACAAAGGATATTTCCATTTTCTGGTTCCTTTTCTTTTGTACTTCCATCCAATACAGAGTTATCTACACATACCGCTGGTCTAACCCCATATGATTCTTGTCCTGTCAATTGAGATACCAATGCTCCTGTTCCACTTATATAACCTCTCCAAAAACTCACTACAAAAGTAAAAGTACTGCGAGTAAAATAATAAAAATTGCCTTTATATTTAGCGTAATCCGTAGATTCACATACTCTATCACTGTTTCCATAAAATCCGTACATATTATTCGAATAATCTGTATATTGCAAAAACCATATTTTATCTGTAGTTGAATTTCCTCTGTCATTTTCTAAGTCAACAGCTCGAATCCCTTTCTTTTCTTCATCTGAAAAGGCAATACTATAAAAATCCTCATTGAGCCAAGTACGCATAGGACATTCTTCCCATGAAGAAGCATAAAATCCTGTTCCCATTGACCGTCCATCAATTAGATTCTTTGATAATAAAGTAGATTCTTCTCCACGTGTGTCTATTACATACCATTGTATTGGTTCCCATACATAATATACCCCATCTTCTATCTTTAAATATATATCACCATTATATTCGATATTCCCATCACTATCTACTGTCTTAGAATTTAAAACGTTAATTACTTCTGCATCATTCACCTTTGATTTTGGATAAGAACCAAACTCTACTATTTTCTTATCCGACAAATGAACCTCTTCTACATCTGACAAAATTACATTTTCGTCATCTGACTCAGTAAAAACAGGTTCTTCAATTTCATCAACTTTTTCTCCCTCATTTTCGTTGATGTAACTTTCTGTAGTTTCAGATGCATAGGTTGTTAACGACGAAACCATCAACGCTACTATTAATAGCAATGCACACAATTTGTTTTGTTTCCGCATTATTGTCACCTCTTCACAAAATAATAAAATCAAGATCGAGGTGGACAAAATCCACCTCGACACACCCTTCAGATTATTCTTATTTCACTGTCACTTTGATTGTCACTTTCTTCTTACCGGATGTTACAGTGATCTTTGCTGTTCCTTTTTTCTTAGCAGTAATTACACCCTTGGAAGATACTGTTGCCACTTTCTTATTGCTGGATGTATACTTCACTTTCTGAACAGAAGTAATCGGTGCCAGCGTAGTTTTTACTGTGAATTTTCCACCCTTTTTCAATACTACATTCTTTGAATTAACCGTAACCTTTGTCGTAGCAACTTCTTTTTTCTGTACCTTAACATTAAAGGATTTACTCTTTCCGCTCTTCAGCACAACCGTAATCTTCGCTGTTCCGGCTTTCTTACCGGTGATTTTTCCTTTTGAGGAAACGGTTGCAATCTTCGTATTGCTGGACTTCCATGACGCAATACCATCTCCAGGTCCATAGGAAACCCTCACTGCTGTTGTAGACTGTTTTACCTTCAACGGAATTGTTCCCTTTACGTTCAGAGAAATCGTTGCAGGAATCTTGGCAATTTTTTCGCCTTTCTTAATCACAGTCTCACAATCATTACAATAAGTATCTCCTGTATAACCTTCTTTCAGACAAGTAGCCGTCTTTTTATCAACTACAGATGTGTTTGTATGTGCACATTCTTTTTTCGCAATTACCTGACCTTTTTCAATGATAGTTTCACAATCATTACAATAGATATCTCCTGTGTAACCTTCTTCAAAATAGGTGGCTTCTTTTGCATCGATTAAAGAAGTATCAGCATGCGGGCACTCTACTGTGTCTCCCATTGTATTTGTAACCGTAAATGTATTCTCAGTATTACCATTCCAAATACAAACAACAAAAGTATATGTCTTATTTGCTACCAGCACTGATTTTAACTGAAAATCATCATCCCAATCTCCTTCTTCCCAGTCTTCATCATCCCAGTCTTCGTCATCCCAGTCTTCATCATCCCAGTCTTCATCATCCCAAGTATCATTCCATGATTCATAATCGAAATCATTTCCAATAACATTATTTCCTTTGGAATTCAGTACTGCTGCTTCTAAGGATATATTATTAGATGTTGAGGAGAATGTATATTCCGCTGTCTGACTAGGCGTAAAGGTATATCCATAGCATACCGGGCGACCATCACTTGTTCCCTGCGGAGCTGTTATTTCCATACTGGAATCTTCAGAAAATGTGCCCTTATTTTCATATCTGTATACATTAAATTCTCCCGTAGTTGATTCTGAGATACCATTTACAGTAACTTTCACATCACATTTTACATATTTATTGTATTCTCCATCACTAAAACTATACTCATAAGCTTTTGATGTTGCGCCTTCTATTTTTTCTAACCCTTCAATCCCTGTATCTTCATGGTATACATATTCATACCATTGATACTCAAAATTTGCGTTCTCGTTAGTACATTTTATATTAGCAGAAAGTGTTCCTGTTTTATCTTGCGTATAAATTGTTTTATAACTACTCGTCACAGAGAAATCAGACTCACCTGTATCATTCTTAACGGCAAATGTTACATCGACACTATTAAATGCCTTCAGAAGTAATGTATATGTCTTATTTGCCTCTAATGCCACTTTAAATTTGAAATCCAGAGCGTTCGCATCATCCGTATCACCTTTAAGAATTTTTACAGGATTTCCATCAGAATCAATTAAATTTGCATATGGATCAGGATATACTCCTGTATCTGATTTTTCAGAAATCGAATAGAAAAAATACTCATCAGTCTGACTAGGGGTAAAAGTATATCCATAACGCGCCCCTCCCGGAAGTGAAACATTCATAATTGAATTTTCAGCAAATTTCCCCATATTATCATATCGGTAAATGTCAAACCAATAATAACACCTTCTCGATACACCATCCACGGTTGCCTTAACGACACATTCATAAGATTTCGAATACGAACCATCTTCTATTTTAAATTCACAGCTATTAGAAGTAGCTCCTGAAATCTCCTCACCGTCTACATACCACTTATATTCAAGTGTTGCTTTTTCATTAGTGCATTTTGCATCAACATTAAGCACCCCGGATTTATTCTGGGTATATATTTTCTTATAGCATTCATTATCTTCATCTACACCTTCAAAACCGATATCTGGCACCAGCCAAAAGTGTGAACGATCAACAATTGCTGTTTGAGATTCATCTGTACCATATTTAACCGAAATTTCACATTCAAACTCACCTTGAAAATCTTCTGCTTTAATATCATAAATGGTGTAAGATGCTTCTGTCGCGCCAGATATTTTTTCATAAATCTCCTCTTCAGTCTCCTCATCCCAATTAATCTTATACCATTGATACTGCAGTTCTACATTTTCCCAGTCTTCATCGGAAAATTTTTCCCAGTCTGCCCATCCTTCTTCATCTTTTACATATTTTTCCAGCACAATATCCTCTTGAGATACTTCGAATGTACAACTATCGCCTGGCATAGCTTTTTTTTCACGTTTCTCCCAGTCAACATATGCATTTCCGGAAATATCTCCTTCACTATAACTTTCATCTCCATCAACATCAACCCAATCTGCCATTGATGTAATCCCTGATTGCCCTGCAATCAGAACGAAAGCTAATAATCCGACTATTGCTTTCTTAATAGAAAATCTTGATTTTTCAAAATCAAACTTCATTCCTTTTTCCTCCTTTGAGATTTACCGTTTTCTTTATTCTGAGTTTATCACAAAATATTTCATTACTGATCACTCCTGCAAAATCAACCTCATTTTTGTCACAATTTGCACGAAAGACAAAAAATCGAGGTGGACAAAATCCACCCCGACATAATTATCTGATTTTTATTTATATAAAATTCCAAACGTGTTCCCCACTAATCTGGCTCTATATTTCACTTTTTCTGTAACACGCCATAAGAACACATAGCAGCGCCACATTTGTAGTCTGCGGACTGTTCACCAGTGACTGTCCCAGATAAGCAATTAGTGGCAGTAAAAATGCAATGTTTCCTTTTTTCCAGATTTTATTTTTAAAATAACTGCCTACAACGCTTCCCCACATTAAGAGCCAGCATAACAATCCCAGCACCCCTATTGTCATTAGAAGCTGCATCAGTTCACTGTGGGCTACAAGGATCTGTCTGGAAAAATGTGTCGAAAGCTCTTCAAAATATGTTTTCAGCATCTCCGGACCAACTCCAAACAACTTTTGCTTTACAGAAAACGTCTGAAATAACTCTGCACAATATTTCCATGTTCTTCCTCGGTTTGTTCCCCAACTTTCTCCAAAATTACAAATTGCCCGAAAAAGGAAAACCGCTGCACAGACACCTAGCATCATTTCCAAGATAGCAGTTACTGCATTCTTACATTTTTTATCCAGTTTTCCCCATCTTTTTTTTGCAAGAATCCTTCCGCATAACGATACAAGAACAAGCGTAATTGAAAATGCAGGTCTGAGAAATATTTTTGACAATCCTTCTATATCAGCCAACTTCCCCGCAAAGACCGGGCAGAACCTTACAAGCAGTAATCCGCCTCCATAACAGATAAGTACTTCGAACATTCTGCACACTCTTTTTTCCTCAGCAACAATATACGGAATAGAAAAAAAAGCGCAGATCCCAAATCCCAAATAAATTCCGTCGCTCCCACATAACACAATATTGATACATGCTAACGCCAGAAACACAAAATAGATTCTCCGTGAAAACACATCCTCACATTCAAGGTAAAATACAAGTACCAAAGGAATTATAAGACAAAGATACCCTACATACCAATTCGTATTTCCAATTGTAGATATATACCAGTAATACTGCTTTGGATATATATTTTCATGCAAAGATAAAACATCAATTCGTGCAGAATGCAATATTCCCATGACAAAAATAAACATATTTACGATCAACACCGGAAGCCATATATTCTGATTTAATTGCAGATTTTTAGATAGAACCTGATAAAAAAGGGCAAAAGTCAAAAACACAAATGCTCCAACCCACCATCCATTACTGCCCCAAAAAGAAGCCTTCATATCTTCCGACAACAGGCAGGAAAGAAGCGCTGTAATCCCCAGGAGAAAAACGCTCCAGTCTAACACGCTCTTACCAGGGAGACAATCCTTCACACTCTTTTTTATCACACACAAAAAAGCAATGCTTAACAAATAAAGCGCCGCGCCAACAATATAAATATGCCCTTTTGCCTGAAGCATATTAAAATATGCATTTTCAAAATACAGTGGTATGAATAATGTCACCCACATAAAATATCCTTTTGAAATATACTGCATATCATTTCCTCCGGTGTTTAAATCATTATCTAGCGTTTATCACAAGCTGTTCCTTTACTGACCATTTTATCATAATCATCCTCATTTTGCTCATAATTTCCACAAAAACATGTAAGTCCAACAACAATCTTTTCCGTTTCTCCTTCTATCTTCCGTATACATTGTCCTCTCAGCACTTTTACTTTTCGTTTCAGCCTCTTATATTGATTCCTGCTTTCCTTTATGTCTTTCCCACTTATATGAGTATTAGATGGAATTGACACCTCTATCACCACTTGCCCTGCCAGATTCTTTCCGCTGATCACAATAGTCTTCAAAGCTTTATCTTCCTGCATCTCAACTAGATCTATGGCAACTTCAAGCATTCCATATACAACTTCAAAGATATCTACATCTGAAACTCCCCCAAAGCTTATATCCTGCATTCTTATATCCAGCTTTATATTTTTCTCTTCACATTCCTTTTCTTTATTATGTAACACCGCATCCAGCATAAGGTTATCACAGTAATCTACACGCCTTAGTTTACTGTGTAACTTCTTTAACTCTTCTCCATAGTGTTTTAACTCTTCTTCACTGTATTTTTTCTCTTTTTCAAGTTTCTCTGCAGCCTTAAGAAGCTCGCCAATCTCCGACTGCATGCTCACTACCTGTTCTTCCTGACTCTTTATGGATTGATAATGATTTTCCAGCAGTTGTTTCTGTAGATAAATCCTTTCATTCTCTCTTTTTAACAGATAAATTGTAATTCCAATTGCTCCAAAAAGGATAATAGGGTTTGCGATCGCTCTCCAGTTTTCTAAGAAATCTTTACTTATCGTAACAAGCGCAGTAACTGTCTCTGCTCCGACAGTAAATATTGCTGCCACACAACATACCTTTTTATGTTTCCAAACATAAGTATGGTAATTTTTAAACTGTTTTTTAAAAATAAAATAGCATAGAAAACACGGCATATATTCTAAAACCAATCGTAAAAAAAATAATGAAAAAACAGTTTTTTCAAAAATATTATACAATCTAATGCTTTTAACAAAAAGCATGCCGACGCCTCTGCAAAGATAACAAAAAATTGAAATCACTTCTATCACAAAACAAACAAAATATTTCTCTATGATTGAACCTTTATAAAACCATGGAAAAATCACTAACATTAACATTAGTCCACCGACCGCCCAGATTTTATATGCTACTGTCTCTGAGACAAAATTACAAACAAACTGCGGATAAGACAAGATTAACTCATTATATATACTCCATATAAAGTAAAGAATTGATGTCGGAAGCCATGATGGCATCCGTTTCCATATTTTTCGGTAACCTACTGATTTTTCGGTAAAAAAACAAAAAGGAACTACAGCGGATAATCTTATTATTGTTTCTATCCACGTAACATCACTCTCGAACATCTTCCTTATTCTCCCTCGCATATACTATCTGCCTGCACTGCCGCACATTATGCCCACAACAATCTTTTCCGTTTCTCCTTCTATCTTCCGTATACATTGTCCTCTCAGCACTTTTACTTTTCGTTTCAGCCTCTTATATTGATTCCTGCTTTCCTTTATGTCTTTCCCACTTATATGAGTATTAGATGGAATTGACACCTCTATCACCACTTGCCCTGCCAGATTCTTTCCGCTGATCACAATAGTCTTCAAAGCTTTATCTTCCTGCATCTCAACTAGATCTATGGCAACTTCAAGCATTCCATATACAACTTCAAAGATATCTACATCTGAAACTCCCCCAAAGCTTATATCCTGCATTCTTATATCCAGCTTTATATTTTTCTCTTCACATTCCTTTTCTTTATTATGTAACACCGCATCCAGCATAAGGTTATCACAGTAATCTACACGCCTTAGTTTACTGTGTAACTTCTTTAACTCTTCTCCATAGTGTTTTAACTCTTCTTCACTGTATTTTTTCTCTTTTTCAAGTTTCTCTGCAGCCTTAAGAAGCTCGCCAATCTCCGACTGCATGCTCACTACCTGTTCTTCCTGACTCTTTATGGATTGATAATGATTTTCCAGCAGTTGTTTCTGTAGATAAACTTGACGATTTTCTCTTTTCAAAAAATAAATTGCCCCCATAAATGTTCCAAACAAAACTGCCGGATTTATGAATAACCTTAGCTTTTCTAAATGTTCTGCATCTATTGACATAAGTGCTGTCGAGATTTCCAGTCCAACAACTAATATCGTTGCTGCACTGCATAATTTTTTATGCTTTATGACCCAATCATGATATTTTGCAAATTGTTTTCTAAAAATGAAATAAAACAAAAAATATGGTCCAGACTGCAAAACCAAACGAATAAAAAGCAAGAAAAACCAATCTTTCTGTATGACATACCACAATCCGAATTTTTCCAAAATCACCATACCAAGCATCCTGAAAAGTCTGGCAAAAAAATCTGTCAAAGCAAATACAAAAAAGACAAAATACCGTTCAATTATCGTTCCTTTATAAAGGGAGGGCAATATCACAAACATCATTACCAATCCACCAAGTGCCCAACTTAAATGCATAGCCTCTTCCGTAATCATTTTTGTAATATACCTGGGATAATATAATACCAATGCATTATATATATTCCAAATAGAATATATAAATCCTGCCAGAAACCAAGTTGGTATATGATTCCATATTTTTCTATATCCAACTGTCTTTTCTGTTGTAAACACAAGCGGGACTACAAGAAATACCTGTGCCAGTGCTTCTAATAGTTTCGTATCAGGCTGACTTAACATTCCAAACAACCCTCCTGCACCTTTTACATCTCCTCTTCAGTTAACATTGAATCACATAAATATTCAAATTATCAACACGGAATTCCCAAAACAATCTTCTGATAATCTTTATCAGTGCATATAACACTCTGTCCTCTCAGCACTTTTGCTTTTCGTTTCAGCCTTTTATATTGATTCCTGCTTTTCCTCAAGACTTTTCCATTTTTAGAGGCAATAGATGGAATTGACACCTCTATCACCACTTGCCCTGCCAGATTCTTTCCGCTGATCACAATAGTCTTCAAAGCTTTATCTTCCTGCATCTCAACTAGATCTATGGCAACTTCAAGCATTCCATATACAACTTCAAAGATATCTACATCTGAAACTCCCCCAAAGCTTATATCCTGCATTCTTATATCCAGCTTTATATTTTTCTCTTCACATTCCTTTTCTTTATTATGTAACACCGCATCCAGCATAAGGTTATCACAGTAATCTACACGCCTTAGTTTACTGTGTAACTTCTTTAACTCTTCTCCATAGTGTTTTAACTCTTCTTCACTGTATTTTTTCTCTTTTTCAAGTTTCTCTGCAGCCTTAAGAAGCTCGCCAATCTCCGACTGCATGCTCACTACCTGTTCTTCCTGGTTCCTTATGGATTGATAATGATTTTCCAGCAACTGCTTCTGCCGATAAATTTGTCTATTATCTTTTTTTAACATAAATATTACTGTTCCAATTACGAAAAACAGATACGCCATTCCCCCAATTCCTCGCCAGATATCCAGAAAATTTCTTTCCACGCAAAAAAAAGCAGTGCCTGATTCCATACAAATAATGATTACTGTCAGTACGCTACACGCTATTTTGTGCTTATTTACAAGGACACGATAATCTCCAAAATTCTTTTCGAAAACGTAATAGCAAAAAAAATAAGGGGCACATTCAATGAACAAACGGAAAAGCAAAAGAAGAAAAACCATTTTTTCCATTACATAGTATAAACCGCTGATTTTAAATAACATCATACACACATATCTGAACAATCCACTAAAGAGAGAGATGATTTCTAATAATGAACAGAAAAAATATCGTTCAAGAGTCCTTCCTTCATAAATCATTGGCAAAATTACAAACATTAATATAATCCCACAGACTGCCCGCAGTTCATATGCCAATTGTTCCGATATAATATCTGTAAGAATTTGAGGGTAACGAATAACAATTACGTTATATATATTCCAGAGTGTATAAAGAATTGCAGGCAGAAACCAGGATGGGATTTGTTTCCATATTTTTTTACATCCCACTGTTTTTTTCATAAGAAAATAAACAGGGACTGTAAGAGACAGCTGTGACAGTGCCTCTATCCATGTAATATCACTTTCAAACATTTCTAAAATTCTCCATATATTTTTCTCTACACTTTTTCATCCTTACACCTACACACAATTTCCAGTTTATATTCCTCTTTTCCATCTTCTGCGTGAATGCTTCCATGATATTTCTTTACAATGCTTCTCATGATATCTTTTCCGATTCCATGATTTTCCTGATCCTTTTTTGTAGTTTTTTGTCCATCTTTCAGAGAAAAATTTGGATTTTTCGAGTTATGGCATAAAAAAAACAACTTTGCTCCATCATTTTTTATCGTTACTCTAATCCATCTGCGATTTGTCTCAACTTTTTCACAGGCTTCTATTGCATTATCAAAGACATTATATATGAGCCCAAGCATATCAATTCTTTCAATATCACCAATAGACAATTTTTCCACCTGACAGTCTGTCTTAATCTGCTTTTGCTGGCATTCTCTGAGTTTATTCTTGATCGCAGAATCAATGAGTATTTCCTCACAGAACGTTTTTTGCTGAAGTACCAGATAAGTTTTTTCCAGATCATTTTTATAATTGTTTGCCAAAGTATCTTTTTCTTCGCTTTGTTTCATAAGCTGCTCAATTGTATAAATATGATTTGCAATATCATGTCTGACTCTTCTCGTTTGCTCAATTTGATATTCCAGTGTACTATAATGCTCCCTTATGAGATTTTCCTGTAAAATAAGATTCCTGTTTTCTCTTTGAAGCATCTTTATATAAACAATCATAAACAATGCTATTCCTGCCAAAGTCAGACAAATCGTAACACCCATGTTCTTACTCCATTACATATATTTTTGCAGCCATTCTAAAAATTGATTTTTTACTTCCTCATTTCGCGATCTGCTGATTGGCACCTGTGTTCCGTCCTTTAATAAAACAAATCTTCTCTCCAGCCTTGATACGTACTGCAAATTTACTATATAGCTATTATGACATCTTACAAAATCAGAATGCGCAAGCATTTCCACAAGATCAGATATCTTATAATTCACGGAATACGTCTGACCATCATAATGAATAATGCTGATTCTGCGATCCCTTTCTATATAACTGATTTTTTTCTTTTCCAGTATCAGATCATTGACACCTTTTTTTACATGAAAAATGCCGGTATTTTCTGAATCCATGATTTTTTCAATTTTTGAAAACACTCCCGGAAGCCTCTGCGTAAGCTCAGGCTTTAATACATAATAGATATGTCTTGTATCATAAATATCCGTTGCATAATGAAGAAATCCTGTCAAAAACACAATATATGTATGCTCTGATAAGCTATTGATCTCCTTTGCCATCTCAATTCCCACAGCCTCATCATCCACAAGAATATCCAAAAAAATAACATCTGTCCTTACTTCTTTGATATAATTCATTACCTCTTCTTTTCCGGTAAACGTATGGATCTCCGCCGCTTTATTTTTATCTTTTAAATATTTATTAATAATATCGTATGTAATGTTTATATCATTCTCATTATCATCAAAAATCACAATATTCAACATTCATTTTCTCCGTTACATTTTTCTTTTATTGGTTTTCCTAATGTTATCCTCTGTAATAACTATTTTAATTATATCTGTGTTTCACTTTCACTAATGTCTCTCCTTCAGCAAAACTTGACAAATTGTATGGTGCATAGCATGCAATCGCGTATTTCCCCGAAAGATAAAACTGCTGTTTTTTCACGTTACTACTTCTTACTGTATCTATAGCATCTTCAAAATATTTGTCTGGTTCTTTATTATACATTTTTTTGAAAGCTGTAACCAACTTTTTCTTATCTGTTTTATCTGATCCGGACACAACCTGATTAAACTTTAGTTCTTTACCGGAACTGATTTTAAATGTATGACCATATGTATAATAATACCCATGTGCAGCACCGCTATGATAACCGTCATAAACTTCTTTAATGCTGACGATACCTTTTTTATTAAAAGTAACTTTCGAACTAATATAAAACTCTGATACATAAAATGGATTATAATATGTCTGATCCTCATATACGCTTTGTGCATTCTCTTTTGCCTCAGCTGCAGTCTTAAAAAACTGGTTCTTTTCTTTTTCCAGAACTTTGTTCATTTTTTTGACAGCTGATGAACTTCCCTTAATCTTAATTCCTTTATAGGTTGCCTTAACTAAGATTGTCCCATCATCTGCCTCCCATGTTCTCGTCTCAGTTACTTTTTTGTAGGACACTTTCGTCTTGGATTTTGCTTCAGCCTGATTTCCCGGAAGCAGACAAGACATTCCCACAATAACAAACAGTGCCAGAAAGATTCCTTTTATTCCTCTTCTCTTCATTTTCATAACCCTCCGTATTATTAATAATTTTTAATCATTATAGCACACTTTTCTCCAATATTTTTTTATGTTCATATAAAATTATAAATCATCCATATCAAAACACATTACAGTGCAAACTTCCAATCACTCCCTTTAACTCAGTATAATCTCTTTTTCCAGTGTAAAGGAATAAATGATCTTTTCTTTCACTTTCTTTCCTGTCATCTGCTCCAACGCTTTTGCATAGTAATCAAGCTGTGCATGATATTTTTCTACCAGTTCTTCGGCTTTTGTTACTTTGTCTGTCTTGTAATCCAGCACCACCAGTCCATCTTCCTCTTCGAAGAATATGTCGATAATTCCCTGAATCAGTATCATTTCTCCCTCTTCCTCATCCGGATATATTTCCCTTGCATCCATTCCAAGAACAAATGGCTGTTCTTTCTTTAACTTTCCTTCCAGAGCACATTTGTGCATCCTTTTTCCGGACGTACATCCAAGAAACTTTAAAATATCTTCTGAACAGATACATGACAATTCTTCTTCTGACAGTCTCCCTGTATCGCAAAACTGCTTCAGCTCTTTCTCCAGTTTATCTTCTGTATACTTTTCTGTAAAATCCAGAAGTTCCATTACCCTATGATATGCAGTACCTCTGGAAGCTCCTGACAGTTCTTCTTCCTGCTGTAAAAACTTTGGCAGCAATGGCATCACCTCCGGCTCTTCATACATTACTTCTCCCAGTTCATCGAAGGCCGCATCACCGCTCATATTCTTTCCAAGACTCTCCTCAAGATACGCTCTTTTTTTCAATTCTGACACGGTGAATTTCAGTTTCTTGCTCTGGCTTTTACCATAAGGATACTCATAGCTAAACTGCTCTTCTACCATCCGTCTGACCTTCTCAGAATAAACTTTTTGCGTATCCCACTGTTCTGATAACTGTGCCTTTACCTTTTGCGTTACCTCTTCTTCTACCGCTTCACGGACTAGATCTTCCACATGAAGCAGCTTTTGTTCAATAGGGACCTCGCCATCAAGACGCATCAGCGCCGGAAGCAGGAAATCCCAGTAAGTGACCGCCCTGCTCAGACGGCTGAAACTTAATTCATCCATATTCTGCCATGTAACCATCCGACAGTTTTCCAGTTTCTTTTCCAGATTCGAAAATGTGCCGGTGATAATAAGCTTCTCTTTTGCTCTTGTAAGAGCAACATACAGGACTCTGAGTTCCTCTCCCAAAGTTTCCAAAGCCTCTTCTTTTTGAATGACTTTCTTTATAATACACGGACTTTTTGTCCTTTTCTCCATATCAATTGCATCTAGTCCGATCCCCAGGGAGGAATGGAGCACTACACTGCTCCTTGCATCCTGCATATTAAACCGTTTCCCCATTCCGGCCACAAACACAATTGGGAATTCTAATCCTTTACTTTTGTGAATTGTCATAATACGGACTGTATCCGCCTTCTCATCCTCTATTGCCGCTTCCCCATAGTCTACATCATATTTCTTCAGTTGTTCCACATATCGGACAAAGTGAAACAATCCTTTATAGCTGGTAGATTCGAATGCCTTTGCTTTTTCGAGCAGCATCAAAAGATTCGCCCGCCTTTGTTCACCACCCGGCATTGCCGATACGAGATCCTCATAGCCTGTGTCTTCCATAATTTTTCGAAGAAGCTCATGCATTGGTGTGTAAGCGACAATCTTTCTGAATTTTTCCATCTGTTCCAGACAGTCTTTAATCTTTTTTCGAATATGGTCTTCTTCTCCTTCTTCTCCATAAGCAAACACTGCCTGTGAAAAAGGAAGTTCTTTAAATTGGTTTTTTATGAGTGCAAGTTCCTGCTCTGTAAGAGAACAAAACGCAGATGTCAGTACTGCCGCCAGTGGAATATCCTGCTTTGGATTATTGAGAACTCTCAGATAATCAAGTAGCACTCCAATTTCCTGAGTGGCAAAATATCCTTCCGATGTTCCTGCAAAAACCGGAATCCCTTCTCGGCTTAATACTTCTGTAAATGTATCCGAAAATCCTTTTGTACTGCGAATCAGAATCACAATGTCTGAATACTTCACCGGACGGAGCTTTCCCGTCTTTTTATCCGTAACTTTATGGCAGCGCAAAAGTTCCCTGATGCGACCGGCAATCGCACTTGCCTCCAGCTCTTTTTCAGAAATCTTAGAAAATGTTTCAGAACTTTTTAAATCCTTCTCATTTTCCTGAGTATCAATCATAAGTACTTCCGTTGCCGCAGAAAATCCCTCTTCGCACTCCGGATAATCTGCTCCCGGATAGAGTGCCGCTTTCTCATCATACGCAATACCGCCAAGTGATTCCGTCATCATCTGTCGAAAAAGAAAATTAATGCTTTCAAGTACTTCCCATCTGCTTCGGAAATTTTTATGAAGATCAATTCTCTGTTTCTCTCCCTCATCGAGACGGTACGTATTATATTTTTCCATAAATAATTCAGGTCTTGACAGACGGAACCGATAGATGCTCTGCTTCACATCTCCAACCATAAATATGTTATATTCTCCTTGTGGTATTCTGGAAATACTTGTGAGAATCGTCTCCTGGATCAGGTTACTGTCCTGATATTCATCAATCATGATTTCTGTAAACTGCCTGCTGTATTCCTCAGCTATCACCGACGGAACAAATCCTTCTTCTGTTTTCTGGGTCAGAATTCGGAGTGCATATTGCTCCATGTCAGAAAAATCAATCAGTTCTTTTTCCCGCTTTTTTAATTCAAATCTTTCTGCAAACTGGTTTACAAGCCCAGTAAGTACTTTTACTTTCGGTTTGCAAACTCTCATATCCTGCAGTAGTTCTTCCATATTCTGATAGAAATACTGAGAACTGATACTCCCAACCAGTTCTTTTGCCTGCTCTCTTAAAACTTTGACCTGTTCTGTTTTCTCTTCGGATACAGTTTTGTCTCTATTTGCCGCAAGACGTGTCCATTTTACGTTCTGCATATAATCTGAAAGCTCTGAAAAAGTCTCTGCCGCAAGAAAGCTATCCAGCATTTCCCGGTCATTCTGTAATGCATTTTCGTATACATGAGGACCGTCTTCCATACCGCATATAATGAGACCGTCCTCGATCATCTCTGCCGCATCAGAAAGCAATGCCTTTACGTTTTCCATTACAAGTCGTGAAAATTTTGTTTTTTCAAATTCCTCAGAAGTCCTGGCACTGTATGCCTCCACACAGGAGTCAAGCCATCCTTCAGCATCCGGATAGCTTCTTGAATAATCATAAATCCTGAAGATAAGATCTTCTATTTTTTTATCATCCCGTCCGCTTCCGTAAGCCGACACAAAATCCAAAAAATCCTGCTCTCCTTCGGCATAATTTTCTTCTAATATTTCATCAAGCACATCATGCTTTAAAAGTTTAAGTTCGCCTTCCTCTCCGATCCGAAAGCCAGGATCCAGATCAATGGCATGAAAATGATCTTTCACAACAGAAAGACAAAAGCTGTGAATTGTCGTAATCTGTGCATTATGGATCAGCGTTGCCTGCTGCCTGAGATGTTCGTCATCTGGGCGCTCAAGAAGCTTCTTTTCAATGGCAAGGCGAATACGTTCTTTCATCTCAGCAGCAGCTGCTTCTGTAAATGTCACAACAAGAAGCTCATCTACGCTGACAGGATGGATTTCATCTGTCAGCATTGTAATGATTCTCTCCACTAAAACAGCAGTCTTTCCGGAACCTGCTGCGGCTGATACAAGAATATTACATCCGCGGAGGTCTATCACTTTTTGTTGTTCACTTGTCCATGTTACACCCATTTATGATCCCCCTCCTTCATTTTCCTGTCTCATCTTAGTCAGTGCTTCTTCCTTGCTCATCTTTCCAAGATCACGATAATGATATCCCGGCACTTTCAGATCAAATCCGCAAACGTGACGGTATTTACAGTAATCACACCCACTCTCTGTTCCTCTACGATATGGGAGAGGTGCTGTGTCTCCTGATAAAATTGCTTTATGAGCTTCTTCTACTTTTTTCATCGCATGCTGCATCATCGCACGGAATGTATCTTCTGAGACAGCTTTAGAAGTCTTTGAAAGACTTCCGTTTTTATTAAATTTGATCGGAGCTGCAATTGAATCGCTTGCAGCTGTATGGTCCAGATGTTCAAGCACTTCATCCTTCAGATTCACCATTCCGTCCGGTTTTAATGCGCACAGAATCTCGTCAGAAATTGCCTTTTCCCCCTGCTCTTTTTCCGGTTTTTCCACAAAGGGATCCTGTATGCGATAATAAAATACACCGGCCGGAATCACTTCCTTATCCGGATTCTTTTTTTCCTGAATCTTAACCGCAGCATCCATATATACCATAAGCTGCAACTGAAGACCATAATACAAAGATACAACGTCAAATTCCTTGCTTCCCGTCTTATAATCTGTAACTTTTACATAGACCTTGTCCTCATCCACACAAGTATCAATACGATCAATCTTTCCACTTGCAAAGCGAAGCTCATATGCTGATGGTATAAAATCTCCTGCCGCCAACTGTTTTGTCAGAGCCCACACTGTACGTCTCAGCATCTGCTTTATCCTCACAATCATGTACTCACTGCGCGCAGAACTGTAAAGAACACTATTGCCATAATCGGTAATTGCCTCATCCACACTCTCATCAATGCAGCGATTCTGCATTTCTTCCGGCACTTCAGTCCATGACAGCTCTTCTTTTTCTATTTTTTCAGAATATCTCTCCAGTGCTCTGTGACATACATTTCCAAGATCTACCGGTTTGAATTCATATTCCGGCTGCTCCTTGAGTCCCAGACCATACGTAAGAAAATGCGCAAAAGCACAGGCTGAAAATCTTTCCATTCTCGTAATACTATTCATGAAATCCTCGCCATATAGACGTCTTGCTACATTCTCTGTCATACCATCCATGGGACGACGATAGTATCCCGCCTTAATAAGATTCTCTACCTTTTCTTTCCAATCCGGCTGCTTCAGATACCAGGAATATAATTCTTTCCAATCATCGTCACGTACCATTTTAACGAGTTCACTGATACCCATTTTTTCAGTCAGTTCCCTCTGATATAATGTCTTTTCTTCTTCATCCGTTACCTGAATTGCCGGATACAGTTTCCGAAGTTCCTGGAGCAGATATGCCGGGCGCATGCTTTTCCCATCTGAGGATACCTTGCTGTAATACACATGAAGATATTCCGATGGCTTAGTAAGATTCATATAAAGGTAAAACTTCTGAATGTATGCCTGTTCTTTTCCCCCTGGGGCAAGCGCAAGCTTTTCCTTTCGGAATTTCTCCCGGTCTCTCTCTGACAAAAGCCCCGTTCGAAGAAGTGTTCCCGGCAAATATACGTCATTTGCTCCGATAAAAAACAGCACTTTGATATCCTTCAGCCTGGTCCTCTGAACATCACCGGCTACTACCTGATCCACACTGGGCGGAATCACACCGACTCTTGCCTCCGAAAGACCTGCATCCAATAGCTTGCAATATTCACTTAGCCCTACCTGTTCATCTCCCAGAAGCTCAACAAATTTATCAAACAACTCTATCAGTATTCGATAGATCTGCGCATACTCTTTTGCAAGAGCAAGTTCACCTGTGGTCTGAAACTCTTCTTCCTGCTGCTTTAGCTTTAACTGAAATTCTTCCTTAACAATAAAATCATAAAGTGCTACTGTGATGTCTCTGACTGTTTTTCTCCTCTGTTTTAAAATAAAGACCAGATCATCAATTTTTTCCACAAATGTTACTCTACAGTGATTTAAGTTTTCAAGCTCGTCCTCCGTCATATCCTGCGGGCGACGAATCCACCGTTCCTGCCATTTTTTATATCCTTTTATCCCCAGAGCAAGAACATAATTTTCCATAGAGCAAACGTCATCGTACGCAATTCCCGACAGATTCGTATGAAGAAATCTGAAAACACTGTCATACGTAAAATTCTGTTCCACCATATTCAGAAGACTACGGATATATTCTACATAGGGATTCAAAAGAATACTCCTTTTGTGGTCCATAAACACTGGAATCCCGTAACTTTCAAAAGCCTCTTCCAGATAATCTCCATATGCATCCATACTGCTTGCGATCAGTCCTATATCACGATACCGGTATCCGCTTTTTCTCACAAGAGCACGAATTTCTCCGACTACGGCAAATGCTTCTTCTTTTGGATTTTTTGCCACATGAATACAAATAGAATCCTGCTCGGATTCGTAGCTTTCTTTTTCATATCGGAAAATATTATGCTCAAGAAACGAAAGCGCCGGATTCTCTTTGAAACGATAGGGAATATTTTCGTAAAGATATTCTGCATCTTCAAGAACAGTTCCCGTCTCTTTCGCAATTTCAGTTAATGATGTGACCATCTGTTTACTTAATGCAAAAAGCTGATAGGGATGTTTATAGACGAAAGGATTTTCTCTTTCATCCATGAGTACGGTTACCACTACCTGACGGCAATGTATAAAAAGTTCTTTTAAAAGCCTGTTCTGCACCGGTGTAAATCCCGTGAATCCGTCCAATACCACAGTACTGTTTTTTAAAAGCTCTGACTTTTTTATTTCTCTTCCAAGAACATCCAGAAGCTCTTCCTTAGTAATATATTTTTTTTCAAGATAATCCGAAAATCCACGATACAGGATTTTTAAATCATTCAATTTGTAGTAGAGCCCCGACTCTTTGCCAACCATCTCCATTACTCGTTCTATCTCTTCCTGTCCGATATCATACTGGGTAAATTCTGAGATTACAGATTTCACTTCACTGATATACCCGAGCTTTTTCATATTGCCCTTGAGAACCTTTAATTCTCCTTCATAGTCTCCTGCAATCTTTCTCAGTATCAGATTCTTTCCCTCATCATCCAGCACCGGTATATTGCCGCCTCCTGTCTCCTCAAAGACACGATAAGCAAGACGCCCGAAGCTCAGAACATCAATATTCATGATCCCATGTTTTGGATGCATCGTGACAAGATCTTTTTGTGTCTGCATTGTAAACTGCTCCGGCACAAGAATAATATAATTCTGATCCGGATTTTTTTCTGATACTTCTATAATGTAATTGTAAAGAAAATGTGATTTTCCTGAACCCGATGGTCCAAATACAAATTTTAAAGGCATAGGTTTTTCCTCCTATGCCTTAGTATATCATATCCCTTTATAAACTTGTAACCATTTATACATTTATGCGTTTCGCAGTTTTTCTGCAAATTCATTACTCAGCGTAAGTTTTGCTACATAGAATACATCTCCGGTCATATAGACAGTCCAGTCATCTTCCACTTCTACCTGAAGATTTCCGCCAGCCATGTGAACAATTACTTTATTATTCGTCATGCCAAGCTTATATGCAACACCTGCTGCTGCACAGGCACCTGTTCCGGAAGCTAGAGTATATCCTGCGCCACGCTCAAAAATCTCAATTGCAATATTCTCTTTATCAATCACTTTCATAATCTGCGTATTTACGCGATTCGGAAAATATCTCGCGATCTCTGCATAATCACCTATTTTACAAACAAGAGGCTTTGAAATCTCTCTCATCGGAATAACACAATGTGGATTTCCAATCGTCACACATGTTACCGGATATAATGTTCTTCCAAACACCATATCCTCATTAATTACTTCTCTTCTCTCTCCTGTTACAGGAATCTCATCACTCCAGAAAGAAAGTTTACCCATAGAAACTCTGAGTCTGCTTCCGTCTTCATTCAGGAATGTTACCTCTACTTCTCCGTTTTCTGTAAATAGTTTGAAGTTCTTTTTCTGAATATATCCTGCATCTTTCAGATATTTTGCAAAGATGCGGACACCGTTTCCGCTGGTTTCTGAAATACTGCCATCCGGATTCCATACTTTAACATACATACCGTTTTCTTTTAAAATCGGTCCTTCTAAAACTCCATCCGAACCAAGACCGGCATTCCGGTCACAGATCATCTTAACATTCCCCGGCGTAAGCATAAGCTCATTTTTATTCGGATCAAATACAACATAATCATTTCCTAAACCATGATATCTTTCCAAAACAACCTTCATAACATACCCTCCGCTTTCTTTATCTAAGGCAATCATAACAGGCATTATTTCCCTTTTCAATACAATTAATGCCATATATATTGCAAATAATGCTCTGTTTTTTTATAATTATTTTATCATACTTGAAGTAAGCTGCTTTAACATTTTAAAGCTTAACATTTTAAAACAAACCGGTTATCTCAGGAGGGCATCATGGAATCATACGAAAAAAAAGGATATTTAAACAGTGAATTCAAATTGTTTCACCTGACTGACAAAGAATCCCATGAAATAAAAACACATTACCATGATTTCGATAAGATCACAATTTTCATCAAAGGAAAAGTTTCTTATATGATCGAAGGGAAATCCTATGAACTGAAGCCTTATGATATTGTGCTGGTTAAGCATAATGACATGCACCGTCTTCTGGTAGACAACAGGGAAATATATGAAAGAATCATTGTCTATATTTCTCCGAATTTTATGAACGCTTACAGAACAGATTCCTATGATCTGAGCTTCTGCTTTCAGAAAGCAAAAGAAGAACGCTCTAACGTACTTCGAATCCCTTCTCTGGAAAAAAGCTCTCTGTTCCGTTCTATCGTAAGACTTGAAAAGTCATTTGCAGATGAAGGCTATGCAGCGGAACTGTATCGTCAGGTTTTATTTTTGGAATTTATGGTCCATTTAAACAGGGCAGCGCTTAAAAATCATCTGGAATTTATAGACACTGAAAGCAATCCTTCCAAAGTAACAGAAATTTTACAATACGTAAATGACCATCTGACTGACGATCTGAAAATCGATAAAATTGCCGACACATTTTTTGTCAGCAAATATTATATGATGAGACAATTTAAGCAGGAAACCGGTTATACACTTGGTAATTATATATCCCGTAAACGTCTCCTGCTTGCTAAAGAACTTATATTGTCCGGAATTCCCAGCACACAAGCCTGTTTTGACTGTGGCTATAAAGACTATTCTACTTTTTCCAGAGCTTACAAACGCTTTTTCTCAGAATCTCCAAGAGATACTTTACTATAAAACTCTGCTGGGATATAACCGGTGACATAGATTCCATCATCCCGGTATTCCTCGGCTGTAAGCTCACCATATCTACGGATGAGCTGTATCTTCGCTGCATCTTTGTAATCATATAAAAACTCTATTGCAATCTTCTGATCCCTCAGGACTGCTTCAATCGTTTCCAAAAGTTCATCAATACCTCTGCCGGTTCTGGCAGAGATTTTCACAGTATAATCAGCCCTGAAATCACGTACAATCAAAGCCTCTTCCAGCTTATCCTGCTTGTTGAATGCTGTAATAACCGGCTTATCTCCTACTTCCAGATTCTGAAGTGTCTCATAGACGGTAAACATCTGCTCATCCATCAGAGGATTTGACGCATCCACAACATGAAGAATCATATCCGCATATTTCGCCTCTTCCAATGTGCTTTTGAACGCTTCAATCAAATGGTGGGGCAGTTTCTGAATGAATCCTACTGTATCTGTCAGCAAAATCTCCTGACCTCCCGGGAGTTTTAATCCTCTTGTGGTTGGGTCAAGTGTTGCAAACAATTTATCTTCAGCCAGGATTTCTGATCCTGTCAATGTATTTAAAAGTGTAGATTTTCCTGCGTTTGTGTAACCTACTATTGCCACTACAGGAAGTTTCTTCTTACTCCTCTGTTCCCTGGTAATCTCACGATGACGTTTTACATCCTTGAGTTCACGGTTCAACTGCGCAATCCGGTTTTTTATTAATCTTCGATCCATCTCGAGCTTTTTTTCACCTGGACCACGTGTTCCGATTCCTCCACCGAGCCTTGACAGCGCTGTACCAAAACCTGTTAGCCTTGTCTGGCGATACTTGAGCTGTGCCAGCTCTACCTGTATCTTTCCTTCACTGGTTGATGCTCTTTCCGCAAAAATATCCAGTATCACTAAAGTACGATCCATCACCTTCACATCGAGTTCATCCTGAAGATTCTTCATCTGTACAGGAGTCAATTCATCATCACAGATAATTCCTGTTGCTTCCGTCTCCCATACAAGGTCTTTGATCTCCCCGAGTTTACCTTTTCCGACATAAGTACCCGGATGGATCTGCTCTCTGCTTTGGATCACTCTCCCCACAGCTTCAGCACCTGCTGTTTTTGCAAGCTCTGAAAGTTCATCTAAAGACCTATCTGTCTGCTCTGCGTCCATAAGACTGACCCCTACCAGAATCACTCTTTCGGTTTCTTTTCTTAATTCTATCATATACTATCTCGTTTCTAAAAATTCTGCCTCTTTCGCTGCTTCCTCATCATCCGGATATTCAGATATATATTCTTCAAGCAACGACTTTGCGGTCTCCGCATCGCCCATTTGTTCATACGAGACAATGGTATTAAAACGCATTTCCTGCCTAAGTTCGTTACTTAAATCTTTATCTTCCAACCCTGTTTCAAAATATCCGGCGGCCTCTTTCGCATTTCCAAGTTTTAACTCACAATTTCCCAGAAGATTATAAATAGTACCAGTCTTTTCAGTTCCTGCCTGTAATGCTTTTTCCAAAGCATCCCTTGCCCCCTCGTAATCTTTTGTTTCCCACAGAGCAATCCCCAGACCTCTGTACGCATCCGCTGTATTCTTATCTTTTTCTACAGCTTCAGAAAAGCTTTTGGCTGCTTCTTCATAATCTTCATTTTCTAATGCTTTTACCCCTGATTTGTATGGATTTGTTATACATCCAGACAGACTCAGCGCCAATATAAAAATCAGCGCTGTCATCCGAAATCGTTTCATTCGTTTAGTCTCCTCTGTTTTTACTTGTTTATGTATACCATTGCTTCTTTTTTATTCTTTATTATTTACACAGTAAATTTTACAACGCCAGATGCATTTAAAATTGCAACGAATACAACTCCTACTTCCACTAAAATTGCTTCCCACATGCCGAAATATCCGATAACCGCCATAAAAAGCACCAGAAATTTTACAACCATAGCAAATGCAATATTCTGACTTACGACATGAAGTGTTTCCTTTGCAATGCGGATAGCATCTTTTATTTTGGAAAGATCGTCATTCATGAGCACAATATCCGCTGCCTCGATTGCTGCTGCCGAGCCAAGGTCACCCATTGCGATACCAATGTCTGCTCTGGAAAGTACAGGTGCATCATTGATTCCGTCTCCTACACAGACCAGTCTTTCTGAATCATCCTGAATATAGAAAAATTCTTCCAGCTGCTCCAGCTTATCCATCGGCATAAGGTTTGTATACGCATAATCAAGTCCCAGCTCATCGGCAACTTCTACACCGGCTTTTTCAGTGTCTCCGGTCAGCATAACCAAAACACCGTTACATTTCTCACGAAGATAATCCATCACATCATAAGCTTCTTCTCTGATCTGATCTGAAATGATGATATATCCGAGATAAGTTTTACCAACCGCTACATATACTACTGATCCCGTAGTATTTACCTCTTCCACATCTATCTTCTGTCTTTCCATGAGCCTGCGATTTCCGACATGGACTCTCTGTCCTTCATATGTAGCGCTGATACCATAACCTGGAATTTCTTTTACTCTATATACTTTTTCTCTGTCAATCGTTCCATCATATGCTTCTAATAGCGACTGTGCGATCGGATGGTTGGAATAACTCTCCGCATGTGCAGCAATCTTTAACATCTCTTCCTCTGTTCCGCTGACGGCATGTATCTCTTTTACCAGAAAAACACCTTCTGTTAATGTTCCTGTCTTATCAAAGACAAAAACATTTGCTTTAGAAAGATCTTCCAGATAGTTTCCACCTTTAATTAATATACCCTGCCGGGCAGCCGAAGCAATCCCACCTAAAAATGCAATCGGTATGGACAGTGACAAACCGCTGGGGCAGGCCACAATCATAAAGATAAGTCCGCGATAAATCCATGTATCCCAGTTTCCGTATGAAAAACTAAGTGGCGGATAGAGCATTACCACAATAGCGAGGATAAGCATAACCGGCGTATATATTTTTGAAAACCTTGCAACAAATGTTTCACTTTCCGCTTTCAACTGCTGGGCATCTTCTACCATCTTCATGATCCTTGAGACCGTTGAATCTTCATATAGTTTTGTAACTCTCGCTTCAATCACACCACTCAGGTTGATACATCCACTGTAAATTGTATCGCCTGGTCTCGCCGTCTGAGGCATCGCTTCTCCTGTCAGCGCTTTTGTATCAATTGTTGTCACCCCGGCTGTGACTATGGCATCCACCGGAATTATCTCCCCTGGCTTGATAACGATAATATGGCGCAGCTTCAGTTCAGAAGGATCTACCTGCACCTCTTTTCCCTTGATCTTACGAGTCGCATACGCCGGACGGATATCTATCATCTCTGCGATTGTCCTCTTCGCATTATCCGTAGCAAATGCTTCAAAAATCATACCTAATTCAAATAAAATCATAACAAAAACGCCTTCAACATATTTTCCAATGCCAAAAGCTCCCACTGTAGCCAGAATGATCAAAGTATATTCTGTTAAGAATTTCTTCTGCATCAGTCTTTCGCTCAACCCCCGAAATGCATCGAAGCTGATTACAAGATAGGCTATAAGAAATACAAAAAACTTTGTCCAATCTGACACAGTAAACTGTAATGTTAAAATTACACCAAAGACATATATCAATACGCCTGCACCATAAATGACACTTCTTTTTTTCAACTGTTCTGTCATAACCGTTCCCTTTTTTGTATCTATATTCAAATTATTCCTGAATATGCTCCATTCCCTGACTGATAATTGTCTGAATATGTCCATCTGCCAGAGAATAATACACTGTCTTCCCTTCTCTTCGGTTTTTAACCAGTTTCATCTGTTTAAGCACACGAAGCTGATGTGAAATAGCTGACTGTGTCATTCCCAGAAGTTCAGCCAAATCACAGACACACATCTCGGACTCCAGCAGTACACAGAGAATCTTCACCCTTGTCGCATCACCAAAGACCTTGTAAAAATCCGCAAGATCACTCAGCAGATCATCATCAGGCATCAGTTCTTTCACTTTTCGGATCATATCACTGTGAATGCATGTAACATCGCAGCACTCTACTTCTGTTTTCTTCATACATTCATTCCTTCCTTTCATCCTCCATAAATATGCATCAGATTAATTATGCCAAATGGATGAAATCATTTCAACCATCTGGCATAAATTATAAACAAATTTAAGAAAATCGTAATACTCTTTTCGCTATTTTTTTTAATATTTTTTGTAAAGCACACGGATAGAGTTCAGTACACAGAGCATCGCTACTCCTGTATCTGCAAATACCGCCATCCACATATTTGCATATCCAGCAAAACCTAAAATCATAACAATCAACTTAACAGCAAGAGCAAATACAACATTCTGCATCGCAATCTTTCCCGTGGTTTTTGCAATTTTGATGGAATCGGGAATCGCCTGAACGGAAGATGTCATAAACACAACATCTGCTGCTTCAATTGCAGCATCCGCACCGCTTCCCATAGCAGCTCCCACATCTGCCCCGGCAAGTACCGGTGCATCATTGATGCCATCTCCCACAAACATTACAGAACCGTGGCGCTCTCTGATATTCTGAAGTCTTTCGAGCTTTTCCTGAGGAATCAGCTGCGCATGAACCTCGTCAATTCCTACTTCATTTGATACTGCCTGCGCATTCTTTTTCGCATCTCCGGTAAGCATTGCTGTCACAAGTCCCATCTGTTTCATGTCTTTTATTGATTCTTTTGCTTCTTCCTTAATGACATCATCTATGATAAGGTATCCTTCCAGTTTGCCGTCAACTGCAAGCAACACTTCTGTACCACTGTCTTCTTTACGGAAAGTCCGGATATCCACGCCTTTTTCTTCCATGAGAGCTGCATTTCCACACAATACTATTCCTTCCGGAAATACAGCTTCAATTCCTTTCCCAGGTATCTCCTGAACTTTTGCCGGTCTTACTAATGACAGCTTTCTCTCCCTTGCAGCATGAACAATACTGTTTGCAATCGGATGTGTTGAATCAAGCTCACAGTCCGCAGCCATCGTCAAAATCTGTTTTTCTGTTAAACGGTTAATGGTCACTGTTTTTTTCACTTCAAACTTTCCCTGTGTAATCGTTCCGGTTTTATCCATTACAACAGCTTTGACATCTTTTAAAGCCTCGATTGCAACTCCGCCCTTGAATAAAATTCCCTTTTTTGAGCCAGCCCCTATGCCTGAGAAAAACGCTAACGGAACACTCAACACCAGTGCACACGGACAACTGATTACCAGAAATGTAATTGCGGTATAGATCCAATGATTCCAGTTGCCTCCAATCAAAGAAGGAACAATCGCTGTCAGAACAGCTACGATCACAACAACAGGAGTATAGACTCTTGCGAACCTTGTAATAAAACGATCGATCTTTGGCTTACTTGCCGCCGCATTTTCTACAGAATCCAGAATTCTTGATACCATGGATTCACTTAATGCCTTTTCTACTTTTACTTTCAGAACTCCCTGCTCATTCACACAGCCTGAAATAACCTGTTCGCCGGGATAAACTCTGACTGGCACAGGCTCTCCTGTTACCGGCGATGTATCAATCCTGCTCTCTCCTTCTGTTACCACACCGTCAAGCGGAATTCTGTCCCCCGGACGAACCATAATGACATCTCCCGGTTTTGCATCTTTTGCCGGAATCACTTTTACCTGAGATCCTTCAATAAGATTTACTACTTCAGGGCGAAGATCCACTGCCTCCATAATCTGAGAACGACTTCTTTCCACTGCAATATCCTCAAAAAGTTCTCCTACACGATAGAACAGCATAACGCCGACAGCCTCTGCAAAATCGCCGATAGCAAACGCCGCAATTGTTGCGACACTCATGAGAAAATTCTCATCAAAAACTCTTCCATTTTTTAAATTTTTAATTGCTTTCCACACAATCTCAAATCCCAGAATCAGATAAGCCACTATAAACAGAGCTGCACTAATATATCTTATATCTGTTTGCTTTATAATTATACCGCCGGCAAAAAGAATTGCACCTGCTCCGACTTCACAGATTTCTTTTTTATAAGCCTGTAAAAAGCTTTCTTTTTCTTTTTTTTCGGGTTTAGACTCTTCCTCTGGAACTACCACAACCTCGGACTCAATAGATGAGCAGATTTTCTGCAGCAAGGGGAGCAGATCGTCCTGTTTATCTGATGCAACAGTCAGCTTTTTGGTTGCAAATGTAATTGTCGCTTTTGTTACTTCCGGTAATTCATTAATCTTATGTTCCATTTTTGCAGCGCAATTGGCACAGCCAAGATTCTCCAATCGATAAACTGTATGCGCAACATGAGTCGGGAGTTCATGTTCATGATGATGTTCATGTTCGTGTCCGCAACAACTACATTCTTCATGTTGATGCTCATGATGGTGCTCGTGCTCATGATGATGTTCATGTTCGTGTCCGCAGCAACTACATTCTTCATGTCGATGCTCATGTGATTTTTCTTCTATATTTTTCATAAATAACCTCCGTCATTTACATATGAATACATATTCATATGTTCATACTATAATTCAATCACTTTCCACTCTATTTGTCAATATGTATTACACATTTTATATACAAAAAATCCACCACTGATTTTTCAGCGGTGGATAATACTTATAATTGAGCATATTATTTTTTAACTTTTTTCTTTGCAAGCTTATCCATCAATTCATTTTCCCCCTCGAATATTCTGGATATGCGGAATCTCTTATTGATTGTATAAACATGTTCCGAGGAAAAAACTTCCTCAAACAATGCTTTTGGATTTTCAACCTGCTTCATTCCCGGTCTCTCTACAGCATCTGCTATAACATCTACATCTCCGGTAAATACAATAGAGCTGCCTCTGACTGTTGCACTATCTACTTTTTTAACTTTGTAGAAGATAAATTCGTTTCCTGCTCTTGTGCTATAAGTAGGATAATAGATGTATACATCATCATCTACAATAAAAATTCTGTATGTAGAATTGATAAATACATCATAAAACAACGACAGCGTTATTACAAATACCGCAAATACAAATAATGTGAATACCGGAATGCTGTACGTAGCCACATTATTGGCAATTACAGCAGCAACCAGAATTGCGATAACACTCACCCCAAGAACTGTCATTAAGTAACCTCTGCGGACATCAATGATTGTTTTAGTCTGTTTTAATTCCATCCTTTTCCCTCCGTTTCTGGTTTAGATTGACTATTTTTTGACTATTTTATTATACTCTGTCTGTATAATAAAAATCAAGGAAATATGGTAAAAAGATTATTCAATCTGCCAATCTATAGGTGTGACCCCATGAGCCTCTAAAAATTCATTTGTCTGGCTGAATGGTCTACTCCCAAAAAATCCTCTGTATGCAGACAACGGACTGGGGTGTGGTGCCTTCAAAATCAAATGTTTTGGATTATTCAGCATTTTTTCTTTTTTCTGAGCAGGTGCTCCCCATAAAATAAATACAATCGGTCTGTCCTGACTATTCAGAGCCATAATAGCTGCATCTGTAAATTCTTCCCATCCGATTCCACGATGAGAATTTGCCTGATGGGCGCGGACAGTAAGAACAGTATTTAACATCAATACTCCCTGCTTTGCCCACTTTGTCAGACATCCATGATCCGGTATTGTACATCCCAGATCATCATGAAGCTCCTGATAGATATTTACAAGAGATGGCGGGATATCTACCCCCTTCTGAACAGAAAAACACAGCCCATGCGCCTGTCCGTTATTATGATAAGGATCCTGTCCCAGTATCACCACTTTTACTTCATGAAGCGGTGTCAGATGAAATGCATTAAAAATATCATCTGCCGGTGGAAAAATCAGCCTTGTCCTGTATTCTTCATTTACTGTTTCAAACAACTTCTTATAGTATGGTTTCTTAAATTCTCCCTTTAAAGCCTCCAACCAGTCATTATTAATCGCTGCCATAATAGTTTCCTCTCCTGTATCGCCAATATACAAATCATTTTCTTCATATTTACAATCTTACTGAAACTCCTCTGTTTCTCAGGTATTCCTTTACTTCTCTTATTTCCAGTTCTTTATAATGAAACAGTGATGCAGCAAGCGCAGCATCTGCTTTTCCATCTGTCAACGCTTCATAAAAATGCTCAAGTGTTCCTGCACCTCCGGACGCAATGACCGGAATGGATACTGCTTCTGCAATTACTTTAGTAAGCTCAAGGTCATATCCCGCTTTTGTTCCATCACAGTCCATGCTGGTAAGAAGGATCTCTCCGGCACCTCTTTTTTCTACATCAATAGCCCATTCTACAGCATCAATACCTACATCTATCCGTCCGCCGTTTTTATAAATATTCCAGCCACTTCCGTCACTTCTTTTTTTCGCATCAATTGCCACAACGACGCACTGACTTCCAAATTTATCTGCCGCATCTGAAATGAGCCGGGGAGTATTAATTGCAGATGAATTGATAGAAATCTTGTCAGCCCCTTCTCTTAAAAGCGCTTTAAAATCATCTACAGTACGAATACCTCCGCCGACAGTAAACGGAATAAACACTGTCTCAGCAACTTTACGTACCATATCTACCACGGTCCCTCTGGCATCAGAAGAGGCCGTGATATCCAGAAATACAAGCTCATCTGCTCCGGCCTTGTCATAAGCCTTTCCAATCTCTACAGGATCTCCTGCATCCTTAAGATCCACAAAGTTCACACCTTTTACTACTCGTCCTTTATTTACATCCAGACATGGAATAATCCTTTTTGTATGCATCTTACTTCCTCCATATGTTACAAAATGTCAATATGATAATTCTCTTTTACAATTCTACAAAATTTTTCAGAATCCGAATTCCTACATCGCTACTTTTCTCCGGATGGAACTGACATGCAAATACATTTCCCTGCTCGACTGAAGCATGAATGCAAGTGCTATACTCTGTTGTCGCTGTAACGATACTTTCATCTTCTGCTTTAAGATAATAAGAATGTACAAAATAAACATAAGAATCTTCCGCTATTCCCCGAAACAGTCTTCCTTCATTCGGGAATTCAAGAGAATTCCATCCCATATGTGGTATCTTAAGTCCCGGGCACTCTGGGATTCTTAAAATCTCGCCTTTTAAAATTCCAAGTCCTTCCACTCCCGGAGTTTCATCACTTCTTTCAAATAATAGCTGAAGCCCAAGACAGATTCCGAGGAATGGTGTACCTTTTTCCACAACTTCATGAATAACGCTTTCCAGGCCATACTGACGTATTTTTCCCATGGCGTCTCCAAATGCTCCGACTCCGGGAAGGATCACCTTATCTGCTGAGAGTATTATTTTCTTATCTCTTGTTATCACGACTTCCTGTCCCAAAAGCTGCATAGCCTTTTCCACACTTTTGATATTGCCTGCATCATAATCTATAATTGCAATCATTTCAACTATTTCCTTTCGTCTGTTGTCATAATCAATATGTTATTAAGTTTATCATAAGTCCCAAAAAAAAGAAACGGTGAAAGCTTTCAAACTCCATCGTTTCTTTTTCATTATGCTTTTACTTAATATCCAGTTCAAACCAGAACTCTACACCATTATCATAATTATTAACCCCATACTTCTGGTGCAGAGATTCCATAATTGCCTTTACAATGGACAGACCAATACCATTTCCTCCATATTCTCTTGTATGCGCCTTGTCCACCTTATAAAATTTATCCCAGATACGCCCTATATCATTTTCCGGTATCGGCATTCCTGTATTAAATACCGTCACTCTCGCTTTATCACCTGACTTTATGATCTTTACTTCAATTACCTTTTCAGCACTTACATGATGGAATGCATTGCTGACATAATTTCTTATTACCTGCTCAATCTTAAATTCATCTGCCCATACATAAACCGGCTCAGTCTGCCTGAAAATTAGATTTACATCATCCTGCTGTGCCAAAATATCCATACTCTGGAGTACACCTTTCATAACAGCAGTCAAATCGAATCTTTCAAATTCAATATCATTGTTTCCAAACTCCAGTTGATTGAGCGTAAGAAGGTTTTTGACCATCTGATTCATTTTTGAAGCCTCATCCATGATGACATCACAATAAAATTCCCGGCTTTCAGGATCGTCACTGACCCCTTCCTTCAATCCTTCTGCATACCCCTGAATCAACGCAATCGGCGTCTTAAGTTCATGAGATACATTTCCGAGAAATTCGGTTCTCATTTGTTCCATTTTTTCTTTTTGTTCGATATCCTGCATCAATTTATTATTGGCACTTTTCAGTTCTGATATTGTACTCTCAAGTTTTTCAGACATTCTGTTAAAGTTCTCTCCAAGAAGACCGATTTCATCTTTGCCGCCACTGGTATATTTTGCCTCAAAATCAAGATTAGCCATTTTCTCTGACAATTGTGCCAACTCCAAAATAGGATTAGTCAGCCTCTTTGAAAAATACCATATAAACAAAACATATACAAATAGCATCGAACATCCGATGTAAACTAAAAATCTATTTGAGATAGCTGCACTCTCCCGAATACTTTCCAGAGGACTTCTGATCAGGAACTTGCTTCCATCACTAAAAGCTCCCCACATTTCAATATAGTCTGTCTTGTTCCAGACATCATGCGATTGATTCAGCTGATATTCATCGGTACTTTCCAGAACTTTACTGTCCTTCTGAGCCTGATTTAAAAGATAACCTATCAGCTGATTCTGCAACATATCCATATCTCGCACATTTGTGATTACCCGGTCATTATTCTCATCCACAACGAGAAAGGCGAGATTATTCTTTTCAGCTAAGTGACGCAGCTTTTTCGATTCGACAGTTTCTTCTATTGTATTGTTTTCCATGGCAACTTTTAGTTCCTCGTACATCCGTACAAACTCTTTTTCTTTATTACGGATATAATAAGGCTCCAGGAATTTCATGTTAATAATAAACAATGAAAGTAATACACATCCTGTCAATCCGACAAAAATAACAATCATCTGGTTTTTGATCGAATGCTTCATTATGCTTCCACCTCAAATTTATAACCCATGCCCCAGATTGTTTTGATATAATTTCCTTTCTCGCCGAGTTTATTCCGAAGCTTTTTCACATGTGTATCAATCGTCCTTGCATCTCCAAAATAGTCATAATTCCATACATTATTCAGTATTTTTTCCCTTGAAAGCGCAATTCCCTGATTATCTATAAAGTAAGAAAGAAGCTCAAATTCTTTATAGCTAAGTTCAATCTCCTTGCCATCAATTGTCACCTGATGGGCTGATTTATCTATAACAATACCACCTGCATCGACAGATGTGTCTCCGTGAAGAGCATTACTTCTTCTTAAAATAGCTTCCACTCTTGCAACTAAAATCTTAGGGCTGAATGGTTTTGAAATATATTCATCCACCCCAAGCTCAAACCCTTGCAATTCATCTCTTTCTTCAGAACGTGCTGTAAGCATTATGATCGGCACATTTGACGACTGACGGACTTCGCGGCACACCTGCCATCCATCCATCTTAGGCATCATCACATCAAGAATCAAAAGGGCTATGTCTTTATCTTCATAAAAAATCTCCATAGCTTCCATACCATTTTCTGCCTCTAACACGATGAATCCCTCTCTTTCAAGGAAATCCCGTACCAGCTTGCGCATTCTGGTCTCATCGTCTATTACAAGAATTTTTATCTTATCCATCTTCTCAGCCTCCCTGCACATTCCTCAAAAATCCCGGCACATAAACTTTTATTTTTCAGTTTAACATATAATTATGTATTCTTTGTGAATTCACAGAAAATCCGAGAATTTGCTTTATCTATTGAAATCACTGCAAGTAAATCAGTTAATACTACGCAGCTGTTGAATTGTTTTTTCTTTTGTTCACAGGCTCCTGCGCTAACCGGAACTCTTTAAGCTTCTGTTTTGCTTCCGGACACAGATCTTTAGGAACCTGGATCTGTACTGTCACATACTGGTCCCCATACACAGAAGGTTCATTCATAGACACAATTCCCTTTCCTTTAAGCCGTATTTTTGTTCCTGATTGTGTTCCTTCTTTAATCTTGCACGCAACATTTCCTGTCAGCGTAGGAACAATAACTTCCCCGCCAAAAACAGCAGTTGTAAACGGGATAAATGCAGTTGTATAAACATCCATTCCTTTACGCTCAAATCCCGGCTTATTCAAAACATTTACCCGCAGGAACAGATCACCCGGTTCACCACCGCCTGTACCAGGCATTCCTTTTCCCTTAAGCCGTATGCTTTTTCCACTATCTATTCCAGCCGGAATGTGTACTTTTATCGACTGCTTTCCCGGCTGATCCGGGGATGAATAAGTAAGAATCTTATCACATCCAAATACCGCTTCATCGAAGCTGACAGATATATCTGTATGGCAATCCTCCCCTTTTCTGCGAAAACTTTGATGTCCGCGATGGAACATGTCTCCGAAGATATCTCCAAAAATATCGTCCATATTCCCCTGAAAATGGAACTCCTGATAGCTTTCCCCCGGATTCGTATAAGTTCTATGATAAGCTCCACCCTGCGTACTTCCATAAGTATTAAATCCATTTGGATCTAAGCCTTCATGCCCAAATCTGTCATAAATCTTCTTTTTCTCTGGATCGCTCAGTACATTATATGCTTCCGTAACTTCTTTAAAAAGTTTTTCAGCATTAGCATCGCCTTTATTAGTATCCGGATGATATTTTTTCGCAAGTTTTCTGTAAGCCTTTTTTATTGTTCCAGCATCAGCAGTTCTGCCAACACCGAGAACATCATAGTAATCTCGTTTTGTACTCATAACTGACCCTCCATTGGTTCTATGAAATACTTTTTTGCAAAAAGCCTTCTTGTTTTAATTGTTCTATTATCAGTATAACACCAGTATCAATGAAGGTCAATAAAAAGAAAATAGTTTTAATAAGGCGGCCTGTATTGTGTAGCAGGCCGCCTTAAATGATTATATTATCTATTATTTGCAAATATAAATCCCATAAATCTGATAAACGTATAAACAACAAAAACCACTGCTATAATAGTTTCAATAAGCACTACATACTGAAGTACCGGCATTGGCTGTCCCATATTTGCGAGGCAGGCCATTGTCTGTTTTGTTGCGATTGCACTGATAACAAATGGGAAAGTAAATGCTGCATAACTCGGATAAAACTTTAATTTCAGATATCCTATCGCTTTGACAAGCGCAAAGATATATAGCACAGTTGCAACTGCAAGCATCGCAAGCAGGAATCCTCTGGATTTTGGCGTCACTGACTGCACATATCCCGCAATACAAAGGCTTGTCGGTGCTGCATAAATACAGATCAATGGTTGTGCAGGCTCCGGAACTTCCGGACATTTTACATATCTCATTGTTACAAGAATAAGTAATAAGATCAATGTTACAAATCCAAACCAGAAAGCTGCTGCTCCGATTCCAAGTTTTTCATAAGCCGGTGCCGTAACAGCTGCTACTGCAATTCCTACATACACGATGTAATAACTTGCAAATACTTTTGGAAGCTGAAGTTTTAAAATAAACTTTACCGTAAAGTAAATGATAAGTATAATGTGCAATGCTATTGCAAAAAACCAAAGATACATTGCTCCCAGTCCGATAAACGGCTTTACATATGTACTAAGAAGCATAAGCGCCATAGGAAATGTTCCGGCTACACTTGCCATAATCGGATTATTCATATCCTCTTTGATCATCTGTGGAAACATAATCAGTCTAATCAAAACTAATATTAATAAAAATGCTGCCACAATTCCACATACAGAACGTATACCTTCTCCATAACTCTGTAATAGATTTCCGAGTGCCGCGAATCCGAGCATTACACCACAGAGCGGTACCGGAACCTTTTTAATAATATCCTTCATGTTATTATTTCCTCTTCTTTCTGTTATGACAAAACTGTCATCTAAATTTCGGCAATTGCCCGTCTTGGAGCTGGCTCGTCAATCTCATCCAGATTCTTAATTTCCAGTTCGCGGCAGATAATCTGAGAAACTTTCCATGTACACAGACCTGTAAAGAAAATACACTGCTCCTTATGCTCACCTTTACCTTTGTCAAATTCTTTAGTGAGAACTCTACAGCAGATTGCATTCTTCAGATTTGCAACTTTAAACCAATCGTGAAGTTCTTTTGTCAGCTCCATACATTTTATACTTTTCGGATTCGTTGGTCCATCCTGTTCTGTACGTCCGAAAAACAGTCCTAATGCAAGAATTCCTCCGTTAAATGCGCCACAGACACATCCTGATTTTCCTGCACCTACTGCCATACCGGATGCCATTGCAATAACTTCTTCCGGGACATCCAGTTTAAACTCATCACGAATCGCACTTATCAGCGCTTCACAGCAATAATATCCATCTTTGAACTTTTTCTCTGCCACCTGCTGTACCGCTCTTGGGCTGATTTCTGTTACACCAATATTCATCTTTTTTACCTCCTTGTAATACGATTTCACATTTATATTATTTTATCATTTCCTTTTTTCGTTTACTAATTTACATTTTCTATAACTATTTTAAGTTTTTCTATAAATTAGAATTTATCAAAAAAATCTCCCGAAAAATCTACTTTTTTTGTATAAAAAGTAAATTTTTCGGGAGATTGTCAACTTTTTGTTACATGAATTCAACTATCTTGTGATATATCCTTCTCTGATCTGATCCATCCAGCTTTTCACATGCTTCTGAAAAATATCCACACCGTTTCCGACAACTTCATTTTTACGTATGAGCATACATATCTTCCACTCATAGACTCCATCAGAAAATGGAATCAATGCCATCTCATCATGTCCCATATCGTCAGAGACAAAATCCACGGTAACAGAAATACCTTTATTTTCTCTGACCATTTTATGGCATAGACTAAATCCGCTTGTTTCAAACACAATATCAGGTTCAAATCCGGCTTTATGACATTTATTTACAATCATATCATGAATCTTGAATTCTCTGCTTTCAATATAAAGCGGCTCATTTTTTAAATCCTGTATGGTAACAGTTTTTTTCCGGCTGAGCGGATGTTTCTTATTCACCAGAAGTTTTACAGGAAAAGATCCTAATTCCAATACATCATATAATTCTTCATCACATGGTGCCAAAGAGAACGTAACATTACCCTCTCCGGCTAAAAACCAACGTTCTACCTGTTTATCCGGACATTCCCTGTGGTGAAACTCAATCTCCGGATACTTCTGTCTAAAATCCAAAAGACATTCTGGCGTTACCAAACGGAGGATTCCAAATGCAGAAAGCAAATCGACTACACCGCGTTCTTTCTGCTTAATCCGTAAAAGCTCATTTCTCATTTTATGATATTCTGATTTCGCCTTTATCGCATATTCAAGAAAACGTTTTCCGCACTCAGATAATTCCATTCCGTTTCCCGTACGCTGAAAAAGTTCACAATCGCACTCGCTTTCCAGATTTTTAATTACTTTACTGACACCCTGCGGTGTCATATAAAGAAGCTTCGATGCTTTTGTGAGATTCTTTGTATCTGCAACAGTTATAAATACATCAAGATCCCTGGTATTCATAATATCTCTTATCACCTCATTGCGAATTATACCATACTTAATCAACTCCATAAATAACATTTTCATCAGTTTTGCATACAATGTATAGATTTTAAAGTTAAGGAGAAATCCATATGAGTATGCCTAAAATAGAATGCGAACACATCGACAAATGTTGTGCTGCATCATCTCTTCTCCAGTCGATCGCTCTGGAAGAAGCTGCGATATCTCACATTCTGAACGCTGAGGGAGAAAAACTTCAAAAAGGTGTTTCTCTAAGCTGTAATTTAAAAGAGTTGATTGAAATCAACAAATCTGTTGAAAATATGGTTGATAAGCTCATTACTCTCGAAACCGTATTAAAAACAAAAGTCGATTTGATAAAACCGATTCTTGATGATTGTGACAAACCGCACCATAAACCAGAATGTGATTCTTAAACAGTAGGGCTTTTATGCCCTACTTACATAAGCGGAAGATAACTACAAACATGAATTTCAAGCTGCTACACTAATTGAAAGCCCGATAGATTTTAAATGTAAATAGCATATGAATTTCTAAACAAAAAAGTACCGTAAATACGGTACTTTTAAAGTGGACCTGGCGGGAGTTGAACCCGCGTCCGAAAGCCCATCCATCGAAGCATCTCCCATCACAGTCATTATTTTATCATTCCCTCCGTAAGTCACCTAATGACAGGTTACTGACTTTAGTAGCTTCATAAAATCTTCCATTCCCTCAAAGCTTTGGAAACGAAGTTCTCCGCCTTGTTGAAGCCGGGAACTTAAGCAGCGGATGACCTAAGACCGACTGCCGCCATAATTAGGCAGCGTACGCTAATTCTCTATTGTCTGCGTTTATATTTAATTGGAACTTTTAACGTAGTGTCCCACTACGGATGGCTTCTCCAACTTCCAAACCCCCGTCGAAACCAGTACAAGCCCTAATTCTAATGCTTATGCTGTTGGTTTGCAGACTGTTCTTCCATTAGGTATTCCTTATTATATTCAGAAGTTTCTTTTTTGTCAAGGTTTCATATTCTTTTACTTTATGTTACTCACAAAATAATAAAAATGATTAAAAGGTCAAAAAAAGACAGCCAATCGACTGTCTTCCTCTATATACCTTCAAAACTGCATACAAGAATTATCATCCATTTACCTATCACCTTGCTTGGTCATGCCCTCGACCGATTAGTAACAG
>JBJFCD010000198.1:0-2170 GCA_051888795.1 Lachnospiraceae bacterium | reverse complement strand
TCCTGTTTTTGACAGTTGAAGAATGGATGAATGCCAGAATTCCTTGTAAAATCAAGGGTTCTGGCATTTTTTGTCATGCTGTTTTTTGCGTACTTTTTTCTATCTCTTTGTATCGCGAAAAATTTTTTTCATTTGTTTTTGACTGATGATTTGATAATCGGTACGAAAGCCGAATGCTTCGTGGAGGGAGTCGGTTAATTCTGTCCTTGTATAAGTTGGTATATAACCCTCGCCAGGGGCAGCAAGGAAATTCATTTCTCGGATAGTATCCAGGATTTCTTCGTATGTATATCTGTAGCCTAATGCTTTTTCCAGGTACCGGAACAGGATTAGGGACAGAAAACAAGTCATGAAATGTGCCTTGATTCGGTTGTCTGTGCGGACATACGCAGGCCTTGATTTAAAATCCGTTTTCATGATCCGGAAGCATTCTTCAATTTCCCAGCGGCTGTGGTTGATCTTTGCAATCTTTGGGGGCTCGTCTTCAAGATTCGTGCACACGGCATAAAAGCCATCGTATCTTGCCTCCTCCTCTATGATGCTTTGGTCAAGTTCGTAAATCTCTTTCTCTGCAATCTCCCCGTCGGAGGTCACCCCTGTTTTTTTGATGAAACGTTTGCAGTCATTCTGGTGGTGTTTTTTCAGTGAGGAAAGATTACTGTCCAGCATCTTTTCTGCACGTTTGACCTGCCGTTCACGGATGTTCTGCTGATAGTATTTATATTTCAGGGAGAAGGTCACAATGAGTTTCTGTTCTAACCCGTCATCCCTGATCCAGCGTTCTTTGTAAAATGTGGCATTCCGGAGTTTCTGCGCCAGTTCTGTATCCGTTTCCAGCTGGCGGATGTCAAATGAGATTGGGTTTCCTTTTTTATCTGTTTCAAAGCCTTCCAGTTTCCATCCCGTCGGTTCCAGGCACCATTCTTTTAAATATTTTTTCAGTTTCTTTATGGACTGGGTTGTGATGAAGGCTCGCCCTTCCCGGTTGTTGAATTTCCGGTTATCGGTAGAGGAAAGCCCAGCATCTGTGCAGACAATGAATTTTGCATGCTGGAAATCCTTTAAGATTTGTTTTTCTAAAGGGATGAGTGTCTGTTGTTCCCCTTTATTTCCCGGATGGATGGAGAATGCCAGGGGGATACCGTCCCCGTCCATAAATAACCCCATCTCTACGATCGGGTTAGGCCGGTGCTCCTTGGATGGACCATACTGCTTGAGGTTTTCCTCCTGCTCAATTTCGAAAAAGAAATTGGTACAGTCATAGAATAAGATCCGGTCATTTCTTTTCGAGAGCAGTTTGCTGTTCCTGTATAACTCAGACTGGATGTAGGAATTTTCCTTGCATAGCACATCCAGGGCACGGTAAACATGCTGAAGTTCAAACAGTGGAGGCTCCAGGAGCTTTTTAGATTCTTCAAATGTGTTCAGTTTTGAAGAAGGGAACAGGATCCTGCCGTAAAGCAGCCGGGAAAGGATGCTGTCCAGGTCATAGGTAAATTTATATCGCTCAGAAATGGCCTTGCAGATCTTATCCAGCTTAAGGGAATGGTATATCTGCTGCAGGAACAGGTAGCCGCCGTTAAAACAGCGCTGTTCATGCATGGGAATCAGTTTAGACTGTTTCAATTTCAGGATAACTTCCCTGCTCTGTTCTTTTTCCTTCTGGTTGAGCTGCTCGATATATTGCCTTGCCCATTCATAGGGATCTCCGCCGTTGAGTTTTTCACGCAGTTCTTTTTCGGTTCCCAATTTTTCAACAATCACAGAAGTGTTCGACTGGGTTTTGCTGTTGTATATGGACTTGATTACATAGAGGGAAGCTGCATTCTTAGATCTGGTTATTTTCAATCGCATAGCATTTTACCATCCTTTCCCTTATATTATAACACAGTACGAGAAAGTACGATATAGTAAAATGAAAAAATTGACAAAAAAATAAGCCTATTTCAAGGCTTTCAGCGATTTTTCTTTTATGCAACTGTCAAACTCCCGAGGAAGCGATGGCTGCAGGAGCGCTTCGTATCCTTCGTGGAGAAGAAAAGGCAAAGCAATATCCTGGCAAACCAGTGTGGAATGGGTTTGAAGATGAAGAGTAAAAAAGTGTAAAAACGTTGTAAAAAGTTGTTGACATTTGGCGGCGGGTTTGCTATGATATAACTCGCCGCTGAAA
>JBJFCD010000197.1:0-2171 GCA_051888795.1 Lachnospiraceae bacterium | reverse complement strand
GGATCTGTGACCACATAAGATACGTTATCCGTCATCTGCATAAGGTTTGGCTTCACATAGAATCGTGTTTTACCGGAGCCGGATCCACCGATGACGATCACATTTTTGTTTCTTGCATACTTCGGAAGTTTCGGGCGGCTGTTCATTGTCAGTCGCTCTGTCTGCGTCAGGATGATATTATTTTCAAATACCGGATCAATGAATGGTTCGATGTCTTTTTCATTTCCCCATCTTGCAGAACCGTATTCTTCGCCTTGCCGGAACTTCTTTGCATTTCTCCCTTTCATGTAGACAGCAATGCGTAGAAGTAACGCCCCGATGACACCTGCTACAAGATCCCGGATGTGAAAGCTTGGCATCCACGACTGGAAAGCTACTGAAAGATTCATCAGCATAATACCCAGTTTTTGAACTACAGTTCCGCCGATACAGTGCCGGTAAAGCCATGCACATTTCTCTACCACATAGAAAGCGATGAAATACGGAATATTCATTGCAACCAGCTTTTTCACGCTGACCTTTGATAAACTTTGCCGGATTGCTGTTTCCAGCTTTCCCGGGCTTCTGGCTTTTGGTTTCTTTTTACTCATCGCTGCTGTCCCCTCACTTTCTGTTTCACTTTTTCTCGCTGGCGGTGCTTAACGTTCATCTTCTGTACAGACTTCTGAAGTTTCTTCCGCACAGAAGGCTTTTTTGACTTCTTCATGGAAACTCCTGCATATTCCTTAAATGCGGCTGTCATCACATCCACATCCTTCGCCTTAAAGAACACCAGATACCTCTGCGGTGTCACACTGTCATCCCTTTTCAGGCTGTAATCAATGCCATATTTACGGGCAACCCGGTCAAAGGATCTGATATTCTGGTTTGTGATCTGAATATTGGTTAGCTGTGCTCCCTGTTCCTGCAGCTGTTTAATCGTCTGCTTTCCATGGGGCTTTTTCTTTTCCTGTCTTTGTTTTTCTTTTTCAATCCCACGCTCCCTGGCCTGTCCCTGCTTTTCTGCCTGTTTAATCTGCGATGATTTCTGACCTTCACGCTCCAACTCCATAAGAAACTTTCTCATGGCTGCTTTTACCATAGAAGCAGTAATCCTGGCTCCCTGTACACTGAGCGTAATAATCTTCTCATTTACCTCTTCCTGCATTTATCCACCTTCCTTCTCAAGCAGGGGAAGAATTCCCTGTTCTTTTAAAAACTCATATAAAAATCTTCTGCCTTTCTGTGTCCATTCCGTCTGGATCCTCACGATCGGACCGGTACGGTTTGGATGCATATAGATTGTTCTGCTCTGGACATAACCTTTCCCGGCATAATCGGCATATAACACCCATTGGTCATTGACTTTATACTGGATCCTCATATCATGAAGAAGCCGGTTAAATGAAACCGCGCTGTACCCATAATCTTTTGCAATCTGTGTGACCAGAACAGATGAGGGGGAATTCATGATCAGATCCAGATATGCAGCCTTCGGTGCCATATCTTCCAAAAGCATCTGCTGTTTGATCAACTGATCTCCAAGCTCGGTACATTGATCCTGCAATTTGGCTATCTGGGTATTGGCCAGCTGCAATGCTCTTGCCATCACCTGTTCCGGTTGATTCCATGCCTTTTCCAGCTCCAGAAAATACTGGCGATATAGTTTTCCTTTTTCATTTCGAAGGAGCATACAGATGTGTTTTGCCATATCCACCGTAATATAGTGGTCTACACTACATCTGCCTCCGGTACTTTTATTCATTTTTGGATAAAAGTCCTGCCCACTCTCAAAGCCGAGAGCAATAATACGATCGATCCAGACACTGTACTGTGTCTTAATGCCCAGTGCTTCATACAATTCTCTGGCACAGATCAGCGGACGGTCATTTTTAACTTCCACTCGCAGCATTGGTATCAATACATCCGCCTCCTTTTTTCTCCCGCATTTCCTTTTGGAGCTTTGCAATACAGTATCCGATACAGGGCGTATGCTTTCCGTAAGGACAGGTTTTGCAGTTTCCTGCCTTATGATCTTCCGGCTTTTTTACTTCCTCGGGCATCAGATAGTAGCATTCCGGCAGAATACATCCTTTTTTCTGCCCTTGCCACCAGTAGCAGTAATCACAAGATTTCGGCTTATCTTCCAGATATTTTCTCCCGTCAATTTTTGCTCCCGGTAAAATCGTTCC
>JBJFCD010000196.1:0-2172 GCA_051888795.1 Lachnospiraceae bacterium | reverse complement strand
ACAATGAAAAGATTTCATATTTTCACTTTACATTTTTGCCCATAGCACCTATAATCCCGTTTTTGACAGATTAAAATAGAAAAAAGTCTCACAATGCACTGTTTATATGCTTTGCGGGACTTTTTTCTTTTTGACGATTACACGTTACTTTTTTAATGTTTTGTCTGTGAGCAAATATTTCTCATTTTCTTTGTTGGTATTATCTGTTTTGATGTACAGAATCCAAAGGCCTTATGAAGGTCATCAGTTAACTCGGTTCTTGTATAGATTGGCTGATATCCTTTTCCATCGTGTTTTACAAAATCCATTTCCTGCAAAGCAGGAAGTATCTGATTTATTGTATATTTGTTGTCTAGCTTTTTCTCAAGATACTTATAAATGATTAGTGCAATGAAACATGTAATGAAATGGGCCAGTATTCTTTCCTGACGTTTTACATATACTGGTCTGGCTTCAAAGTCGCTTTTCATTATCCTGAAACATTCTTCTATTTCCCAACGTTTTTTATTGACTTTTACGATTGATTCAGGATTTTCATCTAGATTGGTACATACAGCATAAAAACCATCATACCGTTCTTCAATGTTGATTTGTTCCTCGTCAATGTAACTGGCAGAAATATTTGCAATTTCTCCCTCCTTTGTTGCGTAATCCGTTTTAATGAATCTTTTGGGATCATTTAAGCGTTTGTGTTCAACTGATTTTGAACCATTTCCAACGATAGATTCCGCACGAGCGATTTGTCGATTCCTAACAGAACGTAAATAGTCTCGATATTTTATCGAATAGGAAACTATTAATTGCTGCTCAATGACGACCTTCTTTTTCTTCCCATCTGTTTTGACAGTGCAAGGTTCCTTGATCCAGCGGCTTTTAAAATATATTTTGTTTTTATCTGCTTCATCATCAAGAGCGTTAAGGGAAAAGGTTTTTCCTGAATTATCACCGTAGAGTTGCCACCCTTCGGAATCAAGAGCCCATTCTTTTAAATAATCTTTTAGTTTTTTGATGGATTGCGTTGTAATAAATGAGCGAGAACCATCTTCTTTGTCATAATCATTAAAAAATCTGTTTGTAGCAGAAGACAGTCCCGCATCTGTACAAACAACAAACTTAGACATGTCGAATCTGTCTATGAGTTTCTGCTCCAAAGGAATCATGGTATTCTGTTCGTTTTCATTACCAGGTGAGATTCCAAAGGCAATAGGAATACCTTCCGAATCCATGAATAATCCCATCTCAACGATAGGGAGAGGCCGGTTCTCCTTGCTTAGGCCATACTGTTTTTCATCTTCGGCCTCTTCAATCTCAAAATAGAAATTTGTGCAATCATAGTAAATAACTCCGGTCTTTCTTTCGCCGAGTTGAAAACTGTTTTTGAAAAGACGGCTCTGGATATAGTCTGATTCCTCGGCAATAACAGAAAGAGAACGATAAATATCATGCAATTCAAAATCCGGTTGTTCAATGAACCGCTTTGACTCCTCAAAACTGGTCTTCTTGGAAGAAGGAAACAGGATCCTGGTATAGATTAAACGAGACATAATACTATTCAGATCATACTTAAATGGATGTCTGGAAGAGATAGCACGACATATCTTTTCTAGTCCTAATTCATAATAAATGTCCTGTAGAAAAAGATAGCCTCCGTTGTATCTTTGCTGAACATTTAATGGCAAGTCAGTTACAGAATTTAGTTCAATTGAGAATGAAGCTTTTTCTTCTTTCTCGGCTTCGTTCATTAACCGCACCTGCTCCTTTGCCCATGCCTTTGCATCTGAAACTCCGTATGTTTCGCATATATATTTTTCTGATCCAAAAGTTTTGATTGGAAGTGTTTTATTTTTACCATCTACACGTATGGTCTTCACGGCACGGTATGTTATGGAATTTTTATTTTTAGTCCATCCTAATCTCATGGGTCACCTCACTAAAATGGAAAGAAGGGATTTGGTGCATCGGGATTATTAAAAATTTCACAGTCGTTCTGCCAGGTAATAAGATTATCTTTTATATCACAGCATAGATAATCGTAAGAGTCTTTATCAATTTTTTCATGGTCCAGCATGCATTTATAAAACTTCTTTATGCTTGCTGCATTGGTTTTAATGTTACCTGGAGTTGACCACATACACTTTCGAATAAAGAAATCACCTAAAAACAAATCTAAAT
>JBJFCD010000195.1:0-38831 GCA_051888795.1 Lachnospiraceae bacterium | reverse complement strand
CTGCAAGGTCTGCATCCAGAACAACAACGTCATCATATTTTTTACCTAATTCTACTAAAGCATTACCGTAGCTTTCTCTTGTTGCAATTTTCTTTACTTCTGACATAATGCTTCACCTACTTTCTCTAAATCTGCCATTGCAACAGCATACTGCTCATCATTCGGTGCAGCGCCGTGCCAGGATGCCTGATTCTCCATGAAGGAAACGCCTTTTCCTTTTACAGTCTTTGCGATGATTGCTGTCGGCTGTCCTTTTGTTTCTCTTGCCTCTTTGAATGCTGCATCAATCTCATCAAAATCATTTCCATTAATATTAATTACGTGGAAATTGAAAGCTTCGAATTTCTTATCAATCGGATATGGTGAGTTAACATCGCTGATTGCTCCGTCAATCTGAAGGTTGTTATTATCAACGATCACTACAAGGTTGTCCAGTTTTCTATGAGCTGCAAGCATAGAAGCTTCCCATACCTGACCTTCCTGAATCTCGCCGTCTCCAAGAAGTGTATATACTCTATAGTCATCTCCTGACAGTTTTGCAGAAAGAGCCATACCAACTGCTGCAGAGATTCCCTGTCCAAGAGAACCACTTGACATATCAACACCTGGGATATGTTTCATATCCGGATGTCCCTGAAGATAGGAGCCTACTTTACGCAGAGTTGTAAGATCTTCAACTGGGAAAAATCCTCTGTGTGCAAGTGTGGAGTAGTAGCCTGGTGCTGTATGACCTTTGGATAATACGAAACGGTCACGGTCTGCTTTCTTAGGATCCTTCGGATCAATGTTCATCTCTTCAAAGAACAGATATGTATAGATATCTGCTGCGGAAAGTGATCCACCCGGATGACCGGATTTTGCACTGTGAACAGCGGTTATAATGCCCTTGCGGACTTCGTTCGCTGTTTTCATTAACTCTAATTTGTTCATGATGTTCCTCCTGAATTTTATTTATGTATCAATTCTTTTACTCACCGAATACTTTTTTGTAATCTGCCTGGAATTTAGCGATACCTGCATCTGTCAATGGATGTTTTGTCATAGCTTCGATTACAGCATATGGTACAGTTGCGATATCTGCTCCTGCAAGAGCGCAATCTGTTACGTGCATTGGGTTACGTACACTTGCTGCGATGATCTCTGTATCGATATCTGCATCATTTGCAAATGCTGTTGCAATCTCAGAGATTAAATCTACACCTCTTACGGAGATATCATCAAGACGTCCAAGGAACGGAGATACATAAGTTGCTCCTGCCTTTGCTGCAAGGAGAGCCTGGTTTACTGTAAAGATCAATGTAACGTTTGTCTTGATTCCTTCTGCTGTAAGTGCTTTACAAGCCTTCAGTCCTTCTACAGTCATTGGAAGTTTAACGATCATATTCGGGTGGATAGCTGCGATAGCTCTTCCTTCTTTGATCATTCCTTCTGCGTCAACAGTTGTAGCTTTTACTTCTCCACTGATTGGTCCATCTACGATAGATGCGATCTCAGCGATAACTTCTTCAAATACTCGTCCTTCTTTTGCGATGAGAGATGGGTTTGTTGTTACTCCGCAAATAACACCCATATCGTTTGCTTTCTTAATATCTTCTACTTTCGCTGTGTCAATGAAAAATTTCATTTTTTGGCTCCTCCTTTTATACCGTGAATCTCTTCACTCTGTTCGTTTGTTTCTATGGTGAAATTATATCTCATAAGGTAAACTTCGGTCAATAGGCTAATATTTTTATTAATAATTCAATGAATTAATAATTTTAATTTATTAATTCATTTTCCCTTTTCATTCAGTTATTTTTACATAAAACACGTTAAATATCTTTTGATTTGAGTTTTTATTTTTTTGTATTCGGGCATATCTACCAAAAATTATTAGTAATAATTTTTTCAATTGAATTAATTTTATTTTTTATATTTTGTTTTCCCTTTTGCATAAGACGTTGTCCCTCTGACAATAAGCTTTGGCTCATATTCCACATGATAGGTACTGATAGGCTCAATCTCAGAGTATTTTTCTGAATGCGAAGATATTTTTTTCATAATTATATCGCAGGCATCTCTTCCCTTAAATACGACGAAATGCTCAATTGTTGTCAGTGATACCTTATGGATCCGTCCAAACAATGTATTATCACACCCCATAACTGATATATCTCCCGGAACCTTAAGCTTCGCCTCATGCAATGCATCCATGATTCCAAATGCAATCATATCATTTAACCCGACAATTGCCGTTACATCCCTCGTTTCGCTCAACAATTCTTTCGTAAGGTCGTAACCAATCTTATATTCCGAATCGATGTTGGCAACATTAAAATCTATTTCTTCATTTGCGGCTTTGATAATGACATTTTCCCTAATCCCTGCCGCCTCATATTCTTTAAGAAATCCCTCTACTCTTTTTGAACGCTGCTTCTGTCTGATCGTAAGAGGCGGCGCTATATACGCCACTTTACGGTGTCCCAGATCCAGAAGATGTCTTGCCATCATACGTCCGAGCTTTGAATTGTCCAGTTCCACCGCATCTACATTCAGTTTTTCATTTTGATTATTAATAATAGCTACCGGTATATGTGCCGAGAGTTCTTCTACCAGTCCCATAAAACAATAGCTGGGATTGCATGTATAGATAATCCCCAACGGTTTTATCTCCCACATCATCTTCAGGTATCTCTCCTCCATACGGAGATCTCTCTGGGTATTGCAGACAAAAAGTCCGAATCCCTGCTCTTTTGCCCGGGATTCGATACCCTGGAGAAGCATTACATAGTATGGATTTGTCAGATTTGAGCAGAAAACAACAATCAGTTTTTCCTTTTTACTTCCTTTTCTTACTTTTCTTTTCTGCGGAACATAACCGAGCTCTTTAGCCGCTTTCTCCACCTTTTCCACTGTTTCTTTCGAAAAAGAAACATTATATTTCTTGTTCAGTACCATGGATACTGTTGACTGGGAAACACCTGCCGCTCTGGCAATGTCTGTTGATGTAACTTTTTTCTTTCCCATAATATCTCTCCCATAAAAAACGAAAGATTATAATTCTGTTCTTCCATCCAGCGCACGAAGCAATGTAACTTCATCTATGTATTCAAGATCTCCTCCTACCGGAACGCCGCTGGCTATTCTTGATACTTTAACCCCGATTGGCTTGATCAGTTTACTGATATACATTGCGGTTGTTTCACCTTCAAGACTAGAATTTGTGGCAATAATCACCTCTTCCACATCACCGCTGAGGCGAGTGATAAGTTCTTTCAATTTAATATCTTCCGGGCCAATCCCAAGCATAGGAGAAATTGCGCCATGAAGGACATGATATACTCCGTTATATTTGCCTGTTTTTTCATAGGCTGCCAGATCTCTCGTATTTTCCACTACCATAATAGTCTTATGATCTCTGTTTTTACTTGCACAGATTGGGCAGATCTCCTCATCTGTCAGTGTACAGCACTCTTTGCAATAACGAATATTATGACGGGCTTCCACCATTGTATCGGCAAGACGTTTTACGTCCTCTTCCGGCATATGTATCAAGTGAAAAGCCAGCCTTGACGCTGACTTTGCACCTATGCCCGGAAGACATGATAATTCTTCAATTAATCTGCTTAGCTGGTTACTATAGTAATCCATTTCCTAACTCCTCACAAAGATCTTTTTGCCTTAGAACAGTCCCGGCATTCCTCCGCCCATTCCCATCTTCGACATAGCGGAAGCAGACTCCTCATCAACCTTTTCCATTGCTTCATTGATTGCAGCAACCACAAGGTCTTCAAGCATCTCAACATCTTCAGGATCTACAACTTCTTCATCCAGCTTTAATTTAATCAGTTTCTTTGTTCCGGAAACTGTTGCTTCCACTGCACCGCCACCTGCTGTTGCAGTAAATTCTTTAGTTTCCATCGCCTTTGCCTGCTCTTCCATCTGTCTTTGCATCTTCTGTGCCTGTTTCATAAGATTTGCCATATTTCCAGGCATTCCGCCTCCTGGAAATCCACCTCTTTTTGCCATAATAAAAATCCTCCTTATTCATCTTCAATTGTGATATCCATCTGTATCAGATTTTCGATATCAACAAAATTATCTTCAAATCTTCGTCCTTCTTCTATACATCGGACGTCTATATCAATTTCTTTTCCTGTTCTGTCTGCAATCAGTCTTTTAATCTCTTCAATATGCTCATCTGTTTTTACAAATCCGGCACTCACATTGTCCGGCAGAACAATCTGAAGCATACTTCCTTCTCCTGCACTCAGCCTTGCTTTTTTCAAATAAGTCCGAAGCATCGGAGATGCTTCCTGTATCATAGACCGGAAATCTTTTACAACTGCTTTGACATCTTCATTTAACGCTTTCGGCAGCTGCGGTTTCATTGGCGGCTCTTCTGCCCCATCCTGCGCATTGACATACACAATGCGCTCTTTCGGATAAGATTCAAAAGCGCCTTCCTCAAGCTTATTTTCTATCGCACGGATTCTGTCAAACAGAGCATCCTGCGTTGTCTCCATCTGAGGTCTGCAAAGTTTGATCAGCGTTACTTCAAAAAGAACCCTCTTTTGCGTTGCATATTTAAGTTGTCCCGAGAGGTCCGAAAAGATCCGGATATAACGAATCAATGTATCTCCATCGATCATCTCAGCTTCTTCTTTAAGCCTCACAAGATTCTCTGAGGACATATCCAGCACATCTTCCATTCCCTCAGAACTTCCCACCAGCAAAAGGTTCCTCAGATACCACGTAAAATCAGCTGCCATCTGGGAAAGTTCACGCCCTTGCATCACCAGTTCATCTACAGTTTCTATCACTGCTTTGACATCCATACGCAGAAGCTCTCTTAAAAGCTGGCTGAATGTCTCCGTATCCACTGCACCAAGCACTTCCAGCACATGATCATATGTGAGGCGCTCTCCGATGTAAAATGCCGCACACTGGTCCAGAAGACTCAGGGCATCTCTCATAGAACCGTCTGCCATTCTCGCAATATAACGCACAGCTTTCTCTTCCACATCCCACTGCTCTTTCCGGATCAGCTCCGTAAGTCTGTCTGCAATCGTATCAATGCGGATTCTCTTAAAATCATAGCGCTGGCACCGACTCAATATTGTAATCGGTATCTTGTGCGCTTCTGTGGTTGCCAATATAAAAATCACATATTCCGGCGGCTCCTCTAACGTCTTGAGAAGCGCATTAAAAGCACCGATGGAAAGCATATGCACTTCATCGATGATGTAAACTTTATACTTGCCTTCCGTCGGTCTGTATGCTACTTCTTCACGAATCTCACGGATATTATCAACACCGTTGTTAGATGCCGCATCTATCTCTATCACATTCATGGAAGCTCCTGATGAAATTGCACGACAGGTCGCACACTCATTACAGGGGCTTCCGTTTACGGGATGTTCACAGTTTACTGCCTTGGCAAATATTTTCGCCACAGTAGTCTTACCCGTTCCACGGGTTCCGCAAAACAGGTAGGCATGTCCGATTCGCTCCGCCACAATTTGATTCTTCAGCGTCTTTACTATTGCATCCTGTCCTTTTACATCTTCAAATTCATCCGGCCGGAACTTCCGGTATAATGCCATATAAGACATCTACTTACACTCCATTTCTAATCTTTTATATTCCGAAGCTGATTCCTGTAAGCTCAGCTTCTTTAATAATTGAAGCATTCGGATCTACATATTTTAATTTTCCGGCAACCTCTGAGAGTGGCACACGGATCATTTCATTATGCTTCACACCGATCATACATCCAAATTGTCCATCTAAAATTGCTTCTGCAGCAGCTGCACCAAGTCTTGTAGACAGTACTCTGTCATACGGACACGGAGATCCTCCTCTCTGTGTATGTCCCGGTACAGTGATACGAACTTCCTGATCTGTCTTTTCCTGAACTTTCTCAGCCAGTTCATAAGCAACAGATGGATATTTCTTCTTCTCGTTTTTCTTCTTCAGCTCTTTTTTAGATAATTTTGCATCCTCTTTTGAAATTGCTCCCTCAGCTACTGCAATAATAGTAAATTTCTTGCCCGCAGCTTTTCTTCTGTTAATTGCATCTGCAATCACATTGATATCATATGGAATCTCCGGAAGAAGCACAATATCTGCACCGCCTGCAATACCGGCATGAAGAGTTACCCATCCAACCTTATGTCCCATAACTTCTACAATAAATACACGGCTGTGGGAAGTAGCTGTTGTATGAATCTTATCTATAGTATCTGTAGCGATGTCAACTGCACTCTGGAATCCGAAAGTCATCTCTGTTCCCCAAAGATCATTGTCAATCGTCTTCGGAAGTGTAATAACATTTAATCCTTCCTCACTGAGCATATGTGCTGTCTTATGTGTTCCATTTCCACCAAGCACAACAAGGCAATCAAGATTCAGCTTGTGATAGGTGTGTTTCATTGCCTCCACTTTATCAAGACCATTTGCATCCGGAACGCGCATTAATTTAAACGGCTGTCTGGATGTACCGAGAATAGTTCCGCCGACAGTCAGTATTCCCGAAAAATCTCTTGCTGTCAGCATCTTAAAATTAGAATAAATAAGACCTTTATATCCTTCCTGGAATCCGTAAATCTCTACATCATCACGTTTTGAACAGATTCCTTTCACTACACCTCTCATAGCTGCATTTAAAGCCTGACAGTCACCGCCGCTGGTAAGCATTCCTATTCTTAACATACCCTTTGCTCCTTTCTGATGTTCTTATAATGTAATAGTATACCTTATTTTAAAACCTCATACAAGTTTGGCTGCCACACAAAATTGATTTTTGTTTTCTTTCTTGAAATTTTTCTGTCATAAACAGTACAAAAGTGTTATAGTGTATAGCGAATAGAATTCATAAATGAATCGATGATTTATTTTGAGAGGCAGGTAAGTAAATTGGACAAATTAGATATAAAACTCTGGACACTTGAGGCTAAGGGACATATTGTTCCTGACCGCTCACTTTTAAAAACCCCAAAACAGATTGAAGCCATTAAAAAAAGCGCCGCACTGAACACCGCTGTTTTAGACCATGTAGCCGCTCATATTCACGCCGGGATGAGTACTGCTGAGATTGATAAACTCGTCTATGATTTCACAACGGAGCATGGCGGCATCCCCGCGCCGTTGAATTATGAAGGCTTCCCCAAAAGCGTATGTACTTCCATCAATAACGTTATCTGTCATGGTATTCCTGACGAGAACGAGATTCTGGAAGAAGGTGACATTATAAACGTTGATGTTTCCACCATACTCAATGGATATTTTTCAGACGCATCCAGAATGTTTATCATTGGAGAAACAACACCCGAGGCTGAAAAACTTGTACGCGTCACAAAAGAATGTGTTGAACTGGGTTTAAAAGCCGCAAAACCATGGGGACACCTTGGGGATATCGCTTATGCGATCAATACCCACGCCCAGGCAAACGGCTATTCCGTCGTAGAAGAAATCGGCGGTCACGGCATCGGACTTGCGTTCCATGAAGATCCTTTCGTCAGCTATGTGACTCCAAAAGGCAGTGAGATGGTTCTTGTCCCAGGCATGATGTTTACCATCGAGCCAATGATCAACGAAGGAAGCCCTGACTTCTTTGTTGATGAAGACAACGGCTGGACAGTATATACAATTGACGACGGACTTTCCGCACAGGTAGAATACATGGTACTTATTACTGAGACCGGCGTAGAAGTTCTGACAAAATAATCATCCAAAGGACATGCATAGAGGGCTGCCACTAGCAGCCCCCTATATTATCTCAACTTCTCCATCACTAATGCTGATTTTGCGCCCATATTCACAACTACTTCTCCGCCGCGCACAAGATATTCATCATAATCTGTCGTATATCCTTTATCATAAGAGTACATCAGCTTCTGCATTCTACCCCGCATAGGGACACCTGCCCGCCATACCGGAATCGTGATTTCTTTCAGACTATCGCTATTGTTTAATACCACAATCACCTGCTCTTCATCGTTGAAACGTCCATATGCCAACACATTCTCCTGCTGGCACAGCATCAGGAGAGAACCAGTCTTTAATGCCTGGCTGCTTTTATGGATCCGTATCATCTCTTTGTGAAAGTCAAGGAGCTGCTGATTCTCGTGTTCCCACGGATAAGTCCGTCGATTATCCGGATCTGTAAATCCGCACACTCCTGCTTCATCTCCATAATACACGGTCGGTGCTCCGACCCATGTCATCTGCATGACTACGGCTTCCCGCATGACTGCCTCATCAACAAATTCCTCTGCTACTTTCGGACCTTTCTCCGCCACACGTCCCACTACATGATTGGTTCTTGTCAGGAAACGGGAATGGTCATGATTAGACAATTCGTTCATAGCAACCTGCTGGGACGGAGTCAGCATTCTCGACATATGATACCTCATGGAATTCACAAAATGATCTGCATCTCCCTGAAGTTCTTCCTTTCTCTCATCGCTATGCTTTTCCATTCCTGTCAGAAACCATGTGACAGGCTCCATGAATGCGTCATAATTCATAACGGTATCCCATTCATCTCCCTGAAGCCACTCACTTGGATCCCCATAATGTTCAGCCAGGATCAGCGCATTTGGATTTGCTTCCTTAACTGCTTTTCTGAACTTTTTCCAGAATCCATGATTGTATTTACTGGAATGTCCGAGATCGGCCGCTACATCCAGACGCCATCCATCTACATTATATGGTTCAGATACCCATTTTCTTCCGATATCCAGAATGTATTCTTCCAGATCCTTTGATCCTTCGTAATTCAGCTTAGGCAGAGTATCATGCCCCCACCAGCCATCGTAATGTCTGTTATACGGCCAGTATTTATCTTCCTGCTCAAAAAACTGGAAATAATCCCGATACGGACTGTCTGCACTGATATATGCTCCCGGATCGTATCCTTCCTGATTCTCATAAATTCTTTCTCTATCCATCCATTTATTAAAAGAGCCACAGTGATTAAAAACTCCGTCAAGGATAATCTTCATCCCTCTCTTATGAATCTCTTTAACAAATTCAGCAAAAAATTCATTACTTGCTTCCAGATTTTTTATATTTGCGACCCTCATCTGATATTTTGTTGCATGAGAATTATGAGAATCTCCGTTTTTCAGCACCTCTCCGCCATCCTCTTTGAGGACACCAATATGCGGATCTATGTAATCATAATCCTGAATATCATATTTATGGTTAGACGGTGACACAAACAGCGGATTAAAATAAATCACTTCCACACCAAGTTCCTGCAAATAATCCAGCTTCTCTAAAACGCCTTTAAGATCACCGCCGTAAAATTCCCGAACCCCCATAACATCCGGATATTTATACCAGTCCGTCACTTTTCGACTGTAGTCTCCGATATAATAATATTCATTGGTCTCTACATCATTAGATTCATCTCCATTAAAAAAACGATCTATATAGATCTGGTACATTACTGCACCCTTTGCCCATTCCGGTGTGGAAAATCCCGGAACAATCTTAAAATCATAAATATCCGCGTGTTCATCACAAACTCCACCGCGGTTATAATAACATACCCCTTCTTTATCAGAAATTTCAAAGCAATACTGAAGCGGCTTATCATCAAGCTGCCATTCTATAAAATAATAATCAAATACGCCTTCGGAAAATTCTTTGTACATCTCATATTTTTCTTTACCGATAACAAGACAGACCCGGACAGCATCCTCTTTTGCCGTCCGGAATCTCAATGTGACAATCTGATTACAATCCGGTTCCTGCGGGGACACATACCATCCGGCCCCATCACAGAACAAAGCCTGTTTATTCATGGTTATCACCCTCTTTATCAACTAGTATTATCTGCCCTCAAATAAGGCCTCAAACTCATCTCTGGAAATTTTCTCTTTTTCCAGAAGAAGCTCTGCGCACGCATGAAGCACATCATCATATTCATGGATAATTGATTTTGCTTTTGCGTAACATTCATCAATAATTCTCTTGACTTCTTTATCTATCACAGTTGCAACGCTTTCTCCGTAGCCCCTGGATGCATGCGCAAGATCACGCCCGATAAATACTTCGTCACTGTCATCATCATAATTGATCAGACCAACTGCCTCTGACATACCAAACTTTGTTACCATAGATTTTGCAATGCTGGTAGCCTGCTTGATATCCTGAGAGGCTCCTGTTGTAATATCGTCAAATACTTCTTCTTCAGCAACACGTCCTCCAAGTGAAACCACGATATCCTGAAGCATCTTTCCCTTAGTATTAAACATCTCATCCTTTTCAGGAAGCGGCATCGTATACCCTCCGGCGCTTCCGGTCGGAATGATCGATACACTGTAGACGGGTCCCACATCAGGGAGTACATGGAATAAAATCGCATGCCCCGCCTCGTGGAAAGCTGTAATCTTCTTTTCCTTCTCGGAAATGACTCTGCTTTTTTTCTCTGCACCGATTCCTACTTTTACAAAAGCTTTCTTAATATCTTCCTGTTTCAGGAATACACGGTTGTCTTTTGCCGCAAGAATTGCAGCCTCATTCAAAAGGTTCTCAAGATCTGCTCCTGTAAAACCTGCTGTTGTCTGAGCGATCTGTTTCAGATCAATCTCTTCGCTGAGCGGTTTACCTTTTGCATGAACCTGAAGGATCTCTTCTCTTCCTTTCACATCCGGTCTTCCGACCATAACTTTTCTGTCAAATCTTCCCGGACGCAGAATTGCAGGATCAAGAATATCAACACGGTTTGTTGCCGCCATGACAATAATACCTTCATTCACGCCAAATCCATCCATTTCAACAAGAAGCTGATTCAGCGTCTGTTCTCTCTCATCGTGTCCTCCGCCCATACCGGTACCTCTGCGGCGGGCAACTGCATCAATCTCATCAATAAAGATAATGCATGGAGCATTCTTTTTAGCATCCTCAAAAAGGTCTCTTACACGGGATGCGCCGACACCGACAAACATTTCCACAAAATCGGAACCGGAAATTGTAAAAAACGGAACCTTCGCTTCCCCGGCAACTGCTTTGGCCAGAAGTGTCTTACCTGTTCCCGGAGGTCCTACCAAAAGGACTCCTTTAGGGATTCTTGCCCCTACCTGAATATATTTCTTCGGAGATTTCAGAAAATCTACAATCTCTTCCAGTTCTTCTTTTTCTTCCTGCAGACCCGCTACTTTAGAGAAAGTGACCGTATTCTCTCCTTCTTTACTCAGCTTTGCACGGCTCTTACCAAAATTCATGGCTTTTGCATTCGCGCCACCGCCCTGACGGTTCATGAGCATAAAGATAATAAATACTCCCGCCATCATAAGGAGCATTGGCATAATAGTCTCTGCAAACCAGTTTTCCTCAGGGACATCCGCCATAGTATAGTCGTCGATTCCCTTTTCCTTCAGATAGTTCTGAATCTCATTCACATCCGACACATAGAGATATTTAATCTCACTCTCATTATCATTACCACTTTCAAGTTCAATCTCAACCTGACCTGTCGGAACATCTTTGTTCTGTACAATATGGACAGCTTTTACATTGTCACCTGCAATGATTTGCTCAAATTCTGTCCAGGTAAGTTCACTTTCTCTTCGGTCCATCTGATTAGTAAACCACAACGCCCCGAACAAAAACAATACGAATATCAGCACGCTGATCCCGCTGATTCCTCTCCTTTTCTCGTTCAATTGCAAGCCTCCTTCTACTCAATACCTTCTACAACACCGATATATGGAAGATTTCTGTATCTCTGTGCATAATCCAGTCCATATCCTACCACAAATTCATCTGGGATCTCATATCCTACGTAATCTACCTTAACGTCTCTCACTCTGCGGTCCGGTTTATCTAAAAGTGTACAAAGCTTCATACTGTTAGGATTTCTCTTTTTCAAAATATCCAGAAGGTAATACAGAGTTCTTCCCGAATCAATAATATCTTCTACAACAAGAACATCTTTTCCTTCCAGTGCTTCATCCAGGTCCTTCGCAATCTTTACGATTCCGCTTGATGAAGTACCATCACCATAACTGCTGACACTCATAAAATCAAGAGAAACCGGGACTGAGATCCGTTTTGCAAGTTCACACATAAAGAACACTCCGCCTTTCAGCACGCAGATCAAATGCACCTGCTTTCCGGCATAATCTTCACTGATCTGCTTTCCCAGCTCCTCAATTCTCTTTGCAACATCCTCTTCCGGGATCAATACCCTCACATGCTCTGCCATCTTCTTTTCCTCCGTAAAATTTAATCTCTAAAATTCTTTTTGTATCACGGCGAATCTGATACGCCTGACTCTGTCTGTAGCCTACAACCCACATAATTTCCTGTCCGTCTGCCACAAGCCATATGCTGTCTCTTATGTTCTGTGGGATCTTTTCGTTAATAAAATACTGTTTAAGCTTTTGCGTCCTGCCGTTTTTATCAATAACAATATAGTCTCCCGGCATGCGATGTCTTATTTTTACAGTATTTTTTATTATATCATAATCAAACCATTTCGTGTAGATATTTTCCGGAAATGTTTTTGATTCTGTACATTTCTCAAATATGCGGAAATCAAACAGATCCCCTGTCTCTTCCTCCGATACTGTATTTGACTCATATCTTCCGGCTTTTTTTCTAAAGGCAAGTCCGTCGTAACAACGGACCACTTCCATATCATAAGGCAGATTTACTTTCTTTCCCACCTGCTTTAAGAGCAGTTCCGCAGTTGTCTTAACATGGACAGAAGTAATATCTTTCTCTCTTCCCGCCACTTTGCATATAGTATTATAAATTACATATGGCCTCAATTCTTCCGGAACTTCATCGAACCTCATCCTGTTCAGAATATACTCATTCTCACTTTTTACTTCTATACATTTTTTCATATGACGTTCCGCTTCCTTTTCAATATAGGAACTGATATTCTGAAGCTGTCTCATGCTTTCTGTTATATGAGACACCGTCTGACTGTTTATATTATCTTCAAGGTAGGGAATCACATGGTTGCGTATCCGGTTTCTTGTATAATCATCCTCCAGATTCGTCTCATCTGTACAATAAGATATTCCCCTTTTTTCCAGATATGATTCAATCTCTTTTCGATTCAGACACAAAAGTGGACGGATCCATACTCCATTTTTCGGCAGAATCCCTCTAAGACCTTTAAGCCCACTTCCCCTGCACAGATTCCAGAGAAAAGTTTCCGCATTATCGTTTTGGTGATGAGCGAGAGCGATGCAGGTTGCATTTTGTTCTTCCAATACTCTCAGAAAAATGCTTCGCCTGACTTCGCGTCCTGCTTCCTCTGATGTCAAATGATGATTTTTTGCATAAGCTGCCACATCTTCATGAAAAACAAAAAGCTCTACCTTTTTTTCTTCACATATCTGTCTTACAAACTGTTCATCTGCATCTGCCGATTCGCCTCGCAATCCATGATGGACATGCACTGCAAGAAGATCAAATCCCATTTCCTTTTTTAATTCCAGAAGCATGAAAAGAAGGCATATGGAATCTGCACCTCCCGATACGCCTGCAATTACCCTGTCTTCTTTTTTCAGCATCTTCTGTTCTCTGATATATGACTTTACTCTTTGATACATATAGATATATCCTTTTTGTTAAATATATAAAAAATCCCCGCAAAATGCAAGCCTTATAATTTCCATACTCCTACAGTAAGGATCGTCATATCATCCGTTGGCTTTTCCTTGCTCCATTCTAACACCTTTCCAAGAAGATATCTTGCAAGCTCTGTCGGATTTACAATATTAGTCTCTTCTATAAACGAACTCATCAAAGCATCCTGTTCACTGACCGGAAGCGCATCCATTACCCCATCTGTCACCATAATTACAAAATCCCCCGACTCAAGTTCACGTTCGGTTGACTCTATTTCCATATCTTTGATCACACCGACGGGAAGTGTTGCCAGACTGATTTTTTCCACACCATCAGGACGTTTTATAAAAGTAGCAGCCGCTCCGGCCTTTACAAATTCACAGCTGCCTGTATAGAGGTCAAAAAGGCAGACATCTATTGTAGAAAAACGTACATCCTCCCGTCCGATCACAAGAGCCGTATTTAGTATCTCTATCGCTGTCTTTGCCGGAAAACCTGCCTCCAGAAGTTCTTCAAGCATTTCTACCACCATAGTACTGTCTTTAAATGCTTCCTCCCCTGATCCCATTCCGTCAGAAATCGCTACTCCCTTTCTTCCTCCGGGCAGATCGGTCATAAGAAATGTATCTCCTGATATCTGTTCATAGTCCTTTCCGATTCTTGCCACCCCTTGAAGCGTCTGAAAACGCGCTCCTTCCACGCAGGCAATCGTACAGTAACCTGTACCGACAATAGGTCTTTCTCCCTGCTGTGGCATCATCGTTCTCCCTATACAGCTACCCACCTCATATGCCAGCTCTTTTGTTGCAACACAAAGTCCTTTCATTGCTTTAACTGTAAGATGGATTTCATATTTTCCCTGTGGGGTAATATAAAACACTGAGGAAAGCATTTTTACTCCCATTTTTTTCAGGTGGTTTTTCAGCTTTTTCTCCAAATGTTCATCTTCAAAAATACCGGCATCCAGCTCTCTGGTCGTATATTGCAAAAGCCTTGCAAAACTTTTTAACTGTCCTGCATATCCTTCTCGATTCTGGACAATTTTATTATTCCACATAAGAATCTTTTTTGCATTCTCATAAACCTCCAATGTCTCCCTTAAAAATCTCGGCGCGAGGATGCATTTTTTCTGCATCTTCCTTTTCAGCTCTACATTCAGCTCAGCTCCGTATTCCTCAACCGCACACAAGATTTCATACATCATCTGATATGTATAAATCCGGTTTTCCTTCAGGCACGTATCTTTCTTTTCGCAATGTTCACACACTTCATCTGTGATTTTCTGAAACATTTCATCAAACTCTTCTTTTGAAAACGTGCCTTTATAACCTTCCAGAGTAAAAAAAGTTTTTGACAAATGTACCATGGAATCTGCAAACTTGTCCATCTGTATCACATATGGATTTAAAAATGCCCCTTTCTCTTTTATCTCTTTCATTTACAAACTCTCCCCTTTGATTATTAAAAGAAAAAAAGCCTTAGGATTAAATCCTAAAGCTTATCATCTGTATCTGTAACTATTTCGCTTTGAATATGATCTCGTTTTTATGAACCAGTCCAAGCTTATCTCTGGCCACTTCCTCGACATACTCATCCGTACCCACATATTTTTCAAGATCATCGATCTCTTCAGATCTTGCTTTTTCTTCTTCAATTTGCTGCTGCAATTCTATTTCCTGTGCCTGATAGGCTTTATCTTTTGCCCGCAATGTCATCCCGTTCAAAGAGATCATTCCAATCAAAAGAAAAAGAACTGCACTGATCGCCAGCATACTTCTTCTGTGACTTTTAAGACGCTGTCTCTGCCTGGAGCTGCGTCTCTTTTGTTTAATCTTATTCATAATTTATACTCACCTTTTGCCGATATTATCGGACTTTTCCCCTTAATTTCTTTTATCTTATCTTTTTTTTTCAAATTTAGCAAGTTTTTAAGAAAAATAAGTTTTTAAATTAACGTAGATTTTTTTTGCCATTTTTCCAAAAAATCGCAAAGTAAGTGAGCAAAAGTATGCTCCGAATACAACACCTAGTACAAAATACCATCTTATGCTACCATCACTTGTATAGTAAATCTGCACAAACACATATAGCGCACAGCCTACCCAAAAAATCAGATCTTCAATTCCCATTACGAGGTAACTATGCCTCATCATTTGACGGAAACAACTTATGCAGCGATACGAAAGTCTCAAGATCATACCAGTGACTACGGCAGCCAGAAATATCATCAATTCTTCTCTTATATCAGGCATACTCTATCGAAACAGCTTGGCAAACAGATTTTCTCCCTGTTTTGCACCTGCATGAACATCTGAATAAGAGATACTGTCAATATTACCTGAAAGATCAACTTCTCCCTTCTCCAGACTCAGCCGGTTCACATGCATATCTGTTCCTTTCACCATCATCATTCCCTGTTCCGTCTCCAGCAGAATTTCATTTAAATCAAAAGACAGGACATCCAGAACACCTGTCACAAGACTGGTCCTTCGATTATTAATAACCAGTTTATGATTTTTCTGTACACCCTTTTCTTCCATACACACCACAACCTTTCCTAATAATACGCCTTTCAGGCATATCGTAATACATATGCTTCACATGGGCGTGCTTCACACATTAAAGTATATGAAAGGTTGTTCACATTTATTACAGATTGTTATTATAAATATCTGAACAAATCTCCGGCTTCTTCTTTTTTTGTCGTTTCTTTTATATCCAGAACTTCCACTTTTACTGTCTTTGTTCCAAATTGAATTTCTATAATATCTCCGGTTTTTACCTTTACTGAAGCTTTCGCAACTGTCCCGTTTACTGTCACCCGTCCTGCATCGCAGGCTTCATTCGCAACAGTCCTTCTCTTGATCAGGCGCGATACTTTTAAGAATTTATCTAATCTCATAATATTTTCTCCTTTAACCATTATGAATCCGCACAAAAAGAGGGCATTCCCGTTGTCACCCGGTGACGTTGGAAATACCCTCTAATTTATCCACAATTTACTCGTTTACAGCATCCTTTAAAGCTTTTCCGGCTTTAAACTTCGGAGCTTTACAAGCACTGATGTTCATAACCTTTCCTGTCTGTGGATTTCTTCCTTCTCTTGCTGCTCTCTTTGTAACTTCGAAAGTACCAAATCCAACTAACTGTACTTTATGTTCTTTCTTAAGTTCTGCAGTCACAACATCAATAAATGCTTTTAATGCTTTCTCAGAATCTTTTTTTGATAACTCTGCCTTGTCCGCAATTGCTGCAACTAATTCTGTCTTATTCATGGATAATTTCCTCCTCTTGTTTAAATACGAACGATTGCCTTGTCATTCTTTTTTCTTCCCTCTGTTCACACGTTTTACCGCGCGACAGCCTGTATTATAGTTATACTCATTTTCCCTCTGTTTGTCAAGGAAAAATGCGCATGTTTCCATGTTTTGGGGGGTTTTGGACACAATCGCATTTATAACATTGAGTCAATCATCGCCAGAACCTCTTCACCAAGCTTTGCAGATTTCTCATCTGCATCTTCAAGAGATGTTCCTTTAATTCCATAGTAGAATTTAACCTTTGGTTCTGTTCCGGATGGTCTTACGCACAGCCATGCATCATCTGTCAGATCATAGTACAATACATTAGATGACGGAAGTCCTGTAGATGTTACTTCGCCTGTTTGTGTATCTTTGATCGTATCTGCCAGATAATCTCTTGCTTTCAGAACCTTATATCCACCTACTTCTGCCGGCGGGTTCTTTCTCAATGTCTCAAGAATCTCCTGAATCTTCTGAAGTCCTTCGATTCCTTTTAATGTGATGGATTTGATATCATCTTTATAATATCCGTATTTTTCATACATGTCCACCATCGCATCCCACAGAGTCTTTCCCTGTGTCTTATAGTAAGCAGCTGCTTCACACAGCGCCATTGTTGCGACAATCGCATCTTTGTCTCTTGCGTGTGTTCCGATCAGACATCCATAGCTTTCCTCAAATCCGAACAGATAATTTCCCTTTCCTGTTGTCTCAAATCCGAGGATCTGCTGACCTATGTATTTGAATCCTGTCAGGACTTCAATTAATCCTGCATTGTATCCTTTTGCAATCGCATCTGCCATATTTGTCGTAACAATTGTCTTAATAAGATATCCATCATCCGGAAGACCTTTTAACTCTTTCCTCTGTCCGATCTCATAGTCTGCCAGAAGACATCCCGACATATTACCTGTCAGAGTGTGATAAACACCATCTTTATCCTTTACACGTACACCAAGTCTGTCTGCATCCGGATCTGTTGCAAGAACAAGATCTGCATCAATCTCTTTTGCAAGTTTAAGACCAAGCTCAAACGCCTCTTCTGCCTCCGGATTCGGGTAAGATACTGTCGGGAATTCTCCGTCCGGCAGCTCCTGCTCTTTTACAACATACACATTCTTAAATCCAAGTTCATCAAGGATTCGTCTTGCAGGTACATTTCCTGTTCCGTGGAGCGGGCTGTATACAATCTTGATCTGATCGCCAACTGCATCAATCGCATCCTGATGAAGAACCTGTTTTTTCAGTTCTGCAATATATCCATCGTCAATCTCTGCGCCGATCACCTGATAAAGTCCAGCCTCTTTTGCGTCCTCAAGCCCCATTGTCTTAACCGTATTGTAATCTGTCACAGCCTTTACCTCATCCATGATTCCTTTATCATGCGGTGGAGTAATCTGTGCGCCATCTTCCCAGTATACTTTATATCCGTTATATTCCGGCGGATTGTGGCTTGCTGTAATATTGATACCGGCAATGCATCCGAGTTTTCTTACCGCATAAGAAAGCTCCGGTGTAGGACGAAGTGCATCAAAAACATATGCTTTAATGCCGTTAGCTGCGAGGCAGAGAGCAGCTTCGTCTGCGAATTCCGGCGACATACGGCGGGAATCATATGCGATTGCAACACCTTTTTCCTGGTTTCCACTCTTAATAATATAATTTGCCAGTCCCTGTGTTGCTTTTCTGACCGTATAAATATTTAAACGGTTTGTTCCTGCTCCGATAATTCCTCTGAGTCCTGCAGTTCCGAATTCAAGATCCTTATAAAAACGTTCTTTTATCTCATTGTCATCCTCTGCAATTCCCTTAAGTTCCTCCTTCGTTGCTTCATCAAAATATGGATTTGTTATCCATTCTTCGTACTTCTCACGATAATCCATGTTCGTACCTCCTGTCTCGATATTACTACCAACATTATACACCTACAGACTACAAATGGAAAGAAAATATATTCTCAATAAACCTTTCTTTTTCTTTTGTCTGACGGATTGCTATATTCAGTTTCTCTGTATTTTTTACTGAAATCCATGCCTTATTTGAATGGTAATAGGTATTCGCGATTTTCCAGAATTTCTCCGGATATAAAAGACGGAGTTTCAGATACTGCGTTTCTTCTGACGACAATGGTCTGATTGCTGAATAAGCATTCAGCATATTATCACCCAGTCTTTCCTTCCACCCATGTTTTTCCATTACCTTACGCAAAAAATAGTACAGATCTTCTACCTGGATATTTTCCCTGAATCTGTCAAAATGGGTAGTTGCCACAATATTTGAAGCACTATACATATCGTCACATTTCATAAGAACATTGTGATAATTATACTCACCGTGAACCAGACAGTGAGCATCAAGGCTTTCCTTCCTCAGCTTTTCATACTCTGACTGATTCAAAAGTTCCCCGGCTACCTGAGTCCATTGATACATCTCATCAAAATGTTTCAGAAAAGCAAGCTCAAATTCCCCTTTGGAAGTCATAGACCGGACAAATTTTCGTACTTTTCTCAGTTCTCTGCTATGTCTGTCATATTGTTTTCCCAAATGTTCCTCTTCCAAAACTGCAGGAATTTCCACTCTCATAATCATATGAAGCTTTGCCAAATTACCTGCCGCTTCCAGAAGCTCTGAAGGCTTTCTGAGATCACATTCTCTCGCCCGAAACCATCGACACAGCATATATTTTCTTCCATCTTCCATTACGGTAACATATTCCCCTTCTTCATTAGGTATCAGCCGATCCACACCTGTATATCCATGCTTTTCCAGGTGCTCATACAATTCGCATAGTGCCAGAATACGCCCTGCCGGTGCAAACACTTCTCTGAGCAGAAAAATCCCCTGAGCTGTATCGCATAAAACAGCACCCCTGACTTTACGGGTGCTGCACGTGTCTATCTGATATTTTTCCAAAACTTTTCTTTCATATTCCTGCATATTTTTATCCCCCGCACTCTACGTTATATTCGCAATTACTCTTTCTAACGTATGAGGCGGGGGATAAAAATATGATTACCCTGTTTGATTTATTTTTTTAATAACTGAAGTAATTCTTCTTTTTTGTTCATTTCCGGCTCTTCGATGACCAGATCTAGAAGCTCTTTTAACTTCTCGCCGATTTCCTTTCCCGGAGTCATTCCGGCTTCTATCAGATCTTTCCCGGTCACTGCAAGTTCTTTTAACGATACGCACTGACCTTTTTCCGTAATTTCTCTGTACAATTCTTCTATTGCATCCAGATTTTCAATTTTCCCTTCTCTTTTATACAGGCTCTGTGCCATTACATCGGCTCTTCGCACCTCCATATAATACGGAAAAATGTCTTCTCCTATAATGTTCATGGCTCTTCGCACATTTTTCGCTGTTGCAGGCATGCGATAATCATGATAATACACCAGCCTCGTTACTTTATGCAGTGTATCATTGTCAAATTTGAGTCTCTTTAATATATTCTTAGCAATTTTCTCACTTTCAACTGCATGCATTTTAAAGTGCGCACGTCCAGTCTCGTCAACTGTTTTGAATGCAGGCTTTCCCATGTCATGGAGAAGCATCGTCAGTCTGAGAATCTTATCTGCTCTTATGTTTTCCATGGCATGAATCGTATGTTCTCCCACATTGTACATATGATGGGGCGTCTCCTGTTCTGTTGTCATCAGCACATCAAATTCCGGAATAAACTGCCTTGTTATTCCCAGTTCATAAGCATCTCTTAAAAGTCCGGGACGTTTAGATATCACCATCTTTACAAGTTCCACCTGAATACGTTCTGCACTGATATTCTGCAATGTCGGAGCAAGCTCTTTCATACCGCATCTTGTTTCTTCCTCGATAGAAAATCCAAGCTGGGCAGCAAATCTTATTCCCCGGAGAATGCGAAGCGCATCCTCCGAAAAACGCTCTTTTGCATTTCCCACACACCGGATGACTCCGGTTTCCAGATCTTCTAGACCTCCAAAGATATCCACCAGGCCATCCTTTTCATTGTAAGCCATAGCATTAATTGTAAAATCACGGCGGAGCAGATCCTCCTTCAGACAACGCGTAAACGTTACCTCGGTCGGATGCCTGCTGTCTTCATATTTTCCATCAATCCGGTAAGTTGTCACCTCAAATCCTTCTTTTTCAAGAAGAACTGTCACCGTTCCATGTTCAATTCCGGTGTCAAAGGTTCTGTCAAATAACGCTTTTGTCTCCTGTGGCATGGCAGATGTGGTGATATCCCAGTCCTCCGGCTCTCTGCCGAGAATGGAATCGCGCACACAGCCTCCTACAGCATAAGCCTCAAACCCATGCTCCTGCAGCGTATGAATAATCCTGTTTACTTTTTCCGGTAATTGAATCCTAATCATCTTAATATGCTTTACCCCAGTACGCCATATGCTTAGCCGGTTTTCCACACCAGATACATTTGTCTGAAATCATCTCTTCGTCTTCAATCAGACATCTTGTTGCAGCACCGCCTGTCACATATTTTACTTCGCCTTCACACTCTGGATCTCCGCACCAGCATGCTTTTACGAAGCCACGATTTTCTTTAAATTTTTCTTTCATCTCTTCGATGTCAGTTGCCTGATCAATATGATCATCCAGGAATTTCTTTGCTCTGTCATACATATCCTGCTGAATAGTCTCTAAAATATCACGAAGCTTTCCTGCAATCTCATCCATGGAAACAACAATCTTTTCACGATTATCACGGCGAACCACAACAACCTGATTGTTCTCGATATCCTTCGGTCCGATCTCGATACGGGTCGGAATACCAAGAATCTCCTGCTCGGAGAATTTCCATCCCGGGCTCTTATCTGAATCATCAATCTTAACTCTGTATCCTGCTTTCTTCAGTTCATCAAGAAGTGCATATGCTCTGTCAAGAACGCCCTCTTTATGCTGAGCGATCGGAATAATCCTACACTCAACCGGTGCAACATGCGGTGGAAGAACAAGACCGTCATCATCACCATGAACCATAATAAGTCCGCCGATACTTCTTGTGGACCATCCCCAGGAAGTCTCATATACACTCTGGAGTTCATTGTTTTTATCTACATATTTGATGCCAAATGCATCCGGGAATCCGCTTCCGAAGAAATGGCTTGTTGCTGACTGCAGTGCTTTTCCGTCATGCATCAGAGCTTCTACTGTATAAGTATCCTGCGCACCTGCAAATTTTTCATGCTCCGCTTTTCTTCCTGCTACGAATGGAATCGCCAAAGTTTCTCTGTAACAATCTTTATATACTTCCCACATCTGGATTGTTCTTTCTTCTGCTTCTTCATATGTTGCATGAATCGTGTGACCTTCCTGCCACAAGAACTCTCTGGAACGAAGGAATGGTCTTGTTGTCTTCTCCCAACGAAGAACACTGTTCCACTGATTCCATACTTTCGGAAGATCTCTGTAAGATTTTACCGTCTTAGCCCACAGATCACAGAAAAGAGTCTCTGATGTCGGGCGGATACACATTCTCTCCTGAAGTCTCTCCATACCTCCATGTGTTACCCAGGCAACCTCCGGCGCAAATCCTTCGATATGCTCTGCCTCTTTTTCAAGAAGTGACTCCGGGATCAATACCGGAAGATATACATTCTCTACACCTGTTTCTTTAAAACGTCTGTCCAGATCCGCCTGAATCAGTTCCCAGATTGCGTAACCGTTCGGCAGATAGTTAAGACATCCTTTTACACTTGAATAATCGCACAGCTGCGCCTCGCGTACAACATCTGTGTACCACTGTGCAAAGTCTACATCACGAGGTGTGATGTTTTTTACCAGTTTCTTGTCTTTTGCCATGTTTCTCTTCTCCTTTTCTTTTTTTGCGGAGCCCTTGCCCCACGATACTTGATATTGGAAGGATTTTGCCTGAACGCTTCTGCTATCTGAAAATAGATTTTTAAATCAAAAAAACCGCCCAAGCTCACTCTCCCAAAAAAGGGACCGAAAAGCTCGGCGGTACCACCCTAGTTAACTGCATTCCTTATTATATAAAAATCATAGAAATCTCTCGCAGTTCTCTTCATTACCGTTAACGCCGGTCAGACGCTGTACTTTTCATACAGAGGCTCCAAGGCGGGTTCATTACACTTCAATACGAGAATCTTTCAGCCGATGAATTCTCTCTCTGTGGAATTTCTGCTGTAATTACTATTCCTCTTCATAGCCAGACCTGTTTTTTGCAACCATCATTGCCCACAGGCTGTTCAATTAAACGTAATTTTAATTGAAAACATTATTTTTGTCAAGGCATTTCATTTTCTTCAAAATTATCTCAATAAAATATATACAAAAAATGCGAAATAAGCAAATAAAAACAAGGCTCCCTCTCTCTTCTGTATCTCATGTTTACTGATAGCCGCTACATATACGATCACACTGGCAATAATCAAAATCACCGTATCATATACTGCCGTTACATCAAGATGAATCGGCGTGATTACTGAAGAGATACCAAGAATCAAAAGAATATTAAAAATATTAGAACCAACTACGTTTCCAACAGCCAGATCATTTTCTCCTTTTCCTGCTGCCACCATAGATGTCACAAGCTCCGGAAGAGAAGTTCCGAGTGCAACAATGGTAAGTCCGATAAATGTCTGACTCATGCCAAATGCTTCCGCAATATTGCAGGCACAATCCACGACAAGGTCTCCTCCCCAGACAATCCCAATAAGTCCGCCTACAATAAACAATGCACTTTTTACCGGAGACATCATTTTATACTCTTCTTCCGGATCACTGGATGCCTCTCTTGAAGCAAGAGCACTCTTTACCGTCGCTGCGATAAAGATGCAAAACATAATGAGAAACAGTATTCCACCCATTCTTCCGAGCACAAAATCATCGGCTCCTTTTATAACCTTTGTTATCGAAAAATCTGAGTCCAGCAAAAGCAAGATTACCGCAATAAAAATAGAAAAAGGGAATTCTTTTTTTAAAAGAGACCATTTTGCGCGCACTGGGCTGATAATCGCACAGCATCCCAATACAACAAGCAGATTAAAAATATTGGATCCCAACACATTACTGACGGCAAGATCGTTATTTCCCTTCAATGCTGCAGTCACACTGACTGACAATTCCGGCATACTCGTTCCACATGCTACAACCGTAAGTCCGATAATAATAGAAGGTACTTTTAATAACTTCGCAACACTGGAGCTTCCATCCACAAAAAAATCTGCTCCTTTTACCAATAGTAAGAAGCCTAAAATCAACAGTATATAATCCATACTTTCTCCCCTGTTCTATTTACATTTTCTTGCATAATTCCAAATGCTATGATTAAATGATAAAAGCGAACAAGTACAAAGTCAAGGAGATTTCTTATGGGTACAAAAGATTTAAAAATACTATACGAAGACCAGTTCATTCTGGTATGTAAAAAACCTGCCGGAATTGCCACACAGTGCAGACAGATTGGCAGCCCGGATATGGTGAGCATTTTAAAAAATCATATTGCTTCATATTCAGAGGGAAACTCTCCGTCCAAAAAAGGAGGCGCACCGAAAGAGCCTTACCTTGCAGTTATCCACCGGTTAGATCAGCCTGTAGAAGGTATCATGGTGTTCGCAAAAACACCTTTTGCTGCAAAAGAGTTGAATAAGGAACTCACTTCCCATGGGTTTGGTAAGTATTACCGCGCAGTGGTCACCAATCCACCGTCACGCCCTGAAGGTATTCTTGAAAACTACCTGGTAAAAGACGGGCGCACGAACACCTCACGAATCTGTACCCCAAACACTCCCGGAGCAAAAATAGCCAGGTTGAATTATAAAATTGTCTCCGATGATAACCGCTATTTTTCTGAGTCATCCGGCTGCGAACTCGACATCCATCTGGACACCGGACGGCATCATCAGATCCGCGTACAGCTTGCAGGAATTGGCTGCCCAATCGTAGGAGATGTCAAATATAATCCAGAAACAAAATTGTCAGATCAAAAATCAAGTACCCCAAAAAAGCGCGGCTTTGAACCACTGAAACTTTGCTCTTACCGTCTGGAATTCACACATCCGAAGACGAAAAAAAAGATGAGATTTTCCTTGATAGAAAATTAGAAACACAGGATTTCCACGATTCGTGGCTGACTTCTACGCTTTATTTGTCAGCCACCTTCGGCGTTTCACCCTTTCGTGGCTGACTTTTCAACTCTTCTTGTCGGCCACTTTCGGCGTTTCACCTTTTCGTGGCTGACTTCTACGTCTTATTTGTCGGCCACCTTCGGCGTTTCCTCCACTTATGGCTAACCTGTCCCTCTTATTTGTCAGACACCTTCGGGGATTTCTCATTTTATGGCCGACTTTCCTGTACACCATAAGAAAATATAGTATAATCTCCAGTCCAGTGTAATCTCCAGGCGGCTAAAATCCACAAGCATTAAGATACCCCGGAATATCGCATGATATCCCGGGGCTCTCCCTCTCACAAAAATTCTACAATTCTTCCTCAGGCTCTTCTCTCAGCGCTTCTTCATATTTCTCGAGAATAATACTCTGAATGCGTTCCCTTGTTCCTGAATTAATTGGGTGGGCTATATCCCGATATTCGCCATCTGCTGCTTTTTTGCTGGGCATGGCAATAAACAGTCCTTTTTCCCCCTCAATTACTTTGATGTCATGTACTACGAACTCTTCGTCCATAGTAATTGAAACAACTGCTTTTAATTTGCCCTCTTTTGCCACTCTACGTACACGTACATCTGTGATCTGCATGTTATGGCTCCTTTCCGCGCTCTAGTCAATGACTAAATTGCATATCTCTCATTTTTTTCTACAACCACCTTCACACCATTCTCACCAACATGACGTGTATTTGCCCGGATTGTATTACGGCTTTCTACAATACAATTTTCAATATATGTATTGTCTCCGAGATAAACATCATTCAGAATAATTGAATTCTTAATAACACAATTATTTCCGACAAATGTTTTCTTGAAAATAATAGAATTTTCTACCGTTCCGTTAATAATACTTCCACTTGCAACGATACTGTTTTTCACTACTGCTCCCGGATTGTATTTTGCCGGTGGCTGATCACTGACTTTTGAATAAATCTCCGGTAACTCCTTGAAAAAGTATTTTCTCACTTCAGGCTTCAGAAAATCCATATTCGTCTGATAATAAGCGTCTACTGTTGAAATGTTGCTCCAGTAATCCTTTATCTTATAACCATAAATCTTTTTCAGGTTCTTATACCTGATTAAAATATCGGTTACAAAATCGTACCTGTCTTCTTCTGCGCAATGTTCGATCAAATCGATAAGCTGACGTCTTCTGATCACATAGATTCCGGTAGAAACCACGTTAGAATTTGCAACCATTGGTTTTTCCTCGAACTCTTCGATACGCATACTTTCATTCATCTTAATAGTTCCGAATCTGCTGGCTTCTTCATAAGAATCCAGTTCTTTACACACAACGGTAATATCTGCTTTCTTTGCAATATGATATTCCAGAACTTTGTTATAATCCATTTTATATACCGCATCACCGGATACAATGATTACATACGGTTCATGGCATCTTTTCAAAAAGTCAAGATTCTGGCAGATCGCATCTGCAGTTCCTCTGTACCAGTATCCATTGTCTGCCGTAATGGTAGGAGTAAATACATAAAGTCCTCCCTGTTTTCTTCCAAAATCCCACCATTTGGAGGAATTCAAATGTTCATTCAGAGATCTCGCATTATACTGCGTGAGTACGGCAACTTTCTGAATATGTGAATTTGACATATTGCTAAGTGCGAAATCAATGGCACGATAACTTCCTGCAATCGGCATAGCCGCCACTGCTCTTTTATGGGTCAGTTCGCGCATTTTATTGCTGTTACCACCTGCTAATATAAGTCCTACTGCTCTCATGCCAGACCACCTGCCTTTATCAAAGTTTCTCCACTCTCAAGCACACCATTCGGATAATCCTCTTTAATTGTAACACCACTGATCGCAGTATTTTTTCCGATCTGTACACCATCCGGTATTTTCGATTTTTCCCCAATTGTCACAAGACCAAATGAATAAATCGCCGGTTTTAACTTATTGGGAACCTCACTTCCGATTCCCAGTGTCACATGATTACCAATCTCGCAGTTTTCTGCAATAATTGATTTATCAACAACACATCCTTCACCAATCGTTGTATCTTTCATAATAATAGAGTCACGCACTATGGCACCTTCCCCTATTACTACTCCTGCACCAATGACACAGTTATGAACCTCTCCATATATTTCACATCCATTGCTTATGATGCTTCTGTCAATAACAGCATTCTCGGAAATATACTGTGGAGGAAGAATCTCACTATTAGTATAAATTTTCCAGAACTCTTCATACAAGTTGAACTCCGGAATGATATCAATCAGCTCCATGTTAGCTTCCCAATAAGAACCTAATGTGCCAACATCCTTCCAATATCCATTATATTCATATGCAAACAGTCTCTGCCCATTTCCGTGGCAATATGGAATAATATGCTTTCCGAAATCACATCCCGGCTCGTCCTTAAGTGAGATAAGCGCCTCTCTCAGAACAGGCCAGCTGAAGATATAAATGCCCATCGATGCCAGATTACTCTTTGGCTGCGGCGGTTTTTCCTGGAACTCCGTGATCTTTCCGTCATTGTCTGTTATGACAATACCAAATCTGCTGGCTTCCTCCATCGGCACCGGCATTGCCGCAATTGTAACATCAGCATTATTCTCTTTGTGATAATCAAGCATAACTTCGTAATCCATCTTATATATGTGATCTCCGGAAAGAATCAATACATAGTCCGGGTTAAATGTTTCCATATAATCGAGATTCTGATAGATTGCATTTGCTGTTCCTGTATACCATTCGCTGCTTCCACTCTTTTCATAAGGTGGAAGGATTGAAACCCCTCCGAAATTACGATCAAGATCCCACGGGATTCCAATTCCGATATGCGTATTTAACCGCAGGGGCTGATACTGTGTCAATACCCCAACCGTATCAATTCCCGAGTTTATACAGTTACTAAGCGGGAAGTCTATAATTCGGTATTTTCCACCGAATGCAACTGCCGGTTTAGCAACTTTTGCTGTAAGAACACCTAGTCTGCTGCCCTGTCCCCCAGCCAAGAGCATCGCTATCATCTCTTTTTTCCTCATGTCATCACCCCTTCTCAGTTATATGTACTGCTATTATACCATATTTTTTTGATATCGTGAACAAATTTTACAAAAATTGTGAATTTTTTGAAAACTTTTTATGAAAATATAACAAATAATTTCACCTTGGTTTTTTATATATATATGTTTATAATGTATATATAATACCAGGGACGAAAACTTATACATTTCATGCTCGCATGAAAATGTATAAATTTTAAATTTGCGAAAGCACAACGTGCGCAGCAATTCGTGGTATTATATGGTAGTAAAATTTTCACATGGAACAGGAAGGTGCATATGTATAAAATTAATTTTAACAAACCGGTACATGTACATTTCATAGGAATCGGCGGAATCAGCATGAGCGGACTGGCAGAAGTTCTTCTTGAAGAGCATTTTACCGTTTCCGGCTCTGATAATAAACGCTCTCCCCTCACAGAAAAACTGGAAAAGCAAGGCGCCCGCATTTTTTACGGACAAAAAGCTTCCAATATTATAGACGGAATTGATGTTGTTGTTTATACTGCAGCAATTCATGAAGACAACGAAGAATATAAAGCAGCTGTACAAAAAGATCTTCCGATGCTGACCCGGGCACAGCTTCTTGGGCAGCTCATGACAAACTATGATGTCCCAATCGCCATTTCGGGAACACACGGAAAAACCACAACAACTTCTATGCTCTCCCACATCCTGTTAGCCGGAGAGCTTGACCCTACTATTTCTGTCGGCGGCATCCTGAAAGCAATTGGTGGAAATATCCGCGTAGGAAATTCAGAGATTTTTGTAACAGAAGCTTGCGAATATACAAACAGCTTTCTTGAATTTTTCCCGAAGATCAGTGTTATATTGAACATCGATGAAGATCACCTGGACTTTTTTAAGGATCTTGAAGATATACGCCGTTCTTTCCGCAAGTTTGCTGAACTTCTGCCAGAAGACGGAACGCTTGTTATCAATGGCGCAATTGAGAATCTGGATGAGTTAACCCAGGGATTAAAATGCCGGGTCGTTACTTATGGAAATGACAGTTCTATGGATTACAGCGCAACCAATATCGCCCATGATAAATACGGAAACGCATCCTTTGATTTCGTCAAAGACGGCATTTTCGTCAGCCGGATTTGCCTGTCTGTCAATGGTGATCACAATGTATCGAATGCATTATCTGCTCTGGCAGTTTCCGATATTTTAAATATCCCTGTTGATGTTGCCGCAAGGGGACTGAAAGATTTTCAGGGTACGAACCGTCGGTTTGAATATAAAGGTGAAGTTAACGGCTTTACGATCATCGATGATTACGCACACCACCCGACAGAGATCGCTGCATCTCTGACTGCGGCAAAGCATTATCCTCACAGAGAGATCTGGTGCATTTTCCAGCCACATACTTATACGAGAACAAAGGCTTTGTTCCCGGAATTTGTCGATGCACTCTCTCATACGGATCATGTAATTCTGGCAGATATCTACGCAGCCCGTGAAACAGATACGCTGGGTGTATCTTCCGCGGATATCGCAAAAGCATTATGCGAAAACGGAACTGATGCTTACTATTTTTCTTCTTTCAAAGAAATAGAAGATTTCTGCCTTGAAAAATGCCAAAAAGGGGACTTGTTGATAACTATGGGTGCCGGAGACGTTGTAAATATTGGGGAAGAGCTTCTCAAATAGAAGTTATCCACATTTTCCACAGAATTTTATCCACAAAAAACCTCATTTTTGACGCAAAAACTTCTTTTTTTGTCAGCCCAACTGATGCTATAATAGGTCTGCAACTCAGATAAAGAGGATTAAATTAGCAGCAGGAAGGAACTGACACAGACTATGACAAAGTTAACCCTTACAAACCACATACAGACGAACACGACTGTATTGGAAAATGAATTTATCGATAAATATATGGTGAATGCAAATGGTGAATATGTTAAGGTTTACCTTGTTTTACTGCGTCATTTGAACAATCCTGACGGTATTCCGACAATCTCACAGATTGCGGACATGCTTGACTATACAGAAAAAGATGTGATCCGCGCACTGAATTACTGGAAAAAACAGGGGCTCTTAGATTATGAGACAAAACAGGCCTCCGGTTCTGATTGTCTTACTCCGACAGACACTGTTTCTACAGACCAGACTGCCGGTCTTTCAAGTATTGAACAGTTCCGGTCACGCAAAGAATTCAAGGAACTTCTGTTTGTCGCAGAGCAGTATCTTGGTAAGGTTTTATCTGTTACAGAGATTGATACAATTACATATTTCTATGAGACACTTGGTATGTCTGCTGACCTGATCGAATATCTCATTGAATATTGTGTAGAAAATAATCACAAAAGTATCCACTATATCAAGAAGGTTGCTCTTTCCTGGCATGAACAGAATATTACTACTGTAGAACAGGCAAAAAGCAATACTATTCTGTACAACAAAAACTGTTACTCTGTTCTGAATGCATTCGGTATTAAAGGGCGTGCTCCGGCTTCTTCAGAAATCGCGTTTATTAAACGCTGGAATGATGAATATTGTTTTTGTCTCGATATTATTCTTGAAGCATGCAGCCGGACAATGAACACAATCCATAAGCCGGACTTTAATTATACAGAATCCATCTTAAAGCGTTGGCTTGAAAAAGGTGTACATACTAAAGCAGATATTGCAGCTCTTGATGCTGACCATATAAAACAAAAAGAAGAAAAAAAGCGAAAAGTTGTTCCATCTTCACGCTCATCTTCCGAGCGCAAGAACAACGGAAAGCCAAATAATAAATTTAACAATTTTGACAGCCGTTCCTATGATATGGATGATCTGGAACGCAAACTTTTACAGCAATAATACTGAATATACATAATCATACAAAGGAGACCGCTTTTCATGGCACTTTCTAATTCCCAATACGATCAGTTAATGCGTATGTATGAACTCAGACAACTCGATAACGAGCATAGGCTTCGCCAACGTTACGATAATGCCTATCGCCTTATCCCTGAACTGAAAGAATTAGATGATAAGATTTCCTCGTTAAGCATTTCACAAGCGAGAAGTCTTCTGGATGGCGATGACTCCGCTCTGGGACAATTAAAGGATAAGTTGTCCCTTTTATTTATCCAAAAAAAGTCTCTTCTTTCATCAGCAGGTTTCCCGGAAGACTATCTCAAACTTCACTATACCTGCCCTGACTGTAAAGATACGGGCTATATTGGCACGAATAAATGCCACTGCTTCCAGAAAGCAATTGTGGATTTATTATATACGCAGTCCAATCTTAAAGAAATCCTGAATCTTGAAAACTTTTCTACATTTCGTCTGGATTTCTATTCCAGCAATCACATAGATCCTCTGACCGGACGATCTTCGCAGGAAGCTGTGCAGACTGCACTTAAAACATGTCATGAATTTGTAGATACATTTTTTGATGACTTTCGCAACATACTATTATATGGTGATACCGGTGTAGGTAAAACTTTTCTCACCCACTGTATTGCAAAGGAGCTGATGGATAAGTCCTGTTCTGTTATCTATTTCTCTGCTTCACAACTTTTCGACTATTTTGCGAAAAATACATTTGGCAAAAAAGACGAGCTCAGTGAAGATGCCTTTGACCATATTTATAACTGTGATCTTCTTATTATTGATGATCTTGGAACTGAATTCACCAATTCTTTTATTGCATCACAGCTGTTTATATGCTTAAATGAACGTATTTTGCGAAAAAAATCAACAGTGATTTCTACGAATCTCACACTTGATGATATCAACACAGTTTACTCGGAACGGATTTTCTCACGGATCAGCAGTAATTATACAATACTCAGACTTACCGGTGATGATATTCGGATCCAAAAAAAATTATTAAACCTGGGAGGTACAAACAATGTTGCGCCGTAATGAACGTGTTTTGGAAAACATACCTGTAGGAGCTTTGGGAATCATTGCTCTGGATGGCTGCAAGGAAATGGGAAATCGTGTGAATGACTATATCGTTAAATGGCGTCATGAAGACGGTCACGAATTTAAAGAAGATGTAGTATTCAACGGATATGAAAAAGACACATATTTGCTTGACGCAAAAGTTCCGCGTTTCGGCTCCGGAGAAGCAAAAGGAATTATCGGAGAATCTGTACGTGGAAAAGATCTCTATCTTATGGTGGATGTCTGTAACTACAGCCTTACTTACTCCTTGAGCGGCTGCATAAACCGGATGTCACCGGATGACCACTATCAGAATCTTAAAAGAGTTATTGCTGCGGTAGGCGGAAAAGCCCGCAGAATCAATGTAATTATGCCTTTCCTGTATGAAAGCCGCCAGCATAAACGAAGCGGAAGAGAATCTCTTGACTGCGCACTCGCATTACAGGAACTTGTTCGTATGGGCGTTGACAATATCATTACCTTTGACGCTCACGACCCACGTGTACAAAACGCAATTCCATTAAGCGGATTTGAAACTGTACGCCCTACCTATCAGTTTGTGAAAGGACTGCTTCATAAACATAAAGATCTCATTATTGACAGCGATCATATGATGGCAATCAGCCCAGATGAAGGTGCCACAGAACGTGCAGTATACCTTGCTAACGTTTTGAATCTGGACATGGGTATGTTCTATAAAAGAAGAGATTATACAAAAATCGTAAACGGACGAAATCCTATCGTTGCCCATGAATTTCTTGGCTCTTCTGTTGAAGGAAAAGATGTGATCATTCTTGATGATATGATTTCCTCCGGAGACAGTATCCTTGACGTTGCCAACCAGTTAAAACAACGAAAAGTAAAACGTATCTTTGCCGCTGCAACATTTGGACTTTTCACAAATGGACTTGAAAAATTTGACAAAGCGTACGAAGAAGGTCTGATTGACGGTATCCTCACTACTAACCTGATTTATCAGACTCCTGAATTACTCGAACGTCCTTACTACATTAACTGTGATATGAGTAAATATATCGCACTAATGATCGACACTCTGAATCACGATGGTTCTATCAGCAGTATCCTTGATCCAAGTGAACGTATTGTAGAAATTGTTGAGAGATATAAAAGAGGAGAAGAAGTCTAAGACTTCTTCTCCCTCTTTATTTTCATCTACATTTTCCCAGAAAACAACCCTTTACTTTTTCACATACTCCTCTGCATCTGGATGCAAAGGACTGTTTTACCACTCGAAAGATTCCCCACATTCCTGATTCCACATCCCACGCAAAGCTTCCGGAACGATACAGATAATCGCCCGGACAGGAAGCTCCGTCTTTTAACTCCATATCAAATCGGTTTCCGATACTGATCGCTCCCTGCAACGGAATCACTCTGGAGAATGCATCCTCCGGTTGCTCTTTCCACACATGCCCGTGAACACAAAAAGAGGTATTTCTTGGTTTATCCGCAGGCATCATTGTCCGGAAGATCACTCTGTCTCCTGTGCATGCTCTCCATATAGGAGTCGCTGGTTCTCCATGGATCCTGCTGCTGAAAACTTTCCACACTCTTTCGTCTCTCTTAAGTCGGTTTGCAAATCTCTCTGATCTATAATTATATCCTTTTTCTCCGGTATCTTCTGCATCCAGAGGTTCTCCATCATCTCCGACTGCCGTTTGTATCACATTTCCTTCTGTGTCTAAAAGGCGGATTCCGTTCTGAATAAATACTACGAACTCTCGGAAAGTCTCTATACCCGGTGCTGTGATAACTGCCTGCTCTGCATGCTCGCCTGGCCGTGTTGTAAAGTTTTTGTACCATTTGGCTCCCGGAGGCTCCACGATTACCGCGCCAAACAAACCATGATAACGGTGGTTTCTCATATCTCCGAATGATTGCAGGATACATGCACCATACTCCCGGTCTGCTTTCCACAAATAGCGTTTGCTCTCTCCAATACCCACAGTCTGCTCTCTCTCATTGTATCCCACATTGATTCCCGAATCACAGACAGGATCATACTGAAGGAACTGTGGATTTAAAGATACTCTGGTAGATGGGATATGCTTTTTATCAAGCGGAACTCTCGGATAATCATGATACGGAACCGGTCGGTTCGGATCCAGTGCATTGTGAAGCGTTACTTCAATCCACTCTCCTGCATTGGCACGCAAAATCAGCGGTTTTGGAGTACATTTTCCCGCCATCACCATGTCTACATCTTCAAGTGGCACAAACACCAGACCATCCGGGTCATGATCGCCGTATCGGTTATATCGCAGGTCTGTCTGCACTGCAGCCACCTCGTAACGTCGTATGGTATCTCCTTTTGCCGGACACGGCGGAAGCGGCATGATACGATCCTTTCCTTTACAAATAGGTTTCAGATGTTTCTGATATCTTCCATGCGCGCGAATGATTCCCCACATTCCCAGCCATGCATCATCAATTCCGCCAAAATAATATAAATAATCCCCTGCTCCGTATTTTTCTGTCACATTGAGATTAAACGCTTCGGATATGCCTATTGTCTGCGCTGCTGCAAGTGGCGATTTTGCATCTGCCAGTTCTTTTCTCCATGACATACCTGTAATATTAAATGAATGCTGTTCCTCGTGTGCACCGTCCAAAAGGCGAATCATAAGTTCATCTCCCGGATATGTCTCAAGAATCGGTGTTGCCGGATCTCCATGAACAAGCGAACTGAAAATATATGCCGGATCTTCGCATTTTTTTAATCTCTCCCGCATCGGTTCTGACCGGTAATTAATTCCCATCACGCCCGGATCATCATGGGAGCCTGGATGTTCAGGCGGATTTAACGGATTTCCCTCCTTATCAAACAGAAGCGCAAAGTCATGGGCAAACAATGTAAATTCTCGGAAAGAAGTTCCATTTTTCCTTCGGATAACTGCCTGTGTACCAAAAGGAAGCTCTTCTCCATTTTTCGGATCATGAAAAGTAGCTCCCGCTTCTTCAATGATCAAAGCTCCGAACATTCCATGCTGCTGATGAGAATTTGCGAACAGATGATCATGGAAAAATACGGTCCTAAGCTCCTCATCTGCAAAAAATCTCTCAATCAATGTCTCATATTGCCTTGCCCCTGCAATATTATTCCATCCGTTTGCGGCACCATCAGAGACAATAGTATCAAATTTTGTCAAATGAACATGATGACCTACTATATCCGTTCTTGTTCGAAGCTGGAAGGCATTCCCCTCTATGAACTCGGGAAGGAGGTTCGTTGTATGAAGCTCGATACAATCTCCGGCATTGGCACGAATGACCAAAGGCTCCACCTTAATCTCCTGATGCTCCACTTTCTGAATATATGCTTCTAATCCTCCATGTCGCTCAAGCTCTTCTTTCAAAACGAAGAAACGTCCCTGCGGATCATGCCACCCATATCGGTTATAGGTGATTTTCGCCTGTACCATAGCAATCTCAAATATTTTTACTTTCTGCTGCCGGCATGTCGGACAGCCTGTATCTTCCTCTTTGGTTCCTGTACTTTCTCTTTCTTCGCTTTCTGTCTCTGTACATTCCATTTCTACTTCTTCTATTTCTTCACATTTTCCTACCGTATGACACGGACAGGTTTCCGTATAAAGCGCTCCCGGCATCGCATTGTCTGCAAAATTGACCTGTTCTTTTTCCGTTGGAGTTCTTGTCACATTTTCCTCTTGATCGATCACTCCACAAGGTGGCTGAAGCGGTCTTTCTCCCACCTCTCCCTCGATAAAATTAGGATATCCCGGATGCATCTTATCCTTGGGAAGAGGTCTTTTTCTATCTTTCAGCGGCATAAGAGGCGGAATACTGGTTCCATCAGGAAGTTTCCCAGTTCCATCTTCCAGTCGATCGTGAATTCTCCATAATGTCCACATTCCTTCATGAAAATGCGGATAAAGATGGCAATGGAAAATCACATCTCCAATGACTCCATTTAAACTTCCCGCACCATAAAGAATATCCAGTGTATAACATTCCTGCGGACTGATTGAAATGGAATCTAAAATAGTTGAAACCGGATTATTTTCTTCCAGTCTCCACTGATGATTATGGAGATGGAATACATGGGTCTCTTTTATTCCGCCATGGATCAGTCTGATTTTTGAAGGATCCCCTACATAGGCCCGGAGAATCGGCGGAGCCGGATCGCCATAAACCCAGGAGCTCATAGAGATATCTTCTCCGGAATCTTCATGTTCATGAGTCAGAGGTTCTCTGTTTCTCATCGGTTCCGAACGGTAACTGATTGCAGTCGTCATGGAAGGAAGGCCTGTATGTGGATCTTTAGGTGGATTTCCATTTTTATCTTTTATCTCAAGTTCATCATGAAAAAAGACGCTATATTCCCGAAATGCTGGTCTGGTCGGTTCATAAATGTCGGCCATCAGACCGCTTCTAAGTTCTTTTCCTGTCTCCGGGTCCAGCCACACAGCCTGTGGAGGTTCCACGATAATCGCTCCAAAAAGCCCATGGATATTTGTCGCCTCCTCAGAGCTTCTTGGATCCGCCAGATCATGGAACAAAAAGACTCCTTCCGTATCAGCATACCACGTATACCAGATATCATTGTCTGTCGTACTGTCCGGATTATATCCCACACTGGCGCCGTCAGAAGTCTCCACATTATAGGCGAGCCCCTGTACATGAATAGACAATCTGCGGCTCAGATTATGGTGAAAATGTATCTTTACGGTATCTCCCAAATTTACACGGATAACCAGTGGCTTCACCCCTTCATAAGGCTGTGGCGGTTCCATCTGAAAATGCCGGATTGCTTCTCGCTGTATCTCCTTCGCATCTTCCTCAAGCACATATAAAAGTCCATCCGGATCATGATCACCATATCGGTTATACACAATCGGAATCTGTATTGCCTCAATGGAAAACTTACGGATATTTCCCATGTCCGGATATCTGCATAATTCCATGACTAATCCCTGCCTTTCTCACAAGAACCCAAAATGCGGAGAAAATGATTTGCTTCTCTGAGTACATGATCAGCTAAAAGCGGTAAAATAAGCGACCTTATCCTGCATTCTGTAATTCCCTTTGTCCCCTCAGTTTTGAATTCCTGATATTTTTCTGTTGTTCTTATCGTCCTCTTTTTTAATTCATCTGAACTGTACATATCTTTCTCTTTTGCTTCCTTGAGAAGCCTGCAGTAATCTTTTGCAAAATCATCCGCCGTATCAATCAGTTCACATTCTGTCGGGTCTAACAATCCCCGGATAAACTGTGCGTGCTCCATCATAATCTGATTCCAGAAAGTCTCCATCTCTCTTAAATCTCTTTCAGGGATACAGCCTCGTCTCTCAAGTTCCATAATCGTCTGTCGATACAGACGTGCCTCTCTTAAAATGTGTTCAATCAATAAAGGATAATTAAAAGTAAACAACCTGCATCCGGATACCTCTTTTAAAATCTGTTCTTTAAATCCGATAAATTCATCCAGGCTATCAAGCATCTGATTATTCACCTTTCTGACACTGCGAACCATATCCTGATTCACTGTAACTTTATCTTTACACTGAAGCTTTTTCTCTGCCTGAGTAATACGGCTGTCAATCGGTATTCCCGTCAATCCCTCCGTCTGCCGCTCAGCTCTCAGCGTGAACTCCGTCACTACTTCACCGGAAGACAACACCTCTCTTCCCACAACTCCATTACTCAATCGAACCGCCATCCACAAACCTTCTTCAAATGCCTGACGGAACCGGTTCGCACGCTGTCTGTACCCCATCTCCTTCGCCGGAAAACCAGCCAGCAAAAACAAAGCATGCTCCTTCATAATCCTTCCGAAAAAAAGATGAGTTTCTAAAGATAAAACAACATAATCTCTCATAAAATTCCATACCTAAAATGCTAATATCTTCTTTTTACTATATGCAGGAAATAATAAAAACGTTATTTAGACCCTTCTATCCTTCTCGGTCCAAACCTTCTTTATTGTAGGATATAAACAAGTTATAAGTCGCCCTCCGAAAGAGACATATGGCAGATTTTTGCAGTTTTGCGAGCATAGCATGTACAGAAATCAGCTGTTTGAGTCCTACAGGACGAGTTTCTGATTTCTGTACATAAATATGCGGCGCAGCAAAACAAAAAAATCAACATGCTCTCTTTCGGAGGGCGACTTATAACTTTAAATCCCCACAAAAAAACCGGAACCCGAAGGTCCCGGTATCTTTCTATCTTTTATTTTCAGACTAGTTTGTAATTGTTTCTTCTGTTTCTTTATCAAATACATGAATCTTGTTAGCGTCAAGAGCGAATTTAACAACATCGCCTGTTCTTGCTTTTGTACCTGGCTCTACTCTTGCTGTCATGCTTGCGCCTTCATAATCAAAGTACAGGAATACTTCTGCACCAAGCATCTCATATACACGAATCTTAGCTTCGATCACTGTCTCTGGAGACTTAGCAAGGAATTCAGGCTCGTCATGTACATCCTCAGGACGAATACCAAGAACAACTGTCTTTCCGTCATAACCGCCGTCAATCAGCTTCTTAGCTTTATCTGCAGAAAGTTTAATCTCAGAAGGACCTGCCTGAAGGTATACATCATTTCCTTTTACTTTACATACAGCATCTACAAAGTTCATCTGTGGTGATCCGATGAATCCTGCTACGAACAGGTTACATGGTGAATCATAAAGTGTCTGAGGTGTATCAACCTGCTGAACAACACCAGCGTTCATAACTACGATTCTTGTACCAAGTGTCATAGCTTCTGTCTGGTCATGTGTTACATAGATGATTGTAGTACCCAGTCTCTGGTGAAGTTTGGAAATCTCAATACGCATCTGTCCACGAAGTTTTGCATCCAGGTTAGAAAGAGGCTCATCCATAAGGAATACCTTAGGATTACGTACGATAGCACGT
>JBJFCD010000194.1:0-2191 GCA_051888795.1 Lachnospiraceae bacterium | reverse complement strand
AAATTTATAACAGTGCCCAAAAAATAGGACACTGTTATTTTTTTGCCCATATGAATGAAATGTTAATTGAATTATTATCATGACATATAAGGAGGTTTGCTATATGAGTAACTTAAAAACAGTAAAGAATGTGTATGTGGTAATGACAATATGCTGTATTGTCGGTGGCGCAATACTATTCGTTTGGCCGGGATTAGGACTGGATGTCTTATGTAAGATTTGTGGGGTATTTTACCTGGTATATGGATTGGCAAAGCTATCAAGTTATTTTACAAAAGACTTGTTTCAATTAGCATTTCAATTTGATTTTGGCTTGGGTATTGTATCGATTATATTAGGAGCTTTGATGATTTTCAGGACAGATCATATTGTTGGATTTCTTGCCTTTTGCATTGGCATATTTATGTTAATAGATGCTGCACTAAAAATACAGACGGCATTTGAGGCAAGGCGCTTTGGAATTGAAAAATGGAAATGGATCTTGATAACGGCTATAGCAGCTGGAATTATTGGAGCGTTTCTTTTGTTTTCACCCATGAAAGCAACAAATTTAATTGTTAGAATGGTTGGACTAGGTATCTGCTTCGATGGAGTAATGAATCTTGTAGTAGTTACAAATACAGTAAAAACGATTAAAAATACACAAAAAGAAATAATTGATATTGATTAACAAATAAAAATACGAACGGAGGAATTCAAGATGAGTAACTTAGGACATGCAGCAGCCAGAGCAACTGCAGCTAAAATAATTGATGTAGTAGTCAAGAATATTGGCGAAGACAGAGAAAAGGAAATTGTAAAGCTAATAGATTTCATGGAAAAATATATGTCAGGTGAGAAACTTGATGTTGATTATGGAAAAGTAAGAGAATTGATTTGCAATAAGGACTGCGCCTTAAATCATTATTTAAATCGTCTCTTAGATGAGTTAGACCCAAATGTGGTAAAGACAACGATTCTTAACTTTGGTTTTGAGGCAATGCTGCATGGAACAAAGACCATTCGTAAGATGAGAACCATCCATGATTGTAATATCCCATGGTTGATATTAATGGACCCTACCAGTGCATGTAATCTTCATTGTACAGGCTGTTGGGCTGCAGAATATGGAAATAAGCTGAATCTTTCGTATGATGAATTATCAAATGTAGTAAAACAGGGAAAGGAATTAGGCGTTTATTTCTATATGTTTACAGGTGGGGAGCCATTAGTAAGAAAGAATGACATTATCAAGCTGTGTAAGGAGCATCATGAATGTCAATTCCTTGCGTTTACAAATGGTACATTAGTGGATGAAGCATTTTGTGAGGAAATGAAAAGAGTCGGAAATTTGATGCTTGCTATCAGTCTTGAAGGTTCACCGGAGGTAAACGATTTACGTAGGGGAGAAGGTGTATACGGAAAGGTTATGCATGCAATGGATCTGCTTAAGGAAAATGGACTGATTTTTGGCACATCCATCTGCTATACTTCGAAGAACTGTGAGTCAGTAACAAGCAAGGAATTCGTGAAACTTATGGTGGATAAGGGATGCAGATATGCAATGTATTTCCACTATATGCCGGTTGGAAATGATGCATCATTAGAGCTTCTTCCTACGCCTGAACAAAGAATGTATATCAAGGATCGAATCAGGGAGATTCGTAAGTTAGAGAACGGTGAAGGATTGTTTACGATGGATTTCCAGAATGATGGTGAGTTTGTTGGAGGATGTATTGCAGGAGGAAGAAATTATTTCCACATTAATGCAAATGGTGATGCAGAACCATGTGTATTTATTCATTATTCGGGGGCAAATATCCGAACTCACAGCTTGCTTGAAATATTAAAGCAGCCATTGTTTATGGCATATCGTGACAATCAGCCATTTAATGAAAATCATTTGAGACCATGTCCAATGCTGGAGAATCCGGAAATCCTGCAAAGACTTGTAAAGGAGACTGGCGCTAAATCAACAGATTTGCAGTCTCCGGAAACGGTAGAACATTTATGCACAAAGTGTGAAGAGTATGCAAGAAACTGGAAACCATGCGCAGATAAACTGTGGTCAGAGACAAAAGTAGCTCCAAAGTCATATGAAAACTATAAAAAGCAATAGAAAGGAGTCAATGGATGAGAAGAAGGCATATAGCAATATTGGTATTTATTGCTGTTGCAACAGGAACTGCGATAGTTATAAAGAAAACAATCG
>JBJFCD010000193.1:0-2203 GCA_051888795.1 Lachnospiraceae bacterium | reverse complement strand
AATGCTGCTTTTTTCATAGATTTTAGGTACTGGAAGAAAATCAACCGGCGAAATGGTACAATTTACCAATCTTCGCAATTTTTTCACCCTATCACAATCTTCTTATGCGCTTTCACTTTCTTCATTGCCCAATCATAGTGACTGCTGGTAACACTAATGAAATAGGAGCCGATATTACTGCCGCCTACCCATGGATAAAAGCCTTTCGTAAACAATTCTTCCTCTGAAAACTGCTCCAGAGCTTCCATCACCTGCCTGTGTGATTGCATGAATCTGGCAAGTGCCTCATCCTCAGTAATATTCTGGCATCGATCCCAGAACATGCGGTTCATATCACCATAAGTCTTCCAGGAATAACCTTCTAAAAGGAAAGGCTTATTACTTCCATTTTCACGGTTCTTAATCCACTCCAAAAGCAGCAAATGCCACTCATTCAGATGCATGAGTACATCCCGCAGGTTTTTATCACGCTGCCAATGCGCTTCTTTCTTCTTCTCGTCCTCAGAAAAATCATAGGGTACTTCCTTTTCTTCCGAAGCCCTGTTTTCAATCATTGTCATCAGTTTTTTATAATTTGTATCCGCTGCGATCCGCAGCTCATCCTTTGTTTTCGGTCTTGGCATAGTAATCCTCTCCTTTTCTTTTTCACACTCGTTTTATAGGATGCCTGATTACTGTCCTCCATTTTTCAGGATTTACTTTACGGGCATCTGACAAATAGATTTCATGGTGAAGCCTATCTTTGGAAAAATCGTTTTCATAACCATTCTCCGCTAAGTACATATCCATCAGTTCCACTGTAGCAGGCTCGTTATCAAACGGTCCTATGTGCATAATCTGAACACACAGGCCTTCTTCAATCGTTAGGAATTCTGCCATTGAGCAATCCATCTTTTTCTTCTGTTCTGCAGTTTTTACAGCCCACTCGAAATCTGCTTTTGAAATAAACTCCGGAAGCCGGATGACGGAAATCCAGTTGAAGGTATTCTTGTCTGTATAATCAATTCCTTCTATGCCCTCCTGCCACCAAAAGCCTTCCAGAGGCGGAACGACATATTCAAAGAAACCCTCAATCCGATAATCTGTCTTGTAACTCATCTTGAGGGTGTAAGCAACAGCATATAAAACACCAATGGCCTTTTTATATGCCCCTCCCTCTTCATTCGGATCTCCTTTTCCTCTTACCGCAATATAATTAGCCTTCGGCACTGTAACAATCTCAGGCTTGTTCTTCGGCATATAGTATTCTCTATATTCTTTTTTAAAATCAAATGCCATGTTTATCCCTCTCTTTCACTTCCATAGATATTTTTCATATTGGTTGCAACCCTCAAAAGTTCTTCTCTCAATTCTACCGGCTCAAGAATTTCCATCCGGTCTCCAAAGGTAAGAACCCATGTAAACAGACTTTCTATATCAGAATAGTCCCCGTGAAACAGCAGTTTTCCCTCTTCGCTCTCTTCAAAGCAGCAAGGACCATACTCCTCTATCAAACGCCACTTCATAGAAGCATCCACAAGGGCTTTCACCTCTATATTAGATGGGTAGAGCTTCGATATCGATAAATCCGGTGCCGGAACTTCCCTTAGCTGAAACTTCTGTTCCAAACACGTAATTTCTCCCATTCGGTTCAGTTTGAACATCCGAAATTCCTGTCTGGCTCTACAGAATCCATAAACATACCAGCTTGACCACTTAAATATCAGATAATAGGGTTCCACTTCCCTTTTGGTTTCGCCGGTCGGTGCATAATAATCAAAGGACAACAACCTTCTCTCATCGATGGCATCCAAAACAAGGGATATATTGGGAGCTAACCGATCCTTGCTCCACGAGGACAGGTCAATCAGTATCGAATCACTTCCCGTAATCATCGAAGAAGAACCGGGTTTTATTTTTTCCATAAGCTGGCCATAATAATTACTTCCGCTCACACTGTCAAGACTGCGAAGTCCTGCCAGAATCATCTTCATATCCTTAGATGTAAGAAGGGTCCTGTCCATAGCAAAGCCTTCCATAATACGAATGCCTCCACCCACGCCCTGGGTCGTCTGTATCGGAATACCTGCCTTGCAAAGATCTTCCATATCTCTTTGAATGGTTCTTCTGGATACTTCGAATTTTTCAGCCAATTGCGGAGCAGTGATACTCTCCTGCTGTAATAAAACAGATAGTATTCCGATTTGTCTGTCTATCTTCATTT
>JBJFCD010000192.1:0-9769 GCA_051888795.1 Lachnospiraceae bacterium | reverse complement strand
ATGCAGTTTGTCTTGGCTTTTCCTTAAGCTGCAAAGCACATATCTGGGCAGCGGTCCCGATTTTGTTCTTTTACATTGTTAATAAAAAGGATTGGCTTACAGCAATAAAGGTACACATTGTTAGCGTTTTGATTGTGGGCTGCTTTACAATTGGCTTTTGGGGAACTGGTTTTGTTAATACAGTATTATTTAACAGAGAACAGACCTCATTACTTTCCGTATCAATAGACTATGGACCGGTGCAACTGGCAATACCGATTGCGGTACTTGCAATCGTTTATTTTACTGCTTTTGAGATGAAATACTTTAACAGAAGTTTGTTAATTTCTCTATTAAGCCTTTTGTTTACATTGTTTCTAATCTGCATTTCACCTATGCCAGCATGGTTTACATGGATTGTTCCTTTCTATGCTTTATATTTTGGCTATGTAGAGGAAGACAAATATAAGACAATGTTTATATATGCATTCTTTAATTTCATATATTTGATGTATTTTATTTTCCTGCACATTTCGGAATATACGGATGTCATTTTTATGGGGCAAAGTCTACAAAATTTCAAAATCGCAAATGACTCCATCAGGATGATTGTCTTTACATTAATGGTAGCATGCTTGTTTATAATTGTGATTAAGATATACCGCTTTGGTATATCTAGCAGTAATTTATATCAGCGCAGAGGCAATTCATTTGTTATAGGAATTGCTGGAGATAGTGGAGCAGGAAAGAGTCGCTTATTAGATAAAATCGAACATTTATTTGGATCTGAAAAGGATATTTTATTCATCGAGGGTGACGGAGATCATCGCTGGGCAAGAAATGATGAGAACTGGGAACAATATACTGCACTAAATCCTCAGGCAAATTATTTATATAGACAGGCAGAAGATATAAGAAGACTAAAACATGGAAACTATGTTTATAGGTCGGATTATAATCATGATACTGGCTTATTTACAGAACGGAAAAGAGTAAATGCAAAAAAATATGTTATACTGTGCGGCCTGCACTCTTTATATCTACCGATGCTTAGGGATGAGCTTGACCTGAAAATTTTTATGGATACAGATAATGAGCTTCGAAACTATTGGAAGATTCAAAGAGATACAAAGAAAAGAGGGTATTCTAAGGAAGCGATTGTTGCACAGATAAACCGACGAATTCCGGATGCAGAAAAATACATATATCCACAAAAAGAATATGCAGATGTTATCATTACCTATTTTGATAAGACATTAAAGAACTGCTTTGAAGATAACCATGAAGTTGAGTTGAGTGTAAAATTCGAGATTTCCGTAAATATGGATGTTGAAGGAATAATAAGGTCCTTTGAAAATTATAAGGTCTATCCGGAATTACAATTATCGGAAGACTTTTCAAAGCAAAGCGTTGTTTTTGATGGAAAAGAGATACTTACAGATATCGATTTTGAAAAGATAGCAGAAGAAAATATTTCTCAATATGAAGAACTTTTTACAATCTATCCGCAGTGGGGAACAGATGTTGAAGGTGTAATTCAAGTGATGCTTCTGTATCTAATTAGCGAGAAAATGAAGGGATAAATAGTGATTAAAGCAGTTATTTTTGATTTAGATAATACGCTCTATAGTTATGATAAATGCAATGTTGTGGCCGAGAAAAAATTGTTTCAGTTAGTAGCCAGAGAACTTTCGGTAAGTGAAGTTGAAGCTAAGAGCCTATTAAAACAGGCAAAAAAGAATGTAAAGAACCAATTTAGTGATGATGTGGCAGCTTCGCATAACAGGCTACTCTATATGCAAAATATATGTGAGCAGGTTGGAAAAAATCCGCTGGTATATGCGATGGAATTTTATAATTGCTATTGGGATGCTATGCTTGAGGAGATGCAGCCATTTGAGTATGTGTTGCCTTTATTTCAGGAATATAAAAAGAAAGACATAAAAATAGCAATTTTAACTGACTTAACAGCTCATATTCAGTATAGAAAGTTACAGAAGCTTGGTCTTGTAGACTATATAGACTGTATTGTGACAAGTGAGGAGGCTGGAGCAGAAAAGCCAGCACGGTGCATGTTTGAGTTAGTTTTAAGTAAATTACATCTAAATGCGGATGAAGTACTTATGGTGGGTGATAGCCAGGCTAAAGATATAGATGGAGCTATACGTTGCGGAATACAATCAATTTTGTTTAAGGATGAGAGAGAATTTCTTGAAAGTCAGAAGCGATATCTGCTATAAAGACATTCAGAATACAGAAGAGATAAAGGAAAGAAAAATGAAATTAACAATTGTTGTACCTTGCTTTGACGAGGCAGAAAATATACCATTGATTCTAGAACGATTTGGGCAGGTGGTTCCTGGACATAATGTAGAGGTTATTCTTGTGAATAATGGATCTAGAGACAATAGTGCAGAAGTATTGCAGGAACTTCTTCCTAAGTATCCTTTTGCAAAGACGGTTTTAGTACCGGTTAATCAAGGATATGGATATGGAATACTGCAAGGCTTAAAGGAAGCAGACGGTGATTACATAGGTTGGACGCATGCGGATATGCAGACAGATCCCAAAGACGTAATGACAGCCTATGAAATAATTCAGGAGAAAGGGCAGGAAAACCTTTTTGTAAAGGGAAATAGAAAAGGACGGCCGGTTTTCGATAATTTATTTACATTAGGAATGAGCATTTTTGAAACTATATTTTTTGGTACTAAAATGAACGATATTAATGCTCAACCCAATATTTTCCCAAGAACTTTTTTTGAATCTTGGGATAAACCTCCTTATGATTTTGCTCTCGATTTATATGCATTTTATATGGCTAAGAAGGCTGAATTAGAAATTGTAAGATTCCCGGTACTTTTCCCAGAACGAATCCATGGAGAATCTAAATGGAATAATGAGGGGCTTAAGTCAAAGAAGAAATTTATAAAAAGAACATTAGATTTTAGCAAAGAATTAAAGAAGGGACTAAAGTAAAATGAAAGGCTTTGTAAAAATGTCGAGATATGCAGGAATGAGGGAGGATCTTGTTCAGGCGGGAGGCGGGAATTCGTCATTTAAGTTAGACAAAGAAAGAATGGTGATAAAGGCTTCTGGTTATCAATTAGCGGAGCTTACTGAAACGGAAGGCTATGCAATAGTAAATTATCAAAGAATCCGGGAAGCTTTTTTAAATTGTGATCATTTGGATTCAATGAAAGAGGAAGAAAGTAAGTCAATACTGGCAGAAGCATTCATAGAAGGAAAAAGACCCTCTATAGAAACTTTTTTACATGCCATTTCAGGAACTTATACATTGCATACACATCCTATCGTTGTAAACGCATTGACCTGCCGTGCAGGTGGAATGGAACGCATATCAGAAATATTTCCGGAAGCTTTGATTGTTCCATATGCAACGCCCGGGGTAGCGCTTGCAAAAGCCTTTTTTAATGCATATAAGGTGAAAGCAAATAATGAAAATCAAATCTTTGATGTTGTCTTTTTACAAAATCATGGCTTAGTAGTAAGTGCCGAGACAGCAGACAAGGTTATAAAGAAAACAGAGGACATCACCAGAAGATTGGAAGCGGAACTGGCATGTGATTATGAAGGCTATCATCAGTTGACTGAGCTCTGGAGCTGTTTCCCCGATAAAATCATTTGGAAGGTTACAGATTCTAATGTTTTAGATGCGGCTCAACAGTTGAACGGATCATGGAGTCATGCATTTTGTCCTGATTGTGTTGTCTTCTTGGGAAAGAAGATGCTATGTCTTCCAGAGCGTTTTGGAAAAATAGACATTGAAAATTTTATGAGGGACTACGGTCTGCCTGTAATGATTTACTGGAACTCAAATTATTATTTGGTTGCTGATAGTGTGAAGAAAGCCATGGAAACACAAAGCGTTATGAGCTTCAGTGCCCAAGTTATGCTTTTAAATAGGAATTGCAAATGTAATCTGCTTTCTGAGCAGGAACAGAATTTCCTTTTAAATTGGGATGCAGAGAAGTACCGAAGGAATATGAAGTGAAGGGTAAAGCATTCAAGATGACAGAAGTGGTCAAATACATTCTTTTATATTGTATCTCTGCCGTAGTAAAAGCATAGCTTAAATCAGTTATGAGTATATTGAAATGTTTGAGACTGCAAAACTTGAACCAGCACCGCTATAATTAATAGAATTATCCACAGAAATGTGGAAACTCTCCGCATGAAATTTGACGGAATCATTTTGAACGTAGGCAACGTATAGTAGGGACTCACGCAATGAGACGCTTATGCTAATAACGGTAGTTGAGGCCTTCTTACCATAAGAGCCAAACAAAGTGTAGTTCAGATTCAGAAGCATATGCTCCGGGCGCTATACGGAATAGAGGATATCCGTAAGGCTTTTATCAATGTCATCAAGCTGAAGGAGTGTATCTGCATCTATGTGGTTGAAAAAAGCAGGGCAGTTCATTAGCACAGACATCCTTTAAGTATGTAGATTAACAAACTAAATGCAATAAACAGCTCAAATACAGTAACTATGTGGCTTTCAGCCACTTTCACGGCATAACCGTGAATAATTCAGGTATAATTTTGTGGTTCATATTATTTTTTAGGTGAGTATTCTGGCTCCCATTGGGCCACCTGTCCGGAGTTTGAGAGCCACCATTCCAGCAACACAGAGCCACTTGGAATTGCCATCAGAAACATTATTCCACGGTGCTCTTGACATGAGCCTCCACGGTATATGTATTTACGGCAAAGCGGTAAGCCTGTCCCTGTGGGCATGTTTGCCTAAGCGTACAAGCTTACCATATGCCTACTCATATAAAGAGCCTTTCGCGGCATAACATTTCTGATGGCTCTCGCTTCTGGAATGGTGGCTCGGCTCAAACCGGACTGGCGGCTCTGCCGCACAAGAATATTCATTTAGGGAGAAAATACTTGACAAAAGAATTAAATAATTCAAAAGTTGAAGACAGATTAGATTGGCTTGATATTGCAAAAGGTATAGAAATCATATGTACGATAATAGGGCATACGGTTGCTTTTGGAGAAAGGACACGCAACCTAATTTTTTCTTTCCATATGCCTTTATTTTTTTTATTGGCAGGATATACGATAAAACCTATACAGTCAAATTCATTTTCTGGATTTATAAAAAAAGATTTTGTTCGTCTCATTATTCCTGTGTTTATCATACAATGCATAAATCTTGTTGTTTCTACTCTTATTAAAGGAGAACCCTTTGTAAATAGTTTATGGGATATTATTTGTCCTATATTATGGGGAAACGCGACTAATTATGGTCCGCTCCCATTTTCTGTTCCTCTAAAAGTGTATGGTATAGGTGCATTGTGGTTTTTAATTGCTCTGTTTTGGGCTAGATGTTTTTATAGACTATTTGACTATAAAATAAAAGAATACAGATTTATTATTTTATTAGTTTTTGCTTTTTTAGGTATGTGGATAGGGTCAATTATAAGATTACCCCATTGTTTGGATATGATGCCTTTGATTTTGTTGTTCATGTAATGTGGTAATTTTATTAAAAATCAGGTTGACATGCAATCTGCAAGGTGGAGAAAACTTGGAATTATAGCTTTTTTTATATGGATATATTTGGTTTGGGAAAAAGGAATATATATTGAAATGGCTATAAGGCAGTATCCGTATTCTATGGTATGTGTTTTTATTGCTGTTTTGGGATGTATTGTAGTGGTGCAATTTTCTCAGGGTGTACAACAATTTTTTTGTAATAAAGGTATTGCATTCTTAGGTCGTAACTCATTAGAAATACTTTGTATACATTCAATTGATGAATACATATCATTTCTTTGGAAAATAGATTTATTTTCAGCCGAAAGCAGATTATTTTTTGTAAATGAGGTTATTACATCATTTGCTAGAGTATTTTGGGACATTATAATATTGCTAATATGGGTTGGTATAAAAACAATTTTTATTTATAAGAAAAAAGTGAAATAAACCATTAGATAATTATTTTTAAGGTGCTCCTAATAAGGTAAACGCTTCATTATGAGTACCTTGATAAATGTAAGGCCACTTACGTGGCCTGTGATTCTGCTTTACTGGTTTACGAATTCTGTCTGGCAGCTTCGATGACTGATTCATTATAAGGAGGTCACACGCTTATGACTAAGTACAGAGAAATCATTTGTCTTACCAGCCTGGGATTCTCACAACGTGACATCATGCAAGCTGTGGTGTTGCTCAAAAAACTGTCAGCCAAGGTTCAGAAACGTGCCAGAGAAATATCGCTGGTGCAGAGACGACTGGAATGGAAGCTTTGGAGTTTAAGAGGAATGATAGGATAATAGAGCAGATTAAATTAAATCAGAGAGGTGGAGATTATTATGAATAGACGCAAAATATTGTGGTTTATAATGGGGGGGGGCTAGATGTAGCATTATATCTTGCCCTGATAGGCTTATATACAAGGCTTAGCAGTGACCCAATTATCTTTTTTGCTTCAATTTCAATTGCTGCTATAGCCACGATAATAATATGTGTAACGTTACATAGGCTTTTGAAGGGAGAATGGGATGCGTTTACAACGACAATTGTAGGATTTGCATATTTTCTTGGCATAATAATAATTGCTGTTTTTGGTCCAACATTTATAGATAGAAGTATTTCTTATCATATAGCATTCTACGCAGTAGAAGAAGAAAATATTGATGTAGATGAAATGAGGGAGGTATTCTCGGAAGAAATATTTGATAAAAGAATACATGATGCCATAACAACGGGATTTGTGACTGAGAATGAAAATGGAACACTGTCACCGACTGGCAAGGCAAAAATTATGTATTATGTGCTGAAACCAATTGGAAATCTGACAAATTCTTTTGATACATATGAAAATATGAAGGAGATGATGTCAGATGAATAAGATATGTTTTTTTATAAAACAACAATGGCAGCTTTTATTATGCTTTTTATGTGGGATAGTATATTTCCTTTTGATGTTTCGCTTTTATATGGTTGATTATGATGTCCCAGATTTCAGATTATATGAAAGCTTTTATGAAGATTGCTATTTAGCTAAAGACGGATTCTCTACTTTGTTTATATGGATTGCTCATTTCGCTATAACGCACCCACGCAGGCTGACAGTATTTTGCTTACTGCTTATGTCATTTGCTTTTATTAATATGCTTATAGGAGTTAGCATGCTATTTAAGGAAAAGATTTTTAAATGGCTGCTTGGAGTAATTTTTTCAGTAGTGTGTGGTTGCTGGTATTACTTTTATGGAAAGATTTTTTATGATTTTCCTTTCTCGGCATATACTTATAGTGTAGGATTTGTTCTTGTTATTGACCTGTTAAGGGAACTTGAGAGTAATCAGAAAAATGAGAAAAAAGTAAGTATTGAATGGTTAGCTATCATGGCTGTGCTTGGTTTTATGATGACCTGGAAACCATATAATATTTTCTTATTAGTAGGATTATGGCTGCTTGCAATCAATAATGAGTCTTGCTCTGAGTTCTTTTGGGGATTATTCAAGAAAATACGGCAAATTTTATTAACGCTTGTTTTCTTTGGTTTAGGATATATTGCCGGTAATTATGGATTGTTAATAAGACCTAAAGAAACAATAAGTGGTATAAGAGCATATGCTGCAAGTTTTGATTTTATAGATTTTTTGTTTAAAGGAAAAGAACAAATATGGGATCATGTAAATAGTGTATCTTTTAACGAAGGTATTTTAGCTATTTTATCGTTATGCCTAGTATTATTTGTAGTTCCAATTTTATTAAAAAGGTGGACTTACCTTTGTATATCGCTGGTAATGATTCTTGGTTATGCTTTATATATTTATGAGTGTTCGCCGGGCTATTTGTGGCATGGATTACCATTTGGACTATTTGTGGTCACATATATGATATTTTTAATTCGTGATATTGATGATGGTAGTTTGAGAATGGCCGTAAAAAGGCTTTCTTATGGAGCCTTTATAATTGCAATTTTATATCAAGGATACAACTGCTTTGCTGAGTATGTTCCAAAACAGACACATTGGCATAATAAGACGGAAGAAGCAATAAATGTGTTAGAAAATAATTATGAAGATATTGCTTTAGTAATAGAGGATTATTACGGGCAACTTACAAATGCCGGATATTCCGTAACATATGATAATGCAGTAAAAAGATATAGACCATGCAATTATTCAGATAGGATTAAGTTTGTTGATCCATTGGAATATATGATTATTACAAGTGGCTCTGATAGCTCTTGGATTACTAACATAAGGGAACTATCAGATACTGATTATGTTATTTATGTTCTTCCTAATGCAATGCTCGAGATAGATGATGTTACATGTGCAAGAAAGTATGATGAGGATAATATTATAGCCGTTACAGAAGGTGATGGATATGAGATAAAGGTTGTTCAATGCTCTTATAAATATTATTAGCCTAAAAAGATAAAGCAGAGGAAATAATATATTAGTATGAGTGATGCAAAGAAATTAAGGGCCGATGATATATGCTGAATCTCCAGCCAAATCTACTTCAACCTGTTCAACGGGTTTCTGGGGTATGTGTATGGTTGCTCTTCGCTTTTGCTCATCCTGCTGGATATAATTGCAAAACTGTGAATACATGAGAGGCTCTTCGCCTGCCATTCGGCAGTTCTCACAGTATTCGCTCCACAGGAGCTTTTTGCTTACTTCATTCCGCAACAATTCTTTGCGAATGTAAGCATAGTCAGGCATACGTTTATTGGTAGCTGACTTTTCCTCAGGAAAGAGAAGACTTTCCAAAGCATCATCGGTCATGGTTTTATCAAGAGGTCAGAAGATGTTCATTTCGTCAGTTTTTTTGAGAACCTTTGACGCGGTGTTTCGGGACAAACTGTAGCTGAGTGCAATGTTCCGTTCGCTGAAGTTCAGACTATGAAGTCTGATGATTTCGCGATATTTGGTCATGATTTTGACACTCCTTATAATGTATTTACACTAATCGGTGCATGACTACAGTATACGGAATCTATGTAATAGTTTCCATAAGTCCGGAATCCTGATTTCCTTGTGCCGGAATGGTGGCTCAACAGGAGCAGGAATACTCATAGGGATAAAAGTTCTCTGTTATGCACAAAAGAAAACTTCAAGCAGAATGTATTGTGTTTTTATGTGAAACAAATACTAGCACGATAATTAATTTCCTTGGACATAAATTTATGGTGTTTAAAATGAAAAGAATTGATAGAGTATTTAAATTTATTACAATTGTATGCATTACTATATACAGTATTGTTATGGGATATTTATTTAGCCTTACGAATGCTAGGGTTCCGGATGAAATATGGTTTTATGGAATAATAGATGAATTACAGATATCCTCGCCGAGAGAATTCTTTTTAATGGAGAATTATCTGGGGTACGGATCAATTTATTGGATGATTCTTTATGTACTCCATACTTTTTCTAACATTAGAATTTTTTGCTGGATTAGCTTAATGAGTATGCCAATAACATTAATCTTTTTATTGAGAAGGGGTTTAGGTAGGAACTGGACAGAGGTTTTTTCTGCTCTTTTTCTATATTTATCTTCTCCACTTAACTGGTTTACCGGGAAAATCATTGGTCCTGAGATAATAGGGAATGCTTTTGGGTGTTTGGGACTATTTCTTCTTATGATGGGCTTTTTTTTATCCCAAGAAGGCATATTGAATTACACAAAAGCAAACATATGTTTGATTCTGGGGGGGGGTAATTTAGGAATTGCTTGTGGAGACCAGCTATGAAAAGTCAAGCATAAATTAGCTGGAAATTTCAAAATTCTT
>JBJFCD010000191.1:0-9816 GCA_051888795.1 Lachnospiraceae bacterium | reverse complement strand
AATTGTATAATATAAACTAACATTATGAAAGAGAGGACTCACTATGAAACAAAATAACATGTTAGCAATGATTTTGGCTGGCGGTCGTGGAAGTCGTCTTCATGACCTGACCAATAAAGTGGCAAAACCAGCCGTTTCATATGGTGGAAAGTACCGTATCGTGGACTTTCCTCTCAGCAATTGTGCAAACAGCGGAATTGATGTTGTAGGTGTTCTTACACAGTACGAATCCGTTCTCCTGAACAGCTATGTAGCAGCCGGAGGCCGTTGGGGACTGGACGCAAAAAACAGTGGCGTCTTTGTTCTTCCTCCTCGCGAGAAAGCAGATGCCAACCTTGACGTATATCGCGGAACCGCAGATGCAATTTCACAGAACATTGATTTTATTGATTCATATTCACCGGATCATTTGTTGGTTCTTTCCGGTGACCACATCTATAAAATGAATTACGCCAAGATGCTTGCTTACCACAATGAATGTAACGCCGATGCAACAATTGCAGTTATCGAAGTACCGAAAAAAGAAGCCAGCCGTTTCGGTATCATGAACACAGACGAAGATGGACGTATCGTTGAGTTCGAAGAAAAACCGGAACACCCAAAGAGTAATCTCGCTTCTATGGGTATTTACATATTTAACTGGAAGCTTCTTCGCAAGATGTTGATCGCAGATATGAAGAATGCTGATTCCAGCCATGATTTCGGAAAAGATATCATTCCTGCTCTTTTGAACGACGGACGCAAACTGGTTGCTTACAAATTCAAAGGATACTGGAAAGACGTTGGTACAATTGATTCACTTTGGGAAGCAAACATGGATCTTCTGGATTCCAAAAACGATCTTGACTTAAGTGATCCAACTTGGAAGATTTATACTGAAGATGCTACTACACTTCCTCAATATCTCGGACCAAATGCCAACATTAACCGTGCATTTATTACACAGGGCTGTAATATAGACGGTGAAGTAAAGAATTCTGTTCTGTTTACAGGTGTAAAAGTCGGCAAGAATGCGAAAGTAATTGACAGTGTTCTGATGCCGGGTGTAGAAGTTGAAGAAGGTGCTGTTATCAAACGTGCGCTTGTTGCAAACGATATTAAGATTGGCAAGGGTGCAAAGGTTGGAAGTGCAGACAGTGAGCATATTGAGCTTGTTGCAAAACGTGTAAAGGGGGTAGAGTAGTATGTGTGATGCATTTGGAATTGTAAGTTTTGCCGGAAACCATATTTGGGTAGAGGGGCTTCATAACTATCGCCCGATTGCAGCATTTTCATTTCTTGGAAGATATCGTGTTGTCGATTTTCCAATCTCTAATATGAGTAACAGCGGAATGGATCACATTCAGGTATATATTAATTCAAAGCCTCGTTCACTTGTAGAGCACCTCGGTTCAGGACGTCACTACAACATTAACTCCAAACGAGGAAAATTGCACATGCTGTTCTCCGACACACTGATCGATCATGATATGTACAATAACGACATTGCTGCATACATGGAAAATCTTGAAAGCATTTCCCGTGTAAACCAGCCATATGTTATTGTTGCTCCTGGATACATGATTTATACTCAAAATTACGATACATTATTGGAGGCACACATTGAGTCCGGTGCAGATATCTCGCTTTTATATCATTCTGTAGACAATGCAAAAGAAGCTTATCTGTCATGCAATACATTAAATCTGAATAAACAGAAAGGTGTGCTTTCCATCGAGAAGAATCGTGGAAACGCAAAGAACCGCAACATATTCATGGATACATATGTAATGAAAAAAGAGCTGTTTATCGAACTGATTAAGAAAGCCCAGAAAACATCTTCTCTTTATACATTAGCAGACATTGTAAACAGCGAATGCAGCGATCTTGACATTCGTGGTATTTCTCACCGTGGATATTTCGCATCTATTACAGATTTCGAGAGCTACTATGATGCAAATCTCTCACTGATTGACTCCGATACTGCAGCATCACTGTTTATTCCTGACTGGCCGATTTATACTCGTACAAATGATTCTTGTCCGACACAGTATTTTGAAGGCGCTAAAGCAAAGAATTCCGTTATTTCCAATGGATGTCTCATTGAAGGAGATGTAGAGAATTCAGTAATCGGTCGTGGATGCGTGATCAAGAAAGGTGCTGTTGTTAAAAATTGCGTAATGCTTACCAACGTTACAATCGGTGAAGATGTACACGCAGAAAATCTGGTAATTGATCGCAACGCAAAAATCACAAAAGTAAAAGAAGTTGTAGGAAAACCAGAAGCTCCAAAATATGTAAAACGTGATGATACTATATAATATTCCACAAAAAGCCTTATGCAGTCAAACTGCATAAGGCTTTTTTATCTCCATATATCTATCTCATTTGGCAGCATTTCAGAAAGAATGTCCGGTAAACACAGCAACTGTCCTCGGTCTCATAACATATTCATGCTCAATACGTATTTCCTCTCCTTCCGGATAAAAGAAACGTCCTTCTTCATCACCATATGTGTCAACGCTTAAATACCATTCACCTCTCTGTCTCAGATCGGGAAGAGTAATAACAACTTCTACCCAGTTTGTGTTTATTGCCACATAGACCATGTCATCTTTTCCTTTCTCACGGTCATATCCCGCAAAGCTTACAGCCAGCGTTCTCATATCCGGCGGAAGGTCAGTGGTTCTGTTGGCATCAATATCATGTGTATGTAAAGGTTCCATACCACAGACTGCATCCGGAAGTCTTTTGCTGATTACCTGATGCCTTTTCCGATAATGAATCATAAACTTAAAAAATTCAAACAGATCTTTATTCTTCTCCAGATAACTCCAGTCAAGCCATGATATATCATTATCCTGGCAATAACTGTTATTATTTCCGAATTTTGTATTTCCGAACTCATCTCCTGCAAGAAACATAGGAGTTCCTCTGCTGCAGAAAAGCACTGCACAAGCATTCCGAATCATCCTGTATCTCAACCGCAGTACTTCTTCATCATCTGTCTCGCCCTCTGCCCCACAATTCCAACTGTAATTTTCATTTACTCCATCCGAATTATTCCATCCATTCTGCTCGTTATGCTTCTCGTTATATGAATAAAGGTCGTACAAGGTAAATCCATCATGACATGTAAGAAAATTCACACAAGAATCATATCCGGCGTAGCTTCCATCATAATTAGGATCAAATCCTCCGTATAAATCTCCGGAACCGGATACGCTCCAGGCTGCTGTCCATGCACGCCAGTTTTCTCCCTTCAGATAACCGCGAATAGTATCTCTGTAACGTCCATTCCATTCTGCCCATCTTTTACTTGCCGGAAATTTTCCAACCTGATACATACCACCGGCATCCCAGGCCTCTGCAATCAGTTTTACATTACTCAGCACCGGATCATAAGCAAGGCTACGCAAAAGAGGAGGATTATTCATCGGAGATCCATCTTCATTTCTCCCGAGAATACTTGCAAGATCAAAACGGAATCCGTCAACCCGGTAATGGATTGTCCAGTATCTCAGACACTCTAAAATCAAATTATGTACAATTGGATGATTGCAATTAAGGGTATTCCCACATCCACTGAAATTATAATAATTCCCGTCAGGAGTCAACATATAATACACCTTATTGTCAAACCCTTTGAAACTGAAATATGCACCTTTTTCATTACCTTCAGCCGTATGGTTAAACACTACGTCCAGTATTACTTCGATTCCATTATTATGAAGAGCTTTAATCAGTTCTTTTAATTCTTTTCCTTCCTGGTTAAGCTCTTCCTCAGCAGCATAACTGGAATTAGGAGCAAAAAATCCTACTGTATTATATCCCCAGCATTCCAAAAGGCGATTACCATCTACTTCTCTGGCATTAATACACTCATCAAACTCAAAAACCGGCATTAATTCGACAGCATTGATACCAAGTTCTTTAAGATATGGAATTTTTTCCTTCACTCCCGCAAAAGTGCCACGATGCTTTACACCTGAATTCGGATTCTGCGTAAATGCCCTGACATGCAACTCATATATAATTAAATCGCTCATTGATCTGGAGGACTGATTCATATTGCCCCAATCAAATGTATCATTTACCACCCTTGCATGGTAATCAGTTTTCTTTTTTTTACCCCATATGCGCTGTCCTGCGATTGCCTTCGCATATGGATCTAAAAGAATCGCATCTTTTTCAAAAATATGACCTTTTTCCGGGTCATACGGCCCATCAATCCGGTAAGCATACTCAAAAGTTTCTATATCCAGCCCGAAGACTATCATTGAATATACATCTCCGATTTTAAATGCTTTCGGAAATGGCAAGACAGCATAAGGTATTTCTTCCCCCGCATGGAACAAGAGAAGTTCACAGGAAGTCCCATAATGCGTATGGACAGTAAAATTTACACCATTGGGAAGAGCTGTTGCCCCATTTGTCCCAAACATTCCCTGACGCACATAAAATCCAGCTATTTTTCCTGTTGGAACCATTGTTGCATGCGCAGGATAGATATTATCATTCACGCTTTCCATCTTTTTGCACCTGAATCCTGAGTTTTAAAGAAACTGACTAAACTCTACCTTTTCATTATTCGGTCCCACTACGTTGAAGAATTTCACTCCGTTATCCCAGAATGGGAGGAACTGAATCTCATCTTCGATAATATCAAGCCCTTTTTCCTTTGCTGCTTCAAATGCAGCTTCCACATCTTTAACATCCAATGCTACATGATCCCAAGCACCATGTTTTAATGCTGCCTGTTTGTTCTCATAAGTCTCAATCGTAAGATTTCCATGTCTTAAAAATGCAACCTTTTCACTTCCATTAACCGTCTGATAGGCAATTTCAAAACCTAACATCTCATAAAATCCGATTGTCTTTTCAATGTCATTTGTAGGCAGTCCCAAATGCTGTACTCCTGTAATATTTTCCTTAAACTCTTTTCCCATAGTTCTTCACACCTTTCTTTTTTTCTGTCACAATATGTATTATTATACCATGTCTTTTGAGATGAAAAACACATCTTTTCTTCATTTTTTTGTATTTTTTTATTTATGTCGGATTTGTCATTCATTTTATGCTTTTTATACCACTTTTCTGATTTTTCCTGTATACTGATATTATAACTGGTATACAAAAGACACTTTTTCTTGCTCATATGAACTGATATCGGCATCAATTTGATAAAGGAGGGCTGCACTATGAGCACATTTGAACCCATTCTCTCAGGACTCACCGGTCTTGACAGTATGCTCAACAACATTCGTCTCGGAGACAATGTTGTATGGCAAGTATCCAGCATGAAAGATTACATGTTTTTCGTAGAGCCATTTTACCGACAGGCAATGAAAGATGAGAGAAAAATCATATATATGCACTTTACAGGACATCCTGTACTTATAGATACATCCTGGAATATTCCCGTTTTCGAATTTGATCCTTCTGAAGGTTTTGAAGCTTTTACCATGAATGTAAGGAAACGTATATCTGCAGAAGGCAGAGATGTGTTTTATATATTTGACTGCCTCTCAAAACTGCAGAGCGCATGGGCTACTGACCTTATGATGGGAAATTTTTTCCAGGTAACATGCCCTTACCTGTTTGAATTAAATACTGTTGCCTACTTTCCGATACTACGAGGACGCCATTCTTTTGATGCCATTGCCCGTATTCAGGAAACAACACAGCTGCTTCTTGACATTTACACAGACGAACACAGCTTATATATTAACCCGTTAAAAGTCTGGAACCGTTATTCCCCTAATATGTTTCTTCCTCATCAGTATATTTCTGAAACCGGGAGCTTTCTTCCACTAAGAGGCGGATATGAGGTCAGTCGTTTTTACACTCTTGTAGATACATTAACACATGTTTATGAAAATCAGAATCTTGACAGTTGGGAACGCTTTGTAAACGATGCGAAACATTCTTATCATACAGACCGCACATTTACACAAGATACCGAAGAACAATTTGCGCGCAATATGATGTCCTGTGACGAAAAAATACTATCACTTCTCAAAAAGTACTTTTCTCCGGAAGACTATTTTCTTGTCTATAACCGCATGATTGGCACCGGAAGCATCGGAGGAAAAGCCTGTGGAATGCTTCTTTCGCGAAAAATTATTGAAAAAGATAATCCGGAAGCTTTTTCACACATGGAACCACACGATTCCTATTACCTGGGTTCCGACGTTTTTTATACTTATATCGTACATAATAAATTCTGGCGCCTTCATATTAACCAGAAAACTGAAAAGGGATACTTTAAACTCGCTCCTGAAATTGAAGAGAAATTTTACAAAGGATCCTTTCCGGAAGCAACCCGCCAACAATTTATCCGTATGCTGAACTACTTTGGTCAGCGACCAATCATCGTTCGTTCCAGCAGTCTTCTGGAAGATGGTTTTGGCAACGCATTTGCCGGGAAATACGAATCTGTTTTCTGTATTAATTCCGGCACAACAGAAGACCGTCTCACCGAATTGGAAAACGCTGTCCGAACCGTATATGCCAGCACAATGAATCGCTCTGCTCTGGAGTATCGCAAAGAGCGGGGACTCGGTTATAAAGATGAGCAGATGGCTCTTCTGATCCAGCGCGTATCCGGTTCCATGTACGAAGATTTTCTGATGCCAAATGCTGCAGGTGTCGGTTATTCCTATAGTTCATACCGCTGGAATGATTCTATGGATGCCTCAGCAGGCATGCTGCGCCTTGTCATGGGTCTGGGTACTCGTGCCGTAGACCGTACAGAGGGCGATTACCCTCGCATTGTCAATCTTGCTCAGCCAAACCGCTCCACACTAACCGACAGCTGGGCAAAGCATCAATATTCTCAAAGATATGTGGACCTGATGGATTATAATACAAAATCACTCTCAACGAGATCCGTAAAAGAGATTACACCATATATGGACAAATGGTACCAGCGCATGGTATTAGAACATGATTATGATGCTGAACGAACCTTCAGAGAGCGTGGACAATACCGGGAAATCCTTTTTGCAAGCTGTGAAGGACTGGTTCGCAATCGAGAATTCATCGATTGTATGAAATCTTGTCTCCGCACCCTTCAGCATGCATATGATTACCCGGTTGATATTGAATTTACGATCAACGGAAGTTCTGATGGACAGTTTGTTTTTAATCTCCTACAATGCCGCCCACTTCAGGTAGGTACTCATCGAGACACTGTAACTGTACCGATACTTCCAGAGGCACAAACCATATTCTCTGTTACAGATTCCTCTATGGGAGGTTCCAGAGCGGAATTGATTGATTATATCGTATGGGTAGATTCAAAAGGATATTACCAATGCCCGTACAAGCAAAAACCGGATATCGCACGTATCATTGGTGACATTAATCATTATTTCCGCAAAAGCGACAAAAAACTTATGCTTTTTGTACCCGGAAGAATCGGCACATCGTCTCCTGAACTTGGTGTTCCTGTATCTTTTGCCGAGATACATCATTTCTGCGCTATATGTGAAATGTCAGACCATGAAGTAGGATATATGCCAGAACTTTCTTATGGAAGCCATATGTTCCAGGACCTGGTAGAAGCAGAAATATTCTATACTGCAATTTTTGGCAATCATAAAACAGAGTATTTTGACAAAGATTATTTCAAAAACGAAAAAAATATATTAACAGACATCCTGCCGGATTGCGGTGAATATCAAGGTATCATTCATATTTATAATCTTCAGGGAAAAAATATACGACTATATTCAGATGTCAGAAATGAAAAAACGATACTTGGGAAAGATATGTGTATACAATAATCTTTAACAAAGCGATTTCAATCGACTCCCTTAAAGATTTTAAAATAAAATTAGGATCCCCCTTTACACATTATGTAATAAAGCGTAAAGGGAGATCCTTTATAACTGAATTAATCTCTTATCACTCTATGCCCGGTACATTACTCTGAGCGATAGATGCCTGTGTGGTTTTGAAATATACCACAATATTCATGTTATTTATGAACTCTGTAAATCACGACACTACATAACCAAATGTTTTAACATTAAAAGGTGATGTAAAAAAATTGCAAAAGTTGCGAAAAAGGAAAGCATATAAAAAATTCAGAGCCAGAATATGAACAGGAAGATCCTCCATTATAGAGTTTCTTCCTGTTTTAATTTAACTTTATTCTCTTTTTATTATCCACTTTAATAATACCATATTCTACGCCGAACGTTTTTGTTTTTCATCAGAATTCTGGCTAAAAAGGTCATGACAACCTGTATTTCTACAAATTATCATGACCAACCACACACGCAAAAACGAACACCTTACTTGTTTAATAATTCTTTCTTCTTTTTCAAATATTCTTCTTCTGTAATAGCACCCAAATCCAACAACTGCTTGAATTTTAAAATCTCATCTGCTATAGATATTACCCCATTGGTATTTTGCTTCGAAGTTTTATCAATACTTTTCTTTTTCTCTTGTTCGATTCTATCACAAATATAATTATACATCTTTTCAGCAGAATAATTACTATCAAAGAAAAATATTAATGAATTGGATTCCTCTGCTGATTGTTGACTGTTTCGAAATCTCATATATCCCAATTCATCTTCATATCCGATCATCAGAGTTCTTTGAAAGTCCACTATATCGTAATAATCATAGTTTATAGTAACACTACCTTTTCTTACCCTAAACGAGGCACGATTTGGAGTAAATGCATCTACTACAGCATCTACTGCAACATTTACAACAGCAGTTTTAGCTAAAGACACTCCAGTTTTTACGATTCCTCCGCCCAAGGCACTTCGGACCAGCGCTTGAGCCGCACTATTACTCAACAACCCAGCACCATTTTCGCTTTTTCGAAGTAGTTTTGCATATCGTTTTGCCATCTCTTCTTCATCAAAGCTTCCATAAGTTTCAAGGACGCAATGTGTTTCAAAAACCTTTAGCTTTTGATATTCTCCATACACTGTGTCAATAAGACCTTTTTGTCTTTTTTTATCAAAAGATTCATTAATACCATCCAGAACAATCTGTGGAAAATGATGTTTATTCGCAATTTTCAAAATCTTTGCCCTATTTTTTTCAACTTCATTATTGTCCGAATATTCATTCTCTTTCCATTCTTCCTTATTAATTTTCGCATAGCATTTTTTACACAATTTCGCCTTCCCGACTAAGTTTAAATTTTGCACAGAAAAACCACAAACATCACAACAATACATCGAGTTTAACTGTTTATCAAAAAAATTGCTCAATTCAGTTAAAACATTTTCTGGAAAATCTTGTTGCTTTGCAGAATCGATTGTCTTATCCTTTTGATTTGCAACATCTTCTCGTTTATCATATTGCAAATATTTCCACAAAGGACCATTTATTTTCATAAAACATACTTTACAAATTGATACATTCCCTATTTTTTCTGGTATCAATGACACTTTTCCACATACATCACATTTCGCCAAAGCGATTACCCCCCTCTAGATAAAATATTTATTATAGCATTTGTAAATCATGCGAAAACAATAATAAATCCAACTATATGATATTATTATAACTTAATTGATATAAAAGTGAAATTGTTTTCCTACAAAAAAGACCCTGACAACCAATCTTTCAATTGGTCATCAGAGCCTTTCATCATCCCAAATTCATTTCATGCTTTCACATGTTTTTTCAATTTAGAAATCCATATTCAAATTTTCTCAAAAACAGTATCCTACTTCTGAGCGATAGCTGCCTGAGCTGCTGCCAGTCTAGCGATTGGTACACGGAATGGTGAGCATGATACATAATCAAGACCAATCTTGTTGCAGAATTCTACAGAAGATGGATCTCCACCGTGCTCTC
>JBJFCD010000190.1:0-2232 GCA_051888795.1 Lachnospiraceae bacterium | reverse complement strand
TATCTTTACCCTGCACGACCGGATAACTGATATCGGTTCCATCAATCTTCAGCCAACCGATGCAGTTTACATTTTCATCCAGCAATGCCTGATAATCAAAGTCATCTATCTTTGTCATTGGATTATCTGCATTAGGTTCTGTCTCGTCTTCTTCTGGATTCTTTTCCGGAAACGCTATCTCTTCCACCTGCCGGTAATTCTGTCTGTTATCATAGGAATCCTGCCAGTAATCCAAGAGAAATTTCCCGCATATCAACGAAACAACCATAAACACAATCAACAATACTTTCTCTGTTCTCTTCACATAACACCTCCTTCCAGGCATGAAAAAACCGGCAGGTATTTCACTGCCGGCGAATATCGGTTATAAACCATGATCGAATTTAATTACTTTTGAGTTCCATTGTCATTAAATATTGCTTCAGCTCTAAAAACTAGAAGTTAGTGCGCTGTCAACCTGAGATTTTGGAGTAAAATCTAACCTAAATACATTATCAAGAAATCAGCCATTAACTGCCAAGAATCATCAGAATTAGCACCCGCACGTAAATTAAAACCATGATGAGCCTCGTAGCGTTTATGGCTTACTTTCACCCCCGCTTCACTCAAACGGTCACGGAAAAGTTCTGCCTCTTTGCATAGAGAATCCTTGCTTGCCGTAATTATAAGAGTTGGCGGAAAAGTTGCCAACTCTTCCGTTGTCGCGAATATCGGAGAAATTAAAGGATTTTTTCTTGCTCCTACATCTACACAATAACAAGCATCAAACATTCGGGAAAGTTTCACCGGCAAAGTTCCTTTCGGTTTATCTGATCCATCCGTATAAACATCCAACGGAGGATAATCTAATATCAGACATTTTAATCCGAGCATTTGACGCTCTGCATCCATTAGCTGAATAGCTGCACTAAAATTGCCGCCTGCGCTATGCCCACCCACGGCAATCTTATTTGCATCAATACCAAATTCCTCTGGATGTTGTTTTGCATATAATGCAACAGCGTAACACTCCTCAATTGCTGTTGGGAATGGATGTTCTGGTGCCAAACTATAATCAATGCTGATGATTTTGACACCCGCATTTTTTGCCAAACGCAACATAAATGGGTCGTCCATCTCCGCATTACCGAATACAAATCCACTCCCGTGGATATTGATAAAAAGAGGTAATGCCTGTTTGTCATCCATATTATAAGTCAGGACTCGAACGATTCCTTTTTCTGTTTCCAAAAACATTTCGGTGCCGTCACCACTTTTTACTCCTGCCTTAAAATAACTGGGAGAAAAGAACGCACCAAACTTTCTAATCCATCCAATTCGTTTTTGCAATTTTTCCAAAGTGTATGTTTTCGAATGTGCCATCTTTGTTTACCTCGTTCAATTGGAAGTTGTGGAACTATCCTGTGTAAGCATCATTTGCATCATTTTTGAAATTTTGCTTTTCGAGCCACTGTCTCTCTTCGTCTGTTTCAGGAATGTCGATTCTTTCAATTTTGAAAATAACCGGTCTGGTACCATCATTGCAGCAAGCAATCATCATTCTTTCATCATTAGTCCACTTATGCATAATAGAACCGCCTTGCAACGCAGTATATACATATCGACTAATCGCATCCCACGCTTCACCACAGAATTTTCCGTTCATGAGATGATAAAAATCATCTTGTTCACTTGTTCTTTTTAATAAAAATGTATCGCCTGCCTTAAAACACGGACATGGGCCTGATTTAGGATCAGCAAGATATTTTTCCTGATAGTCCTCAAATACCTTTGTTTCTAATACCGTTATTCTGCATTCATGCTGCATATATCATTTCCTCCTCAAATTTCGATTTTTTCATTTCAAGGGGCGTCTCCCTATGCCCCATTTTACACCTTATAACCTATCTTGTATATCAAAAGATTAACCGATACACACTTCAGTCGTTCTCATTCCAGGATCTTTCCCCTCCTGCCTTTGGCTGTTCTGCTTGATGGCAGTAATTCTGTCATGAAGGGACTGGTGTTCCTCTTTCTCTTCGTCCTGCTCTTCTTCCCCTTCCATCACAGTTTCCTTTTCGTCCATGTTCAGCAATGCATTTAGTTCCGACAGACGCTCCAGTTTCTGGTTCAGTTCTTCCTCTTTCGGGAATGTTTTTTTCACCTCTTCCAGCGCATTTTTCAGCTGTCCCTGAACTGTCTCAAGCTTTTGCTCTGCTTCCGCCAGTTTTTGCGGGATTGCCTCCAATGCAT
>JBJFCD010000189.1:0-2248 GCA_051888795.1 Lachnospiraceae bacterium | reverse complement strand
CCTTAACTTCCAAATCTAAGTAGCCCTAACAAAAAGAAAATTTGAAAATAGCCCGTATTTCTGCGGAAATCCTTGCAAAAATACGGGTTTTGGTATATTATAGTTTTAGGGCTAAATAACCCTAAAACAAGGAGGTAAAAATGTATCTGAAATCGAGAGTTAAGATACCGGATGTACAAGGTAAACTGACTCGTTTGAGACGTGGCAATGTTACATATATTAAGTATGAGTATGATCGTTACTATGATCCGGAGAAGAAATACACATACCCTCAGAGAGCAACGATAGGTAAACTATGCATGGATGATGACACCATGATGATTCCTAACGAAACATTTCTGAAGTATTTTCCGGATGTGACTTTATCAGGGATGGAAGACCGTGCCGACCGTAGCAGCTGCCTGCGAATCGGTACATATGCTGTAATACATAAAATCATAAAGGATTACAAATTAGATGAAATGCTGGGGAGGTTCTTCTCAGAGAGGGATCTGGCATTACTGCTTGATCTTGCATCATATTCCATTGTGGAGGAAAGCAATGTGGCACAGCATTATCCCGACTATGCGTACAATCATCCACTGTACAGTTCCCACATGAAAATTTATAGCGATGCAACAATAAGTGATTTTTTTAAGGGCATCACCAGGGATAAAAGCACAGGCTTCCTAAATGAATGGAACGCGAAGAGAAATCGAAGGGAACGTATCTATATCTCTTATGATTCTACAAATAAGAACTGTCAGGCCGGAGATATCGAACTGGCTGAATTCGGTCACGCTAAGACAGATATAGGTTCTGCCATCATCAACTATTCGGTCGGATACGATCTGAAGAATAAAGAACCTCTCTTTTACGAAGCCTATCCCGGAAGCATTAATGATGTTTCACAACTTAGAATCATGCTTGGTAAAATCACAGGGTATGGTTATAAGAGGATCGGTTTCATTCTGGACCGTGGTTATTTCAGCCGCGGCAATATACGCTATTTGGATGAGTGTGGATATAGTTTCGTAATCATGGCGAAAGGCATGGCCTCATTTATCAGTGAACTGATTCTGGAGAACAGGGGGACGTTTGAAAATAAGCGGGCCTGCGACATGAACGCATATGGTGTGTATGGAAAGACCGTGCAAAGGACTTTATTCGAAGGCGATGAAAAGAAGAGATACATCCACATTTATCACAGCATTTCGAAAGAAGCCGATGAACGGGAAACATTTGAAAACGCCTTGCGGGAACGTACGGCTTTGTTGATGTCCCATCAGAATGAGGCAGTGGAGTTTGGATCAGCCTATGAGAGATACTTTTATCTTCATTATGATGAGGACGGTGTGTTTTTGTATCCGGAAGAAAAGACTACAGTAACAGAACGGGAGATATCCCTGTGCGGCTATTTTGTCATCATCACATCGGACAGGATGACAGCGAAGGAAGCTCTTCGTCTATACAAGAGTCGTGACGCATCTGAAAAGCTCTTTGCCTCAGATAAGACATTTCTTGGAAACAAAAGTATGCGTTCCCACACGAATGAAGGTATTGAGGGAAGGATCTTTACGCAGTTCATTGCCTTAATTATTCGGAATAAAATATATACTTCATTGCAGGAGGCCGGAGAACAATTCGAGAAAAAGCAGAACTATATGACAGTTCCGGCAGCAATCAGGGAACTGGAGAAAATTGAAATGACGCGGCAAACAGACAATGTGTACCGGTTAGATCATGCGGTGACAGCAAAGCAAAAGAAAATTTTAAAAGCTTTTGGAATGAGTGAAGGATCGATTACCTGTCGGGCCGTAGAAATAAGCAATACGCTCAGAGAAGCAAGCTTACAGAATGAAAGGGGATAAACATGGCACGTGAAATAAATGCAGAACTATTAGATGCTAAAATTGAAAAGGCACAAGCAGATTTGGCAAAAGCCAGACATCGATATGATGCTGCGGCAGCAACCTTAAAAGAACTGCTGGATAAGCGGGATGCACTCCGACAGAAAAAACTGCTGGATGCTATCGCTCAAAGCGGACGGAGTTATGAAGAAATCATACAGTATTTACAGAGCAAGACGGAAGAGGAATAACTATCAATGGAACATTATTTTGCAGTCAGATATGGTGACATTGTTGTACTTCTCTATCATGAAAATATGCGGGATGTTCGAGAGTTACTATTTGAGAACAGTCGGAAAGAAAAGACATTGAAAAGATTTCTGGAATACTGTTATATGATAGATGTGAAGGTGGCACTC
>JBJFCD010000188.1:0-9977 GCA_051888795.1 Lachnospiraceae bacterium | reverse complement strand
ACAGAATCCCAATGGATAAATTTGATAAAATACGCTTTCGTATGCCCACATAACAAGTCCTCCTACAATGGTATTATGTGTATTTCTACACGTATTTTATTATACCAAAACAGATACCAAAGTACTAGTTTTTTTTACGCCATTCCATTAACCGTCTTATACTTCCATAACATTTCTGCATGATTTTGTTCCTCAATCTGAATATCCGCCAAAAGTTTACGAATAGCAGAATCTGCAAATACAAATACATCGTTGTTGTAAGATCCAGATACCATTTTTTCAGTTCCGATACAATCCGTTGCCAAAAAGCAATCATTTTTCTTATCCTCTGAATTCGTCATGGAATCATAGGTTGCCTTTGGATTGTAGTCTTTGCCGTTGCTATCGTTGCAGTCGCACTGGGGAACCTGTCCGTCAAGAACCTGCTGCAGGGAGTCATAATGCTTCTGTTCTTCATTGGCAATGTCTGTAAAAAGCTCGGAAAGGACCGGGTCCTTCGCCTCTTTACTGTATCTTTGGTATTTTTCGATACAAGACTGCTCCTGTGTCTGTAAATCCTGAATTGCTGTTGATTCTTTCTGTGATAAAACCATACTTTTACCTTCTTTCCATATTTTATGCAACAATAGTATTATGGAAAAAAAGTAAAAAAATATACAAAAAACTCCTAGTTGGGATTTGCTTTCCTAAATAAATTTGCATATTCTATTTCTACTTTCTTAACAGTTGGTCTACATTTCTGCCACAGTATAATTTGAAGTACGAATATCAAGCAAGAAGCAACTTAAGTCATCTAGCCGAACCAATTCTATGACTCTTTTTTGTAAAAAACGTATTTAGGTCACCACTACAAGCCGATTTCATTGACTCTTTTTCATGAAAACACGATTTAGGTCATCTTCTTTCCAATGAAAAGAGATGCAGCACAATATGTAATAAAAAAAATTCCTTTTCGGATTTCTGATTCATGCTTGATTGGTAAATTGTATCATTTCGACGGCTGATTTCCTTCCAGTACCTAAAATCTATGGAAAAAGCGGCATTTTAAGCGTTTTTTGGGGGCGATTGTATGTTTTCGCCGGATCAATTTTAGCCTGTACCTAAGAAATTGCAAATATTAGGTATACCGCAAAGTCCACTCTTCAAAATAATACAATTCGCATGAAAAATCCGCTATTTGTAGCTGTTTTTCAAGGATTTTAGGTATACGACGGTTCTAGCACCTCAAATCTTGCCAAATTCCACAATTCTGATTCAAATATGCCAATTCATTCAGGAACATAATTCCGAAAAGGGGTTTAAAAAGAAAAAGCACATCCACTCATTTTTTAATTGAATGGATATGCTTTTCTACCTACTATTGTACACTATAGAATTCAAAGTCGTCCATCGTTCCCCAGCCTCCGGCTGCACATTTTACAGACACTCCGATGGTCACATCACTATTTCCGTCCACCTCTACCTGAAGGGTCGGTGTCTTCCAATTTACCCAGCCATTCAACACTACTGCCTCAGACTGATATACCATATCCCCAACTACAACATACAAATAAACCTCTGCATCATCTCCGACATCGCCACCCTGAATGTTGGCAACTGCTTCGTAGGTTCCAGCAGCAAGTCCGCTCATAGTCTGAGATACGGAAAAATCCTGCTTTGCCTGACTCCAGAAGTGGAATGCATTTTCTCCGCTGAAGGCGTCGGAAGCCTTGTTCTGTACGTCTGTCGGATTGCTTCCTCCTTCATATGTAACATCCCATACGGACATATCAGCCTCTTCAAATCCAGGATTTTTTACATAATTTACGTTTGCGATTTTCACGGTGGCGGTTACCTTATGTCCATCCTCTGTTGTACCATGAATGGTGGTTTTTCCTGCAATGGAGGTATCAACGGCAGCCAGCTCATCGGCATCCCATTCCACACTTACCAGATCCGTACAGCTGCTGTCATTGTAAATTGCTATGGTTCCTTCTGGAAGCACAAGCTCTTCGCCGATACCGATTTCCATTTCGATATCCTTTACGGAAAGCACTTCAAGCTGCTCACCAACAGCGCCGTAATTTACATATTTAAATACATCAAGGGAAGGCAATTTTTTACCGGAAAAACTAAAGAATGCCTGATTGTCCCAGGAAGATCCACCATAATATTTTCCTGCATCCTTCGGATCATAGCTTCCGGCAAAACTGCTTGCCCAACCGGAGCCTTTCGTTTCCCAGAGCTCCTGATTGCTGCTAAAGGAAGATCCTACCGGAATCCATGCGCCTTCCCAGTAAAATACTCCAAGGGCGCCACCCTCGGATGCTGCAGCCATGACGTCGCGGATACAGTTTGCCTGTCCCTGAACACCAACCGGATAATCGTCCAAGGCATCTGCTGCGGAAAGACTGTTTCCACTCTCATCGCCGTCATCCCCGGTATACATATAGGAGGTTTCCATTACACAGGTCTTTACTCCGTAAGTCTTTGTGATATCAGAAAGAACCTGTGTCATATTCTCCATGGTTCCATGCCAGAAGCAGTAATAAGATACTCCAAAAATATCATAATCCAGTTCGGCCGCATCCAACTCTCCTGCAAGCTGTAAGGTATGCTTTGGATCATCAATCTGTGTGTAATGAACTGCAATCTGAATATCCTTTTCCTTTTCGGATGCAACCTCACGAACTGCTTTACTTCCGGATTTTAATAATGTAATAATATTATCCTGACTCTTCTCGCCTGACATACCATAATTGATTTCATTTCCAATCTGAACCATTCCGACATCTGCGCCGGCATCCAGAATCGTATATAAGCTCTCCTTGGTATATTCGTAAAGTGCCTCGGACTTCTCCTCCAGACTCATACCTTCCCATGCCTTTGGCACAAACTGCTTACTTGGGTCAGCCCAGAAATCAGAGTAATGAAAATCGACACAAATCTTCATTCCATACTCAGCAGCTCTTTTTCCGATCTCCGCTGCAGTCTCGGCGTTACAGTTTCCGCCGCCATAGCCGTTTCCGTCTGCATCAAAGGGATCATTCCATACCCTCACACGCACATAATTGATTCCGGCATCCGCAAGAAGCTTCATTAAGTCCTCTTCTTCCCCGTTCTCATTGTAGTACTTTACTCCACTGGCCTCCTCAGCCAAGAGACTGGAAATATCCATTCCTTTAATAAAATCCTCGGACAATCCATCAATTTTTTGTACAAAGATTTCTGCCTGTTCCTCTCCCGTCGGAAGAACTGCCTCATAAATCTGCTTCACTTCGTTTTTTGGTGACGCATCCTTACCGCATCCCGCAAAAAGAGATGCCGCAAGTGTAAGTACGCACATCAAGCTTAAGACTCTTCGTTTCATATAATCCTCCCTCATTTAGTAACTCATACTTTTGTCCTAATCTGCTACTTCCTATTCTACATGCGCAACCGGTTGTTTTCAATCGGAATTTTGCACAAAAATACCGCTTGGATTTTGTACCGAAACTCCAAGCGGCATAACAGCTTTCCTAGGTAAGCCTCCCCATTTTACAATTGTGTGTCTGAATGAATTTTATTGATATTACGTAACTGTTCAGACCCCCTACCCTGACATTCGCATTTTCACACTTAGCAGTGCTTTCTCGTCCCTTGCGGGACTAAAAATGCTCATTTCAGGGGCGATGACTCCATTCGAGCCACCTTACGAATTCGAAAATCAGCCTCTTACATGCGAGCATGACGATGCTGATTCCCGAATTCTAAGGGGTTCTGAATAGTTACGATATTACATGTTCTATTATAAATCCAGCTTCAGATCATTTTCCTTAATCCAGCCAATTTTACGGAAGAAAAGTCCAAACAGCCATGTTAGAACCCCCGGAAGAACGAAGCATACCAGAAGCATTCCAAGCCAATCCATTCCGGTAATCGCAGTCTTTGTACCTGCGGCCACATCACTTACCCATCCCGTATATAATCCAATCTGTCCAACAAGTCCGCAGGTTCCCATTCCGGAAGCTACCGCAGCGCCATTCATCTGCATATGGAATACGCAGGTTGCAATCGGTCCTGTGATTGCGGAAGTCAGGATTGCCGGAATCCAGATTTTTGGATTCTTCACAATATTTCCCATCTGAAGCATGGAGGTTCCGATTCCCTGAGCGAATAACCCGCCCCACTTATTCTCGCGGAAACTAAGTACTGCAAAGCCCACCATCTGCGCACAGCATCCGGCAAGAGCTGCACCACCTGCAAGACCGGTAAGTCCAAGTGCGGCACAGATTGCTGCACTACTAATAGGAAGTGTAAGGGCAATCCCCACAAATACCGATACCAGAATTCCCATGAAAAACGGTTGCAGTTCCGTTGCCCACATGATTGCGTTTCCAACTGCACTTGCAATGGCTCCAAGTCCGGGTCCCCACCACATGGAAAGACCTACACCGACAAAAATCGTTACAAACGGAGTAACAATAATATCAATTTTCGTTTCCTTTGAGACTGCCTTTCCAAACTCAGCCGCAAAAATTGTGACGATAAGAACGGCGAGGGGGCCTCCGGCACCACCTAATGTGTTTGCTGCGCCTCCCACTGCTGCCAGGGAGAATAATACGAGGGGCGGACACTGTAAAGCAGATCCGATAGCAATTGCCATTGCTGGACCGGATGCGGCTTTCGCATAACCTCCGATTGTAACCAGAAGTTCAATTCCTGCCTGTTCTCCAATAGTACTGATAATCGTACCAATTAAAAGAGATGCAAATAATCCCTGTGCCATCGCACCCAGTGCATCAATTCCGTATCGTTTTCCGGAGATTACGATATTCTTTTTCTTAAAAAAAGATTTAATTTTTTCCATATGATAACTCCTCCAATTATGAACTGACTCTTTTCTTTTCACAATTACAGCCTTTGTTTGCAGTTCTGTTTCCAGTTTTGCATACAGTTCTGTTTACAAGCAACTTTACAGCTGTCTTGTCAGTCAAATTGTAGTTTATCATAAAGGCACATTTTGTCAAGCAAAACCATTCTCTCTTAGTCTTTGCTCTATTCGATCGAGTTGTACTTCTGATTCTGCTTCAATGGTGTGAAAATGTTCTCCTCCGGTCAATGTCAGCATGGAATGCGATCTGCTTTTTTTAATTTTCTCAATAAACTCATTCACATCCTGCCGATTTTTAAGAATCAATTCTCCGGTCAGTTGTCCGTACACATCATGTTCGATTACTACATCTAATACAGTCCCACCACAGTCTACAATCAAATACAGCTCCTCCTGCATCCGTGAATCCGGATGATTGACCGCAATTGTCCTTCTTACGCGTGCATTTTTCTGATCCGGCACATATATGATATAGCCCTTGTTCGTACTTAAAATATTTTTATCGCTTGCACGAAGAAGCGCAATATCCTGAACAATCACCTGACGACTTACGCCCATTTCCTTTGCCAGGTCAGATCCAGATACCGGATTCTTACTTTCAGCAAGCATTTTTACAATTCGTTCACGACGTTCTTCACCTTCCATAAAAGCTCCATTTCCCTACAGGTCATACCTTTTCCTGTAGTACAATTACAAAAACAATACTCTTCTGCAATCATAACATAACTGAATTGTATTTGCACATGTATTGTCAGTCATTTCTGTGATATACTAAATAAATGATAAAAATAGGAGAATCATAAACACATGAAAAAAGATTTGTTACTGATTGTAGATATGCAAAACATCTATACAAAAGGCCAGGAGTGGGGATGTCTGGATACGGAGGGTGCTGCAGACCGACTGCTTAAAATCATAGATTCCGGCAAATGTGAAGACGTTATATTCACTCGCTTTATTGCTGATGAGAATCCTACAGGCATTTGGAAAGACTATAATGTAAAATATGCCCACATCAACAACAATGAATGGGGCAATCAAATGCTTGATAAATTCAATCATGTTTTAACAAAGTACCCATTATATACCAAAGGGGTATATTCCTCCCTTGCGATACCGGAGGTTTTAGAAGCCTCAAGAAAAGCCGATCGCGTCATCATCGGCGGAGTTGTTGCAGAGTGCTGTGTCCTTTCAACGGTACTGGCTCTCATTGACGCGGGAATCTATACCGTCTATCTCACCGATGGCGTTTCCGGATTTACAAAAGAAAAAGAGGCTGCCACCGAATTAATTTTTTCCGGTCTATCGCCTCTTCACGTTAAGATGATGACAGTAGATGAATATCTTAAGGAAGAATAGTTTCTTGCAAAACCATTCTTCCTTGCTTTCTGTTCTTTCAATTGTCAGACGAAATAGTCCTTTACTCCCACCCTATTTCATATATCCTTTTGACCAGCCTACTTTTTTCTACGCATTCGTTTTCTTTCCCGCCGCAATTTTTGCTCTGGTCATTTGATCCACTTCCGCCTTTAGTGCCTTCATATATTCGGAAAATTCCATATTTTCTTTTCCGTATTCCAACTGCAGATCATATTCAAGAGGAAGCCAGGTGGATAAATCGGCCTCATCATGCTGAATAACAGCCTCAATTTTATCCAATGCCTTATAAATTTTTGCTTCTGTGGTTTCAAGAGCATTCATTTCTGCATACAGCGCTTCCCATTCGCTTTTTTCCGGCTCCGGGAATGTTTTTATCCAATCAAGAAGTACATTTTCTTCTTTTTTTTCATCCTGATCCGTTTTTTCAAAAGTGGGGATATCCCCGGTAAAGGCTTCTCCCAAATCGTGAATCAGGCACATACGAATCACCTTGTTCATATCCGCCTCAGGGAATTCATCTGCCACAAGCATTCCCATAAGTGCAATTCGCCAACTGTGCTCTGCCACACTCTCATGACGCCCCGATGACGTGTAGCTGTGTCTGGTATTACATTTCAATCTCTCCGCCACTGAAAGAATTCGAAGTAGTTCTGTTGGTTGCATATTATTTCCTCCTCGTCTAGTGTCTCATCGCAAATTATATACAATATGTCTTTCTCAAACCTGTAATGTTTCTGGCATTCTATGCATATTTCTTTATTTATTCCCAAAACTTTTGCATTTCTATGTCCGGTTTAAGCAAATTTCTAAAATGCTCTCCCACTTCGGAATCCCCATAATGAATAGGAACAACAAGTTTGGGATGCTTTTCATTGACAAACGCTGCCGACTCTGTAGCATCCATTGTATATTTTCCACCAATTGGAATGAAGATCACATCCGCATCCACCTTTTTCGCTTCTGGCGTGGCATCCGTATCTCCCATCGCATAATAAGTCTTTCCATCCATTTCAATCAGATATCCAAGCCAGTTATTACTTTTCGGATGAAATGGTTTCCCTATGTTGTATGCGTGAATTCCCCGACACTTTACTCCGTCAAAATTCTTCATTTCCTGCGGAAGTATACCATGAAAAAACTGTACCATGAACTTCTCCCTAACGGCATCAAGCATCCCTAAGGGTACAATTATATGCGAATCCTTCCTTATAACCTTTTCTATATCCTTCGGTGAAAAATGGTCATAATGTTCGTGGGTAATAAAAACCAAATCCGCATCATGTGGTGCCCTATCTATATCCAATGGGTCAACATAAATTGTCTTTGTTCCCGTAATCTTTATACTGCTTCGTGTATTTACATAAATGTTATCCATACTCCCTCCAAATCTAAAGGACTCTGTCAATTTTGCTTAACACTTTCTTGCTAATTGCAAATCTATCGTGTCGTATATAGTAAATGTTCCACCATACAAATTAATTGCTTCTTCTATTTTGGAAAAGAATTCTTTTCTTAAGTTTTCTTCAATAACAATGTGGTCAGAGTATAAAGTGATATCCCTCCTATGCGAGAAAAAATGGAATTATATATCCTTTCCATTCCACTCAATCATAAATTCTTCCACAAATTTTTTCATGTACTCTTCTCTTTTTTCAGCTATTGCTTTGCCGCATTTTGTGTTCATCAACCCTTTCAATAAAAATAATTTTTCATAAAAATGGTTGATGGAAGTTGAAATATGATTTTGATATTCCTCTTTAGTCATCCCTAACATGGGTTCTATTTCCGGATTATACATAATCCTATTATGACTCCCGCCATAGGCAAATGTTCTTGCTATTCCCACCGCTCCAAGAGCGTCAATTCGATCCGCATCTTGAACACACTTTCCCTCTATTGTTGAAGGAACTACGGAATCATTCCCATTAAATGAAACTTCATCAATAATCCGGCAAATTTGAGAAATACTTTCATCAGAAACATTTTTATCCTTCAAAAAACGGACAGCATTACCTTTATTCTCATATGTTTGTGGAGATAGTTTCCTATCATCCACATCATGCAGCAACGCAGCTAATGCAACAATGTCTGCATTTGCATTTTCTTCCTGTGCAATTTTTAAGGCAGTTTTATAAACTCGCAAGGAATGAAAATAGTCATGCCCGCTAGAGTCGTTTTCAAATATGGTTTTTATAAAGTCTATTGTGTCCGCAATTATTTCTTCCATCTTTTTGTACCTCACAAAATAAGAAGCCCGCTCAATTCTGTTTCATCTGCGGAACAGCTTACCGAATTCTTTTCTCTCTTTTTCACAGGCAACAGGTCTCTGACGTTTAGACTCGGCATGATGTGTTCTGCATTCATCGCATTTTCCATGACGTTCACACTTTTTCCTTTTACATGGACAATTCTCATTTATCGTCATTTTTGACCTCCACTTTTCTCTAGCCTATCAGTAAAACTTTCTTTTCTTCCCACTTTTTACTAACACATTTTTCATTTTCGTCAGTAAAAATAACTTACCTCTTGGCTTCTTACTGACACTATTTTCCATTTCATCAGTAAAATCAACTTCTTCCTCTATTCTTTACTGACTTTTTTCTCCGTTCCGTCAGTAAAAAATGCTCCCCTCACTTTTTTTACTGCCCCCCGACTCTATTTCGTCAGTAAAACCAACTTCTTCCTCTACTCTTTACTGACTTTTTGCTCCATTCCGTCAGTAAAAAATGCTCCCCTCACTTCTTTTTACTGACCCCCGACTCTATTTCGTCAGTAAAACCAACTTCGTCCTCTACTCTTTACTGACTTTTTGCGCTATTCCGTCAGTAAAATTCAACTAACACTCTCCTTTTTACTGACACTCTGCGCTATCTCGTCAGTAAAATTCACCTAGCGTTCTCTTTTTACTGACTCCCGCTCTATCCATTAATTTTAGCATAAAAAAGAGAATGTATAAACCTTCCTTATACATTCTCGCAAAATCTCGCAAAATCTATTCTCGCAAAATCTCTCTGTAATTGTTCTGTCCCTTTTAAATCTCAAGGGTTTTATTCTTCACATAATTTTGAATAATGCCCGGTATTTCTTCCTCTTTGCAATCTAAGGCATAGGCAAGCTCTGCATGCAGATTGTGGGCAGCCAATTTAAAATATTTGTCGTCAACTGCCGTTGTCTTTTTCCCCTGAGCAAATCTTTCCTGCCTTCTGTCATACAGATGCTTGAGCAAGCTGACCTCACCGACAGGATCATTGCTCTGTATTACCTCTTTGTACCTGCGCTCACGCGCTTTCTCGTCTTCAATAACGAGAGTATCTACATTTTCGATTCCCTCAATCATCCGAATGGCATCCTTTTTTCCCATAGCCTTTCGAACACGTCTTTCCGCCGTTTCAAGGGGAATATACACCTTTGCATGATTACCTGTAATCGGCTCTAATAAAAAATAAGATTTCATAATATGTGTGTTGGACAAATCCATTTCTACCACATCCGTAATTTTACAAATTCCATTTGATGAAGAAACCACATCGTCTCCGGTCCTAAACATCTTTCACTCCATTTCTTACCATTTTTTAGCTACATTTCTATTTTAGCACCCATAAATTTTTTATGTAAGAAAAAATTTCTTCATTTTTTAATTTCCTTTTCGGATTTGTGTTCCTAAGAATGAATTTTGCTATTTGAATCAGATCGTTTAAAAAGCGTCGGCACTTAATGAGCAATTTATTGCGAATTTAGTACCGCT
>JBJFCD010000187.1:33226-40129 GCA_051888795.1 Lachnospiraceae bacterium | reverse complement strand
TTAAATAAAGGATTCTTTATAATATTTCTAAAATACAAGTGTCAAAGACCCGGGTGCATTGCTCCACAATATTGACGTCCATGTAGAAAGTGAATTGGGAAAAGGAACAAAAATGGAACTGATATTTTAAAAAAGTGTCAGATATTTTGAGTGTATCGAAGGGATTGCGCTGAAAGGCGGAATCCTTTTTTTCGTTTAATCATAAGATATCATTGACAATATGCTATTATAAAGCATATAATACTAAAGATATGATTTTAAATCTGATACAAACGCTGGAAGTATGTTCTGTAGAGGTGCAGAAAATGGAAGGATATATTGATATGCATTGCCACATTTTGCCTGCTATTGATGATGGCAGCAGGGATGTGCCTACTTCGATTAAGATGATGGAGACTAGTGTAGAACAAGGAGTTGGCTACATGGTAGCAACTCCTCATTTTTATGCGACCAGAGATAGGATTGATGATTTTTTAAAACGAAGGAATAAGGCTTATGAGGAAGTGATAAACAATCTTCCGGAGAATAGTCTGAAAGTAGTATGTGGAACTGAGGTGGCATATTTTGGTGGTATAAGCAGGGCAAAACAGCTGGACAGACTGACAATAGATGGAACAAAGACTCTTCTGCTTGAACTGCCATTTGTCAAATGGAACAGTTCTATCATACAGGAAGTAGAACAACTTGCATGCAATACGGAGTATCAGATTGTCCTTGCACATTTAGAGAGATATCTTATGATTCCTGAAAATAAACAGGAAATACAAGAATTGATGAAAATGCCGGTTACGGTGCAGGTCAATGCAGGAAGTCTTCTGGAATGGCAAAAGCGCAGAAAAGTGTTCAGGCTACTTTCAAAAGCTGAGAGATGTGTTCTTGGAAGCGATTGCCATGGTGTGAATCACAGAGTACCGAATCTGGGTGACGGAAGAAAAGTTCTGGAGAAAAAATTTGGACAGAATTTTTTAAATAAGATGGACGAAGAAGCAGAAAGACTTCTTTTGAATCAATAGGGGGAGATGCTTGTGAAAAGAGATACATTGATAGTAGTAGGGAGTGTAGTGCTGGCTGTGATCCTGGTAGGATTATTCGTGGCAGAAATACTGAATCCACAAGGCGGAGCGGCCATGCTCAGCGGAATGATGGGATAGTTTGTAACAAAATATTTAAAGATGATATATGATAATTAATGTGAGATGAATAGAGAATATTATTCACAAAAAGAAAAAAAGAAATTGAAGAAACGAATCCCTGTTTTTATTTGTGGTTTTGTAATCGTGTGTATTATGGCTGGGGTACTTTTCAAATATGTTGATGAAAGACAGATTTTTGAAAAAGATGAAATGGAAATGGATGATTCTGTCAATGTTGTAGAGATTGGCGGGCAGAAATATAAGCCAAAAACAAGGATTAAGACGTACCTGTTTATGGGGATTGATGCCAGAGGAAAGGTAGAGGATACACAGGAATATGATGGCACCGGACAGTGTGATGTGCTGCAGCTTGTGGTGATTGATCAGAATGAGAACACATATGCGATGCTTCCTATTAATCGAGATACCATTACAGCTGTAAAATCACTTAGCAAGGACGGCAGTTACATTGATACATCAGATGTGCAAATAGCTCTTGCACACGCAAATGGCGACGGTAAGGAAATCAGTTGCGAAAATACAGTAGATGCTGTTTCCGATTACCTTTACGGGCAGCCGATTGACGGATATGTGTCATTAAACATGGATGCAATTAAGGTGATTAATCATATGGCAGGTGGTGTCATTGTAACGATTGAAGATGATTTTTCAGAGTCAGATCCTTCTTTGAAAATGGGAGAAACCGTAAAGCTGACAGATGAGCAGGCAATGCATTATGTGCATGATAGAAAAAATGTAGCTGATGGGACAAATGAGAATCGTATGAAACGTCAATCCATATACATTGATGAAGTGGAAAAGATTTATCGGGAGAAGTTTTCTGAAAATGAGCGATTTGTTGTAGAGCTTTATGATTGCCTTCAGGATTATATGCTGACAGATCTTACGAAAAAGGACTGCAGTAAACTGGCAAAAGCAATGGTAAAAAATAAATCTTTAGGTGAGATAGAAATAAAGGGAGAAGTGTCTGAGGATTATTTTGGGTATAAACAGTTTATTCCTGATAAAAATAGTCTGGAAGAAATAATAATTCGTTTATTTTACGATAAAGTGTAGAGGGACAGGAGATAAAACATGGGACTAAGTGAACAGAAAATAGAGGGAACGGTTCAAGAATTAAATACTATTTCCGGCGGAAGGTCAGTCACCGGAACAAATATTCCGGATAGTAATGATGAGATAGAAATTGATTTGATGGAGTTGCTGCTTGTCCTTATGGATAAGATGCGTTACATTATTTTCTGTTTTCTGCTGGGAGCAGTATTATTTAATGCGTTTGCTTTTTTTGCAGTATCACCGACTTATGAATCAACATCAGCAATGTATATTGTATCAGCATCTGATGATTCGGTTGTAGATCTTACAGATTTGAATATCGGAACATCACTTACATCGGATTATGAACAGCTGATATACAGTTATCCAGTGCTTGAACAAGTTGTTGAAAAACTTCATCTTGACATGAATTCTGAGGAACTTGCAAAAATGATTGAGATAGAAAATCCGACCGATACAAGAATTTTAAAAATAACGGCTACCAGCACGGATCCGGAACTCTCTAAAGATATTGCGAATACAGTAGTAAATGTTTCTATTGATTATCTTCCAAAGACAATGGGGACAGAACAGCCCAATATTGCGCAGGTGGCAAAACCGGCTCTGAAAAAATCAGGACCAAGTTATGCGAAATATACAGTAATAGGAGCTTTGTTAGGAGCACTTCTCTGTTGTGCATATATTATATTTAGATATCTTATTGATGATACGATACATACAGCAGAGGATATGGAAAAATATTTTGGGTTAACACCACTTACTACGATTCCGGATATCGGGATGCTGGAAGAGAATAAAGAGATAATGAAAAAACGCGGTAGGAGAAAATAGGATGGAAAAGATAGAAATTAATCTTCCTGAATTGCCGTATGCTGTTGAGGAAGCGTTAAACCGTTTACGTATTAATATCAAGTTTTGTGGGAAAAACACAAAAAAGATTCTGGTTGTTAGCAGCGTACCGAATGAAGGAAAGAGTTTTGTTTCAGTAAATTTATGGAGAATGCTTGCGGAAGCAGGGTTTCATTCTGTGTTGGTAGATGTAGACTTGAGAAAATCAGTATTACAGGACAGGCATAGTTTTACATCTGAAAAACAAATTAACGGATTAGATTATTACTTGTCCGGGCTGGCTGAGTATTCAGATATTATATATAAAACTAATGTGGAAAATGGGGACATCATTCCGTGTACAAATCTTCTTGAAAATCCGTCAACGCTTTTGGAAGATCCAAGATTTCCGGAAATGTTTGACAGGCTGTCCAAAGAATACAGATATATTATTATAGATGCACCGCCACTTCTTAATGTGGCAGATGGAGCATTAATTGCATCACTCTGCGATGGAGCTATTCTTGTGGTGAATAGTGGTGAAACGTCTAAAACATTGGTTAAGCAGTCGTTATCACAGTTGGAGAGGACACAATGCAAACTGTTGGGCGTAGTTCTCAATAAAGCAGAAGTGGGAAATCATGCTTATTATAAATATTACGGTAAATATTATGGAAGTTATTATGGGGGAGATCATACAAAGGATGACGCAGTGTAACAGAATGTACATACCATTTTGTTTGCTTTTGTAATTGAATAGTGATAACAGATATAAGCGTGGCAATATGTATCTTTATCATATTATTAAAGGAGGAGGTAGAGACCAATGAAAACATTAAAAAAAGTGTTTGTTTCACTTATGGCAGTTGTAGTTCTTGCAACCAGTGTTTCAGGAGCAGCATTTGCAGCTGATTCACCGACAATGAAGAACTTTTCTAAAACAACGGTCACAGTTAGTGGAACATCGGTAAAGTATACAGGAAGCTACAGGAAACCAATTATTGTAGTGACTGATGGGAATGTACTTCTCAGAGAAGGCGTAGACTATAATACAAATGTTGGAAATGGATTTAAACACAGTGGTACTTATACAATCAAAATTACAGGAAAAGGACATTATACAGGAACAAAGACTGTAAAATTTACGATTAAAGGTAAAGATGTTAAGGTTACTGCTAAGGCAAAGACCAGTTCTGTAAAAGCAAAAGATCTGAAGAAAAAATCTAAAAAGATCAAGATTACTGTAACTAAAGCAAAGAGCTTTAAGGGTGCTGTAACATATAAAGTAGTAAAGGGTTCATCCAAATATATTACAGTAAGTAAAAAAGGCTATGTAACTCTTAAGAAAGGTGCTAAAAAAGGTACTTATAAAGTAAGAGTGTATGTTGCAGGATACAAAGGATACAATCCACAGACAAAAACTGTTACAATTAAAGTTAAATAATAAAAAAGACACCCTGGCCACGAAGGGTGTCTTTTTTTATTAATTTTCTCATTGGAAAATGGTTTCTTAATCTGTACAATTTAGATAGAATTGGCTATAATAATCAGAGGATTAATTATACATACAAGGGGGTTTTCGCTTATGGAAATCAGAGAAGGCTATATGCCATTTTTGGAGTACAAAACATATTATCGCATTGTGGGGAAAAAAACCGGTAATAAAAAACCATTGGTTCTTCTTCACGGTGGACCGGGTTCAACACACAACTATTTTGAAGTTCTGGACAGACTTGCAGAAGAAGATGGACGTGAAATCGTAATGTACGATCAGATCGGATGTGGAGAGTCTTATGTTGAGAATCGTCCTGACCTTTGGAATGCAAAGACATGGATTGATGAGCTTGTTGCACTCAGAAAACATCTTGGGCTTGATGAGATGCATCTTCTCGGACAGTCATGGGGTGGAATGCTTCTTCTGGATTATGTATGCAATTACAAGCCGGAAGGTCTTAAGAGTCTGATCCTTTCCAGTACATTGCCAGCTTCCTGGATGTGGGGAATTGAACAGCATCGTATGATCAAAGAGCTGCCACAAGAAATGCAGGATGCTATTGAGAAAGCAACTTCAACAGGTGACTACAGCGATCCGGCTTATCAGGCAGCAGAGACAGAGTATATGCTTCGTCATGCAGCAGGTGCTGTGACAGAAGATTCACCAGAGTGCTTAAGACGTCCGGTAAAAAAAGGCGGAGAAGCATATGTTGTAGGCTGGGGCCCGAACGAATACACTCCACAGGGAACTCTGAAAGATTATGATGTAACAGAGCAGTTGAAAGACATTAAAGAGCCAACACTTGTAATCAACGGCGGAAATGACCTGTGTACACCATATATTGCAAAATATATGTACGACAGGATCCCGAATTCCGAGTGGGAACTGTTCCGTACATGCCGTCATATGTGCTTCGTAGAAGACAATGACAGATATGTGGAGCTGATGAAAGAGTGGCTGAATAAGAACGATTAATATATTTATAATTATAGATATCCACCATCGATACCGATTATTTGCCCTGTCATGTATGACGGGGCATTTGCTATGTCCCAGATTAGTTTTGCTGCTTCATAAGGATCTCCAAAGCGTCCCATGGGGATATCATATTCTAATGATTGTCTTTCTTCTTCATCCAACTGACTATTCATGACAGTATCAATTACCCCACATGCGATGGCATTTACCTGGATATTACTTGGTGCAAGCTCTTTTGCAAGTCCACGTGTGAGTCCGTTTAACCCCGATTTGGAGGCAGAATAAGCGACTTCGCAGGAAGCTCCGGATACACCCCACATGGAGGATACATTGATGATGCGGCCACATTTTGCAGATACCATTGGAGGAATGGCTTCGCGGCAGCAGTAAAAAACGGATGAGAGATTAGTACTGATGATACAATCCCATTCCTCGTCACTCATATCACTTAACAATCCGATATGTGCCACACCGGCATTGTTTACAAGGACATCAAGGTGATGACATGTTTTATAGATTTTTTTGAAAATAGTTCTTACTTCTTCAGGATTTCCTGCATTCCCAGGTACAAGAGAACAAGAGCCTCTGTTCATGGCATCAATCTCCTGTTTTACTTTTTCAAGTTCGCTTATAGATTTGTTGCAGTTTAAAAAGACATGCCAGCCTTTTTCTGCAAATAGAAGAGCTGTGCTTTTTCCTATTCCTCTTGATGCACCTGTGATAAGAACATATTTTTTCATGAAAAACTCCATTCTGTTTTGAAAGATTGTTTATTGTTGCTTATGCTAGTATAGCAGAAATTGATTGCGTTTTCATCAGATTTTTGTGTACATGAAAGAATGTTGTTGACAATATTAATGTACAAAAACTATACTAAATACACAAAAAGTATATAGATATAAAACATGTTGCAGCCAGTGTGCCTGAATATATTAGAAGTAGGTATTGAGATGGAATTTACACAGGAAGATTTTTTAAAAGATATTAAAACAGCGAAGGGGTTAGATACTAACTGCCCAATCTACAGAACGTTGGAGATGTTAAGTGGTAAATGGAGGACCCATGTTATCTTTGAACTTTGTCGGCATGATTCCTGCCGTTTTGGGGAATTGAAGAAGTTAATGCCCAAGATTACGAATACGATGCTGACGACAACACTTCGTGATCTGGAATCTTTGGGGATAGTGAAAAGAGAGCAGTTCAATGAGATACCGCCTCATGTAGAGTACTCGTTGACAGAGAAAGGAAAAGGATTAGCCCCCATTTTTTATGAGATCGCAAAATGGGGAATGACATATTTAGATGAATGATGAAAGCCAGAGGATAATTGAGATTCTCTGGTTTTTCATTTAGTACATTTTAATGTACTATGTATGTTTAAACTGCGTACTT